>CAYUXJ010000010.1:67645-88698 GCA_964448845.1 uncultured Sediminibacterium sp.
AGGCCATACAATGCAAAAGGTATTTTGATCATCAGACTGGCAGCATAAATATTTTTATTGCCAGCATTACCCCGCATCCCTAATACGATTTCAACAAAACCCATACTGCCCATCTGTGAAAATAGGTAACTGAGGGATTGGGCGGATTGCAGTATAAGTAGACTGACCAATATCAATGTGAGGATGGAAATAAATCCCTTATTACCATAAAGTAGCATATAAAGATTAAGGAAAGCAACGATGGTTGTTATCAATCGGGCCAGGCAGACCCATGTTTCGGTAGTATTAAAAGCCCAGGTAATCGACAAGACCGACCAACCAAGGAAAGCAAGTAAGATATACGTATAAGCGCTTCCGAATAGATTCCTTACGGCCTGCGCGTAAGCTGCATAGTTGTATAATAGGTAGACCAAAACGAATGTATCAACAACGGCAAGGTATAGCCATTGGGGCCCCATGGTGTCATACGAACCCAGGTTGGGTATGAACTCCACCAACAAATACAATAGGATGAAACCAATTGAAATCCAGTGTTGCAGTGAATGCGACGATGATTTTTCGGGGGCAGGGGTGGAGGGGGTGGACTGGGCTTCCTGGGTCCTTTTTTTATGCTTTTTGGCCATAGGAGTGGTAATAGCGTAAAAATATCAAAAAAAGATGGTCTATGAACTGAACACTGCCTCTTAAAGGATAACTCTTATCAACAAGGGGGTATAAATGGCCGCTCGCCTGCATTTTTTCAACAGATCTATTCATATAGGCATATATACATTATTTTAATAAGTAATTTGACGAGGTGATTAATTGAGTAAAATAGACTTTAAAGGCAGAAAAATTTTTCTATTTAACCCCTTAGTATTACCTTTGCCCTCCCAATATGAAAATGGGTATAGGAATATGTCTCAAAGAATCAGAATAAAATTGCAGTCTTACGATCATAATCTGGTAGATAAGTCTGCTGAAAAGATTGTAAAAACTGTACGCAGTACAGGTGCGGTAGTTACGGGGCCTATTCCGCTGCCAACCCACAAAAAAATCTTCACTGTACTCCGTTCACCACACGTGAACAAGAAGAGTAGGGAGCAGTTCCAACTGGCAACGCACAAGCGTTTGTTGGATATTTATACCTCTTCTTCTCGTACGGTGGATGCACTGAGCAAGTTGGATTTGCCTTCGGGTGTTGAGGTTGAAATCAAAGCCTGATAAAAGATCAGTCTTTGTTGAAGTAGTAGTAAAGTTCTTATCATAATGTCATCTTTCAAATCTGCCAACGGCGGACTAAAAAAGCGCTGACATAGCCTAAACTCCCGGGGTTGGTCGGGAGGTAACATATAAACAGGCCCTTCGAGGTTTGTTTACTGCCGGTACTTCCTCTTTTCGAAACGAAAAAACACAGGAAAAGGTCGGTGGCGAACGAGGATTGAAATCTGCTTTCATCGGCAGATTGTCCTTTATAACCTGCGCGGGGCATTAAACCGCGAACGATGAAAGGAATTATTGGAAAGAAAATCGGGATGACAAGTGTCTTCTCGCAGGATGGCAAGCAAACTGCTTGTACCATCATTGAGGCAGGACCCTGTACAGTTACACAGGTAAAGTCCGCCGACTCAGACGGCTACGCCGCACTTCAGCTGGCATTTGGCGAAAAGAAGGAAAAGCACGCTACCCAGGCTGAAATCAATCATTTTACCAAAGCACAGACTGGACCAAAAAAATTCGTAAAAGAATTTCGTAATTATTCTATCCCCAAAACTTTGGGCGAAACGGTAACCGTTGATATTTTCTCCGAAGGTGAATCTGTTGAGGTAGTGGGAACAACCAAAGGAAAAGGTTTTCAGGGTGTTGTAAAGCGCCATGGCTTTTCGGGTGTGGGTGAAGCATCTCACGGACAACACGATCGTTCACGTGCACCAGGTTCTATTGGTGGCTCTTCTTACCCCTCACGTGTATTCAAGGGAATGCGCATGGCTGGTAGAATGGGCGGAGACCGCGTAAAGATGAAGGGTCTCAAGATTGTAAAAATTTTCCCTGAAAAAAATTATATCCTCATCAGTGGTTCTGTACCCGGACACAACGGGTCTATCGTTCTGATTCAGAAGTAATCACCTATCAATCGTTAAAAAATGCAAGTAGACGTTTTAAATACCAAAGGAGAAAAAACCGGCAGAACGGTTGAGTTACCGGATGATATTTTCGCCATCGAACCCAATGACCATGCTATTTATCTGGCTGTTAAGCAGTATCTGGCTCAGGGTCGTCAGGGAACACATAAAGTAAAAACACGTGCCGAAGTAAAGGGTGCCAGTCGCAAGCTGCACAAGCAAAAAGGTACCGGTGGAGCCCGTAAAGGAAATATCCGTAATCCATTATACAAAGGCGGTGGTACCATTTTCGGTCCTAAGCCCCATGACTATGGATTTAAATTAAACAGAAAAGTAAAAGACCTCGCCAAGATGTCTGCACTTTCATACAAGGCAAAAGAAAATGCGGTGTATGTTATTGAAGACATCGAGATGGATGCCCCTAAGACGAAGACCATGATGGGCGTTCTGGAAAGCCTGAACATCGCCGACAAGAAAACACTCATGGTGTTACCGGAATACCAGGACAATCTTTACCTGAGTGCCCGGAACATTCCGAACCTAGGTAGTCGTCTTCTCTCTGACATCAATACCTACGAATTGATGAATGCAGATGTACTGCTGCTGCTGGAAAATACGGCTAAAATTCTCACGGAGGAAGTGGCTGCTTAATTAAAACATGTTCTAAACTCATTATTATGAAACTCAGCGAAGTATTAATAAAACCCATTGTTACCGAAAAGGCCAATGCGCAACAGGAAAAACTCCGCAGATATGCTTTCAAAGTTGATAAGCGTGCCAACAAACTGGAGATAAAAAAGGCTATTGAGGAATTCTATGGTGTTAATGTGGTGGATGTAAACACCGTCGTAGTTCCTGGTAAGAACAAAACCCGCTACACAAAGGCCGGCTTCATCAAGGGGATTAAAAGTCCTTACAAGAAGGCACTGGTGACTGTAGCCGAAGGTGACAGCATTGATTTATACGCTAATATTTAATAAGGTCTTTCCCGGCCAAACGGGGAATAAGAATGGTAAGCAACTACCGCGAAAGTTGATTAAAAAGTAAACCGCTTCGGCGGGAAAATGAAAGAAAAATGGCACTGAAGAAGTACAAACCGATTACAGCAGGAACAAGGTGGAGAATTGGTAACGCCTATGCGGAAATTACCACCAACCAACCTGAAAAAAGTCTGTTAGAACCACAAAAAAATACGGCTGGAAGAAATTCCCAGGGTCGTCGTGTTATGCGCTACATGGGTGGTGGTAATAAGCAGCACTATCGTATCATAGATTTCAAGCGCAACAAACGTGACATCAGTGCTACCGTATTATCTGTTGAGTACGATCCCAATCGCACCGCTTTTATCGCATTGTTGCAATACACAGATGGCGAAAAACGATATATCATTGCTCCGCAAGGTATCCAGGTCGGTGCAACCGTTATCGCCGGCGATGAGGTAGCGCCCGAAATTGGTAATGCACTTCTGATGAAGAACATGCCATTGGGTACCATCATCCACAACATTGAATTACAACCGGGTCAGGGCGCCAAACTGGTAAGAAGTGCCGGCTCCTCTGCTCAGTTAGCCAATAAGGAAGAATCTTATGCTGTTCTCAAAATGCCTTCAGGAGAATTGAGAAAAGTATTGATCAATTGTTATGCAACCGTAGGTGTTGTTTCAAACAGTGATCACAACCTTGAGACTGCAGGTAAAGCCGGAAAGAACCGCTGGAAAGGTATTCGCCCCCGTGTAAGAGGTGTTGCCATGAACCCGGTAGATCACCCAATGGGTGGTGGTGAAGGTAAGGCCTCCGGTGGACACCCCAGAAGCAGAACCGGTAAGTATGCCAAGGGTGAAAAAACACGTACGCGCGGTAAGGGTAGTGATAAACTGATTATCCAGCGCAGAGACGGAAAGAAAATTGCCAAATAAATACAAACCAATTAACACATAACACATGGGTCGTTCGATTAAAAAAGGTCCTTACGTTGACAACAGTCTGGAAACAAAAATCATCGCCATGACTGAGGGCAGAAGCAAAAAGGGTGTGATCAAAACCTGGAGTCGTCGCAGTACCATTACGCCGGACTTCGTAGGTCATACTTTTGCTGTTCACAATGGAAATAAGTTCATTCCGGTGTATGTAACGGAATTTATGGTTGGTCATAAATTGGGTGAATTTGCTCCCACCCGTAATTTCAGAGGCCACGCCGGAACAAAAAAATAAACACCCGGGCTGACAACTAACATCTAACCCGACAGCTCAAAAAAATAAAATGAAATGGAAGCAGTAGCAAAACTTAATAATTATCCTACAGGCCCGCGCAAAATGCGCTTACTGGCTGATGTGATCCGTGGTATGGATGTAGAGAAGGCACTCGCCATACTCGAACACCATCCTCAGCACAATGCAGTTCCACTCGCTAAATTGCTTAAAAGTGCTATCAACAACTGGGAGCAGAAAAACAGTGGCACCAGTGCAGCGGATAGCAGCCTGATCGTAAAAACGGTTTTTGTTGATGGTGGTCGCACCCTGAAAAGAATGCGTCCAGCACCTCAGGGCCGCGGATACCGTGTTCGTAAACGCAGCAACCACGTCACTTTAATTGTAGATTCAAACAAATAATTCGTAAAACACTTATATGGGTCAAAAAGCAAATCCGATTGGTAACAGGTTAGGTATCATCCGTGGATGGGACAGCAACTGGTATGGCAGCAAGAAAGACTTCGCCAACAACCTGATCGAGGACAATAAAATCCGTAATTACCTCAATGCCCGTATCAACAAAGGCGGTATCGCCAAGATTGTAATCGAGCGTACGCTGGGTAAACTGATTGTTACCATCCATACTTCAAAGCCGGGTATCATCATAGGTAAAGGTGGTAATGAGGTGGACCGTATCAAAGAGGAACTGAAGAAATTGACCAGCAATCAAGATGTACAAATCAATATCCTCGAAATTCGCAGACCCGAGCTGGATGCCAATATCGTAGGTGACACCATTGCCCGTCAGATTGAAAACAGAATCAATTTCAAAAGAGCCATTAAAATGTCGATTGCTTCCACACTTCGTATGGGTGCAGAGGGCATCAAAGTAAAAGTGAGTGGTCGTCTGGGGGGTGCAGAGATTGCCCGTAGCGAAGAATTCAAACAAGGTCGTGTGCCCCTGCATACCTACCGCATGGATATCGACTACGCCAGTGTTTTTGCTCAAACCGTTTATGGAAAAATTGGAATTAAAGTGTGGATTTGTAAGGGTGAGGTATTGGGTAAGCGTGAACTGAATCCCAATTTCGTTGGTGGCAAAACAGACATGAGCGACCGCAGAGAAAGACCAGATGACAGAGGAGACAGAAGAGGTGGTGACAGAAGAGATGATCGTCGTGGCGGTGGAGACAGACCCGGCGGTGGAAGAGGTGGTCGTCGTTCATCTTAATCGCAGAAAAGAAACAGCATTCATAGAATTACAAACAGCAATACATGTTACAACCTAAAAGAAGCAAGCACCGGAAACAGCAAAAGGGCCGGATTCGTGAAGTCGCGAAGCGTGGAACGGCCATCTCTTTTGGTTCTTTTGCCCTAAAAGCGCTGGAGCCCATATGGCTGACCAACCGCCAGATCGAATCTGCGCGTCAAGCTATGACCCGTGCCATGAAAAGAGAAGGAAACGTATGGATTCGGATTTTCCCCGATAAAATAATCACCCGCAAGCCCGCTGAAGTTCGTATGGGTAAGGGTAAAGGTAATCCTGAATTCTGGGCTGCCGTTGTTGAACCAGGGCGCATTATATTCGAGTGTGATGGTGTTACTGAGGCAACAGCGAAAGAGGCCATGAAACTTGCGGCACAAAAATTACCAATCGCTACCAAATTTATCATCAGAAGAGATTTACAGGCATAAAAATTATTATCCATGGCAAATAAACAAACCAACGCATTCAATAAGTCGATTCGGGAAATGAGTGTGTCTGACATGACTGCTAAGATTAAAGATGATCAGCTGAGACTGAAGAAGCTGGAGTTTGCCCATGCAATTTCTCCACTTGAAAATCCAATGAATATCCGTACCCTCCGCCGTGACATTGCCCGGCTGAAGACGGAACTTAAGAAAAAAGAAATGGGCATTTAATCCATAAATCAACAAAAAAATGGCTGAAAGAAATTTACGCAAAACAAGAACGGGAGTAGTTACCAGCGATAAAATGGCTAAGACTATCACCGTCGCCGTAGAAAGGAAAGTAAAGCACCCTATTTACGGAAAGTTCGTGAAGAAGACCACGAAATTCCATGCCCACGACGAAAAAGAGGAGTGCGGAATCGGTGATGTGGTAAAAATCATGGAAACTCGTCCGCTGAGCAAAACCAAACGTTGGCGCCTGGTGGAAGTGGTAGAAAAAGCGAAGTAAAAAACGAGCGGATGGAAATTAGTGTGGATCAATTCCAAACCAACTTCTTCCCCGCCATCAAATTCAAACAGATTAACAATGATACAGCAAGAAAGTCGACTGAATGTTGCCGATAACAGCGGAGCGAAAGAAGTGCTTTGCATCCGCGTGCTGGGAAACAGCGGTCAGGATTATGCCAAAATCGGTGACAAAATTGTAGTAACCGTTAAGGATGCCATTCCTGCCGGTGGTATTAAAAAGGGTACGGTTTCCAAAGCAGTTATTGTTCGTACAAAAAACAAGCTGCGTCGGAAAGATGGATCTTACATCCGCTTTGATGATAATGCCGTGGTGTTATTGAACAATTCCGATGAACCCAGGGGCACGCGGATTTTTGGACCAGTAGCCCGTGAGTTACGCGATAAAGGTTACATGAAAATCATTTCACTGGCACCGGAAGTACTGTAAACATTATTTATATCACAAAAAATAACTCCTCGGAGAGTTGGAGGTACCATGAATACAAGATTTAAACCTAAGTTCAACATCAAAAAAGGCGACACAGTTGTTGTGATTGCCGGTGATGGCAAAGACCTTAAAAAACCCCGCATCGTGCTGGAAGTAATACTTGATAAGGGACGCGTGGTTGTTGAAGGTATCAATATAGTTAAAAAACATACCAAGCCAACGGCCCAAAATACCAAAGGTGGTATCATACAGAAAGAAGCGCCTATCAGCATTTCTAATGTTATGCTTTGGGATGCCAAAGCCGGTGAGGCCACTCGCGTGAAAAGAACACGTGAAGAGGGTAAATTAGTTCGCATCTCTAAAAAATCAGGGGAGGTAATCAAATGAGTACGGAAAAATATACAGCTAGACTGGCAGACAAATACACACGGGATGTGGTTCCTGCCCTCATGAAGAAGTTTTCATACGGTACTGTAATGCAGGCACCTCGTCTTGAAAAAATTTGCATCAACCGCGGTGTGAATGGTGCTGTAACAGATAAGAAATTGGTCGATGTGGCAGTGGAAGAGCTGACCATGATCACCGGCCAGAAAGCCGTTCCGACCAGTTCTAAGAAAGATATTTCCAACTTCAAACTCCGTCGCGGTATGCCCATCGGTGCCCGTGTAACATTGCGCGGTCAAAAGATGTATGAGTTCCTTGACAGGCTCGTATCGGTTGCTCTTCCCCGTGTGCGTGATTTCAAAGGTATCAGTGATAAAGCTTTCGATGGCAGAGGTAACTATACCTTAGGTGTAACTGAACAAATCATCTTCCCTGAGATTGATATTGATAAAGTAAATAAGATCACAGGTCTAGATATCACTTTCGTTACAACTGCCCAAACCAATGAGGAAGCCTTTGAATTACTCAAAGAACTGGGTATGCCTTTCAAAAACGTTAAAAAAGAAAACAACTAATACACATGGCAAAAGAATCCATCAAAGCCAGACAGCGGAAGCGTGAACAAATGGTAGCTAAATATGCCGAAAAAAGAAAGGCATTGAAAGCTGCAGGTGATTATACCGCTCTTGATAAATTACCCAAGAACGCTTCACCGGTTCGTTTGAAAAACCGTTGCCAGCTTACTGGTCGTCCCAAAGGTTATATGCGCTTCTTTGGCATCTCGCGGATTATGTTCCGTGATATGGCCCTGAACGGTATCATCCCAGGCGTGAAAAAAGCCAGCTGGTAATAATACGTGGTAAAAACAAATTTTGAACTGATTTAATTCAATCAATATGGTAACAGATCCTATAGCAGACTTCCTCACCAGAATCCGCAATGCACAAATGGCCGGTCACAGACTGGTGGAGATTCCTGCTTCAAATATGAAAAAGCGGTTGACCGAAATTTTGTACGAGCAGGGATACATCCTGAAATACAAATTTGAAGATGACAATAAGCAAGGCGTTATCAAAATCGCATTGAAGTACGACCCGCAAACCAAGCAGGCAGCTATTCGCTCCCTGGAAAGAGTAAGCCGTCCCGGTTTGCGTCAGTATGCGAAGCCATCTGAGATCAAACGTGTAATCAATGGTCTGGGTGTTGCTATCTTGAGCACCTCAAAAGGGGTAATCACAGATAAGCAGGCGAAAGCACAGAACGTGGGCGGAGAAGTACTTTGTTATATCTATTAATATCTGGTTGGTTTCGATCATATAAGCCTTTAGTCGGGGCTGAACACGATCCAACTATCATTTTTAAAAATAAACGACTATGTCTCGAATAGGAAAACAACCCATCAGTATCCCGGCAGGTGTTACTGTTAGCGTGAACGCTGAACATGTAGTTACTGTTAAAGGCCCAAAGGGTGAACTGAATGAAAGCATCAACCGTGATATCGCTGTTGAGGTGAAAGATGGTCAAATCAACCTGACTCGTCCCACTAACCAAATCCGTCACCGTGCTATGCACGGTTTATACCGTTCGCTCATCAACAATATGGTGAAAGGTGTAACCGAAGGATTTAAGAAAGATCTGGAACTTGTCGGTGTAGGTTATAAAGCCGCTAATACAGGTAATGTACTTGATCTGGCACTAGGCTATTCTCACAACATCATCTTTGAAATTCCTAAGGAATTAAAAGTGACAACCGTAACCGAAAAAGGACAGAACCCTAAAATCTTCCTGGAAGGTGTTGACAAGCAACTAATCGGACAAGTAGCAGCAAAACTGCGTAGTCTGAGAAAGCCTGAGCCTTACAAAGGAAAGGGTGTTAAATACATTGGTGAACAACTGAGAAGAAAAGCTGGTAAAGCCGCAGGTAAATAAGAAATAAGTTAGCTAAACAGTTTTCCCGCAGCATCGGAAAACAAAAAAAACATACCATGAGTAAATTGATTCAAAGGCAAAAAATCAGATACCGCATTCGCAAAAAAATTGCCGGTACCTCAACAAAACCCCGCCTTTCTGTTTTCAGAAGCAATGCCGAAATCTACGCACAACTGATAGATGACGATAACGGTGTAACACTCGCTGCAGCTTCTTCACTTGATAAGGATATCCAAGCCAATAAAGGCACAAAAATTGAAAAAGCTAAACTGGTTGGTAATGCCATCGCCCGCAAGGCCCAGTCACTAGGTTTGCAGGGATGCGTTTTCGACAGGGGCGGTAATCTCTATCACGGAAGAGTAAAATCTGTAGCGGATGGAGCCCGTGAAGCTGGACTTCAGTTTTAATTTATAAGCATAATCATACAATCAATTTCAGACAATGTCGAAACTTAGTGTAAATAAAGTAAAAGCCGCCGGCGAGATGGAACTCAAGGATAAAGTAGTTGCCATTAACCGTGTAGTTAAGACCACAAAAGGAGGACGTACCTTCAGTTTTTCCGCACTCGTAGTTGTTGGTAATGAAAGTGGTGTGGTAGGGCATGGACTTGGAAAAGCAAAGGAAGTACAGGAAGCCATCTCCAAAGGAATTGAAGATGCAAAGAAGAACTTGGTTAAAGTTCCGATAATGCATGGAACCATACCGCATGAGCAACTTGCAAAAGACGGTGCTGCTAAAGTACTGATTAAACCAGCTGCACACGGTGCCGGTGTTATCGCCGGAGGAAGCATGCGCGCAGTATTGGAAAGCGCTGGCGTGACCGACGTACTTGCCAAAAGTCTGGGATCAGCCAACCCACACAATGTGGTAAAGGCAACCATCAAAGCATTAGCTATGTTGCGGGAACCAGTTCAGGTTGCCAAAACACGCACCCTTAAACTGACCAAAGTTTTCAACGGATAATCAGCCGAAACCTGTAAAAAAGTTAGTCATGAAAAAAATTAAAATCACGCAAATCAAGAGCGGCATTGACCGTCCGGAGCGTCAGAAAAAAACATTGGTAGCCCTCGGTTTGCGTAAACTGAATGCAACGAAAGAATTCGAAGCTACACCGCAGATACTTGGAATGATCCAAAAAGTAACCCACCTCATAAAGGTGGAAGAGGTGCAGTAATTTCTTCTGTGCCACAAGAAAACATTTATTAAGCGAGGGGTGATGCCCCGTAAGTTCAAACATCCAAACATGAAACTGCACACACTTAAACCCGCCAAAGGATCTACCCACAAAGCTATCCGTATCGGACGTGGAGAAGCATCCGGTAAAGGTGGTACATCAACAAAAGGTAATAAGGGCGGACAAAGCCGCGCTGGTTATAAAAGCAAAATGGCCCACGAAGGCGGCCAGATGCCTATCCAGCGCCGTATCCCCAAAAGAGGCTTTACCAACATTCACCGCATTTCTTATAAAGTATTCAACCTTGGCCAGATCGCTCAGTTGACTGAGAAATACGGATTTACAGAGATTAGTCCTGAAACCCTGTATACAAACGGACTGATTGGTAAAACCGACCGCGTTAAATTACTGGCGAATGGCGAATTGAAATCTGCCATGACTTTCAAAGTAAATGCTGCCAGCGAAAAAGCTAAGAATGCAGTAACAGCTGCCGGCGGAACCATTGAAATTATCGCATAAATTATTGTAAATTGCCGCTGCACGATGGTCAAACCAACCAATTGCAATTTATAAAGTCATTAATAGCCATTCAGTGAAAAAATTAATACAGACATTAAAGAATATCTGGACCATTGAGGAGCTAAGGGATAAGATTATACTTACACTGGCACTGGTTCTTACTTACCGCCTGGGTAACCACATCGTTTTACCTGGCATGGATCCGAATAAAATCGAACAAGCCCAGCAGACAGCCAGTAACACTGGTTTGTTAGGCATTTTCGACATGTTCGCCGGTGGAGGCTTCTCTCAAGCTTCCATTCTGGCATTGGGTATCATGCCCTACATCTCGGCCTCCATCTTCATGCAGCTCATGACCATCCTGGTTCCAACCTTGCAGAAAATTCAGAAGGATGGCGATAGCGGAAGAAAAAAAATCAATGAGTGGACGCGCTACCTCACTGTACTGGTTACCATCTTTCAGGCAGCAGCTTATGTGGCGTACCTGAATGGCCCCGGCTACCGTGATGCCATACTTCCGGGTTTTGAAGGTTCTGCTTTCACTTTCTCAACCATTATCACGCTGACAGCCGGTACCCTCTTCGTTATGTGGCTAGGTGAGCGTATCCAGGATAAAGGACTTGGAAATGGCACCTCCATCATTATCATGGTAGGTATTCTCTCCCGTCTTCCCATCTCTCTCATACAGGAATTCAGCTCTAAAGAGCAGCGGGGTGGTGGCGGATTACTGATTTTCCTGGTTGAAATTGCCATTTTAGTCATCATCATCATGGGACTAATCGTTTTGGTGCAGGGTGTTCGGAAAATTCCTGTGAACTATGCAAAACAGATCGTCGGAAATAAACAACTGGGTGGTGCCCGACAGTTTTTACCCATTAAGGTAAACAGTGCTGGTGTAATGCCCATCATTTTCGCACAGGCCATCATGTTCCTGCCTACGCTGGTTTCCTTCACCAACCTCGACTCAACTCAAGGCATTATCCGGATCTTCAATGACCATAGCAACTTCTGGTACATGCTGATCTATGCAGTTATGGTGATTGGTTTCACTTTCCTTTACACAGCCCTCATTTTCAATCCCAAGCAAATTGCTGAAGACCTGAAGAAAAATAATGGTTTCATTCCAGGCGTTAAGCCAGGACAGCCTACAGCAGATTATATCGGTGGTATCATGGATAAGATCACACTGCCAGGCGCTATTTTCCTTGCTTTCGTGGGTATCATGCCAGGGTTTGCTCAGCGACTGAATGTGACACAGGGCTTTAGCTCATTCTTCGGTGGCACATCACTGCTGATCATGGTTGGGGTGATTCTCGATACGCTGCAGCAGATAGAAACCTACCTGTTAATGCGTCAATACGATGGTTTGATGAAGAGCGGACGGATTCAGGGAAGACAAACCGTTGGTACCACAACAACGTCTACTTTATAATTGATATGAAGAAAAGATATCAAACCTGTCAGGCATTGCCCGGCAGGTTTATTTTTTTTATCGAAACACAGCCGGTATGATGTTTTGTAAAACTGAGAGTGAAATTCAATCAATGCAGGAATCGGCCCTGCTGGTCAGTAAGTCATTGGAAGCCGTTGCAAAAGTGCTGAAACCAGGAATGACGACCCTTCAGATAGACCAGCTTTGTAATGAGTTCATCAGAGATCATAAGGCCATTCCATCTTTTTATCAATACAGAGGGTATCCCTACCACATATGCGCTTCTGTAAATGATGTGGTAGTACATGGCTTTCCAGATGAGCATCCATTGAAGGACGGTGATGTGGTGTCGATTGATATCGGTGTTATACTAAATGGTTGGCATGGCGATCATGCTTACACTTTCATCCTCGGTGATGTAGACCAGTCTGTTTTGCAATTGGTGAAAGTCACCAAAGAGTCACTTTACCTGGGTATTGAAAAAACCATCGTAAATAATCGTGTCGGCGATATTTCATTTGCTATACAGGATTATGTAGAACGCAAACATCACTATGGTGTAGTAAGGGAACTCGTTGGTCACGGACTGGGAAGGAATTTGCATGAAGACCCGCAAGTGCCGAATTATGGTAAACGGGGATCTGGACCGAGATTGAAAGAAAACCTCGTTTTAGCCATCGAGCCGATGATTACATTGGGCTCCCGCGAAATATATACCGATGAGGATGGCTGGACTGTCAGAACGAGAGATGGAAAGATAGCCGTTCATTTTGAACACGATGTTTGTGTCAAAAAAAATAAGGCATTGATACTTTCAGACTATAGTATCATTGAAAAAGCAGAGAAAGCCAACCAAAATTTGAATAGTTCCTACTACTGATTCCTGCTTTCGTTCCTATCTTTAAGGAATGAAATCACTGTACATTTCGGCTCTCATCATTTTATCAGCTACTTTTCAATTAGCTGCACAACCAACTGAGGAGGACAGAAAGAAGCAATATCTACAGCTTCATCAAATAACCTGGCTGCAGGAATACCTCTCCTTTGTTCGAATTCCCAACACGCCACTTAATCCGGAAAACCAACAACTAAATACCTCTTTTATCATCGATATGATGCGAAAGACAGGTATTGAAAATATACAGTTGCTGGGTGCGGATGTAACTGGCGTTCCCCCGTCCGTATATGGGGAAGTGAATGTGCCCGGTGCAAAGCGAACCATTGTTTTTTATGCGCACTATGATGGACAACCTGTTGATAGTTCTAAATGGTTACCGGGCTGGCACCCATTTCGTCCCCTTATCATAGACGGTACCCCTGCATCTGGCTTTACAGTAATTACTGATTTCGAACAACAGCAATCGCCCTCTGCTCAATGGCGGATTACCGGAAGGGGCAGTGCCGATGATAAGGCGGGTGTTTTTGCTATCATCAAAGCCTTTCAAACACTCAAAGAACTGGGTCAGTTACCTACCGTGAATCTTCGCTTCTTTTTTGAAGGGGAAGAAGAAGCTGGGTCAACCCATCTTCCCAATATTCTGACTCGCCACGCTGCCTTACTCAAAAGTGACGGTTGGATTATCTGCGATGGCCCCGAGCATCCTTCCGGATTACCACAACTATTTTTAGGGGTTCGGGGAGATGCCGGTATGGAACTCACCGTTTATGGGAGTAACCGACCACTTCACAGTGGGCATTACGGAAACTGGGCTCCCAATCCGGCGCACTTACTCAGCCACCTGCTGGCATCTATGAAGGATTTGGATGGTAAAGTATTGATTGAACATTTTTATGATTCAATTCCTGCACTCACAATTAAGGAAAAAACTGCTTTACAGGCGTTACCCAATATAGATGAGGAGTTGAAACGGGCATTTGGATTCAGAAGAGCAGAAGCACCTCAACGGACACTTTCTGCTTCCCTATTACTGCCTTCCTTAAACATCAATGGCATACAAAGTGCCGCTACCGGTAGCGGGGCAAGTAATATCATACCATCTATTGCAACTGCTACACTTGATCTGAGACTCGTACCGGGTATAGATTATCAGGTTCAACAACAAAGAGTAGAAGCACATATTCGTAAGCAGGGATACTTTATTACCCGCGATGCGCCTACTACTGCTGAACGAAATAAATACGATAAAATCATTCAGATCAGGCGGAAGTCCGGATACAATGCACAAAGAACACCTATCAATCATCCTTTTGCTGCCGGTGTAATTGAGGCATTACAGCGCCATACCCAGCATAAGCTATTGGTCGTTCCTTTAATGGGTGGCAGTTTACCTTTGTACATGTTTGAAAAATATGCAGCAGCTTACCCAATCACAGTACCGATAGCAAACTATGATAATAACCAGCATGCTGAAAATGAAAATATGCGTTTAGAAAATCTTTGGTCGGGAATAGAAAAAATGGCTGCACTGATGCGCATGAAGCCATGAAAAAAAAGAAACTCATCATCATAGGAGGGGGGGCTGCCGGTTTCTTTTGTGCCGTGAACGCTGCAAAAAATAATCCACAGCTTGAAGTAACTATTTTAGAGAAAACAAACCGTCTCCTGTCAAAAGTTAGCGTTAGTGGTGGCGGGCGGTGTAATGTAACCCATGCCTGCTTTGACGCAGATGATATGAGTAAACAATATCCGAGAGGTGCACGACTGATGAAGCACTTGTTGCATACCTTCGGCCCAATTGAAACCATTCAATGGTTTCAGCAGAGAGGAATTGAACTTGTTACGGAGCCTGATGGCAGAATGTTCCCATCCACCAATACTTCACAAACGATTGTAGATTGTTTGCAGCGAGAGGCTGAAAAATATCAGGTGTCTGTCTTATTACGCAAGGAAGTAGTAGCAATAGAATGTAAAGAAGGTTTTCTGGTCACGACCAGTGATGGTCACCGTCAGACGGCAGATTTTGTCTGTGTAGCTTCTGGGGGTTATCCCAAAGTGGAACAATTTATGTGGCTACAACAATTGGGTCACCACATCGAAGCACCCGTACCCTCCCTATTTACTTTTAATATCCCCGATGAAGACTTGCGCCGGTTAATGGGCATCTCTGTCAATCCGGCAAGAATCGCTTTGGAAGGTTCCCGATTACAGGAGGAAGGACCACTGCTGATAACTCACTGGGGCATCAGCGGACCTGCTGCGCTTCGACTCTCCGCTTTTGCTGCCAGGAAATTAGCGGAAATGAATTACACCGGTTCCTTGAAAATTAACTGGCTTCCTTCCTTTCATGAAACAGCACTGCGCGAACAATGGCCACATTGGCGTAAACAGTTTGGTGGACAGAAAATATTCGCCCGATGTCCCTTTACTCTTCCTACTCGCCTCTGGCAATATCTATTGGTTAAAGCAGGTTTAGTAGCTGATAAATCGTGGGCTGACATGACTTCAGTGGAACAAAATAAGCTGATTCAATTATTGCTGAATTCTACTTATTCATTTAAAGGGAAAACTACCTTCAAGGAAGAGTTTGTTACCTGTGGGGGAATTGCTTTGAATGAAATTCATCCGCAAACAATGGAAAGTAAACTGGTTCCCGGACTTTTTTTCTGCGGAGAAGTGGTAGATGTAGATGGGGTGACCGGCGGATTTAATTTTCAACATGCCTGGGCCAGTGGCTGGACTGTCGCGCAGGCAATTGCAAGTAAGTGCCCATAAAAAAGCCCCTCAAATGAAGGGCTCTATGGCAGGCCAACATTATCCTTTACCTTTTTTAGGCGCGGCGGCCTTATTTTCTTTGTAGCGCATATCCAGGGTCCCATCTTTCTTTGTAGGACCTGCAGGTTTTGCAGCTTCTTTATTGGCTTTATAACGCATATCTAGGGTACCATCACTTTTAGTAGGTCCGGAAGATTTTGCTGTTTTAGCTGGTTCAGACTTCTTTGTCTGTGCAATACCGGCAGCCGTGAAGAGGCAGAAGGCAAAGAGGAAAAGAAAAAGTTTTTTCATGGCAAAAATTTTTATTATCCTAAAATACAAATTTTTTCCATTTATCGCTACTTCCCCCCATTCGGTTGAATGGATAGAATACTGCCATCTGGTAAATACTTTAACTCAGAAAGACGGATATTGCGGAGATACCCTAAACCGGACAACTGTGAATCATGATAAAATAAATACCATTTTCCTTTTATATTAATAATGGCATGATGAGAAGTAGATCCGGCAACCGCCTCCAGCAGTACTCCTCGATAGGTGAAGGGACCATAAGGCGAATCGCCTATTGCATATACAATCAGCCGGGTTTCTCCGGTTGAATAGGTCAAATAGTATTTTCCATTGTATTTATGTACACAGGTCGCTTCCGAAAACCTTTTTTTGTTATCCTTTTCTTCCAGCAAATTTCCGGCAGCATCTGTGATCTTTACTTCGCGAACCATTTCTGCTATTTGTTTCATATCTGCAGAAAGTCTGGCTACCCGCGGTAAAATAGCATTTTGATCGCCCGTCCTGCTCTCGCCATCCGGATTAAAAACATTGTTCTCCCATTTTTGTAACTGACCATTTCGAATACCTCCAAAATAGAGATAGAAACTACCATCATCATCTCTAAATACACAGGGATCAACACTGTATCCAAATGCCATTGGATTTTTTTCTGTCTTAAAAGGTCCGCTAGGATTCGAAGAAGTGGCAACTCCAATCCGGAACACCTCATTTTTATCCTTTATTGAGAAATATAGATAATAGACTCCCTTATAATATGCCACATCCGTACTCCAGAGCTGACGACTTGCCCAGGGTATATCTTTTATATCCAGTACACGGCCAATTTCAGTTATTGGCCCAGCAGGATCCTCCATGGTATAAACAAACAAGTCTCGCATGGCATATTGATCACCTTTCGTGCTTCCGGCGATCCCCTGCTCATTGTCTTGCGAACAGTAGATATAAATCTTATTGCCAAATACATGAACAGCAGGGTTTGAGGTATATCGATTGCTGATCAGCGGCTGTGAAATCACTTTTTTTCTATAACCTCCGATATGCTGTGCGGATACGAAAACCGGCATCAATAGGAAGACATATAAAAGCTTTGTAACCATAAACGGGTATAGCTATAGATCTTTTGAAGAGTAGATTAGAGATACTACCCTTGAAATAACGAATTCATTGATTTTTTATTTTTCATGCCACTTTCAGCACCCTACCTGTCCGGCTGCATTAGTAGCACAAAATTTTCGGTACCATTCATCAGCCATAATGCAATAACACCCTATTTATGATAGAAGATAAAAAGTCTACACTTATGTTAAATCATGGTTTTGAGCGTTTTCAACAGGAAATAATTAAATTAGAAGCCAATCTGCGCTGGTATGCTCTGTTTAGGTATTGATTTTGGCACTTCTGCTATCAAGTTGACCATTTGGGATGCTGGTAGTAACCGGTCTTTGGTAACCGTTCGGTATCCGGAAGAGGAAGCACCTATTCTCTCTTTGCAGGAAGGTTGGGCAGAACAGTCACCTGAGGACTGGTGGATTTATCTGCAGCAGGCTTTACGAAAAGCACATGCATCCGGCTTGTATGCTCCCGCTGATATCAAAGCAATCGGGATATCTTACCAGATGCATGGACTGGTACTGTTAAATAAGGAAGGCAAGTGCCTTCGAAATAGTATTATTTGGTGTGATAGCAGAGCAGTAACGATTGGTGAGCAAACACAGGCTGCACTCGGGTCAGCTTACTGTTTGGAGCATCTATTGAATCTGCCTGGAAATTTTACAGCATCTAAGCTGGCATGGGTGCAAAAGCATGAGCCGGAATTATTTCGTCAAATCCAGTATGTGATGCTACCGGGCGATTATATCTCTTATCGTTTGACAGGTGTGGCTACCACCACACCTGCAGCATTGTCGGAAGGCATGTTCTGGGATTTTTCAACTAATCAACTGGCTGAAAAATTATTCCAATACCATCAGTGGAGTCCTGCTTGGATACCTGATATCCGATCTGTATTTGGAAACCATGGCGAACTTACACCAATTGCAGCAGCCGCACTTCAATTAAGTGTTGGTATACCGGTCACGTACAAGGCGGGAGACCAGATGAACAATGCCTGGTCATTGGGTGTGCTCCATTCGGGCGAAGTGGCTGCTTCCGCAGGCACTTCAGGGGTTATATATGCCGTGACCGATCAAGTCAAGAGCGATCCCCATGGCCGCATCAACACATTTGCGCATGTAAACCACAGTTCAGAAAAAATCAATCTGGGTTTGCTGATGTGTATCAACGGTGCCGGTATTTTAAATAAATGGATAAGAAAGCTGATCGGTTCTAATTATAGTTATGAGCAAATGAACTACTTGGCTGCTTCAGTTGCTCCAGGTGCTGATGGTCTTAACTTTTTTCCTTTTGGCAATGGCGTCGAGCGTATGCTGGAAAATAAATTGGTTCAAGCCCATCTACTTCATATTGACTTGAACCGCCACAGTCAGGCGCATCTTTTCAGGGCTGCACAAGAGGGGGTTGCATTTGCTTTTCGATACGGATTAGATATACTCCATGCAATGCAGGTCACTACAAATCTAATCAAGGCAGGTCGGGCTAATCTCTTCCTGAGTGATGTATTTACTGAAGCTTTCGTGCAGGTAACCCAAACTCCGCTTGAATTGTATGATACAGATGGCAGTCTGGGGGCGGCACGCGGCGCTGCCAGGGGAGTAGGATGCTTTCCATCTGATAAAGCTGTATTTGAAACGGATATACCACTGAAACGAATAGAGCCGGATCATCAAGTTGGGCGATGGGATGAATTATATCAAAACTGGCAGCATGAATTAATAAAACAAATCAATAATAGCTAAATTGTTGCGTATGCAAATCATAACAGGTGACAAAGCGTATTTCAAAGAGATTGGTGCCATTCGATATGAAGGCCCCGGTAGTGACAACCCATTGGCTTTTCGTTGGTACGATGCTGATAGGATCGTGGCCGGGAAACCCATGAAAGCCTGGTTACGTTTTGCCTGTGCTTACTGGCATAGTTTCGTAGGAAATGGCGCTGATCCTTTTGGCGAACCCACCCATCTCCATCCCTGGAATAACGCAAATGATCCGGTTGATCGGGCAAAATTAAAAATGGATGCTGCTTTTGAGTTCATCTCTAAACTACAAATTCCCTTTTATTGTTTTCATGATGTAGATCTGGTTGAGCATACAGATGATCTGGCCGAAAATGAAAGGCGTTTAAAAATAATCACTGCGTATGCCCTTGAAAAGCAAAAAGCCAGTGGTATACAATTATTGTGGGGTACCGCAAACTTGTTTAGTCATCGTCGTTATATGAATGGCGCTGCGACCAATCCCGATTTTCGGGTGGTAGCGCATGCGGGTGCTCAGGTAAAAGCAGCACTCGATGCAACCATTCAATTAAATGGTGCCAATTATGTTTTTTGGGGTGGAAGAGAGGGCTACATGAGCTTGCTCAATACGCAGATGAAAAAAGAATTAGATCATCTTGCCCGTTTTCTACACATGTCAAAAGAGTATGCCAGACAGCATGGCTTTACCGGCCATTTTTTTATTGAACCCAAGCCCTGTGAGCCTTCCAAACATCAATATGACTATGATGCGGCGACTGTAATCGGCTTCTTACGCGAATACGATCTGCTCAGCGATTTTAAGTTGAATGTAGAGGTCAATCATGCAACTCTTGCCGGACATACCTTTCAGCATGAGTTACAAGTGGCAGCAGATGCCGGTATGCTGGGCAGCATCGATGCCAACCGAGGGGATTATCAAAACGGCTGGGATACTGATCAATTCCCTAATAATTTATATGAGTTGGTAGAAGCTATGCTGGTCATTCTTCCTTCAGGCGGTTTTGCGGGTGGCGGCATCAATTTCGATGCCAAGCGACGCCGCAATTCAACCGATCCGGCTGATTTATTTCATGCGCATATTGGAGGCATGGATAGCTTTGCCAGGGCATTGCTTGTCGCAGATAAAATACTTACATCGTCTGATTATGTTAGCATACGCCAGGCACGCTATGCAAGCTTTGATACGGGTCTGGGTAAGTCATTTGAAGATGGTAAATTGACCCTTACAGCACTGGCCGAACTGGCCCGTCAGTCAGGTGAACCTGAGGTACTCAGTGGCCGACAGGAATACCTCGAGAATCTGATAAACCGATTTATTTGAAACACCTCTGATACGTATGCATAAAAAAGCATTCATTTTTGACCTCAATGGCACCATGGTAGATGATATGAATTTTCATATCAAGGCGTGGCATGATATTTTAAATTCATTTGGCGCCGGCTTAACACTCGAACAGGTAAAGCTGGAATGTTATGGAAAGAATGAAGAATTGCTGGAACGCATTTTCCCCGGCCGTTTCTCGGCAGCAGAGATGGCGTCAATGATTGAACAAAAAGAGGCTGGTTATAGAGAAGTATTTCGACCCCATCTTCGGCTCATTCCTGGTTTGGATTCTTTTCTGCAGCAAGCGTATCTTCGGCAGATTCCCATGGCGATCGGTTCGGCTGCATTGCCTGTAAATATTCATTATGTACTTGAAGGGTTACAGATAAGTCATTACTTCAATGCGATCGTTAGTGCAGTTGATGTGCGGGTAAGCAAACCTGATCCTGAAACATTTTTGTCTGCTGCTGAAAAGTTGGGAGTGAATCCTGCGGACTGCATCGTTTTCGAGGATGC
>CAYUXJ010000011.1:0-84251 GCA_964448845.1 uncultured Sediminibacterium sp.
TATACGTCTGCCCCTTAACAGCATTAAATGATAGTAAGACAAGAAATAATAAAATAATCCTTTTCACAGGAAAATATAGTTTTTCAGTTGCATACAAAATAATTGAATGCGACAGGTATTGGATTTAAGGATTCTAGTAATTATCCTGTAAAGATTTCACTACATCCTTTAATAAAGATAGCAGTATACGTCTTCTTGCTTCCTATTAACCTGTTAACACATTGTAAATGTTTTATGATAGTAAACCCTTCGTCTCTTTTCCAAGCATAGTTTCATCTCACATATTGGTACACAAATCTATTTCCGACCCAAAACCCTAACAATGGGGGATTTCCTATCTTTTTAATGGATTTTTCCTGTTTAGTATTAAATGAATAATAAAATTGTTATATGTAATTAATTGTATTTGATATAAATACATATTTATGTATTAAACAAAATATAAACAATACATTATCAAGCTCTATTCGCGAGCAGGCCTATATATCTTTACTTTACAACAACGTTTATGTCGACTGAAAATTGCTATCCCTGAAGCCCGGGGTTAGATAGTATTAATTTATTCATATTCAACCCGTTGCAAACCTCCATTACTAACTACGTGGGGCAGCTCAGAAAAGAGTACTCGAAGTGGAGTGAATTGATTAATCAGTAGTATGGTTCTACTTTTCTGCCTACACCTTAGAAAAAAAATTAATAAAACATTTTCATTGTTGCAATCAGCGAAGTGTTCAGGCGAAACAGACCAACTTGCCAGCAACCCAATTTTTAGCAACTGCCCCTTTTATTCAGCGTGCTACTCTTTTTCTGGTATTCGTATGGGTAGCAAGAAAATAGCCAAGTGCTCCATTAGAGATATTGCTGATGGGATTGGCAGGACTTATTGTTTGTAATGCACCATTTCCCGTTACTTGAGCAAACGTGCTATAATAATCAAATCCCTCTTTACCCATGTGCTGCATAGTAACAGTTACTGAGTCCCCTGGATTGATATAGGTACTGTCGGTTCTTAAAGTTCTGGAAACATAACGACCATCTGAAAAACGATCATCGTAAACAAAAGTATTATTGATTCTTCTTCCGTTTACCAGCAGCGTGAACAAGTAATAGTTGCTGATGCCGGCAGGATCCTGATAGTTGATCACCGCAAACCAATCTGTTTTACCTCCCGGTCGGCTGATTTTTTCAAAACTTACTGAATCTAATAAAACCGGGGAGGGTATGGTGGATGATGCTGTATAATTTTTTCCTTCAGCTACTATCTGTAATTGATAAGTTCTGCCCGCAACGCCCGAGAGCAATCGTGTAGCATATCGTCCCTGCTGAATTTCAATTAATGTATCTGACAAGTTTGCAGTAACATCTCTGATAACCACCCTGGCACCGGAAACCGGTGGAAACTGATTATTGCTGCTGTAGTTGACAGTTTTGCTGATTTGAATATAGTAGGGCCCGGGTGTGCTGTAAATATTCCCTTCAACAACAAGTTGTGGTGCCGCATCATTCAGATTCACATCGATGATTTTTTTACAACTCATTCCACTGGTAATTAGTAACAGCAGAAGAAATAGCTGGAACGATCGAGCTGTTGCTTTCATTGAGGAGAAATACCCTAACGTCAAATTTTGGTGGAGCGCATCTTTTTTCATAGCACTAAAATTTGAAATTATAGGTGATGGAAGGAACCCACCTGAAAAGGGCGGTTTGTTCGGCAATGGTTTTTTCCGAATTGTTGGGATCGTCTTTGAACTCGATACTGTAAGTGTTTTCTCTGCCATAAGCATTATACAGCGAGAACGTCCATCCACCCTCACGACCCTTTTTGGGTTTATTTTTCAAAGTGGCTGAAATATCTAAGCGATGATAATCAGGAAAACGGTAGCCATTTCTTTCGGTATAGTAGTAAGCTGTTTGACCATTTATCCTGTACTTGCCACTCGGGAAGGTAACTGCATTGCCTGTATTATATACCCAGTTAGCTGAAAGCGACCATCGCTTCCCAAGCTGATATATTCCTACAATAGCCAGATTATGTGTTTGATCTTGACGGGCCGGATACCAATTGCCTTTATTAATACCCTCGATCTGGCGCTCCGTTCTTGCCAGTGTATAGCTGATCCAACCTGTCAGTAGACCGGTTCTCTTTTTGAGGAACCACTCAATTCCATAAGCCCTGCCTGACCCAAATAACAATTGCGATTCAACCTGCTCATTGGCCCTTAATTGTGCACCATTTCTATAATCTACCTGATTCTGCATCCATTTATAATACGCTTCTACAAAGAATTCATACATGCCACTGGCACCGTTCTTGTAATATCCAATGGCAGCTTGATCGGCAATTTCCGGCCGCACATTGTTGCTGCTCGGAATCCAGATATCAGTGGGATTAATTGCAGCTGAATTGCTCAACAAGTGTAAGTTCTGAACATTTCGCGTAAACGATGCTTTAACTGAACTTAATGGACTTAACAGCCAACTGGCTGAAAATCGAGGCTCTGGATTCAGATAGGAAGCTACCGGACTACCACCCGTTTTTTGTATCACCTCCTTTACATTTCCAGTAGAATCATAGCTATAAAAAGTTCCCGGTCCCATCAATGCAAAATGTGTTATACGTAAACCATAATTAAAGCGCAATGCACTGATAGGGGCATATTCATGATTTATGTAAACCGCACTTTCCATTGCCCTTTTCAGCGGTAAAGCTTGTGAGTTGAAGCTGGAAGTGACAGAAGCTTCAACAATTCCCGGTGATAAAAGGTGACGGGTTACCTGAAAACCAAAATTGAATTTATTGTCATTATTGATGAAATATTGGAAATCGGTTTTCAAAGACAAATCCTCAATCTTAGACTTAATGAGCAGATTATTCACGCCCGATTTTATCTCAATGTTATAATTGTAGTTACTATAAATGAGTGAGTTGTTCATGAACAACCTTCCATTAAAGATGTGATTCCAGCGCAAAGTAGCCGTACTATTGCCATAATCAATACCAAAGGTTCTGCCAAACCCAAGTTTATCCCTGCCAAAATAACCGGAGAGAAAAAGTCGATTTTTCTTGTTGAGGGTATAGTTGGCTTTTGCGTTGAAGTCATAAAAGTATAGGCTGTTATCACGAATACTGCTGTCTCGTGATAATCCCAGAAAAATATCTGCATAGGTTCTTCTTGCACTGACAATGAATGAACCCTTATCTTTTTCCAATGGTCCCTCCAGGTTAAGACGAGACGAGATCAAGCCGATACCACCGCTGGCATGAAAAGACTGATTATTCCCATCCAGCATTTTCACATCAACCACAGAGGCAAGTCGCCCACCATATTCCGCTGGCATAGCTCCTTTGTATAAGGTAACGTCTTTGATAGCATCAGAGTTGAATGAGGAAAAGAAGCCCAATAAATGTGAGGCATTATACACGGTCGCTTCGTCTAATAAGATAAGATTTTGATCTGCCGCACCACCCCGCACAAAGAATCCACTGTTTCCCTCACCGGCTGACTTTACACCGGGGAGTAACTGAATAGATTTCAAAACATCCCGTTCACCAAAAATGACAGGCACGCTGTTCATTTCTTTCATGGTCAGCCGCTGAACCCCCATGAGTGGTCTTGATACTTGGTCATTTTTTCGACTGCTCGAAACAACTACCTCTGCCAGCTCTTTTCCTATCGGTCGCAATTTGATGACCAGGGTTTGATTCGTTGTTAATGCAACCCGCATGGTATCGGGCTGATAGCCTGTAGAAGCAACTACCAAACGATAATTGCCTGGTTTGGCAGTGATGGAAAAAAAGCCATATCCATTGGTTAGGGTAATCTTCTGGGTATTTTCCAGCAAATAGGTCGATGCCCCTATCAGCACTTCACCTGTACTGGCATCTTTCACTGTGCCGTTAATAGAAAGTGGATTTTGAGCTGTTGAAACGGAGGAAAAAAACAGCAGAGCCAGGAGTGAGGAAATGTATAGGTTGATACTTCGCATGGTAGCTTGGAGGCCGCTTAAATGATGAAACAGGTCTTTTTAAGACCCTGAACCGATTAACAAAGTAACAGATAGTTTGTTGCAGTTTCACCTAATTCTTTCCTTTAACAAGTCTTTATACATTTAGGTTATCTTCGCACTATTCCAACATTTGGCAGTATTTCTGTTCTAACCCGGTTCTTGAAATGAAGTTGAAGCGAACTATTCAGTATTTTTTTCAACAATTATTGGGTATTGACCAATATCTTTTTCTTACTGCTCTTTTCCAATGGTATTTTATTCGAATCTTTTTTCCCGATCGGGAACTGAATTATTTTATTGAACACCTGAAGCATACCGGTATAGTTGTAGACGCAGGAGCCAACTTAGGAATCACCTCGCTGATGATAGCTCGTCAACGACCCAATTGCACCATACTCGCATTTGAGCCGGTTCCTTCCAATATCCGGTGTTTGAAAAGGATGGTACGTTTGTTTTCTCCGGGAAACATTAAAATATATGAGTCTGCATTGGCCAATTGTTCCGGTCAACTCCTGATGTCTCAACCGGTTGAGCAAAGGGTGCTGATGCATGGATTGAGTAGGGTAGTGGAAGCTCCTGATTTTAATCAGAAAGCTTTTGATGTGCCCGCTCTCTCTTTAGATGACATTCCCGAACTTCAACATGCTGGCTCCTTTGTTGGAATGAAAATGGATGTTGAAAATTTTGAGTGGTATGTTTTTCAGGGTGGGGTAGAAGTGATACGAGCCAGCCGACCCATTATTTATTGTGAAATCTGGGGCACCGTAAGAAGAAATTTGACCCTGCAACTTATGCTGCAACTCGGTTATAGTGCATATATTTTTAAGGGCAAAAAGCTTGAAAGTTTCCAGGAACAGCAAGCCCTCAATTTCTTCCTGTTACCAGATGCCACTATTGGCAAAGATTAAATGGCGCTTCGTTTCTGGGATATACTACTTTTTCTATTCCACCATTTGAGAATTTCTATCCAAATAACACTGATAAAAGCTGCACCCAAACAATACAATAAAAACAGGGACTGAACCTTTGCAAGTCCAAAAAAGACCTGAATCGGTGGAACAAACAAAATAACAGCAGCTAATGAAATTGTGATGCCAATAATAAAGAAAAGTAATCGATTGGGATAGCGCATTGTTTGTAACAGCGAGGCTTGAAATGATCTGTTTTCGAGGGTCAAAAATATGTTGCTGGCAATCAGGGTTGTGAAAACAAGGGTTCGAATTTCATTTTCTAACAATTGACGACGCACCCCCCATTGGTATATAAATAAACAACCTGCCGTGATAGCCAATCCCTGAAGGATACTTACCCATAATTCACTCCAGTTAAATATGCTGGCACTCCGCTTGCGGGGTGGCTGTTGTAATAGTTGAGCTTCTGCTGGTTCATTTTCATAAATGATAGAGCAGGTAGGTCCCATAATTAATTCAAAGAAGATGATATGAATCGGTGAAAATATATTGGGATAGATCCAACCAAGTGCCAACGGAATAAAAACCACTAAAATGATAGGTATATGAATGGAAAGAATATAGCGGATTGCCTTTTTTAGGTTGTTATAAATTCTTCTCCCCATGGCGATTGCTACCAGCATATTTCTTAGATCATCATCTGGTAAAATCATAGAAGCTGCCTGCTTGGCAACTTCCGCCCCTCTTTTTCCCATAGCTACCCCGATATGGGCAGCTTTGAGTGCTGGTCCATCATTTACGCCGTCACCCGTCATCGCAACCACCCATTGTAATTTTTGTAGCGTTTGAATCACTTTCAATTTCGCCTCCGGAAACATGCGTGCAAAAAGACGATTTTTTACTATAGCCTCTTCTAATTCCCTATCCTGTAAGCGCATGATTTCTTCTCCGCTGATTGGAGACGCATCCCCGGTCATACCTACTTGTTGGGCAATTTGAAGGGTGGTGACCGGATTATCTCCAGTGAGAATCTTTAATTCAATACCCGCCTGTTGAAATTGTTGTATAACTTCTTGTATATGCTCTTTGGGTGGGTCATAAAATGCAAGCAATCCGATCAGTTCGAATTCAATCTGGTGCTGATCGGCCGGTAAGGGTTGACCTGTAAATTTTGCCAATGCGACACCAAGAATACGATATCCTTTTTCCGCCATTGTTTCGACGGCAGCTTCGGCAATCTTGTGTTCGTTTTCAGTCAATCGACAGGCACGAAAAATCGTTTCAGATGCTCCTTTTGCAGCTATGATTTTTTCTCCGGCAGCATCTTCGAACACATGCGTCATCATTGGTGGCTTACCTTGTAATGGATATTCTTTGCTGAGGTGGTAATTTTTTCGTTCATCTAACCTACTACTCAATCCATAAGCCTCATGCAGTGAAATTTCCATTGGGTCAAAGGGCAATGGTTCACTTGCCCACATGCCTGCTCTCACCAATTGCCTCATCTCATCTGTTGCCAGCTTTACATCCCATGTTGTCCACTTAGCCAATTGCCAATGATATACTGATGCAAGGGTCATTTCATTCCGGGTGAGGGTGCCGGTTTTATCGGTGCAGATAACGTTGGCACTACCCAGCGTTTCCACCGTCTTCATTTCTTTTACGATGATACCCTTTTGCATCAGCCGCCAAGCACCCAAAGCCATAAATGTGGTGAAAGCCACCGGAATTTCTTCCGGAAGAATACTCATGGCTAATGTCAATGCCTGTAATAAACTTTGAATGAGGTTTCCGCTTTTGGTGTAGTTGATTACCCATACGATTAAAAAGACCAGTGCCCCAGCGATGACCATTTTCTTGACAAAATTGTCAATCTGTTGTTCCAATGGGGTAGCCTGTACTTTTACCTGCGATAAACTTTTACCAATTTTTCCCAGTCGGGTATGCATGCCAGTTGCAGAAATAATGGCTACCGCCATTCCCGTCGCAATATGGCTACCCTGATAAACGAAAGGGTCTGTATGTTGCCTGTCCTTGCCAACCGACATCGACTCACCCGTCAATATTGATTCATTGATTTCGAGATCGGAGGAATAAAAGATCCGGGCATCAGCCGCTACCTGGTCACCCTCACCCACAATAAGGTAATCGCCAACTACCAAATCTGCAATGGGTACATCAGTTATATTTCCTTTACGTATGACCCTGGCCAGGGGCTGCGTGTATTTTTTAAGTTTTTCCAGTGCTAGTCTGCTTCTTCGGTGCTGGAATATTGATATGCCCGCCACCACCAGAATGGCGGCAGTAAGGAAAATGGCATCGGCCGTTTTTCCACTGATAAAATAGAGACTGGAAGCAGCCAATAATAATACCACCATTGGCTCACCAAACAACTGTTTCAACATACGCCACAGTTCGTTGGGCTGCTTGAAAGCAAACTCATTCCGGCCAAACTGTGCTCGGGCTGCCAATACTTCTTCATCATTCAGCCCTTGAATATTTTCCGGAATAGGGTGCACCATATTGTTATTCAGTTGGGAAAAGGAGTAGATTTTATTGGTTAAAGTTAATCATTCAACCCATGCCCCCTGTTCACAACTTTATGAAGCTGGTAGGCAAAGAAAACTTTAATTCAACTATATTTATCTAATCAATTCAGTGTGGGATTTGGAATTTTAATACAGCATCTGGTTTGCATCAATGGTATATTGAAAATGTCATAAGTGTATCTATACAATGATTTTATTACTACATAAACCTTGTAACTATATGAAAATCAATTCTAAAAAATTCATCTTTTTGCTTGTATTGGCTGCTGCTGCCTGTCAATCGAAAGAAGAAAAAAAGGAACCTGCAGTTGTAGTGCCTGTAATTGAATCTGCCCCCCTTACCGGTGATTCAAAATTCAACACTTTTGTAAAAACTGATACCTGTGGTTCCTTTTCCGTTTCCATCAACGCCAATTGTAATCCCCCGGATCATTATGAGGTAGAAAGATTTACCGGTATAGTTTTTAAAAAGATTTTGGGAAAACCCAATCCCTTTCGAAATGAAGAACTCGATCAAAGGTATTTGTCAGCCGAACTTTATCGCCTGATTCTCGAGGCCAAGGCAACCGAAAAATTAAGCCGGGAAAGTATATTGAAATCCAGTGCACCCACCGATAAACCCCTGTTAATCGAAGGAGAACAATTCTGTGGTTTAGATGAGGGTTTTACCGGATACTCCCTTGAGAATAATTATTCATTCATTGAACATGCATTTACAGCATTTATCAACTTTGAAAATACCCATTACAAAGAGAAATGGACGGATAATTTTCACTTCATCAAAGAAACCGATGGATGGAAACTGCACGACATAGTTTATGGAACGAAAAAATCACCCAAGAGCTTAAAACAAGTTTTAGTTGAATTCATTCTTGCCGGGAAAGCGGAACAAAAACAGCTTCAAAAACAACTGAAGAAGTAATAAAATCATTTTCTTCAGTATTACCATCCCCCTCAAAAATACTACCATGCAGAAATGGATTGTTATCAGTATATTCTTATGTTCATTTGGCATTGCATCTGCCCAATCTATTCCCACTCCTGCCGAGCATTTCGGATTCAGTATTGGAGACGATTACATGCTCGCTAACTTCTCACAAACGGAATCCTATTTCAAAAAACTGGCGGCAACTTCTGAAAGAGTTCGGCTAATCTCGATTGGTAAAACAGAGGAGGGAAGAGAACAACCCATGTTAATTGTTACCTCTCCCAACAACTTCAAAAAACTAGATGAATACAAATCTATTTCCCGTCGATTGGCACTCGCAGAAAATCTATCGGATGCTGAAGCACGCGCATTAGCCGCAAGCGGTAAAGCGGTGGTTTGGATAGATGGTGGCTTGCACGCTAATGAAGTGGTTGGGGCTCACCAATTAATTGAAACGGCTTTCCAACTGGCCAGTCGGCAGGATGAGGAAACGAAATCAATACTCGACCAGGTAATTATTCTGATGACCCATGCCAATCCAGACGGACAAGAGCTGGTATCTGATTGGTACATGCGTAATCCGATTAAAGAAAAACGCAATGCAGAAAATCTTCCCCGTTTGTACGAGAAATATGCAGGTCACGATAACAACCGCGACTTCTATATGCTCAATCTGAAGGAAACCCAAAATATGTGCCGCCAACTTTACATTGAATGGCTGCCGCAGATCATGTACAACCACCATCAGTCCGGCCCCCCGGGATCTGTTGTGGCAGGTCCTCCTTTTCGCGACCCCTTTAACTATGCATTCGACCCCATAGTCATTACCAGCTTGGAAGCCGTTGGTGCCGCCATGATCAATCGCTTGAATGTGGAGAATAAACCCGGATATACAAATAAAAATGGTTCCGTTTATTCTACCTGGTACAATGGTGGTTTACGCACCACCACCTATTTCCACAATATGATCGGGTTGCTCACCGAAATTATTGGTAATCCCACCCCTTCTACAGTTCCCTTAGTTCCTGATAGGCTTGTTCCCAACAGCTCAACTCCCTTTCCCGTATTACCGGGTCCCTGGCGCTTTCGAAAGTCCATCGACTATTCCGTGTCCCTGAATTATGCTGTTTTGAATTATGCCATGCGCTATCGCGATGAGTTACTGTTCAATATTTATCGCATGGGAAAGAATTCCATTGAAAAAGGTAGCCGCGACCATTGGGGATTATCACCCAATAAATCTGCTGCCATCAAAAACATCTACCAGGAATCACTGCGCAATACTTCAAATGGAAGAAGAGGATCCGATTCAACCATTACAGGTGCCCGTACTGAAGTACCTGTACTATCGATGAAGTTCTACGACTCCGTTATGAAAAATAAAGCCAACCGTGATCCTCGTGCTTTTCTCATTCCGCCGAATAGCGATGAGGCTACCACCATACGTTTCCTCAATGCCTTGATAGGCACCGGAGTAATGGTTCACCAAACAACTGCCCCCGGCACAGTGGGAGAAAAAAAATATCCCGCCGGTACCTGGGTGGTTAAAACGAACCAGGCATTCCGACCTCACCTACTCGATTTGTTCGAACCACAGGATCACCCGAATGATTTCGCCTATCCCGGCGGGCCCCCTGTGCCTCCTTATGATGCAGCCGGCTGGACTTTGGCTTTTACAATGGGCATTCGGTTTGACCGAATCCTGGAGGATATTGATATTCCATTGAAGCGTCTTCCTTTCGGAGAAATGATCCCCATGCCCAGCCTTCCCACCACATCAAATGAAAAAGCATGGCTATTCGATGCCAGCGCTAACTATTCTTTTGCTGCCGTGAATGCATTGATAAAAGAAGGGATTGAGGTATATAGAACAACTGATACACTCGGCGGAAACCCCACTGGCTCATTTTATGTTGCCCTAACACCCAAAACAAAGTCTAAAATTCAGCAGCTGACTTCCGGAACCGGCGCCATACCCACGCCGATCAATCAGAAGCCTGCCGGATTATTACCCATTAGGCATGCCCGCATCGCCATTTGGGATCAGTATGGAGGTTCCATGCCTTCCGGCTGGACTAGATTCCTGTTGGAGCAATTTAATTTTCCTTATCAGTTGATTTATGCAAAAGACATTGATTCAACCCCCCTTCTCGAAAAATTTGATTTAATTATTTTCGTCGGTGGCGCTATCCCTGCCTACAATCCTAACAACCCTAGTGCGGGTCGCGGCAGGGAAATCAACAAAGAGACCATCCCGGTAGTCTTCCACCCCCAACTTGGCCGAATCAATGCTGCAACATCCATCCCGGCCTTGAAAGCATTTGCTGAAGGAGGTGGTACCTTACTATGCATTGGATCCTCAGCCCAACTGGCCTATCATTTCAAATTACCCGTTTCAGATGCACTGGTAGAAATGGTGAATGGACAGGAAAGAAAAATTCCGAATGAAAAATATTATATCCCCGGGAGTGTACTCAATGTAACTACCAATAATCAAACACCCGCGGGCTGGGGCATGCCGGAGAAGACAGCTGTTTATTTTGATGAAAGTCCGGTATTCCATATTCAACCCTCTGCTCAATTGACCGGACAAATCAAGCCATTGGCTTGGTTTAGTACAAGCACTCCCCTGCGCAGCGGATGGGCATGGGGACAGTCTTATCTGAAAGACGGTGTGACCGCTTTTGAAGCCCAGATGGGGAAAGGAAAATTACTGGTATTTGGTCCTGAAATAAATTTCAGAGCCCAAACCTATGGTACTTTCCGGTGGTTATTCAACCCATGTTTCATACGATCTATCGGTCATTAAAATACTTGAAAAGAAAAAACCATTGAAGCAATCGCTGGGCTTGACCATTTTAACGGGTTGTTGTTTGTTTTTGGCAAAAGGTTTGCTGTTTAATTGGAGCATGTCATCAAATAACCAATCGGAAACTACTGCAGTGCCATATACCATAGCAACAGGTTATTTTGTAAAGAATACCTTTCCTGCCAACCAATTGCAATGTATAATTATCAAAAATCAGGAAGATCTCGACAGCATCCTGGGTATGGCTGCTACCATGGGTGCCACGGGTCGACCTACCGAAATTAATTTTGGCCGGCAGTATGCCATTGCCTGTATATATCCGGCAACAGATCGAGATATAACGCTCAGGCCAATAAGCCTTTTTTCTTCTGGAAAGGAAGTTCGCTTACAGATACAGTTAAAATCGGGCGCTCAACAGTCTTATACCATTGTCCCTCTTTTATTACTGGCAGTAAAGGGCAAGCCTCCGCTGAATTTTAAGTGGGAACAGCTCATTTTACCTTAATCCATTAAACCATCGAACAACTGTGTTAACCCCTTACGAAAAAGCCAAGCGATATAGAATTTGGAAGATACAATTGAAACTTAACCTGCGGGATGCCTTATTCATGCTGATAGGGGTATTTTCTGCTGCGTTTGGTTTGGAAGGCTTTCTACTGAAAAATCAATTTATAGATGGCGGTGCTACGGGTGTTTCTTTGCTCCTTTCTGGCCTCACAGGTTGGTCGCTCTCCCTGATTATAATCATGGTTAACCTGCCCTTCATCTTTATGGGCTATTATAACCTGGGAAAGACTTTTGCTATTAAAACCTGTTTAGCCATATCAGCTCTTGCATTGGCACTTTATTTTTTTGATTTCCCCATCGTCACCAATGATAAACTTCTGGTAGCGGTTTTTGGAGGTTTCTTTCTGGGTGTCGGCGTCGGATTTAGTGTTCGTGGAGGAGCCGTTATTGATGGAACTGAAGTATTAGCCATTTATCTGAGCCGAAAACTGGGTGCAACCATCGGTGATATTGTGTTTGTTATTAACGTTGTAATATTCTCAGCAGCTGCCTATTTACTATCCATAGAAACTGCACTGTACTCCATGATTACGTATCTGACAGTCTCCCGAACCCTTGATTTTATTGTAGAAGGTATTGAGGAATATATCGGAGTTACCATTATTTCCTCTCACCACGAGGAAATACGGCTGATGATCATACGGGAGTTAGGTCGCGGTGTTACCATCTACCACGGTAAAGGAGGCTATGGAAAAAGAGGGGAACGAAAAAAAGACCTGGAGATATTATATACCGTCATCACCAGGCTGGAATTAAATAAAATCAATACTGAAATCGAAAAAATTGACCCCAATGCATTTGTGGTGATGAATAGTGTAAAAGATACCAAGGGTGGGATGATTAAAAAACGACCTTTACATAATAAGTAACGGTTCAATCATTTATTTCCGCGCGTTCTCTTACGTATACCTGTTCACCATCAACAGGTGGGAACAATCATCTTCAGAATGGAATCGGACAGAAATAATTAATTTTACTTTCACCAACTCATCCGTTACCCCATTTGATGTATGAAGGCAGCTGTTTTTTTTAAGAATGAATGGACCCTCGCCCTGTTGGCAGCCATCGCCTGGGTTCCCTTGCTGGGACAGGTTCATTTATTTGACTGGGATGAAATCAACTTTGCAGAGAATGCCCGGGAAATGCTGGCTACAGGCGATTACTTCTCGGTGCAGATGAATTACATTCGATTTACAGAGAAACCTCCCCTGTTCTTCTGGTTGCAGGCACTTAGTATGCACATTTTCGGCGTAAATGAAATGGCTGCTCGTTTTCCCAATACCATTGCGGGCATCCTTACAGTTGTCGCCATTTTTCGCATTGGAAAGAAATGGGGAACGCTCTCATTGGCCCGAACCTGGGTATGGGTCTATATGGGTACATTTTTCACCTTCCTCTACCCAAGATCAGGTATCATTGATCCCTGGTTCAATCTCTTTATTTTCGGCGCAGTGTATCATTTTTTTCTGATTACAATACAACCCGAAAAAAGTCTGCGCCTTTCCTGGATCACAGGCATTTTACTCGGACTGGCGATACTCACAAAGGGTCCGGTTGCCCTGCTGCTGTGTATTTTCACCTATGTTGTTATGGTCGTATTGAAACGGGGTAATACTTTACTATCCATCCAATCCTTTCTTTGGATTACCCTAGCATGCTTTATCACCTGCTTTGCCTGGTTTGGTGTCGATCTCATAAAACATGGTCCTCAATTCCTGTTAGAATTCATTGAACGTCAGATAGCTTTGTTCAGTACATCTGATGCTGATCACGGAGAACCATTTTTTTATCATTGGTGGGTTCTCTTACTGGGATGTTTTCCTGCATCTGTTTTTTTTCTGAAAGGACTATTACATCGCAGTAAGCAAGAGGAGCTGCATGTCTTTAAACAATGGATGAACAGTCTGTTTTGGGTAACGCTGATACTATTCTCCATTGTTACCACTAAAATTATTCACTACTCTTCACTGTGCTGGATACCCCTCACTTTCATGGCAGCACTTTATATTGAGCACCTGCTAACAACCCTTCAGGAAAAGATTCCTGTCTGGATCAAAATACTGACCGGTGGTATTGGTATATTGATGGGTGGAATCCTCACAGCCATACCCTTTGTGATGATGCAGGTTCATCAATGGAGCAATAGGGTAGAAGACCCCTTCGCGCGGGGTAACCTTACCGCTGTGGTGGAATGGCATCCCTGGCAGGCTTTTGGGGGAGTCGTTATTATTATAGCAACTATTTATTTTTTGTTGAGCAGGCAAAGGATACGGGCCATTCCTTTTTTGTTTGGGGCTGTTGCTTTCGCAACTTTGTGGCTTGTTATTTTTATATTCCCCTCTGTAGAAGCTATCAGCCAACGTGCTAATATAGATTTTTTCAAATCACACAGCACCGAAGATTGTTATCTGGAAACCCTGGGTTACAAAAGTTATGCCCCCTATTTTTATGGGAAAGTGAAACCACCGGATCCGGCTCAAGAAAAATTGCTATCAGCTATCCGGAGCAATGGATCAGAACGTTCCGACACACTCTCCAGTGCAGAAAAGGAAGTGAACTATAAAAACTGGTTGATACGTGGACCCATAGAAAAACCCGTCTATTTTTCAGTTAAGATCATGGACGAACCTATATATGATACAATGGCTGGTTTCGAAAAGCTCTATGCGAAGAACGGATTTGCTTTCTATAAACGTGCAGCGGTGAAGCCACAGCAATGATCAATGTTTGTGCCTGTAGATGGCTGGCTGAATGATGCCGAGTCTTTTAAGAAAATACCCAATCGAAACACCCAGCACGCCCAACCCATATTTAATACTGCGGCTTAAATTGATACTGGACGCTTCATCAAAATATTTTGTGGGACAAGTAACCTCACCGATTTCAAAACCGGCATCAAAAATTTGTGCGATCATTTCATTGTCAAAGATGAAGTCATCGTTGTTTAACTCATAATTGACTTTTTCCAGTACTTCACGACTGAAGGCCCGATAGCCGGTATGGTATTCACTTAACTTTTGATTCAGGAGTACATTCTGAAAAAAGGTAAGTGCCCGGTTAGAAATGTATTTATACATAGGCATCCCACCGCGCAGGGCACCCTTTCCCAAAATTCTTGAACCAAAAACCACAGGATAAAGTCCGTTTGCAATGATACTGCTCATCGCTAATATCAACTTCGGGGTATATTGGTAATCCGGATGTAACATCACTACAATATCACCGCCCAATTCAAGGGCTTTATTGTAACAAGATTTTTGATTACCGCCATAGCCGCGATTGACAGGATGCGTGATGATGTGCCGGATACCCAACCGCTCTGCTTCCTGCACGGTATTGTCTTTACTTGCATCATTCACCAGGATGATCTCATCCACGATTTCTGATGGTATTTCTCGGTAAGTCTGCTCCAGCGTTTTTTCCGCATTGTAGGCAGGCATTACTACAATTACTTTTTTGCCATTGATCATGTGCGAGCTACGCTTATTGCGTCGAATGGTGCAAAGTTACATCAAATACAAGAAATGCCACGGGGGAGTGGTTTAGAGAAAAATTTCAGATCGTTCTACATTGATTGAAAGCCATTCTCTTTCTCCCCGCATTCATCAATGGTTTTGAATAGTCACTGCATCTGCTGGCACCGCATTTTGAAAGAAACTCAGGGCTGACTCATTAATATCAATAGCACCTGTCATGTCTCCATTATCGGTATTGATTTCCCAAGTTTCAGTAGCAAGGGCATCCCTGCTTTCGTCATCGTAATAGCGCAAGATGGCTTGCTGATGATCCAGTTCAATGGTTGCATAGCCATTGTATCCTAGTACTTGATTGGAAAGGGTTTTTAATTCCTCATGTTTGGGATTGCTGCGCTGATCGTGGAATACCAGTGATTGTTGTTGCCCTGATTCAAGATCCGGGGCATCTAATTTCACTGAATTTCCTAATGCCACGGGCATTCCTCCATGTCCAATACATCGGCCAAAGTGCAGCATACTATCTTTTTGGGTATTGGTACCATAGAATGCCAACCGGTGTTCATGTCCCCATAGCCAAATAAAGGGTCTTTTATTTCCCAGTATGGGGGCTAATTGTTCCACTATTTTTTCATAAGGCGATTCAAAAGCCGATTTGGGCTGGTGGTGGGTCAATAAAATAATTCCTCTATTATCACCCGGGGCAAAAGGCTTTACTACCTCCTTCAGCCATTTCAGCAAATAATCATCGAGACGCGCATCTTGCCCTAACGTTTTTTTAATGATTTGTTTGCCCACGGAATGATATCCGGTATCTAACCCAATGATTCGCCAATAATCATTCTCCAGACAAAAGAAGCCGGATTCTTGTTTCCAAATCTGCTCCCCGGATGTTAGACCCATTTTCGGTAACAGCTCTTCATAAAAACCGGCTGCACTACTGAAATACTCGTGATTTCCCGGAATCGCAAAACTGGCTTTTTTACCCCAGGGCCAAGCCCCCGCTTCACCAAAATTGAGCAATACATCTTCCCGGCTACCGACATAATAGATATCACCCATGTGTATGGTAATATCACAAGCATGCTCTTTTAACTTATTCCCGGTTCGAATGGATTCGCTGGTATACGAAGCCCAGTCAGATAAAAGTCCGATGCTACACTGAGAACCTAAAATCGGGAAGATTCCCTGATGAATTTCCTTATAACGGGGTAGTGGTCTTTTTCTACTCAAGATATAAGCCAAATAATAATAAGCACCGATTGGGTACTCAAACATAGAAAGCAAATTAAACTTCAGCTTCATCCAAGCATTGTCTTCCTCAGAAGCCATATTTTTTCTTCTTACCTCTCTGACATGGCTCTTAAAAACACTTCTGTTCATGCTCGAGAGATCCTGGGGTCTATTTTTTGCTGATGGTTTCACCTGAAAGATTTTAGAGTTGAATGTAAATATTTTTTTAATTACTAATATCATCCGATTCGATTTTATTAGCCGACTTGGCATAGTTTCGCATTATGGTACGACTGATTCTTTTATTAATTTGCTCACTTCCTATAGCATTATTTTCTCAGAACAAAGTCTTGGATTCCGTTGTGGTAAGTGCCACCTATCTTCCCCAGAAAAACATCACCACTGGCAGAAATATCATTACCCTCCATAGCGCCGATCTGAAGAAAATTCCAGCGAATAGCCTGGATGAATGGCTTCGCTATGCTCCGGGAATTGAAGTACAACAGCGTGGCCCCGCAGGTTCTCAATCAGATATATTAATCCGGGGGGGAACCTTCCAACAGGTACTGGTGGTTATCGATGGTATTCGTCTGAATGATCCGCTAACCGGACATTTCAGTACTTATATTCCCCTTCATCCGGAAGAAATTGCCCGAATCGAAATAATCAAAGGGGCAGCAGCTGCAGTCTATGGGGCCGAAGCTATCGGGGGGGTAGTCAATATCATTACCAAATCTGCTCAGCCCTCTGTCGATACACTGCCCGATCAGCTAGTTTTTTCTTATCGAAGGGGTTCCTATAATTTTTCCAATTGGCAAGGCTACTGGACTACCCGTATGCTGAAAGGAAAATTTACTTTTTCAACCCTTCGCAATAAAGCTACCGGCGAGCAGTTACGGGGAACCACCGGATTTTTTGAAAACAGCACCACTACTATTTCGTATGCCCGTGCATTTAATCAATACTGGTCATTGCAAGTAAGGTTAGCCAGTGACAATCGCTTTTTCAATGCTCAGAATTTTTACACCCCCTTTCTATCAGATACCGCCAATGAAAGAGTAACCACAGACTGGATAAGTGCAGCCCTGGTAAAAGATAAAAATGGAAAAAAATTTCAGCTGGAGGGAGCCTATAAAAAATTAGATGATCGTTTTCAATTCAATCCCTCGGGATTGACCAATCTGAATACAACTCGTCTAACCGTTTTACAGGCACGATGGATGCGCTCTTTAGATAATCAGCGAAGCATAGTTTACGGCTCACAGTTTTTTCATAAAAAAATTAACTCGAATGACCGAGGTAATCATGCACTGTCGCATGCAGGATTATTTTTCATTCATAATCACCGCCCACTGGATCGTCTCTTCCTGAATGAAAGTATTCGAATTGATTGGGATGAAAATTATGGATGGCAGGTGATTCCCCAATTCAACGCTTCCTTTACCGGAAAACAACTAACCTGGCGTTCCTCTATCAGTAAGGGTATCCGCGATGCTGATTTTACGGAGCGATTCAATAATTATAACAAAACCAGGGTGACTGCAGGAAATATAGGCAATCCCAATCTTCAACCTGAAAAATCTTGGAATTTTGAAACCGGGATAGATTATCGACCACTCCAACAAATGACGCTCAGTTTTACGGCGTTTTATCGGGATCAGTCCAACCTGATTGACTGGACCCCCACTCCATACACCCAAATGCCTCGTCCGGATAATCTGGTATCGACGGGTAATTACGCATTGGCAACTAATTTATTTGCAGTGCAAACAAGGGGTGTGGAACTTGACTTCCGATATAGATGGGTATTGGGCGACCAAAAGCAGGTCCTTTTCATGAGTGGAATTGTATGGATGGAATCCGCATCCGGACAATCCACCCCTTCCTTTTATTTGTCTTCCCATGCCCGCTTTTTATGGAATGCCCAGATCATTACCCAATGGAAAAACTTTTCACTTGCCATCGCGACCTTATATAAGGAGAGAAAAACACAACTCGCCCCCGCCATACAGGCAAGCATAACACCCAACTATTTTTTGTTGAACACCCGGCTCAGTTACCAGACACCACTGAAACTGCTGAGCATTCAACTGGAATGTACCAACCTTACCAACACCTTTTATAGTGATTTACTGGGATCCCGTATGCCGGGCCGCTGGCTGAATGCCGGATGTACCCTCCATTTGTAAAATGGGTCAATGAGGTGAAATAAAAAACCCCGGTAAAACCGGGGTGGAAGTGATCCCGCTGGGACTCGAACCCAGGACCCATACATTAAAAGTGTATTGCTCTACCAACTGAGCTACGGAATCGACCGAAAACAAGTCTTTTAACTTGTTAGGGAGTGCAAAAGTAAGAATATTCAAAGATTCACCAAATATTTATGTTTTAAAATAATCCACTTACCCACATTCGTGTGAAGAAGACCCACATAAAGGGTTTATTTTTGTTGAAACATTCAACACATGGCGAATTTCGCGAATCAGGTGATTGTTATCACCGGCGGGTCTGATGGCATAGGAAAAGCATTGGTGCAAATCTTCCTGCAGGAGGGTGCACGGGTAGCTACCTGTGGTCGCCAAACTGAAAAGCTACAACAGCTGCAAGAGGAATTTGCCGGATACCCCCTCCACATATTTCGGGCGGATGTAAGTGTAGAAGAAGATTGTGCTGCTTTCATTAAAAGTACCATTGACACATTCGGCACCATACATATACTAATTAATAACGCCGGTATATCCATGCGTGCACTCTTTCAGGATGCGCTGCCAACTACATTGAAACGCGTAATGGACATCAACTACATGGGCGTTGTTTATTGCACCCACTACGCCTTACCCTACATTTTACAAAACAAAGGCAGTATCGTAGGTATTTCTTCCATTGCAGGATTTAGGGGACTGCCCGGCAGATCGGGGTATTCTGCCTCTAAATTTGCACTGAATGGATGGCTGGAAGCACTGCGAACAGAATTGCTCGACTCAGGCGTACATGTGCTGACTGCTTGTCCGGGCTTCACTACCTCCAACATTCGAATGGCCGCACTCGACAGCAAAGGCGAGGCAAGGGGAGAAACATCGATGGATGAAGGGGCGATGATGAGTTCCGAAACATGCGCACGCCATATTCTCTCAGCTATCAGCAAAAGAAAACGAACCCTGGTTCTAACGTTTAATGGCAAGCGAACGGTCTTTCTTAACAAATGGTTCCCGGCCCTTACCGATCGCCTCGTGCGAAATTTTTTCTATAAAAACGGTCAGTTGGTGAAATAACACCTCCAGTGCTGCGTTAAGAAAATCATGGCCATCGTCACGCTCTCCTCCGATATCGGCCTACGCGATTTTGCAGTGGGTGCCATCAAGGGACAATTAATAACGGCAATGCCGGGCATTACCATTACAGATATCTCTCACTACCTCTCCCAAACCAACTTTCCGCAAATTGCTTACATCTGCCACAGTGCGATGGTACACTATCCCCCGGAAACGGTTCACATCATATTGGTGAATCTTTTCGAAGAAGAAGTAAAATACCTGCTACTGGCACGTTTTCAGCAGCAATGGATCATTTGTCCCGATAACGGCATCCTCACCATGATCACCCGGGAAAAACCTTCCACCCTCCGTCAAATTGATTGCACAGGTGCTCATACCCTGCTGGCAATTACCGGTCGCATTGCCCGGCAACTGCAGACATTATTTCAGCAGCCCACCGCATTACCCGGGGCATCCATTACAAATATTATTGAAAAATATCCGCTCAGACCTACCGTTGGTCCCGACTGGATGGATGGTCAGATACTTTTTATCGACCAGTTCGAAAATGTTGTCATTAATATTACCCGGGAGGAATTCGAAGAACAAAGAAAAGGCAGGGTTTTCCGATTTGCTTTCAATCGCAATGAAGTCATACAGGAGCTCAGTGACAATTATTCCTCCGTAGTAGGAACCAGTAAACTGGCCTGGTTCAATTCAGCCGGTTACCTGGAAATCGCCATCCGACATGGCAACATCGCCGGATTATTTGGACTACAGGGGTATGCCGATTCTTCCAATGGTGCCGGAAACTTCGATAATCGGATGCTTTATCAAACAGTTCGCGTGTTTTTTGACTAACATCTCTGCAAAATGCTGGTAGTCAGACCAATTTTTTGATTTGCTCCCCCCGATGTACCTTTGCCCCCGCTATTCAGTTTAACACCAATTAATTTTCCTGCTATGGCATATGATGTGATTGTTTTAGGTAGTGGTCCAGGTGGATATCCTGCCGCCATCCGTGCTTCCCAACTTGGCCTCAAAGTGGCTATTATTGAAAAAGAAAGTCTGGGCGGTGTATGCCTTAACTGGGGCTGTATCCCTACCAAAGCCCTGCTGAAAAGTGCCCAAGTGTATGATTATATGAAGCACGCCAATCAATATGGCTTACAAGCTCAGGGTGTAGCGCATGACTTTGGTGCCGTTATTAAGCGTAGCCGAGGTGTTGCCGATAAAATGAGCAAGGGCGTTCAGTTCCTGATGAAGAAGAACAAGATTGATGTAATCATGGGCTACGGACGTATTCAGTCCAAAGGCAAACTAAGCGTTACTGCAGCTGATGGAAAGCAACAAACCGTAGAAGCAAAATATATTATCATCGCCACGGGTGGTCGCTCCAGAGAATTGCCATCATTGAAGCAAGATGGTTCGAAAGTGGTCGGCTACCGCGAAGCAATGACATTACCAGCTCAGCCCGCCAGCATGATCATCGTTGGCAGCGGTGCCATCGGAATCGAATTTGCCTATTTCTACCATTCCATGGGTACCAAAGTGACGGTTGTAGAATTCTTGCCACGCATCGTACCAGTTGAAGACGAAGACATCTCTAAAGAATTGGAGAAGCAATACAAGAAACAAGGTATTGATATCATGACCCAATCTACTGTAGAGTCTGTTGATACGACCGGCAATGGCGTTAGGGCAAAAGTGAAGAAGGCGGATGGATCAATCGTTACCCTCGAAGCTGATGTCGTACTCAGTGCGGTGGGCGTTGTTGCCAATATTGAGAACATCGGACTCGAAGAAAATGGCATCAAAACAGAAAAAGGTAAAATCATAGTTGATCCATACCAGCAAACAGGCGTTGCCGGCATCTATGCGATTGGTGATTGCACGCCCGGACAGGCCCTGGCCCACGTAGCAGCCAAAGAAGGCATAAATGCTGCAGAGCACATTGCCTACCTCGAAAAGAAACATCACCACCTGCCACAACCACTGGATTATAATAACATTCCCGGTTGTACTTATTGTACACCTGAAATCGCCAGCGTTGGTTACACGGAAAAAGCGGCGAAAGAAGCCGGTTATGAATTGAAAGTAGGTAAGTTCCCCTTTATGGCCAGTGGTAAAGCCAGTGCTGCCGGTGCCGTAGAAGGATTCGTGAAAGTTATCTACGATGCCCGTTATGGTGAGTTACTGGGATGTCATATGATTGGAATGAACGTAACTGAAATGATAGCTGAAGCGGTAGTAGCCAGAAAACTGGAAACCACTGCCTCGGAAATACTCAATGCCGTTCACCCACACCCCACCATGAGTGAGGGATTCAAAGAGGCAACCGCTGCTGCCTACGGCGAAGCCATCGACATTTAATTCAGTACGGCAGGGTGTAGTAACTTGTATCAACAGGATTACTTTCACCTGCCTGTCTTACCTTTGCCGCCGTTATGAAATATGCCAAAGAAATCAATCGGCGCAAAACTTTTGCCATCATTTCCCACCCGGATGCAGGTAAAACCACGCTGACAGAGAAACTGCTGTTATTCGGTGGTGCCATTCAGGTTGCCGGTGCCGTAAAAAGCAATAAGATCAAGAAACACGCTACCAGCGATTTCATGGAAATAGAACGGCAGCGGGGTATATCTGTGGCCACTTCCGTGATGACTTTCGAATATGGCGACTTTCTGATTAACCTACTCGATACGCCCGGCCACAAAGACTTTGCAGAAGATACTTATAGAACCCTGACAGCTGTCGACAGCGTTATCATGGTAGTAGACAGCGTAAATGGGGTGGAAGAGCAAACCCGGCGACTCATGGAAGTATGCCGCATGCGCGATACACCGGTAATTGTTTTCGTGAATAAAATGGACCGCGACGGGAAAAATCGCTTCGATTTGCTGGAAGAGATTGAAAAGGAACTGAAAATCTCCCTCCACCCAATGACATGGCCCATCAATAGCGGAAAAGATTTTAAGGGTGTATACAACCTCGATAACCGGAGCCTGCGGCTTTTCACGGCCCATGCAGGGGCAGAAGACGATGCTGCCATCTCCATTGCAGATCTATCAGATAAAGTAGTAGAAGAAAAAGTGGGCGACCGCGATGCTGCTATCCTACGCGAAGATGTAGAACTGATCGAAGGCGTGCACGGAAACCTGCAGATGCAAGATTACTTAAGCGGGAAGGTGGCGCCCGTTTTCTTCGGCAGTGCCGTCAATAATTTTGGTGTGAAAGAACTGCTGGATATTTTTACGCGTATTGCTCCCTCACCCCGTAGTCGCATCACTTCAACCCGTATAGTTGATATCGCTGAAGATCATTTCAGTGGATTTATCTTTAAAATTCACGCCAACCTCGACCCCAAACACCGCGACCGCATTGCATTCATGCGTATATGTAGCGGACGTTTCGAAAGAAATAAGTACTATCACCACGTTCGTCTCGATAAAGATGTTCGGTTTAGTAATCCCTATAGCTTTCTGGCTCGCAGTAAAGATGTAATCGACGATGCGTATGCCGGAGATGTTGTAGGTCTGTTCGATACCGGCAACTTCAAGATTGGGGATACCCTTACCGAAGGTGAGAATTTTTATTTTACCGGAATCCCTTCTTTCTCACCGGAGATATTCAAAGAACTGGTGAACAAAGACCCCATGAAAACCAAGCAACTCGAAAAAGGTGTTCGACAGTTGACCGACGAAGGAGTGGCACAATTATTCACCCAGTTTGGCGGGAATAAAAAAATTATTGGTTGCGTGGGTGAGCTTCAGTTTGAAGTAATACAATACCGACTCTTGCAGGAATATGGCGCTGCCTGTGAATTCAGAACCCTGCCTTTCTACAAAGCCTGCTGGCTGACTTCAGCTCATACGGGTAAGCTGGAAGACTTCCTGCGATTCAAACAACAAAATGCAGCGGAAGATAAAGACGGACATCCTGTATACCTGGCTCAGAGCGAATGGTTCCTGAACACCGAGATCACCAATAATCCGGATATTCAGTTTCATTTTACGAGTGAAATTCATAAGTAAACCAGCTTATCTGCTCCTGTGCATTGCTGACTTATGCTTACCTTTGTGCCGCGCATGAAGGCAGGTAAATTAACAAAAGATAAAGTCAACATCATTACGCTGGGGTGTAGTAAAAACCTGGTAGATAGTGAAGTGCTGAGTGGTCAACTGATGGCCAACGATATTTCTGTTGTTCATGAAAATAAACGCCTCGATCATAACATCGCTGTTATTAATACCTGTGGCTTTATCGACAAAGCGAAAGAGGAAAGCATCAATACCATACTCGATCAACTCGAATTGAAGCGTCGTGGTAAGCTGGAAAAAGTTTACGTGACCGGCTGCCTGAGTGAACGCTACCGCAGTGACCTGGAAAAAGAGATGCCCGAAGTGGATGCCTGGTTTGGTACCATGGAACTTCCCCTCTTGCTGAAACAATTAGATGCCGACTATAAAAAAGAATTGATAGGCGAACGCCTGCTCAGCACCCCTTCCCATTATGCCTATTTGAAAATAAGTGAAGGCTGCAATCGTACCTGTTCCTTTTGCGCCATTCCCCTGATGCGTGGCCAGCATGTGAGTCAACCCATCGAAACACTTGTGCTGGAAGCTGAAAAATTAGTCAGCCGTGGGGTCAAAGAAATCATGCTCATTGCCCAGGAATTGACTTATTACGGACTTGATATTTACAAGCGCAGGGCGCTGCCGGAACTGTTAGACCGACTGGCTGATGTGAAAGGCCTCGATTGGATTCGCCTGCACTATGCCTATCCCAGTAAGTTCCCCCTAGAGATGCTCGATGTGATGCGTGACCGACCAAATATTTGCAATTATCTCGATATGCCATTACAGCATGCCAGTAATGCCATGCTAAAGGCAATGAAGCGGAATATTACCCGCGAAGAAATGGATGAACTCATCACTGCCATCCGTGCGAAAGTGCCAGGCATCTGTTTGCGTACCACCCTCATTGCCGGCTTTCCGGGTGAAACCGAAGAAGATGTGGATGAACTGATAGCTTTTCTCGAAAAACACCGTTTCGACCGGGTAGGGATCTTTCATTACAGTCATGAAGAAAATACCGGTGCTTACGACCTGATTGATGATGTGCCCGCAGATGTAAAAGCAGCCCGCGCCCAGCGCATCATGGAGGTTCAGCAAGAAATTAGCTACGAAAAAAATCAGCAGCGGGTAGGTCAAATCATTCCGGTTTTAATCGATAAAAAAGAAGCCGGACGTTACATAGGAAGAACAGAATTCGACAGCGTGGAAGTAGACAATGAAGTTATCATCCGCTCCGATAAAAAATTACCCATCGGCCAGTTTGTGCAGGCCAAAATTACGCGCGCCTTCGATTATGATCTCGAGGCCGAAGTGGTAGCATAATTTTTACTATCTTTTCGTTCAAAACCAATTTTCTTATGCCATTCATCTGGAAAGGCGTGATGCCTGCATTGACAACCCCCATGACTGAAGATGACAGCATCGATGTGGACTTGTTTATACAACAGGTAGACCGCCAGCTTCGTTCCGGGGCATCAGGTATTATTATTGGCGGTTCACTGGGCGAAGCCAGTGTTTTGACGATACCGGAAAAAGAACAACTCGTTCATGCTGCCTGCTCAGTAACTGCAGGAAAAATTCCCGTCATACTGAACATAGCCGAAGGCAATACAGCAGTTGCCATTGAACAGATTCAGCAGGCTGAAAAATGGGGCGCCAATGGATTTATGTTACTGCCACCCATGCGCTACCGGTCCGACGATGCTGAAACAGTTGCTTATTTTACCACACTGGCTAGAGCTACCGCACTGCCAGTCATGATCTACAATAATCCGGTCGATTACAAAATCAATGTATCGCTCGATATGTTCGAAGAGCTCGCGCAATGCGCCAACATTAGCGCTGTCAAGGAGTCTACCCGCGATGTGACCAATGTAACCCGTCTCATCAATCGTTTCGGTGACCGCTTCTCCATCCTATGTGGCGTTGATACACTGGCACTGGAAGAATTAGTGACGGGGGCCAAGGGATGGGTCGCCGGACTGGTCTGTGCTTTCCCCGAAGAAACCATGGCTATTTATGCACTGGTGAAAGCAGGTCGCATCAGTGAAGCCCTTACCATCTATCGGTGGTTCATGCCTTTACTCGAACTTGATATTCATCCAAAACTGGTACAATACATCAAACTGGCCGGTCAAATGAGTGGCTATGGAACCGAATGGGTGCGGGCACCTCGCTTGATTTTGCAAGGCGAGGAGCGGGACTCCATCACCCGGGTTATTCAAGATGCAATCGACAATCGACCCATTTTGCCGGAATACCATTCACTGCTTGATCAATAATTCTATGGAAAACAACCAATCATTGTCTGCTGTCGTTGATAAGGTGATGCAACAGTCTGCAGCTGCTTTTCACCAATACAGACAAGTTCCTTCCGCCCGAAGGGCCGAATTCCTCCTCAACATCAGAGAGCAGATACTTGCCTTGGGGGATGAGTTGATTAATACAGCTGCAGCAGAAACCAATCTGACAACAGCAAGACTCATCAATGAGAGAGGAAGAACCCTGTTGCAATTGCAGCAGATGGCCGAGATGCTTCAAAAAAATGATTGGCAGGAAGTCATTCTGCACCTTCCTCCGAAGGAAAATCCCGGTGCACACCCCGATATACGACGCATGCTTTTCCCTTTAGGTCCAGTAGTGGTTTTTGGCTCCAGTAATTTTCCCTTTGCCTATTCAACCGCCGGTGGCGACACCGCCAGTGCCCTCGCCGCAGGCTGTTCCGTGGTTGTAAAAGCACACCCTGCCCACCTAAAAACATCCTGTCTCGTAGCAGCTGCCATTCAGCAGGCAGCCATTCAATCTCAAATGCCCCCCCATGTTTTTCAACACGTGGAAGAGGGTTCTTTTGAAGCAGGTAAATTATTGGTGCAACATCCTCAAACAGCTGCCGTTGGATTCACCGGGTCATTTTCAGGTGGGAAAGCCCTATGGGATTATGCCGCTGCAAGACCTTCCCCCATACCCGTTTTTGCCGAAATGGGCAGCATCAATCCGGTATTAATCTTCCCGGATTACCTCCGGACCCAATATGAAAAACTGGCCGAACTCTATGCAGGATCCATTACCCTGGGGGTAGGTCAATTCTGTACCAATCCGGGATTACTCATTGCTATGGAAGGGGAGGGACTGGAAACATTTATCGACTTGCTTTCTCAAAAATTGGCTGCTACTGCGCCTGCCACTATGTTACACAAAGGTATCGGTGAATCTTATAATAAAAAATCATCTAATATCTTGTCAATCAATGGTATAAAGCAGGTTACTTCAACTAAAAATGCAATAGAGAATCACCAGGCAAATGCCATACTCGCCCGCGTTACAGCCAATGTTTTTTTGCAACAGCCGGGACTGCGAGAGGAAGTTTTTGGTCCCTTTTCTTTGCTCGTCATTTGCAGCAATCCCTCAGAAATGATGGCAGTACTTTCTTCCGTTCAAGGCCAACTGACCGTATCAATGATGGCAACAGAAGAAGACTGGAACAGCCATGCCCGGTTTTTGCAGGCAGCAGTTCCGGTGGCGGGTCGCATTATTTGCAATGGTGTTCCTACCGGCGTAGAAGTATGCGAAGCCATGGTGCATGGCGGTCCTTTTCCGGCTTCTACCGATAGCCGTTTCACTGCAGTTGGAATACAATCTGTCAAAAGATGGTTACGTCCGGTTGCTTTCCAGAACTTTCCGCAGGACTGGTTACCTGAAGCCTTGAAAACAAAAGATGAAAATTCATCCGCCTGACCAAGAACCGACAGCAATAAATTACCGCAGTCTTTGCCCGGCAGGCACACTTTTGCCGGAAGGGTCTTCTGATGCTCGTGAAAAATAAAAGCTGATGACTACCGAGAGCAGGTGATATACGATGAGAAAGTGAATCGCTCCCGGAAGCAGCTTAGAAAGTTGGAACCAATCACCGGTAACGAAAATGATGCTACCGGTATAAACCCCTTTAAAAAGATCCCACACCCAAGCCTGCGGATTTTTATCCATCAGTTCGGTATAGGCATAAACAGCTAAAAATACATAGCCACCATATAAGAATATGCCCGGACTACCAATCGCTGCAATGTTCCCAAAAAAATGAATCAGCATGAGCAGCAGCATCAACATCTGCACCCAGATCCAGGCTGAAAATACAGGGCTGGCGGGAGTGTCATATTTCGAAAAATGATAAACATCTTCAATTTTATAAACCGGATATTGGTTACTAACATCCGCCGGTCGCCAGCCGGTGGGCATGAACCAAATCCGAAATTTATCTCGCCAGCTTTTGGTTCTCCAGGCATCTTTAATCAATAACCAGACATGCAGAAAATTAATCTTGATTGGATTCCAGGTAGCTACCGGTCGGGTGATGCCATAAACAGCAGGAACCGCATCCAGTTCTTCCTGAAAAGTGCCAAAGAGTTTATCCCAGATGATAAAGATCTGACTGAAATTCCTATCCATGTACTCCGGATTAATGGCATGATGTACCCGATGATGGGAGGGAGTTACAATGATGTTTTCCAGCCACCCCATTTTGTTGATATGGCGGGTATGGTACCAGAACTGAGCAAAAAGATGCAGGGGTGCTACTATCGCAATAACTTTTGCAGGCACGCCAAGTAGAGCGGCAGGCAGAAGAAAAATGGTAAAGATGCGTACAATGGAAGAAATACTCTGACGCAAGGCGCAGGCAAGATTAAACTCTTCACTGCTGTGATGCACCAGGTGGGCATTCCAGAAGAAATTGACGCGGTGTTGAATTCGATGTACCCAGTATCCCATAAAATCCAACGCAACAAATGCAACAAGATACATCCAGAACCCCGATTGTATCTTCACCAACGCCCAATGTTGCACCATCCATTCATAGGAAAGTAATACGATACTTAAACCCAACACGTCTTTCGTGACATTGGTTAGTCCGGAACTCAAACTGGAAATCATATCCATGTTCCGCACCGTATCCATGCCACGATAAACACCATACATTTTTTCTGCCAGCACCAGCAACAGAAAAATGGGCATCGCAATCAATAAAATTTTTCCGTAAGTTTCCATTTCAATTTCTTATCTGTAAAATTAAACAATAAAACAACCCATCGCATCCCGTATGCCCACATTGCCCATTTCTACCCCCTTTTCTGTTCCACCCCGCTTTACAGCACCTGCATTTTACTGCATCGATGGTCATACCTGCGGTAATCCGGTACGGGTAGTTGCAGCCGGCGGACCAGCCCTAGAGGGGAACGACATGAGCGAAAAAAGGCAGCATTTTATGCGGGAATTCGATTGGATCAGGAAAGGACTGATGTTTGAGCCGCGAGGACACGATATGATGAGTGGCAGCATCCTGTATCCACCCCACGATCCGGAAAATGATGTGGCTGTCCTCTTCATTGAAACCAGCGGTTGCCTCCCCATGTGCGGGCACGGTACCATCGGAACGGTCACCATCGCATTGCAAGAAGGATTAATCCTCCCCAAAACCCCGGGAGTGCTCCGCTTGGAAACCCCCGCCGGATTAATCACCGTTTACTACACTATGAAGGGAAATCGCGTTACTGCGGTCAAACTCATCAATATTCCCTCCTTCTTAGATCAAGCCGGATTAGAGGTTGAATGTGCCGGATGGGGAAAATTAATCGTGGATGTCGCCTACGGCGGAAATTTTTATGCCATCGTTGACCCACAGGAAAATTTTTCAGGCTTAGAAAATTATACTGCTTCCGACTTGATCACCTGGGCACGGCAACTTCGCACTGCCATTAATCAGCGATACCAATTTGTTCACCCGGAGAATGCAACTATCAGGGGCTGTTCGCATATTTTATGGACAGGCAAAGTGATGAATCCTGCATCCCATGCCCGTAATGCCGTATTCTATGGTGATAAAGCCATCGATCGCTCACCCTGCGGAACAGGAACCTCCGCCCGCATGGCACAATGGTTTGCGAAAGGTCGCCTTCACGCCGGGGATACATTCATACATGAAAGTATCATTGGTTCTACCTTCACCGGTACCATCGAAAGTACAACCAACATCGCCGGAAAAGAAGCCATCCTACCCGGTATCGAAGGTTGGGCAACCGTGTACGGACATAATATCATTACCATTCACCCCGATGATGATCCGTATGCTTACGGATTTCAGGTAGTTTAAATCATTCTATATGCAGGTAGTGGTTATAGGAGGTGGTATCGTCGGACTCAGCAGTGCCTGGTTCCTGCATCAGTCCGGACATCAGGTCACCATCATTGACGAAGCCGGTCCCATCACCAACTGTTCCCACGGCAATGCTGGTTATGTTTGTCCGAGTCACTTTATTCCACTGGCAACACCGGGCATCGTTCAGCAAGGGCTTCGCTGGATGCTGAATAGTGAAAGTCCGTTTTACATTCAACCCCGCCTGAACCTCGATCTCTTGCGCTGGGGCTGGCATTTCATTCGATCAGCCAATGAGCGAAAAGTGAATGCCGCAGCCCTGCCCCTGCGGGATATAGCACTGCACAGTCAATCCATGTATGAAAAATGGGCAAGCCTTCCGGACTTTGATTTTGGTTATGAGAAGAAGGGACTCCTGGAAATATTTCAAACCAGTTCGGTGCAGCAACATGCAGCACACACCGTTGAAAAAGCCAACGAGATCGGACTCACAGGCACTCGATTATTGACGCAGGAAGAATTATTCGCTTTTGAGCCGAATCTACGCATCGACGCACGTGGCGCAATCTGGTTCCCCGGCGATGCACACTTGTCTCCTAATCGACTAATGGAAAAATTGCAACAGCAACTGATCGATCAGGGGGTTCACTTCATGAAATCTAAGGCGACAGGTTTTATAACGTCGGGAAAAAAATTGAAGGCAATAAAATGTGGCAACATTAAAGTGGCAGCCGACGCAGTGGTGTTGGCGGCAGGTTCCTGGAGTGCTCAACTGTCTCATCAACTGAATTTAACCATACCACTCGTAGCCGGCAGGGGCTATTCCATCACCACAAGTAATGAACCCTATCATTTGCAGCATCCCGCTATTCTTGTCGAGGGCCGCGTAGCACTTACACCTATGAAAAACCAGCAGCTACGCATCGGTGGTACCATGGAAATTGTAGATACCCAAACGCCACCCCATTTTAATCGCATGAAAGGAGTGCTGCAGGCAGTAAAACAGTTCTTCCCCGATATGGATATACCTGTTCCGGCAACCAAAGATATCTGGTATGGTTACCGTCCCTGCTCAGCAGATGGATTGCCCTATATCGGCAAACCTTCCCGCTGGGATAACCTGGTGGTGGCAACAGGACATGCGATGATCGGCATGAGCCTGGGCGCAGGAACCGGCCAACTGGTTGCCGACCTGATCAACGGTATACCAACCGCCATCGACTTGCAACCCTTCCATCCTGATCGATTCAGTTGACCAAATTCTACGTTGGCATAGTTTCAGCCGCCGGTTCCCGTCATAATTGTACTTTTGTATATCATGCATACTAGTGCACAGCAGATCGCTTACCGACATACAGGATATTTTTCCGATATCGTGACTTCCTACCTGCAAGGTGATCCCTTGTTACAACCCTTTTATCAACATACGCCTGACTGGGAGGGACTGGAGAAAGCCATCGCTGCAAGAAAAGAAAGTATCGTTGACAGAAAGCTGCTGACCGAAGTGTTGCGAGAGCAATATCAATCCTGTTCACCCATTGCCGCGGTGCAACAGAACATTGATCACCTGGCTCTGCCCACTACATTTACTGTCACCACGGCTCACCAACCCAATCTGTTCACAGGACCGCTTTATTTTATCTATAAATGTCTCCATGCCATTAAGCTGGCACAGGCTCTACAACAGCGGCACCCTGACAATCATTTTGTACCGGTATATTATATGGGGTCTGAAGATGCTGATCTGGAAGAAATCGGCCAACTCACTGTAGGTGGTATCAAACTGGTGTGGAAGACAAAACAAACGGGTGCCGTTGGAAGAATGAAGGTTGACCAGCCACTGCTCGACATGATTGCACAAATGGAGGGTCAAACTGGCGTAGAGCCCTTCGGGAAAGAGCTATCCATTATCTGGCGGACCTGCTTCACAAAAGGGAAAAGCATTGCGCAGGCAACCCATGAAATGGTTCATCTCCTGATGGGCGATTACGGACTGGTCGTCTTCAATGCCGATCATCCCCGACTGAAAGCTGCATTCATCCCTACTTTATGGCAGGAATTGACAACACAGTTTTCTCATCAGGCAGTTGCAGCATCTATCGGTGAATTATCGCAGCACTTTAAAGTTCAGGCGGCAGGAAGAGACATTAATTTATTTTATCTATTGAATGATCGCAGAGAGCGAATAGAAAAAGAAGGAGAGCATTTTACTGTTCCCGCATTGCAGTTGCGATTCACCGCAGAAGAAATGGAAGAAGAATGTCGTATGCACCCCGATCGGTTTAGTCCGAATGTCATTCTGCGAGGGGTGTTGCAAGAGACTTTATTGCCCAATGTTGCTTTTATCGGTGGGGGAGGAGAATTGGCATACTGGCTCGAATTGCTGCCTGTTTTTCGTTCAGCCAAACAACCCTTTCCGGTTTTGTTGCTGCGGAATTCCTTTCTGGTGCTGAGTGAGCTGCAACATAGTAAATGGCTGCAAACAGGATGCTCATTGCAAGAAATGTTTACACCGGTAGATGAACTGATTACCCAACTGGCCCAAAAAGAAGCAGGTTCATCGCTGGAGCTTTCAAAAGAAAAAAATGAGCTGCTGGAATGCTACAAAATCATACAGCAGAGAGCTGCTGCCGTCGATGGCAGTTTACAGCAACATGTGGAAGCCTTACAAAAGGCGGCTCTGGAAAAAGTAGAAGCCCTCGAAAAGAAAATGTTGCGGGCAGAAAAAAGAAAATACAGGGAAAGCGAATATCGAATCACGCACATTCGTGAAAACATTTTTCCCCAAGGACAATTACAAGAGCGCGTGGAAAATATGGCACTGGGCTATGCACGATTTGGGAAAGACTGGATCAATACCCTGCTCGACCATTCAGATGCTATCAGCCAGGGCTTTACGATGCTCACTTTTCACGACAAGCACTAATCTGCCGCATCGAACTGATTGGGAAACTTATCCTGAAGACCTTTGACTTTACCGAGTACTTTCGACTTCAACTCTTTCTTATAATTTACCAGTTGCTCAGCCAATGCAGGGTGAGAAGTGGCAAGTATCTGCACAGCCAGTAAAGCCGCGTTGACCGAACCATTCAATGCAACAGTCGCCACAGGTACTCCCGAGGGCATCTGTAAAATTGATAGAACTGAATCCCAGCCATCTATTGAATTGGAAGATAAAATTGGCACGCCAATCACAGGCAAAATGGTATTGGATGCAACCATGCCCGGTAAATGGGCGGCTCCGCCCGCACCGGCAATGATAACACGAAGTCCTCTTGCTGCAGCGCTGCCGGCATACTCCATCATTCTTTCAGGTGTTCGGTGAGCCGATACAACTGTTAACTCGAAGGGCACAGAAAATTGGTGAAGAAGATGAGCCGCTTCCTGCATCACCGGCAGGTCGCTGTCGCTGCCCATGATGATTCCAACAAGTGGTTTTGATGCATCCATGTTTGCAGTATTGGCTGCAAGTTAAACATTTTTATTTTGTTAGAATTTGTCAGTGTCCTTCCATGAAGTAGGCAGATAGGTTACGCAGAATCGGAGCCGCTTTGGCGGAAGTAATTGTCAAGCGAATATCTGTGGTTTCAATAGCCGGGAAAGTGGCAATTTTTTTTCTGCCAATGGTGGTACCGGTGAAGATGGATTGATAGCTGCCATTCAACTTCGCCTGCAATTCAAATGCTTGTACCCGCTGTCCATAGGCAATCATTTCCTCCAGTACGATAGAATTGAGGCGGGTAGGTCGCTTCAGGTGTAGATTGATTTCAACGGGGTTCGCTTCATCTGCCATCCACCAGGTAGCATTATTTTCATCGAGTAATTGCTCGAGTCGCTTATCGGAGGTTGGCTTGCTTTGGATAGAAGCATTTCGAAATAAGTTATGTTGAAAAGCCTGGTCACGCAATAAACGAAAGCCGACCAGTGCGGCAGAGTCAGCAGGGTGGAAGCGTCCCCGCCGGTCGGGTGGAACATTCAATAACAAGTTACCTCCATTCCCCACGGATTGTAAATAGAGTTTAAATAAAGTCTCAGGTGATTTTACCTGATCATCTTGTTCCGGATGGTAGAACCATCCCGGCCGGATAGAGACATCAGCTTCTGCAGGCATCCAGTGTTTCCCATTGACATTGCCCCGGTTCAGCGTATCCATGGCCGGACTTCCTTCACCGCGCTTGAAACCTGCTGTATCCAGTAGGTTCCAGTTGGTAGAGTTAATGATGCCACGCTCATTTCCGCACCAGCGAATCGAAGGGCCAATATCACTGAAGATAATGATATTTGGTTGCCAGCGAAAGGCTGAGTCTTCAAATCTTTTGAAATCGTACACTTGTTTTTTCCCGTTGGGACCTTCACCATTGGCACCATCCCACCAGAGCTCGAAAAAGTTCCCATAATTGGTCAGTAGCTCTTTCATGGTATTCAGGTAAATAGTGTTGTATTGATCGGTACCATATTGAGGATGATTGCGATCCCACGGGGAGAGATAGACGCCCATTTCTATTCCCGCCTTACGACAGGCGTCTGATAACATGCGAACAATATCCCCCTTTCCACCCAGCCACTTGCTCTCCCGAACCGTGTGGCTGCTATATTTACTGGGCCAGAGACAAAATCCATCGTGGTGCTTGGCAGTTAAGATAATTCCTTTTGCCCCCGCCAGCTTGGCAATATTCACCCATTGGTTACAATCTAAATCAGTTGGGTTAAATATCGACGGATCTTCATTGCCCTCGCCCCATTCTTTGTTCGTGAAAGTATTGGGGCCAAAATGAATAAAGAGATAAAATTCTTTTTCATGCCATGCCAGGTGTTGAGCTGATGGTATGGGTGGGAGGGGAGTGGGTGATTGTGCCATCAGATATACAGGTAACAGGCAACTCAGAACCAACAAAGGTTTTAGCATGCGAAAATTTTCATTAAAATACGAAGGGAATCTGAAAGACAGAAAAACTTAGCTATTTACCTAACTGACGCTGGTACAATTGTATCGTATTCTGCCAGCCATAATACAAGGCATCAGCCACCAGGGCATGTCCGATACTTACTTCGTCTAAGTTTTTAATATGCTGGAAGAAATAGGCCAGGTTATGTAAATCAAGGTCATGACCGGCATTGATTCCCAACCCGACCTCATGCGCTTCCTCAGCTGCGGATTGGAAAGAACGGATCACATCAGCAGCCATTCCTTCCGCATAAGCGCGGGCATAGGTTTCTGTGTACAATTCAATGCGGTCGGCACCTGCAGCTTTGGCACCCGCAGCCATTCCAGGTTGTGGATCGATAAAAACGGAAACTCGAATACCGGCTGAACGGAAAGGTTGTATCAGCTCCCGTAACAATGACTGCTGAGCTGCAGTATCCCATCCATGATCGCTGGTCAATTGACTGTCCGTATCAGGAACCAGCGTTACCTGTGCAGGTTTCACTTCCAGTACCAACGCAGTAAATCGGGGTTCCAAAGGATTCCCCTCTATATTCAATTCTTTAGTCAGAACTGACTTTAATTGTCGCACATCATCATATCTGATGTGGCGCTCGTCTGGTCGGGGATGAACTGTAATACCATCTGCTCCAAATCGCTCCGCATCCAATGCCATGCGGATAGGATCCGGATTATGTGCGCCCCTGCTGTTACGCAAGGTGGCAATCTTATTTATATTTACACTTAGGTGGGTCACAGTACAAAATTACAACCTTTTCCGTCGGTCAGTTGCTTTTGATGGGGTGAATGGATTGCTTTAAATTTGTACGCCTTATCAGGCGGAAGGCTTATATAACCGCCAACTACCAATTAAAACTGTAGAATGCCTTACGCTTCCCTTGAAGAATGCCTGCTTGACCTCGAAAAACACGGTCACCTGATTCGTGTGCGCGAGGAAGTAGACCCCTATCTGGAGATGGCAGCAATACATGAACGTGTATTTGCCTTGAGTGGTCCGGCACTTTTATTTGAAAATGTAAAGGGTTCACATTTTCGTGCGGCCTCTAATATTTTCGGCACCCTCGAAAGAAGTAAGTTTATTTTTCGCGATACGCTGTCTACCGTGCAACAACTGATAGAATTGCGCAATCGCCCGGTCGAAGCATTGAAGCAACCCTGGAAACATCTTTCTGCAGGTTGGTCAGCACTCAATGCGCTGCCGATGCGAAACCTTGGTCGTTCTCCGGTGATGGAACAGGAAATCAGCATTTCAGATCTGCCATTGATACACCATTGGCCAATGGATGGAGGAGCCTTTGTAACATTGCCACAGGTGTATTCAGAAGACATGGATGCCCCGGGGGTAGGTGCCTCTAACCTGGGCATGTACCGGATTCAGCTGACCGGAAATGAATATGTATTGAATGAAGAAATCGGACTCCATTATCAATTGCACAGGGGCATTGGGGTACACCAAACCAAAGCCAATGCAGCCGGGCAACCCCTGAAGGTGAGTTGTTTTGTTGGCGGCCCGCCATCACATTCGGTTGCGGCAGTTATGCCCCTACCCGAAGGCATGAGTGAATTGAGCTTTGCCGGTATCTTGGGCGGCAGAAGATTCAGGTATCGCTATGATGATGGATTTTGTATCAGTGGCGATGCAGATTTTGTGATAACGGGTGAAGTTTATCCCGGTGAAGTGAAACCGGAAGGACCCTTTGGAGATCACCTGGGATACTATAGTTTACAACATCCATTTCCGGTGATGCGGGTGCATAAAGTATATGCCCGAAAAAATGCCATCTGGCCATTCACGGTGGTAGGACGCCCGCCCCAGGAAGATACCAGCTTCGGACACCTGATTCATGAGATAACAGGCGATGCTGTTTCTACCGAGATACCCGGATTAAAAGAGGTGCATGCTGTTGATGCAGCCGGTGTTCATCCGCTCTTATTAGCCATCGGTAGTGAAAGATATACACCCTATGCACCCACTGCCAGGCCTGCTGAGCTGCTGACCATAGCCAATCACATATTGGGGACCGGACAACTCAGTCTGGCCAAGTTTTTATTGATTACTGCCGGCACTCCGGCGCATATTCATACCCGTAATGTTTCTCAGTTTCTCCAATTCATGCTGGAGCGGGTGGACTGGGAACGTGACCTCCATTTTTATACCCAAACGACCATCGATACACTTGATTATTCCGGAACAGATCTAAACAGTGGCAGCAAACTCGTAATTGCTGCTTATGGGGCGGAAAAAAGGCAATTATCGACCGAGGTGCCGGAATGGCTCCAACACTGTCCCGAACTCCAACATGCCTGTTTAATCATGCCCGGTATCGTAGCCATTCAAACCAAAGGTTATGAAGGGGAAGCAGCTGCTCATCGATGGATTGAGCAGGCAACCGATGTTTGGAAGCAACAAGAGAATACAGATGAGGGCATTCCATTGCTGATCTGGTGTGATCAAGCAGCATTCACCGCAGCCACTTTACGTAACTTTTTATGGGTTTCTTTTACCCGCTGCAATCCTTCACATGATATTTATGGCATTGATGCATTCAATCGGCACAAACATTTTGGTTGTCGTGGACCGCTCGTTATTGATGCGCGCATCAAACCACATCATGCCCCTGCTGTTGAAATGGATCCCCTGATCGAAAAGCGCGTGGAAAGATTGTTTGAGAAAGGGGGTAGTTTGAACAAGCTGCTCTCCTGATTATTCCCCTATTTCTACCCAGGTATGATCTGCTAATAACTTAACTGAAGATACAAACGCCTTAAAAGGTCCGGCACCTCCCCACTCATTGGGGGCCACCAGTGAAAGGAGGTGGGTGCCATCTTTTTTCTCATAGAGATGGTAGGTATGCCCGATTTGTGGCTGAAAGGAAAGCCGGGATTCGTAGATCATCAGGCTGAGTTCTTTCCGCTTTCTGATTTCCTGTGCCTGTCGCGCCAGCAATTCAATTTGTTCCCGAATTTGATCCAGGTGCATTTGCGTTTGCTCCTCCATGGCTGCCAGTGCCTTGTACTTGATTACTCCCTCATTGGTGGGTCGAATGGCCACACTTCCCAATGAGGAGGCATAAGGTAAAACGCTCATTTGTTTGTGATAGATCTCGGTATTCGTATAAGAATTACCTGATTTATCATCACCTAAATAACTGATTTTCAAATATCCATTTGGCATTATCTCATGTAAAACTTCAATTACTATTTTATCATCCTTGCGTAATACCACCTGCAGGGTAGACCCATCAATAATTTGTCCGGTAACGCTATCGGCATGACTGGTATCTGGTAAGGGTTGGGGCTGTTGATCGGGAACTAATTCATACTGACTATAGAAAGCCTCATTGTCCATACTCACCCAGTTCGAACTGATGCTCAACGCATGACCATGACGAATACTCTCAATCCGGTATTGCCCGCTCTTGGGAGTTAACCCATGCTGGAACTGACATTTTTCGGGAAAGAGTTGCCAACTGGCTAGGAAATTATAGGCTTGTACCATGAATTGTAATTACCGGAAATGAAAAACCACCGAAACCGGGAGGGGTTCCGATGGTTGTAAGGGAATAGAATAGTTTATTGTACGTTGAAAGCAATTTCCATTGTACCCCAATTAAGGGTAACACGACCCTCTTTGTTGATGGCAAAAGTCAGTCTTTCGCTGGAACTAGCGGCTTTACCAACCTTTGCGGGCACACGCAATACATCTTCAGACTCTTTATAGTCGTAGGCACCCCATTGTTCGAAATTTTTATTAAAGATCAATGTAGCATCGCCATTGGCAGCAGTCAATACAAAAAAGGCATATTTTCCTGCGGGCAGGGCTTTGCCTTCCACAGTAACATTGCGAGTGGCTTCAAAAGAAGTAGCTTCATTGGCACCCGCTCTCCAAATTACACCTGTCTTGGGTTCTACATCCTTTCCAATTACCCTTCCCTTCAGGGCAGGAGAACTGTAATCGATGGTTACAACAGCACCACTTTTCAGGGTTTCGGTTGCTTTGGCGGGCGGACTGGGCCGCTTAGATTTGTCATCTTGACTAAAAACAGTCGAGGAAAGCAGTAATGACCCCAGCAGAGTCAGCGTAATGAATTTTTTCATGGCGGAGATTTTAGTGTTTAACAAATAATAGAGGAGAGTGTTTGACCTTATAAGCTTTCATGCAAAATAAAGTGGAATACCTGTTAAGAACAATCCATCTTGATGAACGGCAATAAGTGGGTGAAAAAAGAGGTTATACCTGCATTTTTTGGGAGCTGCCATCGCTAAAACTTCTTTTCCAGTACTACAAATTCGATGTGCTGCCGGGGCACACCCAGTGCCTCTTCCTCCGGAAATGGCAATTTTTCGCCCGTGGGTAGATACCCTCTGCGGGCATACCAGGCAATCAGTTCCTCTCTGACCGAAATGACCGTCATCTGCACGCCATCTAAACCCAGGGAACGGGCATAGGCTTCAGCAGTATCCAAAAGTCGTTTGCCTATTCCAGCAGCTTGTAGTTCGGGTTTTACCGTTAGCATACCCAGATAAAGCAAGGGCTGTTTTTCTTGCAGGTAAACACATGCCTTGATACCCCCGGTTGAACCGGTTATAACCATCATCACCGAATTAGGAGATGTGATTTGTTCGAGCATATGTTCCGGATGCGTTCGTATACCATCTAATAAATCAGCTTCGGTTGTCCAGCCCAGTCTGGAATGGTCACCACGATAGGCGCTATTCACAAGTTTCACTAATTCAGTTACATCCCCGGTTTGGGCAAAGCGCATATCTGAATCCGGGAAGGTGAAATCTGTATCCATGGCAACTTTTCAATGCTGTAAAGATGGTTCATTTTAAAGGAAATAAAAAAGCCCTGTGGAAATCCACAGGGCTTTTACATCCGATGACCTGATTAGAAAGCAGGGTCAGCGGGTGTGTTGGGGTTGTTATCTCTTTCACGGAAAGGATAAGGCATATTACGACGCTTCATCTCAGCATTGGCTCTGCCGAAACGACGCATATCTTCCAGTTTATTGGAGCTCATAAAGAGTTCAATACATCTGTTACGATAAACTTCCGTCAGCAGACTGGCTGCATCGGTTGCGCCTGTATAACCTGCTGCAAAGTTCGCACCAACACCCAATGGGTCGCTGGCAGGAGCTTGTTGCAAAATAGCATCAATGATGCCTTCTGCACCAGCTACATCCGGAGTAGATTGACGCAGCAGACACTCGGCACGCATTAAACGTACCTCATCCGGCAGGTAAATTGGAATAGCACGGGTAGAACTGTTCCAGAAACCATTCATGCGGAAGCGAGGGGTACCTGTAGCCGCAATCGTGGTATAGAATGGAATACGGGCATCTGTTACATCCGGACGAATACCCATTGGCAGACCCAGCGTAGAGTCGATCGGGGCATATACGTTGTTGGAGGAGGTAACATTTAAGAACACCGGATTAGGGTTCAATGCCTCATAATTCATAACGGAAGTCTTGGTGAGATCAACTGCATTCGCAGCAGCCTGAGCCGTAGCAATGTTGCCGGCATAGAGACTATAACGGGCTTTCAGTGCCTGAAGGGTATTGATGATATCAACACCGGCAGGAAGATCTGAGTTAAACTGTGCAGTAATCGGAGCTGCACTGATACCGGCTAAGGCTCTATCGATAGCTGCAACCGCTCTGGCATAACCAGTGCCACGGGGTACGAATTTGGTGGGTGAAGTAACCGGAGCACCAATGGTGTCGGGTACATTTTCCCACAACATACTCAAGTTACCAATGGCCAGCGCTTTGAAGATAGAAGCATAACCAATTAATCCACTTCTATAACCGGCATCTGCAAGATTTTGCGCATTGGCGATTACGGTGTTCGCGTCATAGATGGCTTTACAATTGCTGATCCAGATACTACCCAGCAAACCATTGTTTCCATCTACCGAAGCACCTCCGGCTCCTAGATTGGCTTCAGATACGTTACCAATGTTTAAAACAAAAGTTTCACCTGCTGTTAAGCCAACAGCACTCATCATGCTGGGGTGGATGGTAAGTGCGTATGTGCGTTGAACACCTACTGCCACACCCATCAGTCCTTTCGGACTTCCCAACACTGATACATCAGATGCAGCATTGGGGTTCACATATTCCTTGCTGCAGGAAGCTGTCATCAGCGTTGCTGCGAGTCCAAAGAAAAGTGTTAATGATTGTATTCGTTTCATAAAGTAAGTTTTAAGTGTCAATTAAAATTTAGCCTGTAAACCTACACTAATGGTTCTTGGAATGGGCACAGAACCAAAGTCAATGCCTCTGAGTATGGTACTCTGACCACCGGCATTTACTTCCGGATCATAGCCAATGTATTTCGTCCATACCACCAGGTTTCTTCCGGTGAAGTTTATATTCAGGTCTTTTACGATTTTACCTACTTTACCTACACTGTAGCTAAGGGCAAACTCACGTATGCGTACGTTACTTCCGTCATCCACGCGCCATTGCTCGATGTTGTAAATACCGGTAGGAAAGGCAGCGGAAGCATTGTAGCCGCTGATGTAACCTCTGGGCAACTGACCTCTGTGTTCCAGTTCAGCCACTTTACCGTTACCCACCCCTTGTCTGGTTCTGAAATCAGCATTGAAAACTGAATTTCCTTTGGTGGCATCAATTTGTATACGCAGGCTGAATTTTTTGTAATTGAACTCATTGATCAAGGTAGCTGTGTACAATGGATTCGGGTTACCAATGATCTTACGCAGCGGAACACCCACGGGAACACCTTGGCCTGCAGGGCCACCTGGGTTGTAATTGGATTGGGTATAGGTGAGAATGCTGTTCTGCGTTCCGAAGGCACCTCTTGGAATACCTGCAGGACTCAAATCCAAACCAGCATGGTTAGGAACACCAATGCTGTTCTTGGAGAAACTTCCACCTGCAGTAGTAGCAAAGAAAGTACCATAGAAAACACCCACCGGCTGTCCTTGTATCAATGCTACAGGTGCACCCTGGTTGGTGGGGAACGTAATCAATGCAGCACCGATATTCAATACTTCATTTCTATTACGGTTGTAGATACCGGTAATATTCCAGCTGAAATCTTTCTTCTTCACTGGTGTAGCAGAAAGCATGATCTCATAGCCGGTATTTTTCAGGTTACCGATGTTATCGAGTAAGGAAGAGAAACCTGCCGAAGGAGAGATGAAGCGGTTCAACAACATGTCATTCACCCGCTTGTCATACACGTTCAGGTTCAGGTTGATGCGGTTATCAAGGAAAGCCAGGTCAAGACCGAATTCAATCTCTGTTTGTCTTTCAGGACCCACATTGGTATTAGCCAGTGTGCTGCTTGTATTCAGCGCAGTTCTGCTGTTGAAAGAAGAAGCTGTGTACACATTGAAACGGTCATAAGCGCCAATACCTGTCAGGTTACCGCTTTCACCGTATGCAACTCTTACCTTGGCAAGATCCCACCACTTGCTTACGCCAAGGCCTTTCCAGAACTTAGTCTCGGAAAGTATGAAACCGGCATTGGCCTTAGTATAAATCTGGTTGCGCTTATCCGGACCGAATACCGAAGAGGCATCCCTTCTGATAGCAGCGGTAACGAAGAATTGATTTCTGAATTTAAAATTCTGTTGTAAAAAGAAACCGCTGATCGACAGTTCAGCTCTGGAGTCAGCACCAGGGATGATTGTACTTGCACCGGTAACTGTTTCAACAAAAGGAGCTAAACCACGTCCCTGCAACAATACATAGGAATTGCGCTCATATTGCTGCGAGAAACCAACTTGTGTAACTGAACTGATATCTTTGGTAAGACTGGCAGTGTAAGTTGCATTGATATCATGGTTGATGCCAAAGAAATTAGAGGTAGCAGCACTGGCATAACCGTTCAGGGTAGGGTCACTGCTGGTCGTACCACCACCAAAGAAGGCTGCGTTTACGTTATAGGCAAACGGCGGCATGAAAGTGGTACCATTCTGAGCATAGTTATCAATACCCATGGTATAGTCAATGGTCAGGTTCTTCATCGGCTTCAGCTTCAAACCAAAATTGGTCAAAATACGGCTGGTATTGTTCCGCTGCTTGAAGTCTTCGATAACTGAGATCGGATTCACACGTCCCAGGTTACCATGCGCTTTTAAATTACCCAATGCATCTCTGAACTTCAGGTCGTGGAAGTTACCCAGGATGGTTACTGAGTTCATCGGACTGAAGAAGGAGTTACCATCGGGTTTCTCGTTGGCAGAGCTATTCACATAGTTCAGTCCGAGATTCATACTCATCCATTTGTTGATCTTTTGATCGATGTTACTTCTGAAGCTATAACGCTGGAAGTCAGTATTACGAATGATACCCTGGTTGTAGAAATAAGAGCCAGAGAAGAAATATTTAGTGTTATCGGTACCACCACTTACAGAAACATTATTATCTGTACCCATACCATCCCTGAAGATGATATCCTGGTAGTCGTAACGGGTAACGGCAGTTGTATTGGTAAGTGCTGGACTTAAAATGTCTTGTGTTTGAGCATCAACACCACCACCAAATTTGGTAGGTGCCTGGTTCACATCCAATTTACTTCTCAAACCGCTGAACAGCACATTGCTGCTAAAGCTTACCTGAGGAGCACCGGATACACCACGCTTGGTGAAGATCTGAATAACACCACTGTTCGCACGTGAACCATAGATGGCTGCAGCAGCAGCACCATTCAGAATTTCTACGCGCTCAATGTCTGCTGGATTGATATCCACCATTCTGTTCTGACCAACCACACCCACGAAGTTGCCACCATCATAACCACCTTGCGTATTAGTAACGCGCGGTGTATTGTTATTAACGATAACCCCATCTACGATATAAAGTGGTTCAGAAGAAGAGTTCACAGAGCTCACACCTCTCAGACGAACACTCAAGCCACCGGCAGGATCACCGCTGTTCTGCGTGATCACAGCACCAGGGGTTTTACCCTGTAATGCCTGCAAGGCATTGGCTGAGGCACCTTTGTTCAGGTCAGAAGCCTTGAGCGTGGCTACATAGCTACCCAACTGACGTCGAGTGGTACCGGCAGATGTACCGGTTACTACTACTTCATCGAGTTTGGAAACACTCTCTGATAAATTTACATCTACCGTGTAGGACTTATCACTGCCTATGGTGATGTTTTTCGTCTGATCTTTCCAGCCAATGGCAGAAAAAACCAGGGTGTAATTGCCCGGATTCAGGGCGGCCGTAAAGGCATAGTTTCCGTTCAGGTCGGAGATGGTACCATACTTGGTTCCCTTTACCGATACGTTAACAGATTCAACAGCCGCTCCAGTAGAGCCGCTGACTTTACCTGCAATGCGAACCTGGCCGAAAGAAATGACGGCGAATAGACTCAGGACAAAGGATAAACAGAATTTCTTCCATTTATCCTGCCTGTTGGTTGCTCGTGTGTTCATAAGGGTGGTTTAGGTTGTGAGGAATTATAAAATTGTTATGCCTAAATCCCGATAGGGAGCCAGTACCGGATCATTTTTGTCCAGCTCCGTAATCAGGATGTCAATTTGGTTGAGTCCGCATATCTTGATGCGCTGCACAGAATTCAATTTCTCTGATATAGACATGATGACCTTCAAATGCGATGCTTCAAGCATAGCTTTTTTTAAGATCACCACATCCCAGTCATTATCTGTAATGCCCTTATCAACATCCATCGCATTTACTCCCATGATACAGATATCTGCCTGAATAGATTTTATCTTGGATATGGCTTCTCCACCCACAGCAATCTGAGATTTCTTAGAAATTTTATCTCCAATAAAGATCACTTCTGAATTCGGGTGTTGTGCATATTCATAGGCAGCCGGAATACTACCCGTTAAGAAAGTGGCCTGTAATTGCTCCGGTAACATCCGCGCCATCTCTACCACCGTTGTGCCGCCACCCGATAATACAAACATGCCATCCTTTAATAACGAGATGGCTTTGTTGGCAATGATCTTCTTCTGCTCACCATAGAATACATCCGACCTAAGGTAAAAGCTGTTGAATGATTTTGATAATGCCCCACCATGCACTTTTATCACTTTACCCTCCTCAGCCAACTCATTGAGATCACGACGAATGGTGTCTTCTGATACCTGAATCTCGGCACTCAAGTCGGCCGACAACACACTGTTGTGCAGACTGACCTGCCTTAATATATATGCCTGACGTTCTTTTTTCAGCATTTTTGCAATCGTGGAGTTCGAAATTATTACTTTTATCGCTTATAATACTATCAAAACCGCAAAAAGTTGCATGCTTATTGATCAAATGCCTTAAAATTCCGCACAAATGAACAAAAATCTGAATAAACTGTGTAAAATGGCTACTGCGCCGAGTAGGTTGGTCATCGGACTGATGAGCGGCACTTCCCTCGATGGACTGGATGTGGCATTGTGCAACATCCGAGGTAGCGGAAGCTCCACAGCACTCGAATTACTGCATTTTACTACGATCCCCTATACATCCTTTTTCCAACAGCAGGTGAAAGAAGTCTTTGCACAGCAGCATACCAGCCTGGAAAAAGTTTGTCTGCTGAATGAGTGGATTGGTCGTTTTCATGGGCAGTTGGTTTTGGAATGTTTGCAACAATGGAACGTTGATCCTGCAACGGTAGATCTGATAGCGAGTCACGGCCAAACCATCTATCATGCACCAGCCTGGATGCACAAAGATGAAAGATTTCCGCACGCGACGCTTCAGATTGGTGACGGCGATCATCTTGCTCATACCACGGGCATTATCACCATCGCTGATTTTCGACAAAAACACCTGGCGGCAGGTGGGGAAGGAGCCCCACTGGCTGTATATGGAGACCACCTCATATTTGGTAAACAAGGAGAAAACAGAATCATGCTGAACATAGGTGGTATCGCCAACTTTACTTACTTGCCCGCTACACGCGATGTGTCTAATATATTCAGTACCGACACCGGCCCGGGAAATACCCTTATGGATGCTTATGCCCAGCGCCATTTTAATATGTCTTGCGACCGAGATGCAGCCATTGCCAAAACCGGAATGGTCAGTGAGCCCTTGTTGCAATCGCTGCTGGCACATTCCTTTTTCTCACAGCCCTTCCCCGCCACAACCGGTCCGGAATTATTTAATCTTTCTTACCTGCAAAAGGCCCAGGAAGCATCCAACACTACCCATTTATCAACGGCCGATGTGATGCGTACGCTGAATCGATTTACAGCTACAACCATTGCACAAGCGATGCTGCGTTGCTGTCCGAAAGGGGAGAAGATGGAGGTGTATGCCAGCGGCGGAGGTATGCACAACCCACTTGTAATGGAACAATTAAAATCCTTGCTTCCGGATTGCAACTTTCATACGACAGAAGAATTGTCGGTTCACCCGGATGCTAAAGAAGCGGTTCTGTTTGCGCTCTTAGCCAATGAAACCGTGGCAGGCAATTCCGAAACCTATGCAGGTTCAGGGGAGGGTATACCGGCTGTATGTATGGGTAAAATCAGTTTCCCTGATTAATACTGCTTGGTGATTTTCTGACGCGGTGCAATTCACGGTATTTGTCAATGGTCTCAAAATGGATACGCGGATTGGCTTGTAAAAGCTGAATGAATGTTCTTAACGAATCTACTGCATCCTGATGGGCAAAATACCTATCGTGCGATAATACAACTACTGCTCCCGGTACACGTGTTTCACCGGATGATAATTGCTCAAAAATCCTGTTGGCCATTTCTGTGGCAGATTCACGTGGTAAATTTGTCTTACTGCTTCCTCTCCATTCTGCATCCCAGCCAATAACCTGATAGCCCATTGAATCGAGTTGATGTACCAATGGTTTTTTGATGAGTTGGCCACTAAATTTCCCATTGACAGCCCAGGTGTTTTGACCCGGGAAACGAATAATTTTTTCAGTAATCTGCATCAATTGCTCGTTGTGAAAAAAATCATTCCGGGCTGTGTCTACAGAGGCCGGTGAATAAAATCTTTGATAGCGATTGTTCATCGCATGACTAAATCCATGGTTGACCAAAAGAAGAGCAGGATAATCGGCTCGAATTGAATCTATTAATTTTTCCCGGTCCTTGTTCAATACATTGAACCCTACTACAAAAAAACTAGCTTTAACCCCAAGCTCCTTGACAAGATTCCTACAATTTCCGGTTCCGGGAGGTTGGGGTCCATCGTCCAAGGTGAGAAAGATAAATTGATGAGATGTGTCTGCAAATAGTTGAGTCAACGAATCAGTTGGTTTCGTTTTTACTGAATCCTTGACAGGTGGTTCAATATTCTTAGGATAGGTTTTGTCTTCGTTGTTGTTTTCTTGAACACCGGTATCCCGCGAAGTACAAGAAACGATAAATGACGCAACAGTAACAAACATTAATGCGGACAAACCCTGTATAAATGGAGCTAATTTCATGGTAGAAATAGATAAACAAAGTTATATCCAAACTCTCGCAGGGTCTGTTATATCGTCTTTTTTTGCAATTGTTTATGAATTAAAAAAGGTCTACCGGAAAGGCAGACCTTTAAAATAATATTTAGTATCGAGTAAGATTAATAGCGGTAGCTATCTGTTTTGAACGGACCCACTTTACTGATACCGAGGTAATCAGCTTGTGTGTCGGTCAGTTCATCGAGCACAGCTCCTACCTTGCTCAGGTGCAGACGTGCTACTTTCTCATCAAGGTGACGGGGTAACACATATACTTTGTTTTCGTAGTTACTGTGGTTATTCCACAATTCGATTTGTGCCAATGTTTGGTTGGTAAACGAGTTACTCATCACAAAGCTGGGGTGACCGGTGGCACAACCTAAGTTCACCAGTCGGCCTTCCGCCAACAAAATGATATCTTTTCCATCCACATTGTACATATCTACTTGTGGCTTGATGGTATCTTTCGTATGACCATACTGCTGATTCAGCCAGGCCACATCGATTTCAATGTCAAAGTGACCAATGTTGCAAACAATGGCCTTGTCTTTCATGCTGCGGAAATGTTTTTCAGTAATCAGATCGCGACAACCGGATGCAGTTACGATGATATCCGCTTCCTTCACTGCTTCAATCATCGGCTTTACGGTGTAGCCATCCATGGCTGCTTGTAAAGCACATATGGGATCGATCTCTGTTACGATTACACGGCAACCTGCACCACGAAGGGAGGCAGCTGAACCTTTACCCACATCACCATATCCACCTACTACTGCGATTTTCCCCGCCATCATGATATCAGTAGCACGACGAATGGCATCTACCAGCGACTCCTGACAGCCATATTTGTTGTCGAACTTCGATTTCGTAACTGAATCATTTACGTTGATGGCCGGAATTGGCAAAGTGCCCTTCGCCATTCTTTCGTATAAACGATGAACGCCGGTGGTTGTTTCTTCCGATAAGCCACGAATGCCTTTGATCAGCTCAGGATATTTATCAAATACCATGTTAGTCAGGTCACCACCATCGTCGAGAATCATGTTCAACGGACGATCGGGACTTCCAAAGAACAGGGTTTGCTCAATGCACCAATCAGCCTCTTCCTGTGTTTGACCTTTCCAGGCAAAAACCCCTACACCGGCTGCTGCGATGGCAGCGGCCGCCTGGTCTTGTGTTGAGAAGATATTACAAGAGCTCCATTTTACTTCTGCACCCAGTGCTACCAGCGTTTCAATCAATACGGCCGTCTGAATGGTCATGTGCAAACATCCGGCAATGCGGGCACCTTTCAGGGGCTGTGAACCGCCATATTCTTCGCGAACAGCCATTAAACCCGGCATTTCAGCTTCTGCCAGTTTTATCTCCTTGCGACCCCAGTCCGCCAGACGCATGTCGGCTACCTTATGGGCCAAAGTAAAATCAATGTGTTGGAATGTAGTTGACATAGTAGTTTTATTTGCTGTCAAAGGTAAAATGGTAGTATTATATAATGAAATAAATTAAATAATTAGAATAAGTGTATATATTTATGTAAAATTATAGTAAATAATACTAAAATTATATGCCAAACAAGCCCTTGATAGCCGAAAAATCTATTTTACCCGTTCCGCTGGATGAGAAGGATTTGGCCATATTGCGCATCCTTCAGCAAAATGCACGGGCGACCGTTCGTGAAATAGCTGCCCAGGTAAAGCTGAGTACCACACCAGTACATGAGCGCATTCGTCGCCTGGAAGCACAGGGTGTAATCAGGCAGTACGCAACCCTGCTGAACCCCAATCTGGTGAATAAAGGACTGATGGTTATTTGCTATGTTTCTTTGCGTCAGCACAACAAAAGTGCCGGTACTCGTTTCATTAAAAGCATTATGGAGATGCCCGAAATCATTGCGTGTTATAACATCTCAGGCGAATTCGATTTTATGTTGAAAGTTGTAGCAGAAAGCATGGATGATTACTATCATTTCCACGTGAATAAACTCAGCCAGGCGGAAAACATCGGCCAACTGCAGAGCGTATTTGTAATGGGTGTGATCAAAGATACCCATGTACTGGTATAAGCATCAGGGTAACTTGACCAACTTGCGTTTGCGGGGTCCACTGAACCATTTTTTCCGAATCACATGAGCCAGGTAAGCGCCTGCTGCCCCCGTGGCTGCACCCACGACCACGTCACTCGGATAATGTTGCCCCAAATACATTCTGGAATAACCCACACCACAACCCCACATGTAAGCAGGTGCTGCTATATACCATTTCTTGGTGGTCAGCAGAAGGGTAGTGGCAGTAGAAAAAGAAAGGGAAGTGTGCCCGGAAGGAAAAGCATTTCCAGACTCCCGCACATCAGGATAAATATCGGTATAAGTTTCATAGGGACGAGGCCTATTAATCAATTGCTTGAGTATACCCGTACCTGCAGCCGATAAGACTAATCCGCCCATCATCTCATAGCTGATCTTCTTTCCCTGCTCGTTGTCAGTGATCAGTGAAACAGCCATGATGCCAATGGGTAGTCCCAACGCTACCGGATAGGCTGCAGAAGTGAATGTTTTATATGTAGGATTGTCCGGATAACGCGGATTGATGCCCCGGAGCGTTTTATAATCTCCTTGCCCCTGCGCTTGCACTGAGAGGCTCACAAGAAGCGACCCAACGAGTAGGACTGTCATTCGTAAAATAAAGAAGCCTGGTCGCATGGTTGAATGAATGGTCATTTTAGGCATTTCCTACTTCTTTCAGGGCGCTTTCAATGGTAGCAATTCTTGCCAGCGCATCTGATTCTTTTTTTCGCTCGAGATCGATCACTTCCGGCCGGGCATTATTGACGAATTTTTCATTCTGCAACTTTTTGCGTACCTGCTCCAGAAATTGCTGCTGGTATTGCAAATCCTTGATGAGTCCCTCTCGCTGCAAACCAGTATCACCTGCTTCCTCGGTAGAAAGATAAAAACGATCTTGTTCCAGAGTAACCACGATACTGCGCGCAATCGGTTCGAGGGTGAAGTTGACCACCGATGCATTGACTTGTTTGGCCAGTATATGGGTGATTGCAGTAAATTTTTCCGGATGGTCAGATTGAATGGCAAGTTCAACAGGTGTCTTGGGCTTGATTTGTTGCTTGTTTCGGGCATCCCGCAGGGCCGTAATCAATTGTTGTAATAACTGGCCGGATGCAAGTATGTCCGAATCAGTTGTTTCGATGGCAGCATATGGGCGTACACACAGATCGCCTGCTTGCGGCCGCAACAGGTGATAGATTTCTTCCGTAATAAAAGGCATGAACGGATGTAATAGATGGATCAATTCTTCAAAGAAACCAATAGTCTGGTCATATACTTCCTGTGATACCGGTTGATCCATACCGGGCTTTACCCATTCCAGGTACCAGCTGCAAAAATCATCCCAGATCAGTGAGTAGATGGTTTTGAGTGCTTCACTGAGTCGGAATTGCTGCATCATAACAGACACTTCTCCACGTGTTTGCTGCAGTCGCTGTGAAAACCATTGCCGGGCGAAGGCTGATGTTGCCTGTGTGTTGTCATTTGCATCGACACGTTCTTTCCAGCCATGTACGAGACGCATGGCATTCCAGAGTTTGTTATTGAAATGTCGGCCTTGTTCTAACCCGGCTTCATCGAACAGAATATCATTACCCGCCGGTGAGGCAATCATAATGCCAAAACGAACGGCATCCGCTCCATATTGGTCAATCAGGGCCAGCAGGTCGGGAGAATTTCCCAGACTCTTACTCATTTTTCTCCCTTGCTTATCTCGAACTATACCGGTAAAATAGACATCGCGGAAGGGAAGTTGTCCCATGTACTCATATCCTGCCATAATCATGCGTGCCACCCAGAAAAAGATGATCTCAGGGGCTGTCACTAGGGTACTGGTTGGATAGTAATAGGTTACCTGCGGATTTCCGGGTTGAGAGAGGCCCTGAAATACTTCGAAAGGCCAGAGCCAGCTAGAGAACCAGGTATCAAGGCAACCTTCATCTTGGCGAATATCTTTGAGTTCTAAACCGGGCTGGACTTGCTTTAATTGTGCCAATGCTTCTTCTGCACTTGCAGCAACGGCAACAGCACCATCGGGTGCATAGTAGGCTGGTATGCGATGTCCCCACCAAAGTTGACGGCTGATACACCAATCTTTGATATGCTCCATCCAATGACGATAGAGGTTCTTGAATTTGGCTGGATGAAAATGAATATCATCGTTCATCACTGCCTGTAGGGCTGGGGTTGCCAGCTCTTTCATGCTCACCCACCATTGCATACTAAGCCTGGGTTCTACCATGGCATCGGTACGCTCGCTGAAGCCAACCTGATTGGTATAGGATTCTGTTTTTATCAGATGTCCTGCCGCTTCCAGTTGCGGTATAATTTTTTTACGTACCTCTAGTCTGTCTTCACCAACAAATAGGGTGGCTGCCTCCGATAGGGTACCATCATCGTTCATGGTATCGATTACTTCGAGACTGTACTTGATGCCGAGCTGGTAATCGTTCATGTCGTGTGCAGGCGTAACTTTCAATGCTCCTGTTCCGAAGTCCGGTGTCACATAGTTATCGGCAATGATAGGAATACGTCGGTTGATAAGGGGTACAAGGGCTGTTCTACCTACCAGGTGTTGGTAGCGTGGGTCATCCGGATGTACACAGATGGCAGCGTCTCCGAGGATGGTCTCCGGACGCACTGTAGCAATGGTGATACCTGCTGCAGCTGCTTCATCATCTCCCTCTATGCGATAATTGATGTGGTATAGTTTACTTTTTACCTCCCGGTAGAGCACTTCTTCATCACTCAGGGCTGTTTGTGCTTTTACATCCCAGTTGATCATACGCTTTCCGCGGTAGATATGACCTTTTTTATGCAGATCGATGAATACCTGAATAACCGAGCGGTAATAGGCATCATCCATCGTGAAGGCAGTCCGGTTCCAGTCCAGACTACAACCCATTTTTTTAAGTTGTTGCAATATGATGCCCCCATATTTTTCTTTCCATTCCCAGGCATACTCGAGGAAGGCTTCACGGCTTAGGGAGGATTTAGCGATACCTCTTTCTCTTAACATCGCCACTACCTTAGCTTCTGTAGCAATGGAGGCATGATCGGTTCCTGGCACCCAGCAGGCGTTGAAACCTGACATGCGGGCATGGCGTACGAGAATATCCTGGATGGTATTATTAAGACAATGGCCCATATGTAAAACACCCGTTACATTGGGGGGAGGGATGACAACCGTATAGGAGGGGCGATCATCTGGCTGACTATTGAAATAGCCCTGATCAATCCAATGTTGGTACCAGTTGGCTTCGGCTTCCGCCGGATTAAAGTTTTTGCTGAGTTCCATACTGCTTGAGCGGATAGAAATCCTGCCTAGGTCTCGGTAAATCCGATACTGCCGGAAATCTTCCGGCGCAAAAATAAGGAAAACTGCCTGTGTGCAGTCAGATCAACGCGTCATGCGCAGTACACCGGCCTCCATTCCCTGCACAACCGATAGTTCATTGGCAGTTCGAACGGCCTGTTGGGGGAGACACAAAGTTGCACTTGGCGTCTTCGACACGGGAAGTGATTCTTTTATTGCCTGACCACCCATTTTGATATACTTCACACCTACTTGCTCACGGCAGGAGGCAAAGAAACTGATGACAGCAATAGCAATAATCGCTTTTTTCATAGAGGGTGGATTTGGATATTTTTACAACATCTGAAACGCAATATTACTCCAAATGTTACACAACTTATCTGGTTAGTTGTTAAATCAGTGTAATTATTACAATGATTTCAAAAAACTTAACCAAATCGTATGCTAAAGAGGGGGGGAACCTATAATCTATCGTTCATTCAGATAGACAAGCGCCCTGACAAAGTTAGCTTCCTGATTTACATCCAGTTGGTTGGATTCAATGAATGCTTTCAGGTCATTTTTCTTTTCTCCCGCAACTTTCAAAAGCGCAGATTTCGTCAGCTTGATATAGTTGGCTGCCTGATTGTCTGCAATGAAATAATCAATTCTTTTTTCAAGTCGGATGTTGTTTTTGTCAAATCTGTAATTTGAAATGCCTAGATTCAATTCCTTTTTTTCCAGTTTCAATAGCCGGTATTGCCCCTGATTCAATACCTGCAAAAAGGTGGTCGGAGTAAAATCTTTCGATATAAATCCGTTCATGAACATTCGACTTTCTCTGGGATCATCGAAATCAGTTTCTATGTAATCAAGCTGATCGAGAATCTCGATTGACTGGTTATCATGCTTATAGAGAACTCTATTCTGATACCGATATTTATTTTTATATCGCAACGGATGAATCTCGTCGAAATTAATCAATACCCCTGTGATCAATTTACCTTGCGTAATTTTTACTTTCGCCGGGCGCCAGTCCTCAAATAAACGCATGGTGCCAAGTTTCCTGACATCACCTGAACGTACTCTGTTGTTGAATTCGGCGGTATCAACCGGCACCAACTGACCATACACATAAGTGAAAGGATGCAGGCAAATGATCAAGCTTAGAATAAATAGCTTTTTCACACAACGATACTTCTATTGGAGCTCATTTAAATGAGCCAATGCCTTTCCAAAATCAACTTCATTTTTAATGTTCAGCTGATTGGAACTGATAAATGAAAACAGGTCGGCTTTTTTGTTTCCTGCCAGTTCTTCCAGGGCAGATTTACTTAATTTAACAGGTGTAGCCGCCTTGTTGTTGCCAATGAAATAGAAGGACTGTAATTCGATAACTTTATTATCATTGTTACTGCTGCCATAGGTTTTATTATCTGTTAAAACTTTCTTGTTGTATTTCAATAGTCTGATGGGTCCGTCATTGAACACCTGAATGAATGTGGTTGGACTGAATTGATTCGATATAAATCCACTCATAAATAATCGCCGTTCACTGGGGTTATCGAAATCAGTTTCGATGTAGTCGAGTTGATCGACGAATTCCATAGGGGCATCATTATTCAGGTAAAGTGCCTTGTGTCCATACACATCGAAATTGACCATCAATCCTGTAATGAGCTTCCCTTGACTGATTTTGACCTTTGCTTTGTGCCAGTCTTCAAACAGCAAAGCACTACCCACAATGTTATCAAATTTCAGTTCCCGGTAAACCCGGCCGGGATTCACTGCATCTGCCATAAATCCTTGTCCGTAACTGAAGTTGGTAAAGCAGGAAGCGAGAAGTAGCGAAATAGTAATGATCTTTTTCATAGTTGAAGGTTTACTATATAAAAAAAAGGCCGCTATCGAAGATAGCAGCCTTTGAAAAAGTAAAAAAGTTAAACTTTCAACAGATCGAGGCAACTGATTACAGCTGACTGATAACGATACCTAATTTGTTCAACTCAGTAGCAGGTTTTACCAGATTGTTACCGGTTACCTCCAAAACGAGGGTAACAGGTGTAGCACTGGAAACACCGGGATTAATAATATTTACAACTGCTTCACCGAAACTGCTATTCGGGGGTATGATGATGGTACCCGGAATAGTGAAATGTGTTCCGGAAACGGCAGTGGAAGCACTGGTAATCACGCTATAGTTCAGTGTTTGCTGAGTTCTTTGCTGAGCTCCGATCAGGTTAACACGGAAACGAATGGTTCCGCTGGCACGGCTGATCAAGGGGTCAGTTGTAGCAATCGGCATACCATAGGGTGGTACACGGGTAAGAATAGGATAAGTAACACCAGCAGCACGGGCATTCCATGAAGCAGCATCAAACTCAACCTGTAATTCCTTTATTACATAGTTTTCCTGCTTGATACAGCTGGTCAAAGAGAACATAGCTGCAACGAAAAGCAATGTGTTTATAATATTTTTTTTCATCTTATGAATGTTTACGCATTTAATTAATAACCGACATTTTGTTGCATGTTAGGGTTGCCCACCAACTCACCATTTGGAATAGGAGCCAGTACACGGAAATCAGAGATAGCGAGAATGAATCCAACACTTGGATCTTTTACGATGTCTCTGCCCAAACGCTTCATATCATGGAAGCGATGTCCTTCCATGGCCAATTCTACCAGACGCTGGTTTAAGATTTCCTCAAGGATGGCAGCTCCTGATAATGTAACAGGGGTAAGACCTCTATTGATACGGAGGGTATTGATATCATTCAATGCAGCAGTTTGATCATCCACGCGGAAGTTAGCTTCAGCTCTGATCAACAAAACCTCAGCATGACGAATAACGGGCACATTGTCTGTATTCAGGAAACCACTCTTACCGAAGTATTTTGTGCATTCCATGAAGCGGGGGTTGGTACGCTGACCACCCCACTCGAACAGTAGGTTACGAACATCAGCCGATCTGGTCAATGTAGGGAGTGCAATTGCGTTTGAGATCGATAAGCTAGAAGGAACACCAGAAATACCCATTGCATTGAGCGCAAGTAAATTGGGAACACAATCTCCCCAGCCACCATTGGTGAATGGAGATCCGATGGCACCCATGGATGTAGTAGATGTTTGCAGCGCTTCATTTACACCAAGACTTTCAGCTGAAATGGCAAACCGAACCTCAAAGATTGATTCGGGGTTAGTAGAGGCTCTCCAACCTGCCACGTGGTTAGCAGCAGTTGTCAGGGTACCTACACCGCCAGTTAAAGCGGCAGTCGCAGCATCTCTGGCAGCAGCCCAGTTACCATTGTATAATTGAACACGGGCCAATAAAGCTTGGCAGGCAGCGCGCGTAGCAAAGTGAGGAGCTCCAGCGCGTGCAGCCGTAGCCAAACGGGTAGAGGCGATTGTTAAATCGTTGATGATGAAGTTATAGCAATCAGCAATAGAGGCACGTGCCGGTCTAAAAGCTGCGGCGGTATCTTTATTGTCTACCGGAGTAGAGCGAAGAACTACACCTCCTCTGTTTGAAGCAGTAACGATGAAAGTGGGGGCATAAGCATAAGTACGCATAAGGTCATGGTAAAGCAAAGCACGTATAAAACGCATTTCACCTTCCCATCTGTCTTTCAGCGTTTGTGAAGCTGCACTGATTTTTGGAATAGCAGCCAAAACCAGGTTACAGTCATTGATGGAACTGTAGGCAGTTCCCCAGTTAGCATAGTGTGCTCCATTATTGTTACGGCCTTCACCTACGAGACGACCACTCTTATTGGTGGCAACAGCATTATCTGCCATTACATCACCATATAACATGAAATCACGACCATAGAGTACACGCGACTTCAATGTAGCGTATACACCGATTACAGCGGCATCCACACTATTTATTGAGGTAAGTGCAGTCTCAGATGAGATAGACTGCCGCGGTTGAACCGCCAGATCTTTGTCTGAACAGCCGGCAGCAAAAAGGCCGAGTGTGGCAGCAAAAAGGGTTATTTTATTGACAATAGTTTTCATAATCATTCAGTTTGTTTGTTTAGAAACCTACTTGCAGGCCTACGGTTAAGTTTTTATTTTGAGGTACGATACCGGTAGCGGCACCCACAAATTCAGGGTCATAACCTGGGAAGTCACCATAGGTAAATAGATTAGTTCCCTGGAAGTATACGCGGAGTGAAGACAATTTGGATTTCTTCACATACTCTGTCAGGTTATAAGCCAGCATCACTGTTCTCAGACGGATGTAGTCGGCCTTGAACAAATAGCGCTGACCGGTGAAACGACCTGAGCTATTAAAGTCAGCGTTACCATTGAAAGGTCGTGGAACGCTGGTGATTTGTCCGGGCGTTCTCCAACGAGCATCATAGATATCCTGCAGTGCATTGAAAGCACGTCCTCCAATTTCTGACATGAAGTTCACCTGTCCATCACTCACGGTACGACCATACTCATAGTTAAAGAATAGTCCTAATTCCCAGTTTTTGTGTGAGAAAACATTCTCGAAACCACCATTGTATACAGGGATAGTCTGTCCAGACAAACGCTGATCAGCAGGAATCAGTGGGTTATAGGTAAGACTACCATCTGCCTTGTACCACATGGCTCGACCAGTTGCAGGGTTAACACCTGCATAGTTGGCAACAAAGAAAGAACCAAGTGGAGCACCTACGCGAATGGCGTTGTTGCCTGGCAATACTTCCAGTCCATCATACAATTTAGAGATATAGTTCTTATTATAAGCGAAGATGAAATTGGTTCTCCACTTAAAGGTTTTGTCAATGATTTTCACACCGAGGCTGACTTCCACCCCTTCGTTAACAACTTCACCTACGTTATCGGTAAATGAAGTGAAACCTGTAGACTGGTACAAGGAACGACCCAACAGCAGTTTGCTGTTAATACGCTTGTAGACATCTACACTGGCAGTGATGCGGTCTTTAAATAAGCCCAGATCGATACCATAGTTATTTTCGGTTCTAGACTCCCAACGAAGTGTTGGACTAGCCAGCTGGCTGTAGAAGATACCGGGTGTATTATTGTACTGACGACCACCACCGAATAAGCCCAGGGCGTCAAAGTTACCAATCTGGTCGTTACCAGACTGACCCCAAGAATATCTCAGTTTCAGGTTACTCAGCCAGTTGCTGGAACGCTCCATGAATTTTTCATTGGTAACATTCCATCCCACTTGTACAGAGGGGAAGGTTGCGAAACGATTGCTGGCTCCGAAACGGGAAGAACCGTCACGACGAGCGGAGAAGGTTATACTATATCTTTTGTCAAAATCATAACCAACTCGGCCAAAAATCGAAAAGATCTTATTTCCGGTCCAGAATCCGCCTGCACTAAGTGGAGTGGCGCCTGAATTGACAGTTCTAAAATCTGGTGTGGGAAATCCTTCAGCAGAAGCACCAATTCCCTCGTTGATATCACTTCTATATTCAGTACCTGCTAAGGCAGAAATACTGTGTTTGTTGAAGGTTTTTGCATAAGTTAAGGTATGGAAAGTAAGGAAGTTGGTGTTCCAGTTTGAGTTAACAGAACCAAAACCACGTCTGTTAAAATACTCATCCAAACGAGGATCTCCATAAAATTCCGCTTGCACCAAGCGGTAATCCATAGCAACCTTACCTGTGTACCGCAATCCTTTCAGAATGTCGTAATTGATGGTAAAGTTTCCTACCAATTGATTGGTAACTTGTTTGTTCGTATTTAGTGCGTTAACAGCCATAGGATTGAAACTCAGGATACCTGCAACTGCTTGACCTGAACCAGGTAAGCCATACCAGCTTCCATTTGCATTGCGAATGGGGTTATGAGGCAAAATGGTTGCACCCGCAAAAGCAATATTTCCCAGGAAGGCACCGCCACCTGCACCACCGAAGGGTGCATTCTGGCGAATGGTACTCAAGCTGAGGCTGGTTTCGATGCTTATTTTTTTGCTTACTTTATGTGTCAATGAAGTAAGTAAAGTTCCACGTTTAAAATTTACCGGGAAGATAATGGCATCAGTGTTGTTGTAAGATCCGGAGATGTAATAAGTTGTTTTATCATTACCACCACGGAGTGATGCTTCAAACTGCTGCAGACTTCCATTACGAAGACCTTCCTGCTGCCAGTCATAGTTTCTGAGGTTGGCAATATCAGCATCGGTTGCAGTACCTGAAATACCCAAACCTGCTAAGGCAGAAGCACGAACGGCAGCGGCAGTAGCACGTGGATTAGCATTTTGTAAAGCCTCGATTCTTGCTTGTGTAATCTCAGCAATATTTAAGATGTCAAAATATTTCAAGGGACTGGTAGCACCTAACTGGATATTGAAGTTTACTTCATTCTTCCCTGCCTTACCTTTTTTGGTAGTAATCAAAACCACACCATTACCACCGCGCGCACCATAAATAGAAGTGGCAGCAGCATCTTTGAGAATTTCAAAGGTCTCGATGTCGTTCGGATTGAGAAAAGCAATAGGGTTGGTTTGAGTCTGAAGGTTGGTTACAGTTCCATTGATCTGAACACCATCCACAACATACAATGGTTGGTTACCAGCGTTAATGGAACCAGCACCACGAATCAGGATGTTCACCGCACCACCCGGAATACCGTTGGTAGCATTAACCTGCACACCAGCAGCACGACCTTGTAACAGGCGGTCAACAGAGGTAACAGGAATGTTCTGAATCTGCTTGGCTGTAATTGTGCTCACAGCAGCATTCACTTCTCTCCTTTTAGTTTGTTGGTAACCAGTAACCACTACCTCTTCTAAATCTTCGCTCGTCGCTTTCAAGCGGGCGGCATACGTGTTAGATGTAGTGATTTTAATTTCCTGTTTGGAAAAGTTCACTGATGCAATCACCAGTTCTTTTGCGTTGGCAGGTACATTCAATGAAAAAGAACCATCCTCTTTCGTGGTAGTTCCTACGGTTGTTCCCTTTACGAGAACAGAAGCATTGGCGATGGGGGCGCCCTTTTCATCAAGCACCTTACCGGTGATGACCCTTGTTTGCGCAATGAGCGAAGTCATGGCAACAAACAACCCAATGAAAATCATTAGGAGCTTTCTCATGTTTCAGTTGTTTTTTTTATAAGGTGTGCAAATTGATAATAAAAAGTTAAACTACAAAGTTGTTTTTGTTTTGTTTAATCATGTTAAGCATAAAAATTTTTAATGCTTAACATAGTATTCTACATATTGATAAAATAAACAAATTGTATATATAAATAATATGGATAGAATCCCGAATCATCATTTTCTGGTAGTTTATGCTAAAAATATGCTTTGATTCTTTCAAATTAGTAATATCATTGCTTCCAACTTTTTCCGATCGTAACATTCCCCATGCGCTATGCTGTAGTAGATATCGAGACCACCGGCGGATTCCCCGATAAGCATGGTATCACCGAGATTGCCATCGTTTGTATGAATGGACCAGAAATCGAAGGTTCCTTTGAAACCCTGCTGAACCCCCGACAGCCCATACCCCCCTTCATTGCCAATATGACCGGCATCTCTGACGATATGGTGGCCCTGGCACCCGATTTTTCTGAACAGGCTGAACGAATCTATCACTTACTCTGTGACCGCATCTTTGTAGCACACAACGTAAACTTCGACTTTTCTTTTGTGAAATACTACCTCCAGCAGGCCGGTTATACCCTTCAAACCCCCAAACTCTGCACCATACGACTGGCCAGAAAAGTATTTCCCGGATTACCCAAATACGGATTGGGTCATTTATCTCGTTCCCTGGATATTCCCATTTCCCAACGACACCGGGCAGGTGGTGATGCACGAGCTGCCGCCACGATACTGGCCCGCGCCCTGCAATCATCGGGAGAACCCATAATACGCGACATGCTGCGCCGCGAAGGGAAAAACCAACTGTTGCCCCCCAACCTCCCCGTGGAAGAAATTCACGCCCTGCCCATGGATCCCGGCGTTTACTACTTCCGCGATAAAAAAGGAAAAGTAATTTATGTAGGTAAGGCAAAGCAAATTAGAAAAAGGGTCCTAAGCCATTTTACAGGCCTTGATGTCTCCGAGAAACGCCAGGCTCTGCTGAAATCTATTTACACCATCGGCCATGCCGTTTGTGCCTCAGAATTTATGGCCAGCCTGCTGGAAAGCATCGAAATCAAAAGGCTATGGCCGGCATATAATAAAAGCCAGAAACGCTTCGAAGCTACCTGGTCTATCTACCATTTTACCGATGCAGCAGGATTTCGGCGGCTCGCCATCGATCGGAAAAATAAACATACTACTCCCATCTGTTCCTTTGGATTAATGGCAGAGGCACATAGAACCCTTTGGAAGTTGAGTCGTAGTCATGATTTACACCCCTTTCTTTGTTTTCTGGAAAAAAAGCCTTCCGCTCTTTTGCCTTCTCCGGAACTCCACAACGAGAAAATTGAAAATGCCCTTCGTCAATTACAAGACCAGCAAGCCAGTTTTGTAATCCGTGACCGGGAAGGATTGATATTGGTAGAGCGGGGTAGATTTTATGGAATGAGTCAGTCGATGGAATGGCGGGGCGATGAATCACTGGAACAGATTCGTGATAAAGTAACTCCCTATCCGGAAAACGAACTGATTAAAACACTCTTGCGGCGTTTTCGGGAGTGTGCTCCCGAACAGATTTTTCCTGTTGAATGAGCAGTTGCTTTCTTATTTTATTTGTTACCTTGTTCTAAATTTTTTCTATGAAAAAAATAGGTTTAATTCCTTGCTTGCTGCTCTCTTTTTCCATCTATGCCCAGCAAAAAGTATATCCCCTGGTAAAAGGATATGGCGGTGTCAATGCCATACCCATTCCGGTGGGGAAACCCGATCCGGGTCAGACCTACAATATTGTGGTTGAAGTCAATACTGATCATACTAAACCTGAAGTGGTGCACGAACTGATGGAAAAAATTGCCTCCATAGCTAATCTGCATGCATTAGGGGGAGTTTCTCCGGAACGACTGCACCTCGTGGCTGTTATTCATGGTCCTGCCGCGCCTTTTATTCAAACTGATTCTGCCTACCAGCAAAGACACGGTATTCCCAATCCTAACTTAGCGCTGTTTCGTGCCCTGAAGGCGGCAGGGGTCCGTCTGGAAGTTTGTGCACAATCTATGGTGAAACGGAACCTGCCACCAGCCACCATCGCACCGGAATTCGATATTGCCCTCTCAGCCATGACGGCATTGAGTACCTATCAGCGCAGGGGGTATATCTTATTAAAATTATAACGATCAGAAAGAAGGATGTATCCCCGTATAATTATGGGGCGTTATCGCCAGCAATTCTTTTTTGATAGCAGCTTTTACGGGCAAACCCTTGATGAACGCTTGCAATCTCTTTTGAGTAATTCCTTCCTTTCCCCGGGTTAATTCTTTGAGGGCCTCATAGGCACCCTCGAATGCTTCCCTCCGCAAAATGGTTTGTATGGCTTCCGCAACAACTGCCCAGTTCTGGTCCAGATCCTGCTCCATCTTTTCACGATTGAGTAAAAGCTTATTGAGTCCTTTAGTGATGGAATTTATAGCTAGCATCGTATGCGCCATAGGTACGCCAATATTGCGTAATACGGTTGAATCTGAAAGGTCGCGCTGTAAACGACTGATGGGTAATTTGGCAGATAAATGCTCAAGCAGCGCATTCGCTACGCCCAAATTGCCCTCAGCATTTTCAAAGTCAATGGGGTTAACCTTGTGCGGCATCGCGGAGGATCCTACTTCACCCGCCTTGGTCTGCTGCTTGAAATATTCTAAACTGATGTAAGTCCATACATCACGGCTGAAATCGATCAAAATGTTATTTATACGTTTAATGGCATCAAAATGTGCAGCCAGGTTATCGTACTGTTCAATCTGCGTCGTGAATTGTTGCCGCGATAGTCCCAAATCTTGCTGTACAAACTTATCGGCAAGTTTGGGCCAGTTTTTGTTGGGAAAACTAACCTGATGGGCGTTGAAGTTACCTGTGGCTCCACCGAATTTTGCTGTATGGGGTAAGGCTTGCAATAGCTCCAGTTGTGAAGCTATTCGCTCATGAAATACTTTCCACTCTTTTCCCAGTCGCGTAGGAGAGGCAGGTTGACCATGCGTTCTGGCGAGCATGGGTACATCCTTCCAGGTGCGGGCTTGTTTTAAAATCAGTTGTTGGAGTTGATGCAACTGTGGCACATAAACAGTTGTCATCGCTTCTTTCCAGCTCAAAGGAACAGCTGTATGATTAACATCTTGTGAGGTAAGTCCGAAATGAATCCATTCCTGCAAATGACCTCCCCCGGCTTGCTTGAGCCGCTCTTTTATAAAATATTCAACAGCTTTTACATCGTGCCGGGTGATGCGTTCAATCTCTTTGATGGCGGCTGCATCGGTGGGACTGAAGGTTGCATCCAGTTGCAGTAAAGCTTTTTTCACGTTTGCCGGTAGCACAAAGAACTTTTGTTGGGCAAGAAAAAGGAAATAAGCAATCTCCACCCGTACCCGATACCGTATCAGTCCATATTCAGAAAAATAGGGTGCCAATGGGCTGAGTTGTTCGCGGTATCTGCCATCGACGGGAGAAATGGCAGTGAGTGCAGTTAATTCCATATGTGCCGGATTGATAGAGGAAGAAAGATTGGGCAAAGATAACACAGCTGCAGCGGTTTTCAAGGGATGGCTGCTTTTCAACTTATTTTATCATTTCCCTTCGATGAATTGACATTTCCCTGCAGGGAAATGATTTTCTTTGCAAAAAATTTACAGCGTGGAGACCATACGGATCGGTGCGGTTAGTTATCTGAATACAAAGCCCTTCGTCTATGGTCTAACCCATGCCCCCAATCGTCCCGATATCTTTCTGACCTCCGATTACCCCGCTGCGGTAGCTGAGCAATTGCTATCGAAAAAAATTGATATTGGACTAATACCTGTTGCTGCCCTCCAACGTATTCCCGGTGCCCGGGTCGTTTCGGACTATTGTATTGGATCTTCAGGTACTGTCGCTTCTGTCGCTATTTTCAGCCAGGTTCCTTTAGCACAGGTTACGACGCTTTTGCTGGACTATCAAAGCAATACTTCGGTAGCATTGGCGCAAATTCTGCTCAGGGACTACTGGCGGCTTCAGCCAAATTTGTTACACGCCACCGGAGCAGAATTCCTTGAAAAAATACAAGGTACTACGGCTGCTGTCGTTATCGGTGACCGCGCTTTAGAACTCTACCCTTCTTTTCCTTACAGGTACGATCTTGGCGAAGCATGGACAATTCATACAGGCCTCCCCTTTGTTTTTGCAGTTTGGGCAGCCATTGAGCCATTGCCAATTTCTTTCATCGATTCCTTCAACAGAGCTTTGTTATGGGGTGTGGAACACTGGAGAGATTTATTGCCGGAATTACCTATACATCCCTACGATCCGGAAGTATACTTCACTCAGAATATAAGTTTTACACTCGACGAACACAAAAAGAAAGGCATGCAACTATTTATGGAAAATCTTTCTCTGCTCAGGAGTAAATAGATTTTTTGTAAATTACTGCTGAATCCGATCGATATCAATTTCACTAAAAAAAAAATCATGAAGCAAAAGCTAATTTTCTTTTCAATACTCTGGTCGTTGGCTTCCGTAATTTCATATTCCGGCAATGCACAGGGTTGCAGTGATGCCGGTTTTTGCACCATCAATAGCTTCAAACCACAGCTGGCTGATAGCGCAAAAAATTGGAAAAGCCACGTGAAAATCGGAGGTTTTTGGGGGAGTGCTGACAACTCAATTTCTGTTTACGGAAACTATGTTGAATTCTACAGGCAGGTTTCTGATAAAATAGCTTTGGATGCTAAAATAACCAGCTTGGGACAATCCGGTAATAATATCGCCGTTTTTTCTATTTCCGATCTGTTTCTTAACCTGAATTATAGATTGACCAGTCAATTACAAATGACTGTTGGAACCAAAATTCCTTTTTCACAGGCAAATCAGTCCAGCAATAATTTACCTCTCCCGATGGACTACCAGCCCAGTCTCGGCACATTCGATTTAATTTTTGGTCTAGGATATAATTTCAATAAGCTTCAATTGGTTGCAGCAATTCAACAACCCCTGAGTCAAAACAACAACCAATTTCTGGCTTCCGGATACCCGATCAATTCTCCATTAAGAAAATTTCAGTCCACCAATCAATATTCCAGGAAAGGTGATGTGTTGGTCAGAGTTGCCTATCCTTTCGCCCTCCATTCTAAATTGAAAATGACAGCAAGTCTATTGCCTATATATCATTTGGGTAACGATCAGTTCAGGGACGAGTTGAATCGCTTAACTGATATACAGGGATCTAAGGGCCTCACTTTAAATGGAAATCTGTTTTTTGATTATGCGTTCAATGCCACCAATAGTTTGCAGTTGAACCTGGGCGCTCCTTTTGTTGTAAGAGATGTTAGACCGGATGGATTAACCCGGGGTTTTATTCTCAACCTCGAGTACAAAATAAAATTTTAATTAGCACTCCTTAAATACAGATAGTCAATACATTATATCCTAATATATATGTCTTTCTGCTGCATAAGCAATGTCTCTGTAAAAGGCATTAAAATATCAATCATTATCTCAAGATTTTCCAATTAGCTGACATGCACTTAATTCTTGTCACCATTTGTTTCAATAATCTTTCTGACGTTCAGAGAACTTGTGAGTCAGTGGATAGACAATCTTGCTTACCGGATGAACATTGGATCATCAATGGGTCTACTGATAGTGCAATAGCTGATTGGTTCACTGGAAAGCCTTTGCCCTCTTTTAGGAAATTAATCAACGAACGCGATACTGGCATTGCTGATGCATTTAACAAAGGGATTCGCTACGCAGGGGAGGGCATGATTCAACTCTTGAATTCGGGAGACGAACTACTGCATGAGAAAGTTTTGGAACAAATAGCTGAATTTTTACGGCAACATCCCGGTGCTGCTTGGATATCTGGAAAGATTGTAATGAAACGTGCCGGGCATTGGGTTGAGGTCGGAAAGCCATTCGAGTCTTCCAAACTATACCGGGGCATGCGCAGTGTTGCTCATCCCAGCTGGTTGGTTCACAAAAAAGTATATAAAAGGGTAGGGGAATACAATGGTGCATACAAGATTGCGATGGATTACGATATGATGTGTCGCCTGACAAATGAAAATTACGCTTTTTACAATTTTGCATCAGTGCGCTTCGACGATTCCGGAATCAGTTCGCATCAGTACATTGCATCCTTGGATGAAAATACAAAAGTATACGAGTCTCATTTTGGTTCTTCTCTCTTATTGGAAATATGGCAATTCCGCCTGCGTGCATTACACCATATATTGGAAACCCGCCCTGGCCAATGGCTGTTTCAACTCAAGAGAAAACTGGGCGGAGAGAACTGGTAAATCATTATGGTAGTATGCCATACTTATCTTTTAATGGCAATTCTACCTGTATCATCCATTCGGTTTAACAATAAGCCCGGCTGATGCTCAGCGATGTATTCATCTACTGCTTGCCTCGAACCACGCCAGAATCCATAATCATCAATAATTAGTACGCCACCTGAAATCAATAATGGATATAAATGAATCATTTCATGTCGGGTTGATGCATACCAGTCCGTATCAAGTCGCAAAAGTACAATGTTTGCTGGCACTTGTGCAGGAATAGTTAAGAGCACATCACCTTCTATAAAATGAATTTTATTTTCCGGATAGCCCGTACTCAAAACATTTTTCTTTACCTCTCCGAGGGAAGAATAAGCCCATATAACACTCTCTTCTTTCTGTCCGATCTCCTGCTGAAGTAATTGATCAGCGCCTTCACCTTGGAAGGACTTATCAGCATCGGTAGGGGCGGTCATTCCGGCATATGTGTCATAGAGATGAAGTTCCCGATCTGTATACCCTAATTTTTTCAATGTAAGGGCTATCGTCATCATACTGCCACCTTTCCAAACTCCACACTCAACCAAATCTCCCGGAATATTATTTTCAACAATGTATTTAACGGCTTCAATTAATCCGTAAAGTCTTTCCGGACTGGTCATGGTATAGGGTCGAACCTGCTGAATGATGTCTATATGCCATTGATCAAAATCAGGCGGAAAGGGAGTAGCAGCCTGCTGCAGGCCTAACAGCTGTTTCAGCCATTTTATGGGCCGGATTTTTTTATTCATTTGTGGAAGGATTAATCGTTTTGATTACTTGACTCGGTAAAACTAATTCGTAGGGAATATCAACCGTGTATAAATATTTTTTTTGAACGATCTCCGGCTGAGCTAACGCTGATTTTATTTCAGTTGGATAGACCGCTTGTATCTTATGTTGCAGTTCCTCCGGGTAAGGTGCAAATCTTCCAAACTGCGATCCATTAAAGATGGCTGAAATAGGGCACCCTACCGCTGCTGCCAAATGCACCGACCCAGTGTCTACCGTAACTAGCCATTGGGCACCCTTCAAGATAGTTAGTAATTCAGGCAAGCGGGTCGCCCCGGTCAAATCAGTTACCCTGCCGGAGAATTTTTCCTGAAAAGCAGCCGCATAAGGAAGATCTGCAGGCCCCCCACACAACACTACTTCCCAACCCCAGCGCTCCTGGCAATAAGCAGCTACTTCAGCAAAATAAGCAGCCGGCCAGATGCGCTTAGCACTCCGCGAACCGGGAAAAATAACCAGGTAGTTGGGGGGAAGTATGACCGAAACAGCCGGTAAATCTTCCGCATGAACCTGCCCAACCAATTCCGTCATTTTCACCCCAGTCACGTATTCTGCAAACAAACGATTGCGCAACAATTCAAACATCACTTCCTCAGGCCCCTTGAATAAATGATGATACATTCCCTTGTCATAGCACCGTTCATAAGGTCGTACATTCTCTTCATTCGCTACCATCCCATATACCCGCTTCCCTGCCGCAGCCTTCACCAACGCATCATCATTCCGCTTATCCCTAGAATAAGTGGGATTAATTACCACTTCATATCCTGCCCGATTCAGTTCTCTTAAAATGGAAAACCTGTAGCGCAAATCTCGTTTGAATCGCTTTTTATCCAGCCAAATGACCTTTTGAAAGCAATCACTGTCCAGCTGCTCATACAAACTCCGCCAACTCGCATTTCCGCACAACGTCAGCTCCTTTCCTTCCAACACCTTTGCTGACAGCAAATGACGCATCACCGGCCGCCACAACATATAATCTCCAATCTCATCTAACCGCACAACCAATGCCCGTTGACCAACCTGCACATCACCACCCCTGCGGGCCAATTGACCCGTCAGATCATATAGAATATCTTTCCACCGGTTGAACATGGCTGAAAAAACTTTAATTTGCTGCCAGATACTACTGGCATGGTTCCCTACGACTTCAATCCCACATTTCGACATCCGTTGTACTTTATCCGTAAGGGTCTCTACGACAAAATTAATCTATACAGTGCAGAACTGAACGGTCGTTTGCTCGATTTCGGCTGTGGTGCCAAACCATATCGCTCCCTTTTTACCGAGGTAAATGACTATGTCGGGGTGGATTTCGCCGGTGAAGGACATGACCACACCAATGAAAACATCGATGTGTATTACGATGGTAAAACACTTCCCTTTCCCGATGCCTCTTTCGATGCCGTCTTTAGCAGCGAAGTAGTTGAGCATATTTTTAACCTCTCCACCATACTTCCTGAATTAAACCGGGTTTTGAAACCGGGTGGAAAAATGCTGATTACCTGTCCCTTCGCCTGGGAAGAACATGAAGTGCCTGCCGATTATGCCCGCTATACACGATTTGCCCTGCATGACTTGCTCTCGCAAAACGGATTCACGATTACCAGAATAGATAAAAACGGCCATTTCATCAGTACCCTCCATCAACTATTCATCGTCTACATCAATGACCAATGGTTACACAAAGTGTGGCTGCTCTCCCGATTTGAACTATTTAAAAAAATCATCAGGCAGATAGTAGTGCCCGGACTGAATCTCGGTTTCCGATTGTTTGAACCCCTGTGGCCCCAATCGCAAACCCTCTACCTCAATACCATCCTGCTGGTTGAAAAGAAATAAATGAAAAAGATTCTCTACACCGTATGCTCTGCGAATCACCTGGCCCATTGTAAAACAATGGCCGATTCATTTGCTGCCCATCATCCTTCTTATAAGATCATCATCGGATTGGTCGATAAAATAGAGGGTCGATTTTCTGCAGCTGCATTTGCACCGCATACCATTTGGGAAATTGCATCGCTCGATATTCCAGGCTTTGAAGATATTACTGCGCGTTATTCCGTTATCGAATTGAATTGTGCCATGAAAGCATTTATGGCGCAAGCCATCTTTGCTCGTGAATATCCTGATGTGCTGCTCTACCTCGATGCTGATATGTGGGTGCATCATCCCCTGACGGTGGTGGAAGAACAATTGCAACACCATCACCTCCTTATCACCCCGCACCTAACGCATCCGCTGCCCGATGCAACTCAATTGCCACTTGAGCGGGATATATTACGCTCCGGTGTTTTCAATGCGGGTTTTCTTGCCATGTCCCGCAGCGCTGCTACCGATGATTTTCTTCACTGGTGGGCCGGTCACATGCAAGCAGAATGTCATTATAACTTTTCGGAAGGCATGGGGGTAGACCAGATTTGGTTGAACCTGGTGCCACAGTTCTTTCCCGGCTCCGGCATGTTGCTTCACCCGGGAGCCAATGTGGCTTATTGGAATATACATGAAAGAGTATTGTCTGCATCTCCACAGGGCATTCGTGTAAATGATCATTATCCTTTGCTCTTCCTGCACATCAGCGGCTACTCCTTCCAGCAACCGGAACAAGTATCGCGTCATCAGAACAGGTATTCATTGGAAAATCTGCCGGTATGGAAAAAGCTGCTGAAAGATTATACAGAACTGGTTATGGCAAATGGATATGATCAATTTCATACAATGCCTTGTCTGTATGCTAAGCAGATAAAACCCTCTCTGGGAATTATGAAAAATATCAACAGGCTACTGCAGCCACTCGGGGTGAAAATTTCCCGTACCGAGGCATAGCAGTTAGTGCTTGCTAACCTGCAGTACCATCACCACATTGTAATCGATGGCACAGTTGCTCTTAAACAATTCTTTGTACTGTATGCCGGGTAAGGCATCTAATTGTCGCTTCATATAATCATAACCCATATCAGCATGCACATGATAGGGGTTCATGGGTAGGTTTATCTCTTTGCAATACATTTCATATTGTGGCTGATCGGGGAAAACCAGTATCAGGTTGCCGCCCGGGCGAAGGATCCGTATAAACTTTTTCAGTGCATCGGCCGTATCGGCAAAATCTTCGATCAGGTGACTGGTATACACATAATCATACGTGTTGTCAGCTACCGGAATATCTCCTTTGATCACATCACAGGCAATGTCAACTTTATCTTTGCCTGCAAAGGCATAGGGCTGCGGATAGTCAATACCATCGCAGTTGACCTTCATCACCTTATCGCCGCCAAAGCCAATGTCACAACCTCTTCCGATGCAAAAGGGGAGTACCATTTCCCGTACTTTGGATGTTTCGGAGGGATGTTGGAATCGTATGCCGAACCAGCGTGATAATGTGCCTTTGATCTTACGGTCGCGTATATAAGCCCAGGTATATTTCATATGTCAGGGTTGATTGAATAATCCTTTGAGTGCATCGATACGAAACTGAATCACCGGCATGGTTCGTGCCGGATGACCTTGTAAAGCATAACCGATACCTAAAAGGATGGCTGCAGCCAATTTGAAAAGGTACTCGGCTATTTTGAGCAGAAAGGCCAGTGTACCTTTCTTAAGAATCCTTACTCGCTCGCCTCGACCAATGCCGCTGGCAACACGATAAAGATAGGCCGGTGTTAGTTTTTCGGTTTCTACCACATGTTCTACCCGTACTGCCGGATCATAATAAATGACCCTGCCAAGTTGCATCAGCCGATAGAACAGGTCTTTTCCTTCGCCGCCAATACGCACTGTTCCCACCACACCCGGAAGGGCTGCACTGAAGCCGCCTATTTGTCGGAAGTCTTCCGTTCGAATAATCATATTCGATTCGAGTGGGTATTTGCCACCACTAAAGGGGGTGCGGGTATCACTGTAATGAAAATGCCCTACCAGTGATGATACGTAATGACTCATCCACTTGGGTTCAGCCGGCAGGTAGCGTGGAATGATGCGACCACCCAGTCCACCTGCACCTGGAACTTCCTGAAAGAAGGCCAGAATTTTTTGTAGATAATCAACATCGGCAACAGCATCATCATCCATGAAGCAGAGTAGGGGTGAACGGGCCATAGCAGCCCCTGTATTGCGGGCGAATGAAGCGCCTTGCCGGTGTTCTTCGAGATAGAAGACCGGCGCCTCGGGATGCGCAGCTATATACGCCTGGCAAACAGCAGCCGTTTGATCGGTAGAAGCATTGTTGACAATGATGACTTCATAGTTGTCGGCAGGGATACCCTGACGGGAAAGACTTTCCAGCGCACCCGGAAGGTAATTGGCTCTGTTGTAAGTACAGATGACCACCGATATCTGCGGATTAGCTGGCACCATGTGCTTGCAAAGATAAGAGGGCACTGTGAACTATGTTGTGCAAACTGAACTGATGATAGAATTCGATTGGCACCTTATAACGGTTATCAGGATCGGTGGCATCGATCATCTGTTGTGCAAAGGCCTCCCAATCATAGTCGGGTACCGATAACAACATTTTCCGCCACCCCGGCTGATCCAGTCCGCGTAGGCCCGATTGGGTGGTAACACAGGGCAGTCCATGTGCCAGGGCTTCAACCAGTTTGGTCTTGATACCGGCACCTAATGTAACCGGTTGAATGAAGCAATCGCAACCCTCCCAGTAGCGACTGATATCTGGTAAGAAACCGGGTAATATGAATTCTTTTTCTTTCGATAGCAATTGATGCCAAACATCCGGCATACCGGCACCGGTGATGACGATGCGAAAGTCAACACCTGCCCGACGCAGTCGGGGCAATAAATCATAGTAGATCACCCGCAACGCTTCTGTGTTGGGCGGATAGTTGAGCGAGCCATTGAAATAAAACAATCGAACCGAGTCGACCAGACTTCCCTCTGCAATGATTTCTTTTCTTCGGATGGCTTTTTGCTTTTTGTCGGGTGTGGTGTGCAACAAAGTTCCGTAGGTAGTTACGGAGCACTTTTCGGGATCAATTTTCCAAAGTCGCGTAGCGAACTTCATGTCTTCGCGGCAGATCCACCAGTTGAAGTTGGCACGATCGTGTATCCATCTTTCATAGGTTTCGTACCAGCGCCAGTACCAGCGACCCAGGTCGCGGAAGCGGTGGGCTTCTATATTATGGGAGCGAATAATGAACGGCACGCCCGTGAAACGCCGAAGCAGCCAGGGTAGCCAGGCATAGTAGGAATGGTCGACCAACAAACAGGTTATACCCCGCCGCCGAATCAATTGGATGAACTTGTAGAGCAGGAATAGATTCATCCAACTCTGGTAGCGGGTATAAAGAACCGGGAAAATGTCTTTTCCTTCAGCAGGATCGGGCTCATTGTCACGGGATACCAATAAAGTGAGGTTGACCTTCTTGGCCAGCTCGGCATAAAAAGTAGCGATACTTTGCTGCCCGCCATTTTCAGCAGGGTAGATGCGATAGGAAACAATCCCCAATAGGTTACCGGTATCAGGCAGCCGCACCGGGTCTGTTCTTTTTGAATGTCTGGAATACAGCCACGAACAACAACAGCCAGATTAATATCGACGATGCCATTCCTGCCCGACTGCTATTATAGAAAGAAGCAGGCTTGAACTGGAATTCGATGCGGTGTTCACCGGCAGGTATGGGCAGACCGCGCAGCACATAGTTGGTGCGGATGATGGGCGTTTCCTTTCCATCAATTGTCGCAACCCAGCCATCTGCATAATAGATCTCACTGAATACAGCAAAACCATTGGCAGCAGAGCGACTGCTGTAAGCGATGCGGTCATTGTCGTTGTAAATGAGTTGGATGCTGGCAGTGCTATCTGTATTCCCCGTTAGGGAAGATAAGGCTGCCATATCTTTTTCTAATACGAGGGCAGTATCTTTCGGATGCAGGTAGGTAAGTGCCGTCATAACATCCGCTGCTGTTTTCTTGGGTGATACTTGTTGTACAAACCAGGCAGCTCCCAGGGCCTCATTGTTGCGACGCAGCGAAACGGTTTCCCCCTGTTGCATAGGCGGCAAAATAATGTAGCGGGCATTGAGCATATTCAACACCGGACGACAGTCGGGATAATTGTACAATTGCTTTTCTATCAGATCCTGATAGATGCTCAGCTTGGCAGGATGGTATCCACCTATCGATCGGTGGAAATAAGCTGAGATAGCACCGCTATTGAAAGCACCCGATAAACCGGGTGAAAGATCCAATACCCGATAATAGCCGGTATCTTTCAATATCTCCTGGTCTATAGGTGTTGGCTCGAAAACGGAATTGTATTCTTCACTGTCCTGAAAATTTTCAGCATTGAAATATTTAACGTCAATCATCATCACGTCTACGAATGCGAAAAATCCCATCACACCGACTGCAATGGCAGACTTCAGCTTGTCTTTGAGGATGAGCCAGCAGAGCGCTGCCGCTATCAAGATGAAGGCAAGACTGCGTAACAGCGAGCCCATGAATAAATCTTTTCTGTCTTCCCGCAGGGCATTGACGAATGATTTTACCGGTGCCTCTATTTGTTCGCGTTGTTCAGCCTCTTTGATGCTGCTCACTTGCTTGAGCAGGAAGCCGTCACTGGATTCGCTGGAGAAATCGCCGGTGAAGTAGACCAACAGGGCTGCGAAGAAGACCACGCCAGTGAGTAGCAATCCTTTTTTCCATTGCTGCATCAGCCATTTTTTATCAGTATGGGTAGTGAGTACGTTCAACGCCATCACAGCCATCATACAGAGCAGGAGGGTAGGGATCACGAGTACCATACTGGGTGCCCTGAACTTGTTGTAGAAGGGCAGGAAGTCGAGCAGCGCACCAGTAAATCCTTCAAAATATTTACCCCAGCTCATCGCAGTGGTCAGCAGTATGGCAGCCAGCAACCAGCCCCTGTGTTTCTTTTCTATCAGGAAGAAGCCCAGGAGTGCCAGGAAACAAATGATAGCACCGGCATAGGGCGGACCCGATGTGCCTTCATTGATACCACCCCAATAGTAGGGGAAGCTTGATAATTGCTGTGCCAGCTGTTGTGGCATCTGTTGCAGTGCCTCAATGGCTTTCGAACTTTCTTCCGGCAAATGGCGATTATCACTGCTGCCTCCGTATAAATTGGGAAACATGAGTACCAGCGACTCGGAAGGGAAAATACTATAGCTGAGGGCATAGTCCTTGCTGAGACCGGTTTTGGTTACTTGACCTTTTTTCTCTGCCAGCTCGCTGCCGCCGCGAATGGTGGCTTTGGAATAACTATAAGTGGTAAAGATGGTAACTGCATTCACCAGCACTCCCAATACTGCGCCTACAACTACCAGTGCTGCCGCACGGCTGAGGTGCGAAAAATCTTTTTGACGGATCCAATTGATACCGAAACCGATGCTCATGATGAGCGCCAGTATAAGCGCATAATAAGTGATCTGCAGGTGGTTGGATGCTACGAGCAGGGCAGTGAAAACCGCCGTTAGGGCTGTTCCGATGAGGTATGACCGTTTTTCATACAATACCCATAGGGCGGCAATAAAGGCAGGCAGGTATGCGATGGCTTGCATCTTGGTATCATGTCCAACGCCAACAATAATGGGGTTATAAGTAGCATAGGCATAAGACAAAGCACCGGCAATGCCGATGGCCACGCGTGCTCCCATCACCTGGGTAAGAAAGTAAAAGCAAACACAGGCGAGAAAGAAAAGGCTGATCGGCTTGGGTAGAAATAAGGTGAATACCTCGTGCAGGTAGCCTATCGATACCGGGTTGCTGCCTACGCTGGTTATTTGAAAAGCCGGCATGCCGCTGAAGATACCATTGGTCCATAAAGGAAATTCACCATGCTTCTGCTTATAGACAAACGAGTTTTGTGCCATACCCTTCCACTGGGTGACGTCCATTTGTTGTAAAACCTTTCCTTCGAGAACAGGTTTACAGTAGATCAATGCTACTACCAGGAAGATTGCTATGGCCAGGAGGTGCGGGGCCACATTTTGCCAGATCGCTTTTTTCATTTTTACTTGCTTAGTTCCGGCAAATTAAAGTTATTTTGACTCATATTTTATGAAATGGACTTTATTTTTATCCCGCATCACATGGATCCTCAACGGTTGTTTTCTGCTCTCCTTGCTCTTGCGATGGGTGGATACAGGAACCGGGTTCGATGAAATCAAGCGCACCCTGGTGGTAGCCGGTTGGGTACTGGCTCCCATACTGAATGGATGGCTCTTCCTCATCGGGCTCCTATTTCGCCGACAAGAAACGCCTTTCTTGCTGCGGAAGTATTATGCAGTATATTTGATGCTACTCCTCTTGCAACTCCTCTTTATAACCCGCCTGCTATGATACGTTCGATCCTGCAAGACAAGCCCACCAAGCTTTTCATCTCTATCTGTGCTTTTTTTGTGGCGAATGCCCTCATCGCTGAATGTATCGGCGGAAAAATATTTTCCCTGGAGAAACTGCTGGGCATCGATCCGGTAAACTTCCGGCTTTTTGGTCAGTCCGGACTATCCTTCAACCTGACCTGTGGGGTGCTCTTATGGCCACTGGAATTCATCATTACCGATATTGTGAATGAATATTACGGACCCAAAGCTGTGCGTCGCATCAGCTATACGGCCATCGTTTTAATCACCTATGCTTTTGTCATGTTCTACGGTGCCATGAACATTCCTCCGGCGGACTTCTGGATTACCTCGAAAGCCGAGAATGGGATAAATAATATGCAGACCGCTTTTTCCGGCATCTTTGGTCAGGGCATGTGGATCATATTGGGCAGTCTTACCGCCTTTCTTGTAAGTCAGCTGGTCGATGTAGTTGTTTTTCACCGCATCAAGCGGGCCACCGGTGAGAAGTGGGTATGGCTGCGGGCTACGGGCTCAACTATGGTCAGTCAGCTGGTCGATAGCTTCGTGGTTTTATTCATCGCCTTTAAACTGGGTAATAACTGGAGTTGGCAACTGGTGCTGGCCATCTGTCTTGTCAACTATGCATATAAATTTACTATGGCGATTCTGCTTACGCCACTGATCTATTTTATGGAAGCACGCATTGAAAACTATTTGGGGAAGGAATTGTCTCAGCGCATGAAAAAAGCTGCAATGGGGAAGGAGGAGGAAGACTTCATCAATGCGCCCGCTGCCGGATAATATCCATCACCACTTTGTCAATGGGCAAAGTCACACAATCGGGATGAATTTCCTGTCGCGGTATCCAGCGAAAAACTTCTGACTCGCCGCCCGGGTCGGCTATCTGGTGCGGCGCAAAATCAAAGGGCTTTTCTTTCGTAATTAAATCAATGGGCCCCGCATGCTGCACCTGGTAATATATGGAGATGATCTGATCACGATGATTGAAAGCAGAGAGCTGATAAAAATCTGTGGTATAGATGTGTTCACCTACGGTCACCTGTAAGCCTGTTTCTTCCATGAACTCGCGCTGCAGACAGTCGCGCGTACCTTCTCCAATCTCTAGTCCGCCACCGGGTAATTTGGTAATATATTGTCCGCGAATGAACTCATCACTCACCAGTAAACCTTTGTCTGCATCCAGCAATACGCCATAAACACGCACATTGAACAAAGCCATCTTAAAACCATTTACGTTTCATAAAATACCAGCTGATCAGTATCGACACACCCAGCGATAATACGACGGGGATATAAAAGGCATGGGGTGAATGCATGTAGGGTATGTCTACGTTCATACCATAGATGGCGGCAACGAGGGCAGGCAGTGATAAGATGATGGTGATGGAAGTCAGTCGCTTCATCACCGAGTTCAGGTTGTTGCTGATTACGCTGGCAAAGGCATCAAGGGTACTCGTGAGGATATTGGTATAGATATTGGCCATCTCGAGGGCCTGGCTGGTATCGATGATCAGGTCGTTCAGTAATTCACGCTCTTCCTCATTCAGCTGCAGGAAATTGGTCCGCTCCAGTTTCATCATCAGTAATTCATTGCTGCGCAGGGCAGTCACGAAATATACCAGGCTCTTTTGTATCCGCATCAGGTTCAGCAGATCTTCATTGCTGTTGCTCTGATAAAGACTGTTCTCATAGTGGTTGCGGCGGTGATTGATCTCTTTCAGAAATTCCATAAAGTTCTGCACCACTTTCTCAAAAACTTTTAAGATCATGATGTTCTTTTGATCGGGGTGTCTTTTTTGAAATGTATGGAGGAACTTTTTTATCGCACCATTGTCGAATGAATTCACTGTGACAATCTGCGTTTCGGTGAGAATAATGCAAATGGGTATGGTGATATAAAATGCATCGCTGTCGTTGAAGGAATTGTTTTCCGTGGGCGTTTTGATGACCACGAATTTCACCTCATCTTCTTTCTCAAAGCGTGGCCGCTCGTCAATATCGAGTGAGTCGCGCAGAAATTCTATGGGTATGTTGAGCTCATGACTGATTTCAATAAATTCTTCTTCGCGGAAGGGAGGCACCAGGTTCACCCATACGCCTTTTTCCGGCTGATCGGTTTCGATGGTTTGTCCGTTCAGATTTTTAAAATACTGGATCATAGGAATCAGTTCGCTTACAGTGAATCAATATCGATTGTGCCCGTGAATACTTGTTGTGCTGGTCCGCAGAGCCAGATGTTGTCGAAGGAATGGGCGCCGGTGCGGATGAATTCCACCGCCAGCTTACCGCCGCGGGTAGAAATGGCTGTACGTTGCACTGCCGAAGTGTCTTTTGCACAGGCCAGTGCAGCAGCTGTAACACCCGTGCCACAACTCAGGGTTTCATCTTCTACCCCTCTCTCATAAGTGCGTACCCGCAATCCTTCAGCCGTTTTTTCTACAAAGTTAACATTGATGCCTTCGGCTGCATGGGTCGGACTGTATCGGATGGTGCGGCCTTCTTCCACAACATTAGTTTGGTCAACACCTTCTACCAATCGAATGTAGTGGGGGGAGCCGGTATGTAATATCGCATCTGTTCCCCGGTATTCGATGTGTTGCACCGGATGCATGTGTAGGTGGATCCAACCATCTGCTGCGATGCGGGCTTCATGGGCGCCGTCGGTGGCCAGAAAATGATAGTCGGTTTTTTCCATGCCCAGGTCGGCTGCGAAGCGGGTCAGGCAACGTGCGCCATTGCCGCAAAGACTCCCGGGATGTCCGTCGGCATTAAAATAAAGCATCTCAAAATCATATTCGGGATGTGAAAGTAAAATCATCAATCCGTCTGCACCAATCCCTTTTCTGCGATCACAGAGTGCTGCGATTTGTTCGGAGGTAAGGGTGGGTACCCGGGTACGTCCATCCAACACGATGAAGTCGTTGCCTGTTCCCTGGTATTTGTAAAAAGTTAGTTTCATGCGATCCATGGTGCCGGTCAAGTACGTGCACGCAAAGATGCGCACAAAAGGCCGTTTATACGTTACGCTCTGATAGATTTTGTAGGGTTTTTTGAATCAGCCGGTCGATGGTTGCATTTGCCTGTGAACTAAATTGCTGCACCACACGATTGGCAACGATGGCACTCAGGCTCAGGCAGGCATGTCCCAACAGTTTTCCCAGACCATAGATGGCACTCGTCTCCATTTCAAAGTTGGCGACCCGGTGATTGCCGTAATGAAAGTGTGTCAACGTATCGATCAGTGTAGGATGGGCCGTCTTCAGGCGAAGTACACGTCCCTGCGGACCATAGAAGCCCGGTGTGGTGATGGTGATGCCCTGATGAAAATCGGTGACAAAGTGTTTCAACAGTGAAATGCTGGCAGGTGCAATATAAGGTTGTATGCCGATAGAATTGATGTGGGTATGATGAATAAAGGCGTTCAATATTTCCTCATCAGCAGCATTTGTCTCCCGTTGATAATAGAGCAAGAGGTTATCGATGCCAATGGCATGGGTGCTGGCAACGAAGGCGTCGACAGGAATAGCTGCCTGCAGTGAGCCGGCAGTGCCGATGCGGATGATTTGCAGCGAACGGTGTTCAGCACGGGGCATACGGGTGGTCAGGTCAATGTTAGCAAGCGCATCCAGTTCATTCAATACGATGTCAATGTTATCGGTGCCGATGCCTGTCGATACTACAGTAATGCGATGTAGTCCGATATAGCCCGTATGCGAAATGAATTCCCGGTGTGCCTGCTTACATTCGATGCTGTCGAAATATTTACTGACAGCTGCTACCCGATCGGGGTCACCCACCGTGATAACGGTAGGAGCCAGTTCCTCCGGGCGGAGGTTCAGGTGGTAAACGCCGCCCCGTTCATTGATGATGAGTTCGCTGGGTGCTATGGGTGACATGGTTATATTTTCCACAAAATTCGGTATTATAATTTTTACGGCAGTAAAATTCCTTTCTTTGCAGTATGTTTGTATGGAGCGTAGATGTATATCTTCGCTGCTTTCAACAAGGTTCCGTGGCCGAGTGGCTAGGCAGAGCTCTGCAAAAGCTTCTACAGCGGTTCGAATCCGCTCGGGACCTCCCTCCATCCCCCGGTAACGGGGGTTTTTCTTTCAAAACCTTTTGCATGAAACATGCGCATATCTTAGGTGCCCTGGCTTGTTTGGCCATCATCATTTTAGTCTTTCTGCCCTGGGTTTATATTCCCTCCATTCAACTCACCATTTCCGGCTGGTCAGCAAAAGGCACCGACTTTGGCAAGCCCGGACTGGTACCCCTGGCGTTTTCGGTGATCATGTTCCTGCTCTTTTGGTTGCCACAGGTATGGGCAAAAGTCACCACCATTGTGCTGGGCACTTTGCAGTTCGCCTGGATGATACGCAACTATATTCTCCTCACCACCTCTTATATTGGTGAGCAGCCGGAAAAGAAGATGGCCATCATCGTATTGCTGCCACTCACGGCAGCAGCCTTACTCATGAGCCTGCTTTCCCGCGTTAGGAACCAAGCTACAACAGCAGCCGACTAACACCATTATTTTTCCGCGTTCTACTTTAATCGGGCTGCCACTTCCTCTAATGATTGAGCGATGATTTCTATGGCTTCTCTTATCTGCGTTTCTGTGATCAACAGCGGCGGCGCAAACCTGATTTTATCGCCATGGGTAGGTTTTGCGAGTAGTCCGTGCTGCATCATTTGCAGACAGATCTCCCAGGCAGCTTCCGGATGTGGATGATCGATGACGATGGCATTCAGCAAGCCCTTGCCGCGAATGGTTTTGATCAGTGGGGATGCCAGTTGAGCCAATAAGCTACGAAATAGTTCACCCTGGCTGGCGGCATTCTCCGTCATTTTCTCCTCTACCAGCACTTGCAGGGAGCTTGTCGCAACAGCGCAAGCCAATGGGTTGCCACCATAGGTAGATCCGTGTTCGCCCGGACGAATGGTCAGCATGATCGCATCGTCGGCCAGTACGGCTGATATTGGCAGGGTGCCACCACTCAGGGCTTTCCCCAAAATAAGTATGTCAGGACGCACCCCTTCATGATCGCAGGCCAGCATGCGACCTGTGCGACCTAGTCCTGTCTGAATTTCGTCGGCGATCATCAATACGCGGTACTGATCACAAAGGGCTCGAACGCCGCGCAGGTATCCTTCATCGGGAATAACAACGCCGGCTTCACCTTGAATGGGTTCAAACATAAATCCGGCCACATTTGGATTTTGCAGGACTGCCTCCAGGGCTGTCAGGTCATTATAGGGAACGGAGATAAATCCGGGCATGTAGGGACCAAAACCGGCATAGCTGCTCGGGTCATTAGAGGAAGAGATGGCCGCCAGGGTTCTTCCCCAGAAATTGCCTTCCACGAAAACGATGATGGCCTGGTTATCGGGCACGGATTTCTTTGTGTAGGCCCAGCGACGTGCCAGTTTGATGGCCGTTTCACCACCTTCCACCCCCGTATTCATCGGCAGCATTTTATCATAGCCAAAAAGACGGGTGATATAGGCTTCATATTCGCCCAGCAGGTTATTATGAAAGGCACGGGAGGTAAGTGTCAGTCGGGTTGCCTGCGCTTGCAGGGAAGCGATGATGGTGGGGTGACAGTGGCCCTGGTTCACGGCGGAATAGCCACTCAGGAAGTCGAGGTATTGCTTACCATCAACATCCCAGAGATGAACACCTTTGCCGCGCTCCAATACCACCGGCAGGGGATGGTAGTTGTGCGCGCCCCAGCGTTCTTCTAGTTCGATAAAATGACGGGTACGATCCGATATGGATGCAGTATGCATAAGAGGTAATTAAAAAAGTAAAAAATAAAGAAAACAGTCGGTCGGCGATATCAAACCCGGGCGGGATGATCGAGGAAGTCTAGGTTACGGCCGAGAAAAGACATAGATAGCTGCTTGTACCACGAAGTTAATCATTTACTTTTACTTTCATTAAAAATCACCAAATCCTTTCACATGAAATGGATCAAGCGTTTCTTCCTTTTTATAGTCTTGCTGATAGCAGTCATTGCAGTTTATGCCGTCATGAGTGGTAAGACCTACCTCTTTGCAGGTGCCCGGCACATAGTTACGATGCGGAGTCTCTCCGACATCGATGACCATCGCTTCTTCAACAACCGAACGGTAGCCACCGATAAGCCGCAGCCCTGGCCCGTGGGTGCTGATTACAACCGTCAGCAGTTACCCGATAGTACGCAACAGTTGTTGGATGCCTTGCAAACAGTTGCTGTGGTTAAGATCAAGGGTGACTCCCTGCGTTTTGAACAGTATCGCGATGGCTACAGTGACAGTTCATTATCCGGGTCATTCTCTGTTGCCAAGAGTATTACCAGTTTATTGATAGGTGTTGCCATACAAGAGGGTAAGATTCAATCGGTCGATCAGCCGGTCGGTGATTTTATTCCTGCATTCAAAGAAGGGGAGAAGGGCAAGGTTACGATTCGTCACCTGTTAACCATGAGCAGTGGCACCGATTGGTATGAGTCGTACAAAGATCCGCTGAGTGTAACTGCCGAACTCTACTATGGAGATGATGTCGAGAAAACGGCATTGGGTGTAAAGATGGAGCGTGCGCCCGGCACCTTACATTATTATAAAAGTGGCGATACGCAATTGTTGGGATTGATATTGGAAAAAGCGACGGGAATGCCGCTCAGTGACTATGCTGCTGAAAAGTTATGGAAACCCCTGGGGGCGGTGCATCCTGCCTTGTGGAGTGTAGATAAGCCCGATGGGAAGATCAAAGCCTATTGTTGTTTCAATACCAATGCACGAGATTTTGCGCGAATCGGACAACTCATGTTGCAGGGGGGTAAGTGGAATGGTGTGTCGGTGATCGACAGCAATTATTTTCAGGCATCGATTACCCCTTGCCGCATACAAGATAAGGAAGGAGAGGTATGTGATTACTATGGTTACCAGTGGTGGATTGATCCCGAGCATCCCGGGATCTTCTATGCAAGGGGTATACTCGGACAATATATTATTATCATACCTGCTCGCAAAACTGTCATCGTGCGGTTGGGAAGAAAGACTTCCCCCGTGCGGGTGAGAACGGTGCCCACGGAAGTGCGACACCTGATTAATTGGGGCTTATCAGATAGCGAATAAATAGCGCCCTACCATGACGACACAGCCCCAGGTAGCGGTGGTTTTACTCAACTATAACGGGAAGCACTGGCTACAGCGTTTTTTAGGTAATGTTATGGCCACCGATTATCCTGCTTTGGAAGTTGTGGTTGCAGATAATGCTTCAACAGACGGGTCGGTAGAATGGTTGCGGAAAGAATATCCCGGCGTAAGTGTGATTGAAATGAAGGAGAATGCCGGTTATGCTGGCGGGTATAATCAGGCGCTCCGAGAGGTGGAGGCTGAATATTTTGTTTTATTAAATACAGATGTGTTGGTTGAGCCGGACTGGTTGAAGCCATTGATAGCAGGCATGGAGCGGGATGCGCAAATTGGGGCAGCACAGCCCTGCATTCGCTCGTATGAGCACAGGGAATTGTTTGAGTATGCAGGTGCTGCCGGCGGGTGGATTGATGTAGTTGGGTATCCGTTTGCCCGGGGTAGGGTTTTTGATCGTATAGAGGCTGATTTAGGACAATACAAGGATGAGGTGGATGTATTTTGGGCTTCGGGTGCCTGTTTATGTTTGCGGCGCAGTGCCTGGGAGGCTTCAGGTGGGTTTGATGCGGTTTTCTTTGCGCACCAGGAGGAGATAGATTTGTGTTGGAGGTTGCAGTTATTAGGTTATCGGATAGTAGCAATCGGTGGTTCTCAGGTATTTCATGTTGGGGGGGGCACTTTACCGGTAGGGGGAAGAAAGGTAATGCTCAATTTTAGGAACAACCTGATCATGCTAAGCAGGAACTTACTTTTTTGGGAGCGCCTGTGGGTGCTACCGGTGCGCTGGTTATTAGATGTGGTTGCGGCCTGGCGGGCTTTATTGCTGGGGCGGGGGGGAGAATTCTTTGCCATTGCACGGGCGCACTTTGCTGTGATTGGGTGGTGGTTTGGGGGAAAGAAGCGTGTAGTGGTGGGTAGGCGGCCTCTGCGGAGTTTGCGGGGCGTATATGGTGGTCTGTTGATTTGGGATTTTTATGTGCGGGGTCGCAAGGTCTTTTCAGAAATAATCGGTGGGGGAAGTAAATAATTGTTGGTTAACACTTATTTTTGCAGCGTAATAAAAATATATGTCACAGGAAACACCCGAAACAGTAGAAAAAGATATTCGCGCCAACTGGGTAACCTCTTCGCGTTTTTTATTTTACGTGCAGGTTTTCTGCATAGTATGCTTTGTGTTGGGAGGCTGTTATAAGTTGTACAACCATCGTTATAAGGGCAAGCCTGAGGTGGAGGTACAGAAGAGCTCTCAGTATACACCGGAGTACAAATAGTCGACGAAAATTTTGTCGAAAACAGTGTTTTTCACTAATTTTGTCCTCCCTTAGTTCTTATACAATAAGCGAAAGTAGCTCATTTGGTAGAGCACGACCTTGCCAAGGTCGGGGTGGCCGGTTCGAGCCCGGTCTTTCGCTCCAATCCCGTTTGCTATAGCGGCCGGGATTTTTTTTTGCCCTGGTGGTGGAACTGGTAGACACGCAGGACTTAAAATCCTGTTCGCCGCAACGCGAGTGCGGGTTCAACTCCCGCCTGGGGCACTAAAGCCGGAGTAGAGTGAGTGCGAGTGTACTCAGCTCGAACTCCGGCTTTTTTATTACTATGCCGCCCCGCCTCTGGCGGGGTTTTGTATGCCGTTGTAGGGTGCTGCCGTTGGTCCGCCTCTGGCGGTCGGAGGACTCTTCGGCTTGGAAGATAGTTGCTAGTATCAATATGAATCACCGATAAGTATAATGTAGCAATTACATTGTTGGTCGCCTGACCAACAACCATGTAAAATTTATTCCAAGCAAAGTCTACTGAGCGCAGCGAAGAATGAATGTTCTCCGCAGACGTCTCTCAGATCCGCCATAGGCGGTCGGAGGACTCTGCGGCTTGGAAGATAGTTGCTAGTATCAATATGAATCACCGATAAG
>CAYUXJ010000012.1:0-47373 GCA_964448845.1 uncultured Sediminibacterium sp.
GGCAATAACAGCGGAAGTTCTTTTTCCGACAAAGGTCGTGCAATGCCATTGTCCCAACGAATGGGGAATGGCTCGCCCCAGTATCGCTGACGACTGAAAGAAGCATCGCGCATTTTATAATTCACCTTGCGGCGACCAATACCCAGCTCTTCTATTCTTTGCATCATCACATCCATCGCTTCCCGCATCACCATGCCATTGAGAAAATCACTGTTCTCTAATAAGGCATCTTTGGTAGGATTGGCAACAGCTCCATCATAAGCTGCTCCGATGATATTGGTAATGGAGATATTAAAATGCTGCGCGAACCGATGGTCACGGTCATCACCGCAGGGAACACCCATGATGGCGCCGGTTCCATACCCCATCAACACATATTCTGCAATCCATACCGGAATCTTTTTTCCGGTAAATGGATGAACAGCATAGCCACCCGTGAAACAACCGCTGATTTTTTTCTCTGCCTGTCTTTCCCTGTCACTCCTGCTCTTTACATAAGCGAGGTAGTCATCAACCGAGGCCTTACACTCCGCGGTAGTCAGGGCATCAATGAGCGGATGCTCAGGCGCTACGACCATAAAATCAACACCATAGATGGTATCGGGTCGGGTGGTATAGACTGTCAGCGTTTCTTCAATTGCCTCAGTTCCTCTGTTTAGGGTAAAACGTATTTCTGCACCGTAAGACTTTCCAATCCAGTTGGTTTGCATCTCACGCATGGCTTCACTAAAATCGATGGTATCGAGTCCTTCAAGCAACCGATCGGCATATGCTGTGATGCGGAGGTACCACTGACGAAGGGTTTTCTTTACCACCGGATGACCGCCGCGTTCACTCACTCCATTCACCACTTCATCATTGGCCAGCACAGTACCCAGGGCCTCACACCAGTTCACTTCTCCCCACCCGCAGAAGGCCAGGCGATAATCCATGAGAATATCTTCTTGTTGCTTTTCTGTGTAGTTACTCCACTCAGCTGCCGTGAAGCGACAATTTTCATTGGCGGGACAAACATGGTGTGCATTCCCCTGTGAAGCAAATTCCTGTTTTAGCAGCTCGATCGATTCTGCCTTGCCATTTTTCCGGTTATAAAAACTTCCGAAAAGCTGTAAAAAAATCCATTGGGTAAAGCGATAATAAGATGCATCGCAAGTTCTCACTTCCCGTTCCCAGTCATAACAAAATCCGATGTTATCAAGTTGTGCTCGGAAAGTGGTGATATTTTGGGCAGTACTTTTAGCCGGATGGATGCCATGTTCGAGGGCATATTGCTCTGCCGGAAGGCCGAAGGCATCATACCCCATGGGATGTAATACATTGAAGCCCTGCAGGCGCTTATAGCGGCTGAATATGTCGGAAGCAATGTACCCTAATGGATGCCCGACATGAAGTCCGGCCCCACTGGGATAGGGAAACATATCCAACACATAATACTTGGGACGAGTACTGGAATTACTCACCCGATAGGCACCGGTGGCTTTCCAATGGTCTTGCCATTTTCTCTCAATGGATCTGAACTGATATTCCATAATGCAATTATTCTACCGGCGTTGCAATCGTTGTATGGGCTGATGAAGGTGCGTCTTCCTTACTGTTTCCCGCTGACAAGTGGGTGGGTTGAAAAAACTAACATTTTTTTAACCGGCACCGGCGTAAATTACAGTATCCCTCAGCACTTTTCGGGTGGAAGCAAATGTACGTCTTTCGTGCACAAAATGTACATTTGCAGCCTGATTAAACCACCCGTCTGGGGATGATTTTTTGAACGTTAATGAATAAAAGTATGCCTGCTGCCGGATCTTCCTCCCTGAAAAGAAGCAAACCCAATTTTATCTACTCCATCATCGGCGTAGCCCTGGTGCTCTTGATCATGGGTATAATGGGTTGGTTCTTTCTCAATATCCGCTCGGTAGGCAATGCATTCAAAGAAGATATTCGTATCAGCGCCTACCTGAGAACCCTGAACAAGGATACGATCGGTCAAATACAGGCCTATATCAGCAGCCAACCTTATTCGAAGAATGTTACATATGTGGACAAGGAATCTGCGAAACAAATATGGAATCGGGAGAACAATGAAGATTGGGCCAAGATCCTCGATGTCAATCCACTGCCGGAGAGCATTGATTTCTATGCCAAGGCCGAATACGTAAATGCTGATAGCCTGACAGTGATTTCAGCCCGGCTGATGCAACAATATGGTGACCAGATTACGGATATACAATACCCGCAAAGTCTGGTATCCAACCTGAATGAGCGTGCTTCCAAGATTGGACTTATCTTTCTGGTCATTGCCGTACTGCTTTGCATCATAGTAATTTTCAGTATCGACAATACGATACGGCTGGCCATGTTCAGCAACCGCTTTATCATTAAAACGATGCAAATGGTGGGGGCTACCCGAAGCTTTATTGCCCGCCCCCTGAATATCCGTGCCCTCATCAATGGATTGATCAGTTCAGGAATCGCCATTGTGCTGCTGCTGATTATCATTGGCTGGGCAGAGAGCCGTGTGCCTGAACTGAAAGCCATTCGTAGTATTGAGCTGAATTTGTTGCTTTTTGGCGGCCTCACCCTATTAGGGGTAGGAATTTCCGTTTTCAGCACCCATCGGAGCGTACTGAAATATTTGAAAATGAAACTCGACGATCTGTACTAATTCGTTGGGGAATATTTACATTTGTACCTACACAAACATCAGTTGTATGAGTAACCAGAAGTCTGAAATGCCGGCACCCTTGTTTACAAAAGAAAATTATACCTGGATGATCATAGGTGGCGTCGTGATTGCTGCCGGTATGTTCCTACTGGCGGGTGGAAAAAATACTGACCCCTCCAAATTCGATCCCAGTCTGGTTTATAGTAAAACACGCATCACTGTTGCACCCATAGTGATCATAGTGGGCATCCTCATTGAAATCTATGCCATCTTTAAAAAACCCAAACAAGCATAACAGCGATTCAAATAATTCAGAGCGGTGATTACACCGCTTTTTTTATGCCCACTTTCCGGACTTATTGTAATTTTCCTGCTTAACTTTCAGCCCAAATCATCACCATGACTTTATTTGAATGCATCCTGATTGCGATAGTGGAAGGACTGACTGAATTCATCCCCATTTCCTCCACCGGACACATGATCATTGTGAGCAGATTGCTCGGCATAGAATCAGATGAGTTCACCAAATTATTTGAGATCTGCATACAACTGGGAGCCATCCTTTCAGTCATTGTGCTGTACCGCAATAAATTCTTTCCCCTGAATCGCTGGAATTTTTATTTCAAGCTGCTGGTGGGGGTTATTCCTGCACTGGTATTAGGCTTTTTATTTTCTAAAAACATCGATGCTTTGCTGGAGAGTCCTTTGACCGTCGCGATTACTATGTTGTTAGGCGGAATATTTTTGCTCTTCATCGACAAGTTTTTCAATAGCTCCCATCCCATCACTGAGGAAAAAGATATAAGCTACCGTAGGGCATTCATGACGGGCATCTGGCAATGCCTGGCCATGATACCGGGTACTAGCCGAAGTGCTGCAAGTATCATCGGAGGCATGCAACAACAGATGACGCGGCAACTGGCTGCAGAATTTTCTTTTTTTCTGGCAGTACCCACCATGGCAGCTGCGACGGGATATAAATTATTAAAGGCCTGGAAAGACAATCCTTCTCTGCTCAGCGATGGACATAACCTTCAGTTATTGCTAATAGGTAACCTGGTGGCCTTCGTTGTGGCCATGCTGGCCATCCGCTTTTTTATTGGGTTCCTCCAAAAAACAGGCTTTCGGCTTTTTGGATGGTACCGGGTTATCGTAGGCTCGCTGCTGCTCGTACTGATTTTATTTCACTATATTTAAAGGGCAGAACCCCGGTTGGTGATGGCAGCAGTCATTCACCCTTGCTATGCCGTTGTTTCTGTCCTGTGTAAATGAAAACTCAGTAAATGGAAACAGCATCCAAAAAAGTAATCAATGGCTGGGCGATGTACGACTGGGCCAATAGTGTTTACAACCTAGTCATTACCTCTACCATCTTCCCCGCTTATTATGAAGCCATTACCGGCGATCACGACGATACTACGCCCGTTGATACGGTAGAACTATTTGGCAGGGAATATGTGAATACTTCCCTATACAATTATACCCTGGCCGTAGCGTTTATCATTGTCGCCATTTTATCTCCAATTCTCTCTTCTATTGCAGACTCCAGAGGGAACAAAAGACAGTTTCTGCGCTTTTTTTGTCTGATGGGAAGTTTGGGTTGCTGCTCCCTCTACTTTTATGATGCCTCAAACCTCGTCTATGGTTTGGCGGCGGTAATTGTTGCCTGCGTTGGATTTTGGAGCAGTTTTGTTTTTTATAACTCCTATCTCCCCGACATTGCAGCACCGGAGGATAGAGACAAAGTAAGTGCCCGTGGGTTTATGATGGGCTATATCGGAAGTGTGATCTTACAAATTTTCTGCTTTATACTCGTATTGCAGGGTGAACCCTACGGCATCAGCACCGGAAAAGGATCCCAACTCTCCTTTTTACTGGTAGGTATCTGGTGGTGGGGATTCGGACAACTAGCCATCAATCGATTACCGAAGGGTAAACCATTGGTAGATGTAGCGCATACCAGTGTGCTGACCGGCGGTTTCAAGGAGTTGAAGAAAGTATGGCACCAATTAAAAGAATTACCTGTATTGAAAAAATTTCTTCTCTCCTTTTTCTTCTATAATATGGGTGTGCAGACCGTTATGCTGGCAGCTACCCTCTACGGAAAAAGTGAGCTGAATATACCCACGACGAATCTGATCATTGCTATCCTGATTATACAGCTGGTAGCTATTCCGGGTGCCTGGGTAATAGCCCGCATCTCAAAAAAAATTGGCAACCTGCACACGCTGATGCTTACGGTAGCTTTTTGGATATTTCTTTGTTATCTGGGCTATCTCGTTCCAAAAAACGGTATCAATGAATTTTATGTTTTGGCCTGCCTGGTTGGTTTTGTGATGGGAGGTATCCAATCCATTAGCCGCAGTACCTATTCCAAACTAATGCCCGAAACAAAAGATACCACTTCCTTCTTCAGTTTTTATGATGTAACAGAAAAGATAGCCATCATCATTGGAATGTTTAGTTTTGGATATATCAATGAACAGACCGGCTCACAAAGAAATTCCGTCTTAATTTTGATGAGCTTTTTCATTGTCGGTCTCATCCTGTTGGTCATTACCCGGCGTGCAGAAAAGGCTGCCCTGAAACAATAATATTTATGAAAGTAATCAGTATCGAAACCGGTAATTTTAAACTGGATGGCGGCGCTATGTTCGGCGTTGTTCCCAAGTCAATGTGGCAATCACTGAACCCCGCTGATGAGAACAATATGTGCAGCTGGGCGCTGCGTTGCCTGCTGGTAGATGAAGGAGATCGCAAAATTCTTATTGATACCGGAATGGGCAATAAACAGGATGCCCGCTTTTTCTCCCATTATTACCTGCATGGTACTGATACATTGCAAACATCATTGGCAGCACACGGGTATACCCCGGATGACATTACCGATGTCATACTTACCCACCTGCATTTTGACCACTGCGGAGGCAGTATCATCCGAAAAGATGACCAACTGATCACGGCTTTTCCGAAAGCCACTTATTGGAGTAATCCCCTACACTGGGAATGGGCCATCCAACCCAATGAACGAGAGAAAGCATCTTTTTTGAAGGAAAATATTTTACCAATCAAGGAATCCGGACAACTCGATTTCATTGACGTACCCGAACCGGATATGCACCCAACCCATTACCTGGCAAACGTACCCTTTTCAAGACATATCTCACTGCGTATCGTACATGGCCATACCCGAGCCATGATGCTACCCCAGATTAGTATAGAGGGCAGAAACCTCGTGTATATGGCTGACCTGATTCCTTCAGCAAATCATATCGGACTTCCCTATATCATGTCATACGATCTGTTTCCCTATACAACGTTGCAGGAAAAAAAAGTTTTTCTGCGGGAAGCCATTGAAAATGATTATTGGCTGTTTTTTGAACACGATATCCATACCATATGCTGCAATGTGCAACAAACGGAAAAGGGCATTCGAAAAAATAAACAGGGAACTATTGAAGACTGGTTACAGTCGATTGGTTAGTTGCGCAAACTGACCAGTGAACTCAGGGGATAACGCAGATTGCTATAACCCATCATGTCTGCCTTAATGCTGCCTACCACAATCGGACTTTCCACGCGAAGTGGAATATGGTTGTTATCATCACTTACCCATACTGTCATTTTCTCTCCCCCTTCAAAAAGGGTACCTTTTACCAACAGCGGCTTGAACTTTATGGCATTGAAAGTGCCGTACTTTGTTCGGATAACTTCTTTACCCAGGTACTTGATGTAGAGGTTGAACACCTCATTGTCGAGGAACATCGAAAAAGGAATTTTATCGCCCGGCTGATATTTGTTGAAGTTAATGTTGCGGGCATAGTAAATGGTGCTCAGTACATCCTGAATACAGTTCGGAATACTATATACTTTTTCAGTGGTAGTGGCTGTATGGTTCTGATGATTAAATGTTATGAACTCATATTTTTTAAAACTACCCTCCTCAATGTTGCGTATGAACTGCAGGGGTTGCAAAGAGCCGGTATCCACTATTGATTCATAGCGATCACGCACCTTAAAAATCCAATCATACCCGGAGTTACTGGTACCCGTACCAACAAACTGATAGGCAGGCCGCTGCTGGTGTGTTACCGACTTAACAGAAAAACTGGCATTACCGGCATGCACATAAATGCCAATCACGGTATAATAAATATGGAAGTCAACCTGCTCGCCATCCCTAAATGCAAAATTTCTGATGCCCCCGCAGAATTCATCCTGCGGAGAGGTAAAGGCAGAAGCCCCCATAACCAGGAAAAGAAGTAGCCATTTTTTCATAGGACATTACGCCGATTGCTTTGAAAAAATCTTTACACCCAACACCAGCAAACTTCCTGCCAAGGCAGGAATGATAAGGTTGATGAGCCAAATACCCGCGGCAGTAGCCACAATACCGGCAAAATTGGCACTTACCAACCCCAACAACCAGATGCTGATCTGCCCCCGAAAGCCAAGTTCCGCCAGTGCAATGGATGGTATCAAAGCCAGCACCATTAACATCACCGAAACCAGGGCTGCCCCCGTCAGCCAATCAACACTTACACCAAACAAATTCAGCAGCAGCAGATATTGGGTTGTATAGATTACAAATCTAAGTGTGGAAAGGACTAAAATAGTTGTTAAAGTCTGTCGGCCCAGATCGGTCAGTTTCTGTAGAAAAAAGGCATACTTCCTAATCAATTGAAAAGACATGAGCCATTTTACCATACCTGTAGGATGAAAATACAATACGGCAAGCATCAAAATAACGAAGGCAGTGAGCCCGGTCAGCCATTTCAGCCAGCTGGCGGAAATCACCCCTGAGAAAATAGCAAGCTGGGGTTGAAAGATTTGAAGAAAAAGGAGGGCCAACCAGCCGGCGGAAACAGTCACCAGCAATTGAGCCAATCCGCCCATCACCGAAACCACGGCACCCCGAATACGATTACCGTCAGAAAGAAAGAGTGCCCGACCTGCAGATTCCCCCAAACGGTTAATGGTAGAAAATGCCAGTGCCTGACCTGTAAACACGGCACGGATAGCGCGCGCCAGGGAAATGTTTTCCAGACAAGACATAAGTACCTTCCACTTATACGACTCAATACCCCAATTGAGCAACATAAGTGCAATCACGGTGAGCCAGGTGCCGGCTTTTGCAAACGTCAAGGCTTGTTCAATCATTGCCTTTGCATTCGACAGGTTCGGCTGCGCACGAATCTGTTCTGCAATGGCATAAACCATCCAGCAAAACAGGATCGGTCCTGCCAGGTAATTGATGAACTTTCTGGTAGCCGGCTTGATCTGAAACATAATACTGTGCAAAGAACGAGCATTCAATCCATACAGAAAAGCCGGGTGTTCTGATGCAGAAAGAGCGAAAGCATGTATTTTCATAGCTGAATGAAAGAACAAAACATCATATTGGGTATTGACCCCGGCAGCTTGCTGATGGGATATGCCCTCTTAAGGACTGATAACAATCAACCCAGGGTATTATTAATGGATGTATTAAAGCTTACCGGCGAGAAAGATATTTATGCCCGCCTGCATATGATCCATGAAAAAGTCAGTGAACTGATCCGATTGTATCGCCCGGGATCCTTCGCCATTGAGGCACCTTTTTTCGGAAAAAATGTGCAGAGTATGCTCAAGCTGGGCAGAGCCCAAGGGGTCGCCATCGCCGCAGCCATGCAGGCAGGAATCAGCGTAACGGAGTATTCACCGAAAAAAGTAAAACAGTCGATCACCGGTAATGGCAATGCGAGCAAGGAACAGGTTTGGCATATGCTCAAAACAATGTTGCAGATAGATGAGCAACCTCGCTACTTTGATGCATCCGATGCCCTCTCGGTTGCGTTGTGCCATCATTTCAAAAACAATGCACCACAATCAACTATCAAGGGAAAAAAGATGTCGGGCTGGGAAGACTTCGCCCGTCAGTTTCCCAATAGGGTGATCAAAAAATAATTACAGCGATTTTTATTCCGCCATGGCTGCTAAAATCTTCTGTTGAATTTCCTGCAGTTTCCCATGGGTCACATTGGGTTTTGACCGATTGAAGTTCAGATCGGCAGCACTGTTCACCGGCAGCAGGTGCAGATGCGCATGCGGCACATCCAGTCCCAACACCATCATACCGCAGCGATTACAGGGAAAAGCTTTCTCAATGGCACGGGCAATGGGCTGTGCAAATAGAAGGATGGAAGAAAGATAATCTGCCTCCAGATCAAAAAACTTATCTGTTTCCACTTTCGGAACCACCAATACATGTCCTTCCCCATGCGGATAGATATCAAGAAAGGCAATGAAATGCTCATTCTCAGCAATGCGATAACAGGGGATGATGCCCGTGATGATCTTGGAAAAGATGGTCATGATGCTGGGGGGATTATTGGTGATTTACAGACATTAAATACTAATGTCATCAATTCTCAGTTTTAAAGTACCGGTTGGAACCTGTATCTCGGCAACCTCGCCTTTCGTTTTCCCCATTAAACCCTTTCCAATGGGAGAACCGGCATTGATCTTACCTTGTTTCAGATCTGCTTCCTTCTCGCCGACAATCTGATAAGTAAGCACTTTATTGGTCGCCAGGTTGGTGATGGTCACTTTGGTAAGGATGGTCACTTTGCTGGTATCGATCGTATTGGTATCGACTATTTTCGCATTGGCAATCATTCCTTCTAACTGCTTAATCTTAGCTTCCAGCATACCCTGGGCCTCTTTGGCCGCATCATATTCAGCATTCTCTTTCAGGTCGCCTTTCTCCCTGGCTTCTGCAATGGCCCTGGAAGATGCCGGGCGGTCAACAGATTTCATGCGCTGCAATTCTTCACGCATTTTATCAAATGTCTCTTTCGTAACATACATAGTAGCGTCTGCCATATGACTTCGTTTAGGTCAGGTAAAAAAAATACAACGCCACAGTCAGCGGCGTTGTAAGTATCAAAGTTAAAAATCTTTCTGCTTGTGTGTCGTTAAAACTAGTGAAATTTACGAATAAATATAATTAATATTTAATATATAGTATTTTTTAAGCTGCCCGGAAAAAAGACAACCGGGGTTTGGCATAAAGAATAGTTGAATCAGGGTGCCGTCCAGTCGATATCGGGAATCTCCGGGGGCTCAGGATCGCCGAGTTTGAGTTTACTCAAAATGACCTCTGACATTTTCTTGAATGACTGCTTACTGTACCCGGCGATGTGGGGTGTGATGAGTACCCGGGGATCGGAAAACAATTTGTCCATGCGTGCTTTTTCTGCAGCACTAAAAGTAGTGGGCTGCTCATTTTCGAGTACATCAAGTGCTGCTGCGGCAATTTGTTGCTGGGCCAGTGCATCGATGAGCGCATTTGTATCTACCAGTCCACCGCGACCCGTATTGATGAAATAAGGCTTTTTCTCCAGCGCACGGAAAAAAGCAGGGTCAGCATAGTGAAGTGTTTCTGCCGTGAGAGGTAAGTGCAGGCTGATCACCTGGGCATATTTTTGCAGTTCGGCCAGTGTAACTTCCCGAATATAGGGTGTGCTGAAACCAGTCTTGTATTTGTCATGTGCAAAAACAATGACACCAAAGGAGGCCAGCAAATGTGCAAAAGCGAGTCCGGTATTTCCTAACCCTATAATTCCAACCACTTTCTCAGTAAGTAATTCGCCGCGTTGCATATCGCGTATCCATATTCCCCGCTTAACTTCTTCGGCTGAGGCACTGATCTGCTTCATAAGGTTGAGCAACATGCCCACTGCGTGCTCAGCTACAGCACCGCTATTTCCTTCCGGACTGCTGATACAACGAATACCACGGCTCGTTGCATATTCCACATCTATATGCTCCATACCACTTCCGAGGCGGGCAATCCAGCGAAGTTCGATTGCCACATCCAGCAGATCGCGATCGATAACAGGACGAGAAGAAACGACAATACCTCTGAAGCGATAGAGATTAGCAGCCAGCCATTCGTTATCCGGCGCCAATTGAACAGTCACCTCATATCCGGCTTTCTCAAATCCCTCCTGCAAACAGGGATGTGCCGGTGCTGTAATTAATACTTGTCTGGCCTTCATACAATTCTATTCATTTCATTTGAAAGGTTAGAGCAGCAAACTGTTCTACCGATAACTGTTCTGCCCGTTTATCAAAAATCGGATTTTTTAAAACTTCTTCGGTAAAAAGACTCTTGACTGCGTTGCGCATCATTTTTCTACGCTGGTTAAAAGCAGTTTTCACCAGTACCCAGAGCGCACGTTCTGATTTCGCTTCCACATCTGCTGTCTTCCGCCGCAGCCGGATCACCCCACTCATCACCTGTGGGGGCGGATCGAAAGAAGCAGGTGGCACATCAAAAAGATATTCCGCCTCATAATATGCCTGTACCAATACACTCAAGATTCCATAGACACGACTGCCGGGTGCGGAAACAATGCGCTCAGCTACTTCCTTTTGAAACATACCAATCATTACCGGTACCCGATCTTTCCATTCCAACACCCGGAATACGATTTGTGTGGAAATATTGTAGGGGAAGTTTCCCATCAGCGTAAATGGCACATCGAACGGACAGCCAATATCAAGAATACTCCCGTGTATCAATTTGCCCTGGAGCTCAGGATACTTCTTGTGCAAATAAGTCACTTTTTCTTCATCCAGCTCCACCGCTTTGAAAGAGATCCCTTCAATTGTTATGAGTAAACGGGTCAGCGCTCCCCCACCGGGACCAACTTCCAGCAAATGGGTGCCATTTGTTTCCCGCCAAACTTCTAACAACCGGCGACAAACCTGATCATCCTTAAGAAAATGCTGGCCCAATGATTTTTTGAGCGTGTATTCCATACATCAAAAATACAGCATTTGCCGTTGGAACTTTCGACAGTCCTCGTTGATAATCGTTGATATATGTAATTGCTGCTTCAGATTACGTATTTTTACCTAATAATTTTCGCTCATGAGCAATGAACAACAAAAACCAATTGTCGGCTTTACCACCGGAGACATCAATGGAATTGGCATTGAACTGCTGATCAAAACACTTTCCGACAGCCGGCTGACTGATTTTTGTACGCCGGTCATCTTTGGCAATAATAAAGTACTGAATTTTTATCGTAAATCACTTCCCGATCTGAACCTGAATTGTAGCAACCTGAAAGACCTGCATCGGCCTTTTCACAAGCAAGTGAACCTTTACAATTGTTGGGAAGAGGAAGTAGAAATCAAGCCCGGAGAATTGAATGCGACCGGAGGTAAATATGCACTGCTCTCCTTACAAACAGCCACCCAAGCATTGCTGGATAAAAAAATCAATGCCCTGGTAACTGCGCCCATTCATAAGAAAAATATTTACTCAGATGAGTTTCCTTTTACGGGCCATACACCTTATCTGAAAGCCATCTTTCAAGTGCAGGATGTATTGATGATGATGGTATCACCTAATATGCGGGTTGGCCTGTTGTCAGAACACATTCCCCTGCAGGATGCTTCCAAAGCAGTAACTCGTGAAGCACTTCGGTCTAAACTGAATATTTTCCACCAAAGCCTGCAGAAAGATTTCGGCATTGCTAAACCCAGACTGGCTGTACTCGGATTAAATCCACATGCTGGCGATAACGGACTTATCGGCAAGGAGGAAGAAAGTCTGATACAACCTTTGTTGAAAGAAGCCCGACAGCAAATGCTGGTCTTCGGTCCTTACTCAGCCGATTCATTTTTTGCCAGAGGCTATCATGAAAAATTCGACGGTGTACTGGCTATGTACCATGACCAGGGATTGATTCCTTTTAAGAGTCTTGCCATTGGCGAAGGGGTAAATTATACAGCGGGGTTACCTGCCATCCGAACCAGTCCCGACCACGGCACTGCCTTTGACATAGCCGGTAAGGGAAGGGCCGACCATAGTTCGATGCTGGCAGCAGCTTTTGAAGCCATTGAGATCTACAATAACCGCACAGGTCATGCTGAAATGAATAGTAATCCATTGAAAAAAATCAGTGCCCGTATGCTGGCGAATTCTGTCGATGAGCGCATCGAAGAGAATGAAAGGTAGTAATTCAGTTCCTCGTTATTTGAAAACAGCATCAGCGATGCCACGATTGATGGTATAGGATGAATAAGTAATTTCGATTCGTCCCTTGCGACTCTTTAATTTTTCTGCCTCCGTCTTTGGCTTAGCCTCATCTGAAAATTCAAGTGTCACGCCCTTGGGGAGCTTGTAATCTTTTGTCTGGAAACTGATGAATACTTTATCGGGTAATGCATATTGCCGATAGTTACCATATTGCATTTCAATTTCATAAGTGCCATTGTCCCGGGTAGTAGAAATGGCTCTTTTGATGAGCAGTCCGGCTTCATCAATGTACAACGTGGTCAGCACCACATCACTGTTTTCTTCTGTCGGCAATAATTTAACAATGCGAAGTAGTTGGCCATTCGTAGTTATTGTACCGGCATCCAATGCAAGAAAACGATCGGTCGTCAGTAAAGAACGCATATTGATGCTGATGCCTCCTTTGGGTAAGATAGAAATACCGCCATCCTTCTGCAACTTGAAGAAATCAGGTTTTCGGAAAAACACTTTTATCTTGCCAATAGGTGCCTTAATAAAAGCCACATCTGTTTTCATTTTTCCTTCGGCCGTATAATCATTAACCAGATCAAGTTTTGCCTTTACGCGATTGACCAGCGCAGATACATCCTGCGCATGCACGGTCCGGATGAAGCAACAAAGTAGTATCACTAAAAATGTGCGCATCAGCTTAAAACATCTTTTCGTTTAAAAATAATGGCTGCAGCACCTACAAATATTAAAATATGTGTCAGCAAAATGATGGAAGAGTTTTTTATCTTCTCCGGAAAAGCCAAGGTACCCGGTATTGCTTCATTGAGTTCATTGACCTGCAGGTCGAAAAATTCCTTCCAGGTGATCATGTGCGTAGTAAACAGGTAGGGCTTTATGAGATTAAACAGCGGAATATTCATGGTACTGAGTAGTGTACTCACAATGATTACACTCATAGTAGCAACGATGGGACCAATAGAATTTTCTGCAAAGAGCGACAGCAGGAAACCAAGGGCGGCAACGGTGGTCATGGCGAGGGCTGCAAAGCAGAAAGCACCCGCATAGCGCCAGAATACATCATCGGAGCGGATGAGCACCGCATAGCTGCTTTTCATAATGAACATATCATCAGTGCCAAAGATCAACATACTAAGGAATAGTGCCTGCAGGGCAACCCATACCAGTAAAAGAATGGTATATACCATCGAAGCCAGGTATTTTGCGAGTATGAACTCCAGCCGGCTAATGGGCTTGGTCATGAGTAAACGCAGGGTACCTGTATTGGCTTCGCCGGAAATCATATCGGCAGCGATGAGTGCAATCAGCAGTGGCACATGTATGAGAAGTAACTGCAGTACGATAAAACAAACGAAATATCCATTGAGCAGATTTCCCTCCAGTGCAAATGAGCTATTGAAATCAGCCATCACAAAGGAAGCGTATTCTTTACCGTCGACCTTAAGACCCAACTGAACCATACCGATCAATGCGGTAATAGCCGCAAACGCTATATAGGTTCGCGGTCGGCGAAAGATCTTAAACAGTTCAATTTGAAAAAGTGTCCACATAGTTTTTTCCTGCAGTTACCTGTAAAAAATAGTCTTCAAGGGAATGTTGTTGTTGCAGTGAGCGTACGTCAATCTCTAATTGCACCAAATCACGGTTGAGTCGGGGAATATCGTTTTTATCCATTTGCAGTCGAATGTTGTCGTGTCCCGATGCCCTGAGATGGCTGCCCCAGCTGCTGGCTTGCAATTTGGTGCGGGCGGCTGCCACATCGGTCGTTTGTAACTCCACCAAAGTTTTAGAGGGATCAAATAATTGCTGCGCGCTTCCTTCTACCATTTTCTTTCCCTTATCGATAATGAGTAAGCGTGTGGCCACCTGTTCGATTTCACTCAGTAAATGAGAGGAGAGCAAAATGGTTTTCTTCTGCTCACGACTCAACCAAAGTAATAAGTTTCTGATATCGGCAATTCCTTGCGGATCGAGTCCATTGGTCGGTTCATCCAGTACAATCAGTTGTGGATTGTGAACGAGGGCTATACCGATACCCAGGCGTTGTTTCATTCCCTGGGAAAAGGTTGTCACCTTATCATGAGCCCGGTTGGCAAGTCCAACTTGCTCTAGTTGCTGCATATACTGGGTGCGGCTCAGTTTTACTCCACTTAAGCGGGCGAATAAGCGAAGATTGTCGTAGGCAGACAAATAAGGATACACTTCAGGTTTTTCTATTACTGCACCGGTTTGTCGCAGTATTTCCTTGCGGTGGGTGGAGAGGGGTAGATCAAAGATTCTGATCTCACCGGCAGTTGGCTCGATAAGTGTCATCAGCATCCTGATGGTAGTGCTCTTTCCTGCCCCGTTTTGACCTAGGAATCCATATACATCTCCTTTCTCAACTGTAAAAGAGAGTTGATTAACAGCTGTGAAACTGCCATATTGTTTGGAAAGTTGCTGAACGGAGATAATTGCCATGGCACTATAACAATGCGGGACAAAGGTAGTTGAATACAGCGCGAAAAAAATCTTAATTCTTCTTTCCTACTTCAAGATAGGCCTGGAGGGCTTTTACATAGGCGTCAAAAGCCTTGATTCCTTCCTCCGTAACCTTACAGGTTGTTTGAGGGTAATTGTCTACGAATTGTTTGCTGACTTCAATATAACCTACTTCCTTCAATTTTTGTACTTGCACGCTCAAATTACCCGCAGTTGCTCCGGTCTTTTCTTTAATGAATGTAAATTCGGCCTCCTTCACACTGATGAGGAGACTCATGATGGCCAGTCTTAACTGAGAATGCAATATGGGGTCCAGTTCGTTAAACATGCCGGGCTCTTGATCTTTTATAGCGCTGATGGAGAATAATACCAGGAATCAACCAGCATGCAATAGCAGCTATAGCTTGCAGTAACATGTCAATTGTTGTGTCTGCATAACATGAAATTACAAAGGAAATATAACAAATAATTGCACCGATAATCATTGGTTTAAATTGCCTTGCCAATCCGGTAGTCAATGTAGGCATTGTGTAAACCAACAAATACAAGGAGGACGAGCTAGGTACATTTGTTACCTGACTTGAATTGTAGAAGACCAGTCCAAACATGGACAAAGCGAATACCATCCATACTGCTGCAACAGAATCTGTTCGTGGTGTCGCTTTTGCTTTTTTGCGCTCTCGAATTGTAATCCAAATTTGTGGAATTACAGCAATGAAAGTCAGGTTCCAAATCATGTAGTAATCGAATTTCCAATTCAATAAACTCCCTGCAAAACAGAATAGCCCGCAAAAGGAAATAACAACACCCCAAAGAAGAGCGCTAATTCCCGATTCATAAAATTCAGTTTTCACTTTTTGCATCATCTCAGTGATGATGCTCAAACTTTCTTGTTCTGTTAAAGAAGTATCTTGATTCATGATTGTTGTGCTTTATATTTTAACTTAAGGAGGTATCCCGGAACTATCCATGCTCCAATGACAGCGAGAGCAACCAAAAGCAAGGTATTGAGTGGATCAATAAAAGTTGCGAGTACTGACAATATCCAACACAGAACCGCTCCATAAATGAGTGGATTAAACCGCATGATAGCACCTGATAAAAAAGTCGGCATCCCATACAACATGAGAATAATAGGATACATTGATATCCAAGAGTCATTTCTTCCGAGAATGAATGTTGCAATACCTCCGCTGATACCAAAAACGATCCAAACATAAGAAATGATTTCATCGGTATATGTGCGTACTGTCTGCTTATTACCTTGACGAGCCAAATAAAAGATCTGATATGCAACGGCTATCCATGTTACAAACCAGATCATTTCAGGATTCTTGATATCAGACCAGCGAATCATACTGTAATGCAAAAGGGAACAGGCAAGGATTACCCAACCCCATAACAAATACAAAGTACCGTTTTCACCAAATCGGTTTTGTGCCTTGTTGATCATGGACTCAATCAGTTGCAGTGCTTCTTGTGGCGAACGTTCAGAATGATTTTCCATAAACTGTTTGTATGGTTGTAAAGATAGCAGAGGCATGGAGGCCTCTGCGCTTTTTGGCTAACATTTTATTGACATTGTGCAAGTGTCTTAAGAGCATCAGCTTCACCCCAGGTAGGATGGAAAGAAGAAGCAGGTTTAAATGTCTTGAACAATGATACTGCCTTTTCTAAAATTGGCTTTGCCACATCTTTTCCTCCACCGAACTGCTCGGGTACATTCATCAGGTATTGACCCATCAGTGAATAAGCACGTGGATTTCCGGGATCGGCTTTCTGAGCTGCCTGTATGGCAGAAGTGGCTTCTTGTCCATAGGTCTGCCAACGGCTCATTGGGTCAACCAGCATTTGCTGGATAGCTACTATTTGCCTCAGACAATACAACTCAGAATTGTCTTTTTCAATTAATTCAGCTTTACCGATTAAGTCTTTGGTACGTTGGGCGGCCTTATCCATATCACCGGCCGGGTTCATCCATGCGCTTTGTATATTGGCATATGCCGCATGATAAAAAGGCAGCCAGTGCGTTTTTTCAGCTTCACCTACGCGCTCAAAAAATGCAGAAACTTCCTGCATTTCACTGGCCGACTTGGCATCCTTCATCATACCAAGTCCCCGTTGCATGGCTGACTCAAATTTTGTTTGTGCATTCAATGCAAAGGCTGCAATCATAGCAGCTACAACAAATAATAGTTTCATAGCAAAGGTTTTTTAAATGGTTATTTTTTACGACTTATTTTTAAGTTTCTGATATTCGTTTTCGACAGAAAAAATTCTATCGGCATGAAATGCACCAAAATAATGCATCAATAAGCCGACTCCCCAGCCGAGCATAGGCCATAAAGGCCAATAATAATTGGTTGTGGGCCTGGTAGAAGTCAACCAAATGGCGAACAGAAATAGGTTAACTAAGACGTAGCTTACAAGATGCTTTTTGAAAGAGGCACGAGCCTCTGCTTTTTTCCATAACTCTTTGTCTTTTTCATTTTGCATACAATAAATTTTAAAGGTTATTATTGATATTTTGTTGTGACCGATCCACACCCCAGCTGAGAAACACCCCCAAAAAGAAACTTCTTGGAGCCGGTGGTGTAACTGCTTCGCGGATGAATTGGCCAGCAGCGTCTGTCAAGCGACTGCTGTAGTTGTATCCGAAAATTTGTCTTTCATTAAAAACATTATTGATACCGGCAACTACCACAGCATTTGATTTAAAAATTTTGGTCAACCAATTCAAACTGAAGTTATTGGTGCTGTAAAAAATAGTTCTATCACTCAAGAATTGATCAGCGGGTTTATTGGGATTCAGATAAGGCCTTCCAGTGCTCCAATTCCAGCTCCAGTTAACCCCAAACATTTTCTTCGTCCAAAACTTTTTCAATACCACACTGCCACTATGCGTTGCCGCAAATGTGGGCTGCGCATTTATTGGATAATTCAGGTACAATCTTTCCGTGCTTAAAAAAGAGTAGCTTATCCAGTAATCCAGTCCCTTGACCGTTTTTCTGTCGCGCCAAAACATCTCGACACCTTTTGCAAAACCATTTCCATTCACGTCCTTTGCTTCCATTGCAATGATATCAGTACGAAGTAACCTGGCATATTCTTTATAATATATTTGTGTTCGGAAGGTGTAATCTTTTGTTAAGCGCTGGTAGGTAAAGATGTAGTGATTTGCTTGCTGGAAAGTCAGCTCCGGAGACCAAGGTCGGATATACCTTCGTTCGGGTGTTTGATAAAATATTCCATAATCAAAACTGAACTGGGCATTCACACTCAGTTTATAGGATAAGGATACTCTGGGAGCTATGTTTGTTTTATTCAATAGTTCACTGCGCTCCATCCGAATACCTGGACGAAAAGCCAGTTCATTGGTGATATACAGATCAGATTCAGCAAAAGCTGCGACATACTCTTCACGTACTTTACCGGTAAAAAGATCATTGTTAAATCGGGTGATATTGCTGTCATTGTATTTCCAAAACTCACCACCGAATCGCACTGAATTAATGGCGCCAAACTTTTTCTCCACTAATCCCCTCAACTGCCACATAGTATTCGTAACACGCAGATCAAAATTCTGCTGATCCAGTACCGGAATACCGGTTGTTGTGACCCGATTATTTTGTTGATTCTGTAATTGAGAATTGATGAGGTCATTATTGAAACTGACAGCTGCAGATGCACTCAACTTCCAACCCTTTCCCAGTGGCTGACGCCAGTATACATTTGAGAAACTATTAAAATTGGTCAAAGCAAAGGCATTCTTACAACCCAAACTGTCTATGGATGGTCTTCTCAAAGCCAGGTCACTTCCATTGTAGTATGTATAGAACTTCAGCATTCCGCCCCCCTTGGTCTTGATTCGAAAATTGGCATCCACATTGTGGAAAATAGGTCGGCGAAAAAAGTCCGGTGCCTGAGGAACAACTGCCTGATAAAATGCGAGATCGGTGTACGAATAGCTGGCACCATAGCTTGACTTTTTATTCCTGCCCAACTGCTGAAACCCAACATTGGTGAAAAGCGGAGAAATACCCAGCTGCAATTCACTTCGTTCCGGCAGATCAATACTTTCTAAACTCAAGACCGCACTCAATGCCTGACCATACAAAGCAGAATAACCCCCGCTGGTAAATTGTGTCCCACTAAATAAGAATGGGGAAAAACGACCTCTCTGTGCAATACCTGGTACTGAACTGAAAAAAAAATTGTTGACTACACTTCCATCCATGATGATCTTACTTTCTTCTGCACTTCCGCCTCTGATGAACAGTCCTTCCTGCTCGCCCACCTTTTGCGCACCGGGCAGGGTTTGAATTGTTGCTGCGATATCTGCATTCGCACCCGCAGTAGTAGCAATATCCAGCGTTCGCAATACGGTCGACTTTTTCTTATCACTTGCTTCAAAAGAATTGGCTGTTATCACTACTGCCTTTAGTTCACTTATCTCCTCCTTCATGATGAAGTTCGCTTCAATGCTGTCCTTATCAAGAAAAATGGTTTGCTCCTGTGTTTTAAACCCTATGCTCTTCACGATCAGTGTTTGATTGCCTTTCTCCCATGATTTGAAAATGTAATTTCCAATGGAATCAGTCAAACCTCCATCGTAGGTTTGCTTGATTGAAACAGATGAACCAGCCAATATCCTTCCCTTGATATCTTTTACTTTACCCATCACAATAACCTGTGACCTACCCATCGTTGCAGTTACCATACCCAAACTCAGAAACAGTAAACTTTTCATTGGATGCCTATTGACAACACAAACGTAGATTAGTTTATATTATAAACCAAATTATTTTTTAAATTTTTCTTACCTATTGATTTTCAATGTCGTTTGGGGATACAAAAAGCCCCGACTATTTGCCGGGGCCCTTATACATAAAGCTATGAGACTTTTATTTGTAATGCGGCGTTAACCCACGGGCTAATTCAACCATCTCAGCCAGGCTGCCATCATTTAACTGACCTTTTTTGAACTCAGCCAAAACATGGGGCAGCTTGTTGTCCATTTCCAGCAGGAACTGAGCTTCAAATTCCTTCACCTTCTTCACAGCAACATCTTTTAACAAGCCCTGAGAACCCAGGTAGATAATAGCTACCTGCTTTTCAACGGTCATGGGTGAATATTGTGCCTGCTTGAGGATCTCCACGTTACGGGCACCCTTATCAATTACATTCTTGGTGGCAGGATCGAGGTCACCACCGAATTTGGAAAAGGCTTCCAACTCACGGTACAATGCCTGATCGAGTTTCAAAGTACCTGCTACCTTTTTCATAGACTTGATCTGCGCATTACCACCCACACGGCTAACAGAGATACCTACGTTAATCGCCGGACGGATACCTGCATTGAAGAGGTTACCTTCCAGGAAGATCTGTCCGTCAGTAATAGAGATTACGTTCGTTGGGATATACGCTGATACGTCACCGGCCTGTGTTTCGATGATAGGTAAAGCGGTAAGTGAACCACCACCCTTTACCATGTGCTTGATTGATGCCGGAAGGTCATTCATATTTTTAGCAACATCATCGTTGTTGATTACTTTGGCAGCCCGCTCGAGTAAACGGCTGTGCAGGTAGAATACGTCACCGGGATACGCTTCACGACCCGGCGGACGACGCAGCAGCAGTGATACCTCACGATAAGCTACCGCCTGCTTAGACAGGTCATCATAAATAATCAGGGCCGGACGACCCGTATCACGGAAGAACTCTCCAATGGCAGCACCGGCAAAAGGAGCATAGAACTGCAGCGGAGCAGGATCAGAAGCAGAAGCACAAACGATGGTGGTATAAGCCATGGCACCGCTGTCTGATAATGTCTTCATCACACCGGCAACAGTAGATGCTTTTTGTCCAATCGCCACATAAATACAATAAACCGGCTGGCCGGCTTCGAAAAATTCTTTCTGGTTGATGATGGTGTCGATGCAGATGGCAGTCTTACCGGTCTGACGGTCACCAATTACCAATTCCCGCTGACCACGCCCGATGGGTATCATGGCATCAATTGCCTTGATACCTGTTTGCAGTGGTTCTTTTACTGGCTCGCGGTAGATAACCCCGGGTGCTTTACGCTCCAATGGCATCTCATATAATTCACCCTGTAAAGGACCTTTACCATCGATGGGCTCACCGAGGGTATTGATTACACGACCAACAACACCTTCACCTACTTTTATGGAAGCGATCTGTCCGGTTCTTTTTACACGGGCACCTTCTTTGATATCACCACCCTCACCCATCAATACCACACCCACATTGTCTTCTTCGAGGTTCAGGGCAATGGCTTTAACGCCATTTTCGAATTCTACGAGCTCACCACTCAATACGCCGTTGAGTCCGTAAACGCGGGCAATACCATCGCCCACCTGCAATACCGTTCCTACTTCCTGCAGATCGGCACCTGCGTTGAAATTACTCAGCTGCTGACGCAGTATCGCTGATATTTCATCCGGTTTAATGTCTACCATGATTGATACGCTTTAAATTGTTTTATTTTATCGCCGCTCTTAGCGGATGTTTTGTACGAAGAGATTTTTATCAAATTGTCTTTTAATAGCCCGGAGATCGTGCAGGATGCTAGCATCCATCAACTGGCTTTCCATTTCAAGGAGGAAACCGCCGATGATGCGCTCATCAACCACCGTTTCCAGTTCAATATGCTCCCAGCCCTTAGCCGATTTTACTTTCTCCACAATGTATTGCTTGAGTGCATCGCCCGCAGGTGTTGCTGTTGTCAGCTTTACAGGGTGAATGCCCTTCAGCGTTTGGTACTGCTTTACAAAAGAACGTGTCATCTCAGACAGTTCACCCTCCCGGCCTTTCCTGGTCAGCAGGTTAATGAAAGCGCCGGTCAGGGAATCGATCTTACCGGCAGTGAGTGCCTCGAGGATCTTAATCTTCTTATCAGATTTAATGACCGGACTTTTCAGCAGGTTAACCAGCTCAGGGCTCTGGGCACACAGCTGATACAAGTATTGCATATCTGCAAACACTGCTTCCAGCTTGCCCTGCTCCTGGGAGAGGTCAATCAAACTTTTGGCATAACGCGCAGCTAAACGTGGATTCGGCATATCAAGACAATTTCAAATCTTCGGCTAACTGATTGATGTATTTTTCCTGCTGGGAACGATCTGTCAATTCGCGACGCAGCACTTTTTCACTTACTTCAATAACCAGGGATCCCACTTGATTCTTCACCTCCGTGAGAGCAGCATTTTTCTGTTGGGTAATGGCCTGTTGTGCCTCGGCAACAATGCGATCGTATTCCGACTTCGCCTTGTCTTTGGCTTCACTAATCATTTTTTGGGTCTGCTCCTTAGCCTCCTTTAACATTTGACTGCGCTCTTCACGGGCACTTGCCATCAGTTGCTCGTTTTCACTCTGAAGTGCTGCCATTTCACCTTTTACTCTTTCAGCTGTAGCAATGGCTTCTTCAATATTCTGCTCGCGCTCTTTCAAGCCCTTGATGATAGCAGGCCAAGCCATGGTTTTCAGGATGAAAAACACCACTAAAAAGGCCAGCAAGGTCCAGATGAGTAGTCCCGGATCCGGAATAAGTAATTTCATGATTCAGAAGATATATTATCAATAATTGAAAGTCAAATGAAACCGCATTCGCCGCCCTGTGCATTGAATGCGGTTGTTTTTTTTCGCCGAATGCTTTTATTAAAGCACCATAGCGAGGAAGCCTACGATGATCCCGAACAGGGCAGCACCTTCTACCAGGGCTGCAGCCAGAATCATGTTGGCACGGATGTCATTCATGGCTTCCGGCTGGCGGGCGATGCTTTCTACAGCACCCTTACCGATCTGGCCAATGCCCAATCCTGCACCAATAGCTGCCAGTCCGGCACCAATGGCACCACCGGCATTCGCAACGGCTTCTAACAAGATGTAATTCAAACTCATGATCGTTGTATTTATAGTGAAAAAAAACTTTTAATGATGGGCAGCCTCCGCATGATCGTGTTCCCCTTCAAAAGCTGCTCCAATGAATACGGCTGTCAAGTTAGTAAATATAAATGCCTGTAGAAATGCTACCAGTACCTCTATCAGGTAAATGAAAACCGTGAACCCTACCGCCACCGGTGACGTCAGCCAGCCGGCAACTGAACTCATCTGACCAAAAATGAAAATCAACGAAATCAAACAAATGATAATGATGTGGCCAGCCACCATATTGGCAAACAAACGAATGATAAGGGCGAAAGGCTTAATGAATACCCCCAGAAATTCTACCAACACCAAAATCGGCTTTACAAAACCCGGTACACCCGGAGGATTGAAAATATGTCCCCAAAAATGCCCGTTGGTGCTGAAAATGATTACCACAAATGAGATAAGTCCCAAAACCACCGTAAAGGCGATATTACCAGTCACATTCGCAGTACCGGGTATCAGTCCGAAAATATTATTGATGAGAATAAAGAAGAAAGTAGTGAGCAAATAAGGCAGGTACTTCTCGTATTTCTTACCCAGGTTGGGCTTGGCAACTTCGTCACGAACAAAAGTAATCACCGGCTCGAGTAAGTTCTGCTTTCCGCGGGGCGCTGAAGTAACCCCCTTACCAGATTTGTAGGCATTAGCGATAGACAGCATCAACCAAACTAAGATAGCCAATGCAATCAGCATCTGAAATACATTTCTGGTGATAGAAAGATCGAGCAGTTTGACACTCGCATCAATGCTTCCATCTTCTTTTACAGCGCGGATGGCGTTATCAATCATCTGATACCCCTTGTACGTGGCATGTCCATGCTCGAAGCGAGAAGACATGAAGGCAGTCCAACCACGTTGGGGTGAATATAAAATGACGGGAAGTGGAAGCGAAATGGGGTGCAGCTTGCCGGCAGCATCGTGATACTCAGTGAGGTGAAATTCATGGTTATCCAGAATATGGCCGAAAATTACTGCGGCAGCATCAAAATCTTTCTTAGCCTCCGCATGTGCTTCGGGGGCTGCCGCTGTGTGGTTTTCCTGGGCAGTCAGGCCAAAGGGTAAAATGGCTAAAAAAAGCCCCAAAACCGCTACCAGACAATATTTCAAGCTTTTGAACACCATACCCGTATTTAAATTTGCGGCAAAGATAGGGGGATGTGCTGAAAAGCGGGGACGAAAAAGCAAAAAAGTGCAAAACTTATGTCGCTGATCTTTCCCCGGCAATGACAGCTGCGAGCAGATAAAAAAATCCGCATTTCTCGGAAACTGCCAGCGTTAAATAATACAAATATTATTAACTTATAAAGGGATACTTATAAGGAATTTATATTTCTATACCCGCCAGCTGCTGTTGATATAGCCGGCTATAGGCACCCCCGGAAGCCAGTAACTGCTCGTGGGTACCCATCTCCTGCACGCGGCCTCCGGAAAGAACAATAATGCGGGAGGCCTTGCGGATGGTACTCAATCGATGGGCAATAACGATAGAAGTGCGCCCATGTATCAATTTATCTATGGCCCGCTCGATCAACTGCTCACTCTCCGAATCGACGGAGGAGGTAGCCTCATCCAGTACCAGTACCCTGGGATCGTACAACAGGGCGCGAATGAAAGAAATCAGCTGTCGTTGCCCCCAGCTAAGGGTATTACCCCGCTCCATAACATGATAGTCATAGCCACCCGGTAGCTGCAGAATAAAATCATGCACCCCCATCATTTTTGCTGCCGCTTCTACTTGTGCCCGGCTAATCTTTGGGTTGCGAAGCGTAATATTATCAGTAATAGACCCGGAAAAAAGAAATACATCCTGCAAGACCACGCCTATATTTTTCCGCAATACATCAACATCATAATCATTGATATCGACGCCGTCGAGTAAGATATGGCCTTTAGTAAGCGGATAGAGCCGGTTCAGCAAACTGATGATGCTGGTTTTCCCGCTGCCGGTATGACCGACCAACGCCACAGTAGAACCTGCCGGAACGGAGAAGTGAATATCTTGTAATACTTCCCTTTCAGCATCGTAGCCAAAAGAAACATGCCGGAAATCAATCTCACCCCTCACATCTGCTGGTCGGAAAGCTGATGCGCCGGCAGCAGGTGTGACATCCGGATTTTCCAGCACCTTAAAAACCCGCTCAGCGGCTATGCCACCCATTTGTATCACATTAAACTTATCGGCGATAACCCGCAACGGCCGGAAGATCTGGTTAAGATATAAAATAAAAGCAACGAGCAATCCTGCATCGGCTGTTCGTCCCGATACCCACCAGACTAATATACCGGTACTCAGCGCCAACACCACTTCCACCACCGGAAAAAAAACGGAATAAGCGAAGATGGCCTGGATATTCGCTTTCCGGTGCACTGCATTGATTTCGGTAAATTTTTTCATCTCCCGGTCTTCGGCAGCAAATGCCTGTACCACATGCATGCCGGTAATATGCTCTTGCACAAAGGCATTGAGTTGGGCAATGGCATTGCGCACTTGCATAAAACTTTTGTTGACACTTTCTTTAAAATAATAAGTCGCCACCAGCATAATGGGAAAAGGTACCAGACTAATCAGTGTCAATTTCCAGTTGATGGAGAACATGGTCAGCAGGGTAATCAGGATGGTAAGCAAATCGGCGATGATGGGAATAAGTCCGTCAGAAAAAACATCGTTGATACTTTCAATATCATTGATGGTGCGCGTGGTAAGGGTGCCAATCGGTGTCTTGTCAAATTGTCTAAGCTCCCAGCGTACCACTTTCTGATATACTGCCTGTCGCAGATCATTCACCACCCATTGACCCAATCGGGCCGTGGTAAAAGAAAAGAGAAAACGAACAGCCGTCTCCACAAAAATAAACAGCAACTGAAATACAGTCACCAGTACAACAAACCCAACTACCTCCTTTACATAAGCAGCAGGGAGCAGGTTACTGAGCCAACCCGGCAAACTGATACCACTTCCCATAGCGGCCTGCAGGGTAAGCTGAATAAGATAGGGACGAACAGGAGCAGCCAAAGCCATGATTACAGCCAGTACCCACGCTGTGTACCAGGTGGAACGATAAGGTACCACAAAGGCATACACTTTTTTCCAAAGTGCCCAACGCAGGTTCCCTGCACTCGCAGATTGATTCGACATCATCGCAAAGGTAACCAACTCGCAGGAGGATAGCCAAGAAGACTAAGAACAGGCGGCTATGAGGGCTTGAATCAAAGGAAAAAGCAGCTGCTTTTTCGTATCTTTGTAAGGATATGGAAACGACCCAGGAAATCGCGGTGCGGGAAGGATTACCGGTGTACAATCTCAATGCCGAACAGGAAAAAAAAGAGATCGTCCGGCACTATCGTGCGCTGATGAGAAGCCTGCGTCCCAAACTAAAGAAGGGCGACCGGGAATTGGTGCGCCAGGCTTTTGAAATGGCCGCTGAAGCGCACAAAACCATGCGACGGAAAAGTGGCGAACCCTATATCCTGCATCCCATTGCCGTGGCGATGATCTGTGTAGAAGAAATCGGCTTGGGTGTTCGCAGCACGATTTGCGCCCTGCTGCATGATACCGTAGAAGATACCGACCTGACACTGGAAGATGTAGAGCAGGAATTCGGAAACGAAATATCCAAAATCGTAGATGGTCTCACCAAGATCTCCTCCGTAATGGATACCAACACCAGCCAGCAGGCAGAGAATTTCAAAAAGATCTTACTGACACTGACAGATGACCCACGTGTCATATTAATCAAGCTGGCCGACCGGCTGCACAATATGCGAACGCTGGAACACATGAAACGGGAGAAGCAACTGAAGATTGCCTCTGAAACCGTTTGGGTCTATGCCCCCCTTGCGCACCGCATGGGTCTCTATAACATCAAAACGGAGCTGGAAGATCTCTCCATGAAATACATGGAACCGGAAAACTATAAAGAGATCGCAAGAAAGTTATCTGAAACCAGGAGAGAAAGAACCCGCTACATCAATGAATTCATCCGCCCCCTGAAGGATAAAATCGAGGCTGCCGGTTTTAGCTTTGAAATCTATGGCCGACCCAAAAGCATTCACTCCATCTGGAATAAAATTAAAAAGAAGGGCGTAGCATTTGAAGAAGTATACGACCTCTTTGCCATCCGCGTCATTCTTGATTCTACCCCTGAAAAAGAAAAAGAGGACTGCTGGAAAGTATACTCCATGATTACGGATGAGTATTCCCCTGCACCTGAACGCATGCGTGATTGGCTGAGCAATCCCAAAAACAATGGATATGAGGCCCTGCACACCACAGTAATGGGTCCGCAGGGTAAGTGGGTAGAAGTGCAAATCCGCAGTAAGCGGATGAATGAAATTGCTGAGAAAGGTCTCGCAGCCCATTTTAAGTATAAGGAAGGCACCCATAATGAAGACCGGTTTGATAAATGGTTCGGACAAATTCGCGAAGTGCTGGGTGGACCGGATACCGATGGGGTAGACTTCCTGCAAGACTTCAAAACTTCTTTTCTGGCAGAAGAAATTTATGTGTATACCCCCAAGGGGGAAGTTAAAATGTTGCCGACCGGAAGTACGGCCCTCGACTTTGCCTTCTCGATTCACAGTGCCATTGGATCGAAATGTATTGGTGCCAAAGTGCATCACAAACTGGTACCCCTCAGCCACCGGTTGCGCAGTGGCGATCAGATTGAAATCATCACCAGCAATAAACAGAAGCCAACCGAAGACTGGCTGAAATTTGTGGTGACTGCCAAAGCAAAGACAAAGATCAAAGATGCCCTGCGGGAGGAAAAACGAAAAATTGCCGATGAAGGCAAATACATATTACAGCGGAAAATGGAAAACATGGGTGCAGCCTACCATACCCATAATATTGAAGAACTGGTGCAGTTCTATAAGGTACCTTCTGCCCTCGACCTTCACTATAACATCGCTACCAAGGCCATTGATCTGCGCGAACTAAAAGATGCCACCCTTTATGGCGATCGCATAGAATTCCCCAAACCCAAGCCGATTCCGGCTGAAGTGCCTGCAGATGGGACTTTACAAAAGCCCCTTTCCAAAAAAGATTCAGAACTCATCATTTTTGGGGAGAGTGGCGATAAAATCATGTATCAGCTGGCCAAATGCTGCCATCCGATTCCCGGTGATGATGTTTTTGGATTTGTAAGTACCGGCAAAGGCATGATCATCCACCGAACGGCCTGTCCCAATGCCCCGCAGCTGATGGCGAACTATGGCCATCGGGTTGTAAAAACCAAATGGGTGAAAAACAGGGAGATTTCTTTCCTTACCGGACTGCGCATTATCGGACTGGATGATGTGGGCGTGGTCAATAAGATCACCAATGTAATCAGCGGTGACTTGCGCATCAATATTTCCGGACTCAGCATCGAATCCCGCGAAGGGATGTTCGAAGGAACCATTAAAGTGTTTGTGCACGACAAAGAAGAACTGGACGAACTCGTCAACCGTCTCAAAACGCTGCAAGGCATCGAAAAAGTTGAACGTTTCGACACGGAATCCGCTACCGGATAAATAGTTGGGCTGGGTATGTTTATGCACATATCCATAATTAAGATTGCCAGTTTGTTTTTTTAATGGTGGGGTCGCTTATTTTTGTGGCTAATCAATAACCATTTTATGGTAGATGTAATACTGGGTATGCAGTGGGGTGATGAGGGCAAAGGAAAGATCGTCGATTACTTTGCACCACGCTACGACATCATCGCCCGTTTTCAGGGCGGACCCAATGCCGGACATACCCTGTATGTGAACGGAAAAAAAATTGTACTGCACCAGATACCCTCGGGTATTTTTCATCAGAATAAAATAAATATCATCGGTAATGGTGTTGTGCTCGACCCGGTTACCCTGAAAAGAGAATGCGATGCAGTAGCTGCCTTCGGTATCGACGTAAAGAAAAACCTGTTCATTTCAGAGCGAACGAACATCATTGTTCCAACACATCGGGCACTCGACAAAGCCTCTGAAATGCAAAAGGGGGATAGCAAAATTGGCAGCACCCTGAAAGGTATTGGTCCGGCCTATATGGATAAAACCGGCAGAAATGCCCTGCGCGTGGGTGATGTGCTACAAAAGAATTTCACCACACAATACATTCGCCTGCGACTGAAACACCAGAAACTACTTGATAATTTTCATTTTGTAGAAGACATAGGCACCTGGGAAGAAGAATTCTTCGAAGCCCTGGAATTCTTAAAGACCCTGAATGTTGTAAATGGCGAATACTTCATCCATGAAAACATTCGCGCCGGAAAAAAAGTGCTGGCAGAAGGTGCTCAGGGCAGCATGCTCGACATCGATTTCGGTACTTTCCCATTTGTTACCTCCTCGAACACCATTTCAGCAGGTGTTTGCACCGGACTGGGTGTTTCTCCCCGGATGATCGGAGAAGTTATGGGGGTTACCAAAGCTTATTGCACACGCGTAGGTGGTGGTCCATTCCCCACTGAACTGGAAAATGAGACGGGCGAAATGCTCAGAAAAACCGGAAGCGAATTTGGTGCCACCACCGGACGCCCCCGTCGCTGCGGCTGGATTGATCTGGTTGCACTGCGGTATGCTGCTATGCTTAATGGGGTTACCCAAATGATCATGACAAAAGCAGACGTGCTCGATGGATTCAGTGAATTACAAATGTGCACCGCGTACAACATCAATGGTCAGGAAACAAAAGAACTCCCCTACCAGCTGAATGGCCTCTCCATTGAGCCCGTTTTAAAAAGTTTCGCCGGATGGAACACACCAACCGTTGCCTGCAGAGAAGCAGCCCAACTTCCGGAAAAGATGAAAACCTATATTTCTTTTATTAATGAATACGTAGGGGCGCCGGTTACAGTCGTTTCAAATGGTCCTGAAAGAGACCAAATTGTTCATTTGTAAAAAAATCTGGCTCAAAAGAAAAAATTTTTTTGGTTAGTATTAAATTGCTCACAAAATTTACGGTACAAATCTTTTTGGAAATATGGCAGCCAAATTTGATAAGGATCCAAAATCCACTCCAAGAAAATCCGCAAAGGATACTTCCGGTGCTTCAAAGCCTTCTTCTAAATCTAAGAAACAGATGGAAGAAGATGAAGATGATGAACTGGGAGATGATGAAACTGTGAAACCCGGGAAGGGTGCTTCGCGCAAACCCTCCACTTCTGCAGCCAATGATGAAGATGAATCTGCAGAGGAGGATGATTTTGAAGATAAAGACGACTGGGAACAGTCGGAGGAAGAAGATAGCTGGGACCCGGATTTCGATGAATTTGATATCCCCAAAGGAAAGGGTGGTGGCAAAACCAGCTCCGGTAAACGGAAAGGTGATGACGACGACGATTTTAAACTCGACGAAGACTTTAAAGAATTTGGCCTCTTCAACGATAAAGGAGGGGGATTTGATGACGATGATGATGACGATTTTTAATCCGTCTACCTACTGTGCAAACAAGATGCGTTCAAACCTTTTACATTCAGCAAGAATATGATTTGCTAAAGCAGCAGCTGTTGTTTTGGTGCGATCGCTTCAGTCATTGCTGTTTTCTTGATAGCCAACATTACAGTTCTCCCGGTGAAACCCCACTCTGCCTGGCTGCTGCAGGTGCTGTGAACGTGTTTACCACCGAAACCAATCCCAAAGAATTATTTGCTGAAATCGAGTCTTTCGAAGACTGGCTGTTTGGTCACATCAGTTATCATACCCTGCATGCGCAAAACGGCATACAATCTCCCCAGCTACAGGCAGGCCAATTCCCTGCTACCTTCCTCTTCTGCCCGGAGACCCTTTTTACACTCACCAAACAAACATTGACCATCTCAACCCTGTCTCCATCTGCAGAAGAAATATGGAAAAGCATTACAGCCATCGATATCCACACGCTGAAGCGCCCGTTACCCGCCATTACATTCACCCCCGGCATGGAACGAACGACCTATTTACAGCGGATTGAACAGTTGCTGCAGCATATTCATCGGGGCGATTGTTATGAGATTAATTTTTGTCAGGAATTTTTTGCGTCGCCTGTAACCATTCCTGCAGTTGCAACCTACCTGCACCTGATGGCAATTTCACCCAACCCCTTCTCCTCTTTCTATAAAAACGATGGCCGCTATGTGCTCTGTGCCAGTCCGGAAAGGTTTCTGCAAAAGAAAGGAAGGGTGCTACGCTCTCAACCCATCAAGGGTACAATGCGCCGGAATACCACCGATCTGGCAGAAGATGAGCTGCTGAAGGAAAAGCTGCGCAGTAGTATGAAAAATCAAAGTGAAAACATTATGGTGGTAGATCTGGTGCGCAATGACCTAAGCCGGGTTTGCCGGGAAGGAACCGTTCGCGTATCAGAACTGCTGGGCCTTTACAGTTTTCCACAGGTGCACCAACTCATTTCAACCATTGAAGGGGAATTATTGCCCGGCACTACCCTATTCGATGTATTATCTGCCACTTTTCCCATGGGAAGCATGACTGGCGCACCCAAGAAAAAAGTGATGGAACTGATTGAACAATACGAACCGGTGCCCCGTGGTATTTATTCGGGTAGTATCGGATACATAACCCCTGAAAAAGATTTTGACTGGAATGTAGTCATCAGAAGTCTGGTTTACCTGCCCGAACAACAATACCTGAGCTATCATGTGGGTGGGGGTATCACCGCGAACAGTGAGCCCGAACAGGAACTGGAAGAATGTTTTGTAAAAGCCAGGGCTTTGCAGTCGCTCTGGAATCAATAACATTAGCGGATGAACTCATGCCCAGCCAGCAATGTCTGCAGTGAAGTCAACAGTAACTCGGGCTTTTTCGATTCAAACAATGCTTTCTTTCCGCTGCCGGCAGGTAGGTGCATCAGATATGTTTTGCCCGCTGCCAGTTGTTGATCGAAACCCGGATTCACTGCAAGAAAAGCTTTTAACTCAATACCGAGGGTGGCAGCTACCACCGATGATAAAAATCTGCCCGTCACAGGAACCTGCTCATGGGTCGCAGATAAATCAGTAGGTGGACGAGTAGCTTTTTGCTGCTCCTGTTCTGCTGCGGTCATGGTTGTGATGCCACCGGCACCTTCAAAAATGTAATGGGTACCAATAAATTTTTTTACGTGGTTACGGGTTTCTTCCGGCAGGTGGTATTGGAGATCCCAGAAATCACGGCTACCCGATTTGCGTATGGCCTGGCGAACCCTGCCGGCTCCACCATTATAGGCTGCCACTACCAGCAGCCAATCGCCAAATTCAGTGTATAATTCTTTCATGAGGCGGGCTGCAGCATGGGTACTCTTATAGAAGTCCATCCGCTCATCTTTCGGTCCGGTTTTCAGTCCGAACCGCCGCGCTTCATAATCCATCAGTTGCCATGGGCCGGCTGCTCCAGCCCAGGAAACCAGTCCCGGTGTGAGGTGACTCTCGATAACACTCAGGTACTTCATCTCCCGAGGCAGGCCATAGAGGGTGAGAATATTGTCATACAGATCGAAATAGGGCTTACCCCAGAATTTCATTTTTTCCAGCTCCTTTCCCTGCTTACGAATGTATTCCTGCACAAAGGATACGGCCCTAGGGTTTAACTGTGACTCGTAGGGAAGGGCGGGGTTGTATTTGGAACCAATGAATAGACTTTCAAAGCCTATTTTGGCTATTCTGCCTGTATCGCCGGAATTTGTGGTAATAGCATCAGCCCCCACCAACCATGACCGACCCGCCCAACTGCCTGCCAACAGGGCAAAGGCAATCAGTAACCCCTTGGAGAGGGCGATTGGGTTATTCATCCGCCAGGAGGGCCATTCCATAGCTGTACTTTTTCTGTTTTCTGCTGCCAATAGCCAATTTTCGTGCCAAACTAGTCGGCAGGGTTCAGTCCAGACAGCTGCAGCAGCTCGTCCGAAAGGCGGAGCAAAGATACTTCATTAAAATGGGCCGTCATCAGCTGAAGCCCAAATGGGAGTCCATTGGGGTGCCGGAATAGGGGTATGGATATGGCTGGGGTACCCACCAAATTGGCCAACACCGTATAAATATCACCGAGATACATCGCCACCGGGTCGGTTTGCTTCTCCCCCAGGCGGAAGGCGGTAGAGGGCACTGTGGGCAGCAGGAGGCAGTCATATGAAGCAAAAAGGGTACGAATCGCATCGGTCAACATGCGGCGTACCTGCTGGGCCTTTGTAAAATAGGCATCGTAATAGCCGGCACTCAGCACGAAATTACCCAACAAAATTCGCCTTTGTACCTCCTTGCCGAAACCTTGCGAACGCGATAGGGTATACATTTCTTCGAGGGTAGACTGGTCACCGGGAGCCCGGTAACCGTACCTTACCCCATCATAGCGCGAAAGGTTACTGGAAGCCTCAGCTGTGGTAAGAACATAATAGGCAGGCACAATCTCATCGAGCCAGCTTAGGTCAACCACATCTACCTGGTATCCTGCCGCCTTGAGCTGATCAAAAAATATCATCAGAGCACGGCGTATATCGGGGTCAAGGGAGGGATGTTCCAACGCCTGACGGATATAGGCCAGTTTTGCCGGAGGAACCTGCCTGCCTATTTCTGCCGCATAGGCTGGAACCGGCTCATCGGAAACGGTACTATCATAGTCATCTGCGCCGGCAATCACTTCCAGTACTCGGGCAACATCTTCTATCCGGTTGCCAAAAATGCCAATCTGGTCAAAGGAGGAAGCATAAGCAATCAAGCCATAACGGGATATTCTGCCATAAGTGGGTTTGAGGCCGATGATGCCACAAAAATCTGCCGGTTGTCGCACGGAACCACCCGTATCGCTGCCCAGGCTCACCATGCAAAGGCCGGCTTGTATGGCGACGGCAGAGCCGCCGGAAGAACCGCCGGGAACGCGGGTGGGATCTAAAAAATTTTTTACTGCACCGAAGGCAGAATTTTCATTGCTGCTGCCCATAGCAAATTCATCGCAGTTTTGCCTGCCAATGATGATGGCACCGGCCGCCAGTAATTTTTCTATGGCAGTAGCATGATAGATGGCAACATATTCTTCCAGCATGCGGGAGGAGGCGGATACCCGATGACCGCTATAGCAGAGTACATCTTTGATACCAACGACTACACCATGCAAAGGTGCCAGCGGCTCCCCAGCCTGCCGGGAACGATCTAATTCCGCAGCCCGCTGCAGGGCCTCGTCTTCGAAAACTTCTAAAAAAGCGTTGAGATGTTCGTGCGCACGTATTACAGCGAGGTAATGCTGTACCGCCTCTGTGCAACTGGTAGCTGCTGACTGCAGCTGCCTATGATAGTCTTTGATTGCACTAAAATGAAACAAAGGCTATAATTAATTGATGGTGCAATTATGCGCCGGTAGTAGAATTGTCTTTTTCTTTGATACCGTCTTCAATTTCACGCTTTACATTGTTCTTGGCATCATTGAACTCACGTATTCCTTTACCCAATCCGCGCATGAACTCGGGGATTTTTTTGCCCCCGAAAAAAATCAAGATCACTAGACCAATCAGCAACATTTCCTGAAATCCAAAATTTCCCATAAAAAAGATTTTAGCTATCAAAGTTACAAAAAAACTGACAGGGCAATAAAATAAGATTTATCGGGGGATACAAAAAAAGGCAGCCCAAAGGCTACCTTTCAAATTTTTATTGCTACTTGAGAACCAATTAGAATCTCTTCTCCCGGATACGAGCACTCTTACCACTGCGTTCGCGGAGGTAGTAGAGCTTAGCGCGACGTACCTTACCGGACTTATTCAGCTGGATAGACTCAATATTGGGTGAGTGTATAGGGAATAAACGCTCAACGCCTACCCCATCGGAGATTTTTCTTACGGTAAAAGAAGCTGTAGCTCCGGTACCCTGCTGCTTGATCACGTCTCCGCGAAAGCTCTGGATACGTTCTTTACCACCTTCAATGATTTTATAGTTAACGGTGATATTGTCACCGGCTTTGAAGGCGGGGTGCTGCTTTTTGGTAGTCAGCTGGTCGTGTACAAATTGAACGGCTGCGTTCATAAAACATCGTTTTTGAGGACGGCAAAGGTAGGTAAAAAACCTTCACCGGGGTTTTTTTAACGGATTATTTTTTAGCGGGCCACGTTGACAGCCCTTTTCTCCCGGATTACGGTCACCTTAATCTGTCCCGGATAGGTCATTTCGGTCTGTATTTTCTGGGCTATCTCAAAGCTTAGCTTGTCGCTTTCGGTATCGGATACCTTGTCGGCTTCCACGATTACACGCAGCTCACGACCGGCCTGGATGGCATATGCCTTCTCCACACCCTGATAAGAAACAGCCAGGTTTTCCAGGTCTTTGATCCGTTGAATGTATTGCTGCATGATCTCCCTGCGGGCACCCGGACGAGCACCACTGATGGCGTCACATGCCTGAATAATCGGCGAAATCACATATTGCATTTCCATTTCATCGTGGTGGGCACCAATGGCATTCACCACAGCAGGATTTTCACCATATTTTTCAGCCAACTTGGCACCCAACAATGCGTGGGTCAGTTCTGTTTCCTCATCTGGTACTTTCCCGATATCGTGCAGCAAACCCGCCCTTTTGGCCAATTTGGGGTTCATGCCCAACTCGGCAGCCATGATGGCACAGAGATTGGCTGTCTCCCGACTGTGCATCAGCAAATTCTGACCGTAAGAGGAACGGAAACGCATTTTACCTACCATACGAACGAGCTCCTTATGCAGCCCGTGGATTCCCATTTCTATGACTGCTCTTTCACCAATATCAATTATTTGCTCCTCCAGCTGGCGGCGCGTTTTCTCCACGACTTCCTCAATACGGGCGGGGTGAATACGTCCATCGGAAACCAGGCGCTGCAGACTCAAACGGGCCACTTCCCGGCGCAGCGGATCAAATGATGATAATACGATGGCTTCAGGGGTATCATCCACAATCAGGTCAACTCCGGTTGCAGCTTCAATGGCACGAATATTTCTACCCTCCCGACCAATGATCTGACCCTTGATCTCATCCGACTCAAGGTTAAACACCGTCACCGTATTTTCAATAGTCACTTCCGCGGCGGTACGCTGAATAGATTGTATAACAATCTTACGAGCCTCCTTATTGGCTTTCACACGTGCTTCCTCAATAATTTCCTGCTGCAATGACAGGGCGCGAGAGCGGGCTTCTTCCCGCAAACTCTCTATTAACTGATTACGGGCGTCATCTGCACTCAAATTGGCAATCTTTTCAAGGCGACGAATATGCTCCTCCTGGTGCTTTTCCAATTCAGAACGCTTGTTGTTCACCACCTCAATCTGACGATTCAGATTTTCTTTTATGGCCTCCATTTCTTTCGACTGCTTGTCGAGAGCAGATTCCTTTTGGGAAACAGATTGTTCTTTTTGCTTGATACGGTTTTCCGCTTCATTCACCTTGCGGTTGCGCTCCATCACCTCCCGATCATATTCTGACTTCAGCTGCACGAATTTTTCTTTCGCCTCCAGCTGTTTTTCCTTCTTGATGGTTTCGGCCCTTAATTCGGCCTCTTTGACTATTTTTTGTGCCAGTTCTTCGGCTTCTTCAATGCGCTTTTTGGTGTTTTTAGAGAAAATCATCCAGCCGGCAGCCATGCCCAGTATGAGGGCAACCGCTCCTGTGATGATCAATAATATCATAGGGTCCATGAGATAGGCAATTTTTTAAGGTTTTCACAATCGTATACATATACATTTTTTCCATATTTCAAGGCAGAAATGTCTACAAAGATACTCATTATAATGAATATTTGCCGAACCGCCTGCATAAAGCAGTTCCTCAGCATGATAAACGGCTAAAAATAGGGAGAATACCTATCAACAGGCTTACAGGTCAGGAGGTAGTGCCCAGGGTTTGGCGAATGAGCTGCTCCATATCGGCCAAATCGCGGATGGCCGCCTCCTGCTTTAAAACGGAATCGGTTTCATCGCCCTGCTCAGTGGCAAACCATAGTAAAGCCATGGCGACGAAGTCTTGCATGTCCTTACCGGCAAACTGAACCTTAAATTCAGCAATTTTCTGGTTGATCAGGGCTGCGGTTTTACGCACTTTTTCTTCGTCAGCTTTCTCTACGCGTATGCGGTAATTTCGGTCAGCGATAACAATGTTGATGGGAATCAACTCTTCCATAGCTTATTGATTTAACAGCGCCAAACAATGGTCAATCTCTTTGAGATAAGCATCGATGCGCTTGCTCAATTCCTTTTTTTCTTCTTCGGGCAGCAACCCGGCCCCCAATTTAGCTGCATCCGCATGCGGCTGCAGCCGTTTGATTTCTCCATCCTTGTGTACCAACTGCTGCTCTTTTTTTTCAAGTTCCTGGCGCAGCCGGTTACTCTCCTTCTGCAGTTGGGCATATTGTTTCAACAATTGCCTTACCTGCAACTTGAGTTGATCCATCTGGTGCTGTAATTGGCTCATCCGTGAAGATTCTTCAATTGAATATCGGATTATTTTCTGATTTCTGCCTGCACTTCCTTCTCTAAGCGGCTGATCAGCTGTGACATCATTTTATCTACTTCCTTATCGGTCAGCGTCTTTTCTTCATCGGAAAAGAAGAAGCTCATCGCCATCGACTTTTTGCCGGCGCCGAGTTTGTCACTCTCAAACACATCAAATAAACTGTGTCGTTTGAGCAGGGGTAATCGCAGAGAGGCAACAGCAGCTTCGAGCTCCCCATAAGTTCGCTGGCTATCGACAACCATTGATAAATCACGTTGCATGACAGGAAACTTATTGACCTCGCGATAACGAATACGGTTGCCGGCCAACAGGTCAAGCAATTCCTGCATATACAGATCAATCATAACTACCTGCTGCCGGATATCAAAAGCAGCCAGTTTATGAGAAGATACTTCCACCATTTTTCCAAGTTCTCTATTCCCATATTTAATCATGGTGGTTCCGGCTGTACCCGGTTCAAACCTGGCTTCCACCCCCAAACACCCAATTAATCCGGCTGCAATACCATTTGCAAAATAATAATCAGTGGACTGGGGCTTTTCACGCCAGTGCTCAGTGGTACGGTCACCCGTGAGATACACAGCAAGGTGTTCCACTTCCCGATAACCCTGCTCTTTCGTTGTATGATAGGTCTTGCCCCATTCATACAGGAAGAGACGACTGTTCTTTCGATTGATATTGTAGGAAATGACTTCCAGTCCTGTTTCAAGCATAGAAGGCCGCATCCAGTTGAGATCAGCACTCAGGCTATTGATCATGGCTACACCATCGGTCTGCTCATCTGCTGCATAATATTTGCTGTTCGTAATTGAGTTGGTGCAGATCTCCATACCACTTCTTCCGGAGAGAAACTGAGCCAGCTTTTCTTTGAGGCGTTCCTTCACTGACAATGGATCAAGTGATGGACTGATGGTTATGCTGGCAGGAATGTCTATATTATCAAGTCCGTCTATGCGAACGATTTCTTCCACCAGATCGGCGGGTAATGAAATATCTGTTTTGTGCAGGGGAACAGCAAAACGAATTTCATCCATCCCCTCCCTTACCACTTCAAACCCCAGACTACCCAGGATTTTTTTCACAGCTTCCATGTGGTAATTTTTTCCGCTCAGCTTTTTGAGATAATGATATTTGAGGCCCACTTCATTCTTTTCTACTGGCTGCGGATAGATATCAACTATTTCACCCTCAATGAGGCCACCCGCCACTTCTTTGATGAGCAGCGCCGCCCTTTTGAGCACGTTGACCGTCTGAGAAATATCTACGCCTTTCTCAAATCTACCAGCAGCATCCGTGCGAAGCTCATGGCGCAGCGATGTTTTACGGATGCCGGTAGGATGAAACCAAGCGCTCTCTAAAAAGATGCTGCTAGTTTGTGCACTTACTCCACTGTGTTTCCCGCCAAATACGCCACCGATACACATGGGACCATTGGCATGGCAGATCATCAGATCTTCACTACTCAGCTTTCGCTCTTTCTCATCGAGTGTAATAAACGGGGTACCCTCAGAGAGCTTTTGTACGATTACCTCATTCCCCTCAATAGCAGCTGCATCAAATGCATGCAAGGGTTGACCGGTATCATGTAATAGGTAATTGGTGATGTCGACAATGTTATTAATGGATCTTTGCCCGATGGCCATCAGTCGATTTTTCAACCAGTCGGGAGAATCACCCACCTGCACACCGCGGATAGTGACACCGGCATATCGCGGACAGGCTTCCGGATCGTTTACCCGCACCGTTATAGTAGATTCGGGCAAATCTGGTTTAAAGCCATTTACCTGCTGTTGATGGCACTTCGTTTCTTTGATATGATGGGTGAGATAAGCACAAACATCGCGGGCTACACCGGCATGACTCATCGCATCCATGCGGTTAGGCGTTAAGCCGATGGTGTACACCCAATCTTCATACGGCTGAAATACATCGGGCAGCGGAGTACCGGGAGCAAGGTTATTGGGCAATACAAGTATACCTTCATGGGAAGTACCCAGACCAATTTCGTCTTCAGCGCAAATCATGCCTTCACTTTCAACTTTTCGTATGGCTGCTTTCCGCAGGGTGATGGGTTCCCCGGTGGTTGGATAGATGGTAACTCCTACAGGTGCCACCACCACTTTTTGTCCGGTGGCAACATTCGAAGCACCACACACAATTTGAAGTGGCTCGGTGCCCCCCACATGCACTTTTGTTACTTTCAATTTGTCGGCATTGGGGTGAGGCTGACAATCGAGCACTTCGCCGACTACCAATCCCCTAAGTCCGCCCCGCACACTTTCATAGCGGGTCAATTCTTCCACTTCCAAACCGATGGAAGTCAAAATCTGGGATAATTTCTCCGGGTCAAGCGGCTCGGGTAAATAATCCATTAACCAATTGTAGCTGATGGTCATTGTTGATACATATAATTCGCTCAAAAATACGTGAATATTGCTGGATGCCCGACGATGAATCAAAATTCAGCCGAGAAGCAATGCAGCTAAGCCGCTTTACATGCTTTTGAAGAAAAAAGTGGAAAACCCGCCGAAAGAGGTGGATAGCCGCCCTGCAGCTGTGTATACAAGGTGCATAAGCTGTGAAAGAAATATTGGCGAAAATAATTTCTGCTGCCGACTCGTTCGGTCTATATTCGCTGTTCAGTACTTCCCGGCAGAAGGTGCCTGCATACGCCACCGGAAAATGACTGAACCCCATTTATTGACTGACTGAACCGAAGCGTAATGGACCTCTCTCCCATCAACAAAGACAGAAAAAGAAGAAAAACAGGCGTAACCGATACCTCCCCCCTGCTATATGGCAAGGTGCCCCCGCAAGCCAGGGATCTGGAGCAAGCGGTGCTGGGCGCTATCATGCTGGAAAAAAGTGCCTATGATACGGTGACAGAAATTCTAAAGCCGGAGTGCTTTTATACAGAGGCTAACCAGCTCATTTTCCGTTGCATGCATGACCTGCAGCAGAAAAATATGCCCATCGATCTGCTCACTGTCGTGGAAGAATTGAAAACGCAGGAATTACTCGACCAGGTGGGCGGTGCCTATTACCTGACACGGCTGACCAATTCTGTTGTGTCATCTGCCAATATTGAAACCCACGCCCGCATTATTCTCGAAAAATTTATCCAACGGGAACTGATTCGCATTAGCGGTGAAATCATTGGCTCTGCTTATGAAGATAGCACCGATGTGTTTGATTTGCTGGATGAAAGTGAAGCTAAGATGTTTCACATCACCAATAACTACCTGAAAAAGAATTTTACTGAAATAGGTGATGCCATTGCTGAAACGTTGACAAGGATCGACATGCTGCGCACCAAAACCGAAGACATCTCCGGTGTGCCCAGTGGTTTCACCAAACTTGACAAGATTACTTTCGGCTGGCAACCTACCGACCTCATCATTCTCGCAGCCCGTCCTTCCGTGGGTAAAACAGCCTTTGCTCTGAACCTGGCGCGCAACGCTGCACTGCATCCCACCCGACCCATTCCCGTTGGATTCTTCTCACTGGAGATGAGTGCCTCCCAACTGGTGATGCGTATCCTCAGTGCGGAAAGCGAAATTGACATGAAAAAAATCACCCGGGGAAAGCTGGAAAATTATGAATATGAGCAATTGCTCACCCGTGGTATTAAACGTCTTGAATCAGCTCCCATCTTTATCGATGATACTGCTTCCCTTAATATTTTCGAATTCAGGGCCAAAGCACGTCGACTGGTGAATAAAAATAAGGTGGGTCTCATTATCATTGACTACCTGCAGCTGATGGGTGGTATGACCGACAGAAATACCAACCGTGAACAAGAGATCAGCAGCATCTCAAGAAACCTGAAGTCGCTGGCCAAAGAACTCAATATTCCCATCATTGCCCTTAGCCAGTTGAGCAGAGCCGTTGAAACAAGAAAAGAAAGTAAAGTACCGCAGCTAAGCGATTTGCGGGAATCAGGTGCGATTGAACAAGATGCCGATATGGTAATGTTCATCTATCGCCCGGAATACCATGACATTCAAAACAATGAACATGGTGAAAGCACCAGCGGTGAGGTACAAATTCGTATAGCCAAGCACCGAAATGGTGAGTTAGATTTTATTAAACTGCGTGCCAACCTTTCTATCCAGCGCTTTGAAGATGATCCCAGTGATTTCAATAGAGGTGGTAGCTGGACTTCCGGCGGTGTTCGACCCCCGGGCAGCCCGATCGGATCGGGGGCCGGACCGGATGGCGCGAAACTATTTGTAGAAAAAGGCAGCCGGATGAATGAGTCTAATTTCGATGAAGGCCTGGATGATGCCCGCCCCTTCTAAGAAACATCGGCTGACCCTTACTGTCTAATCTGTATTTTTGTACTCATGTCTCTTCCGTTGTTTTATGAGCCCGATCTCGTTTCGCATTTGGCAACAATGCCGCTGAGCGATGATAGTGCCCGTCATTGCATACAGGTTTTGCGCATGCGCGAAGGAGATACAATCGAAATCACGAACGGGAAAGGACTTTCCTGTTTGGCTACCCTCAGTATCAGCGGAAAAAAACAAGCCATTGCCCACTGCACTTCATTTCAAGAACACAGCCGCCCGGCTGCACAAGTAACCCTCTGCATGTCATTGCTGAAAAATCCACAGCGACTGGAATGGTTGCTGGAGAAAGCAACGGAAATCGGCATGGCCGGCTTTCAGCCGATTATTTGCAAACGCACAGAGACATCCCGTTTCCGTAGAGACAGACTGGAAAACATACTGGTATCAGCTATGCTGCAGAGTCGACAATTTTTTTTACCTGCCTTACATGAACCCATGCGTTTTGAAGAGCTTTTAGAACAGCCGGCAGTTGCAGAACAATGGATCGCTCATTGCATGGATACAGAAAAAAAGCCCCTGTCCAATTTTTATGCCACCGGTGAAGCCAAAATACTTATCGGACCCGAGGGTGATTTTTCTGCGGAAGAAATTCAGACTTCCATCGAAAAAAAATATCTGCCCGTCAGCCTCGGTCATACCCGACTTAGAACTGAAACAGCCGGACTGGTAGCAGTCACCCTCTTACTGAAGACATTTACCAACCCAACATAATCGCTTTTGTCATGTATGCCAGGTATTCGATACTGCTGATTGTATTTGCGCTTTTTTTTCAAGGCTGCTCCCTGTACAGTGGGAATGGTGAACCCGTTAACCGTGACACCACCATTACCCCGGCCACTTCCTTCAATAACCTCTTCTTCGACAGCAGTAAAATTTCTGAATTTCTGGAGAAAGAACCGCGCTATGCAAATTATGCCGAACAATACATAAACTTCTACCGTGGTCGCAACTTCCAATATGCCTGGTTCGATTCTTCCGGACTATCAGAGCAGGCGCTTAACTTCATCAACCTGGAGAACAATTATATACAGGATATGGCCGACAGCAGCCTGCACCATCCCCGATTGTCTACGTTGAAAGATTCCCTGTTGAACAGAAAAAAAACCAAACCGGCTGTGTTGCAGGAGAGAATGGCAGCAGCAGAACTGATGTTAACCGGACAGTTTTTTCTATATGCTGCCAAAACATTTCAGGGCAGCGATATCAATGCCAATGAACTGGGCTGGTTCATTCCCCGAAAAAAAATCAACCTAACCGAAATGTTAGGGAATGCGGTTGCTACCGGTGAACTATATCCGCGCCAAAACAACTTGCAGAACAGACAATATGCGCTCCTCCAGCAACAGCTGGTAAAATATGTTGCCCTAGCAGGTCTAACAGAAGCAGATACGATGGCGCTGCCTGCAAAAGCCCTGCACCTGGGTGATTCAGGAAAATTAGTGCTCGCTGTGAAACAACGACTTGCCTTTCTGGGCGACTCATCACTTCGACCTCCCCTCGATGACCATTTCGACAGTACCCTATACATTGCTACCCGTCAATACCAAAAGAATATGGGATTGACAACTGATGGCACAATCGGCAATAAAATGCTAGCAGAGCTGAATGTGCCTGTAAAAAAACGCATCCGCCAATTACTGATTAACCTCGAACGCGTGCGCTGGCTGCCGGTAGAAAATGATTCGAACTATATTCTGGTGAACATCCCTGAATTCAAAATGCATGTGTACGACAGCAGCAAATGGAGTTATGATATGCGCGTCATTGTAGGTACCGCCGCCAACAGTTCAGCCATCTTCAGCGGTCAGTTACGATACGTTGTATTCAGTCCCTACTGGAATGTTCCTGAAAGCATCGTTGTGAAAGAAATCATGCCGGCAATGGCAAAGAACCCCGCCTATCTAACTAAAAACCACATGGAAATAACCGGATATAAAGGCAAGATCCCCATCATACGACAGTTACCGGGACCCTGGAATTCGTTGGGACTGGTAAAATTTCTTTTCCCCAATAACTTCAGCATCTACCTGCATGATACCCCCAACCGGAATTTATTCCAGCAATCGAACCGCAGCCTAAGTCATGGCTGTATTCGCCTAGGGGAGCCCAAGAAATTTGCCTCCTACCTGCTCAGAAAAGACCCCAGCTGGACGGAGCAGAGAATCGATTCAGCCATGCACCTAAAAAAAGAACACTGGGTTACCCTCCCCAAGGGCGTTCCCGTGCTGCTGGTATACTTCACCGCCTGGGTAGACAGGGAGGGGCAACTCAATTTTCGTAAAGACATTTATGGCCATGATACCCGCATGGAAGCAAAACTCTTTGAGCGTTGATTTTCATGCCGCCCGCAGGATTTAGTACTTTTGCAAAAATTGTCTCACATAACCATGCAGTTAGTTGAAGTAAAAAGTCCTTCCACCGCCAGAGAATTTCTGCGATTCAACCGCTGGATCAATCGGGAAAATCCCTGTTATATTTCACCGATGGACAATGAAGTGAATGATGTTTTCAATCCGGAAAAAAATACTTTGTTCCAGTTCGGGGAATGTTGTCGCTGGCTGTTGGTGGATGAGAAAGGAAATACCTGCGGCAGAATAGCTGCCTTCACCAATAAAAAATATAAAAGCCGCGGAACAGATGTACCCGTAGGGGGCATGGGTTACTTTGATTGTATAAATGACCAGGAGGCTGCGAATCTGCTCTTCCGCCATGCACAGCAGTGGCTGGAGAGCAAGGGAATGAAGGGCATGGATGGCCCGATCAATTTCGGTGAAAGAGATAAATGGTGGGGACTGCTCGTAGAGGGATTTGATAAAGAGCCGATGTATGGTATGTCATTCAATCCGCCTTACTACCAGGCACTCTTTGAAAATTTCGGTTTTAAGAATTACTACAACCAGTATTATTACGCCACTTATACCCGCGATCCGCTGCCCATGCGCTTCGCAGAGCGGCACGACCGCTTCGCTGCAAAGCCGGAGTATACGGCCCGCCAGATCGAATTGAACCGGTTGGAGAAATATGCCGCAGACTTTGCAACCATCTATAATGCTGCCTGGGCCCAGCATGGGGAAGTCAAGGAAATTACCCTCGAGCAAGTAATTAAGATGTTCGGAAAAATGAAGCCCATCATGGATCCGCGGGTCATCTGGTTTGCCTATTACAAAGATGAGCCCATTGCCATGTTTGTAAATATTCCCGACCTGAATCAATACTTTAAATATTTCAAAGGGAAATTGGGCTGGATAGAAAAATTCCGACTGATGCTGATGAAGTGGCGGGGAACCAATAAAAAACTGATTGGGTTGGTCTTCGGGGTGATTCCGAAGTTCCAATCCCTGGGTATCGATAGCTATTTGATTTACGAATGTGCACTTGTATTGAAAAGAAATAACTGGTACGACGAATATGAAATGGGCTGGGCCGGCGAATGGAATCCTAAAATGCTCAATATTTATAAAAGTCTGGGGGCCACCCAGTGCAGGCGATTAATTACCTATCGCTATTGGTTCGACCCTACACATCCTTTTGAGCGCCACCCAATCATGGAATAAAATAGGCAGCTTTTATTGTACTTTTTGTGTACAAATCCCTGCCTTCGATTGAACAGGAAACCTTTTCAAGTCCGTATATTGCAACCCTGATATGGAGAATTTCGTCGTTTCCGCCCGCAAATACCGGCCACAGAATTTTTCTACGGTTGTAGGTCAGGCACACATTACTACCACCCTGAAAAATGCCATCCGGCAGCAACAGCTGGCGCATGCCTTCCTGTTCTGCGGTCCACGAGGTGTGGGTAAAACTACCTGTGCCCGTATCCTGGCGAAAACCATCAACTGCAGCCAACCGACTGCCGATGGAGAGGCTTGCAACAACTGCAACAGTTGCGTTAGTTTCGATGCGGGTACCTCACTCAACATTCACGAACTAGATGCGGCCAGTAATAATTCGGTAGATGATATCCGTGAACTGGTCGACCAGGTGCGTTTCTCACCCCAGGCCGGTAAATACAAGGTGTACATCATCGACGAGGTACACATGCTGAGCACCAGCGCCTTCAATGCCTTCCTGAAAACCCTGGAGGAGCCACCCCCACATGCTATTTTTATTCTAGCTACCACTGAAAAACATAAGATTCTTCCGACCATTTTAAGCCGATGCCAGATTTTCGATTTCAAACGCATCACCCTGGCCGATACAGTTGCCCACCTGGAGGAAATTGCAGAAAAAGAACACATCAATGCCGAGAAAGCCGCTCTTCAGCTCATCGCCCAGAAAAGTGAAGGCTGCATGCGTGATTCACTCAGCATACTCGACAAAATGGTCAGCTTCACCGGTGGAGAAGTTACTTACCAGCATACCCTGGAACACCTCAACATCCTCGATGAAGATTATTATTTCCGGTTCCATGAACTACTGCAGCAGGAAAACCTGCCTGGCGTACTGCTTCTTTTCGATGAAATCAATAAAAAAGGATTTGAAGGTGATTTGGTGATGAATGGATTCGCTTCATTCTACCGCAACCTCTTGGTAAGTAAAGATCCGGCAACAGCTGCCATACTGGATGTGATGGAAGGCATGCGCGAAAAATTTGCCGCCGCCGCAGAAAAAACTGAGTTATCGTATATACTTAGCGCACTCAACATCATCAGTGCTGCCGAAATAGAGATCCGTCAAGCAAGAAACAAAAGACTGCACGTTGAACTGGCTTTAATCAAATTAAATTTTCTTCGCCAGGCCATCGAGCTGAGCAGCGATAAGCAACAGGTAGTGAAAAAAAAACGACTGGATAGTCCGATACTGATTAAATACCAGCCGATTCAGTCCCTCAACCCGGTAAATGAATCTGCACCGGCGGAAAAGCAGCCCACAGTGCAGCCTGTACCGGTACCGGTGGTTGAAAAAAAACCGACACCGGCACAGCAAAAACCTACTCCCGCTTCACCTACTCCCGCTTCACCTACTCCCGCTGCAACTGCTCCCCAACCCGTTGCCAACCCGCGCAGTAGCCTGGTTCCTTCAGGTGATAAAAAGAACCTGCTTTCCGCGCTGCGGGAAAAATATGGTAGCGAATACAACATTGAAGAGGTAAAAGAAGCGCAAATACTCTCGCAAGAAAAACTGGCAGATTGTTGGGATAAATATGCCGGCATGCTGGAAGAAGAGAAAAAGCATTCCGCTGCAGCCACCTTCCGATCGGCACGCCTACAAATAGAGAATGATATCAAAGCGGTTATTACCGTCTACTCTGTTACCTCACAAAAATTCATTGAGTCGGAACGCATGAAACTGCTCGACTATTTACATCAGGCTTTCAATAACCGATCGATACATTTCGAAATACTGGTAGAAGCAGGTGAGCGGGAAGAAATTCCTGCACATCTTCGGATGAATACGAGACAGAAATTCGAATTCATGACTGAGCGCTATCCGCTGGTGAAGAAACTGAAAGACAAATTGAATTT
>CAYUXJ010000012.1:47473-83543 GCA_964448845.1 uncultured Sediminibacterium sp.
TTTTCAATTATCCTTTTAATTATCCTTTTAACTTAGTCTGTCGGTATCCTTTCTTCAATAACCACTGCACTACCTTTTCGCGCTGGTCACCTTGAACCAATACCTCGCCATCTTTGGCGCTGCCACCGGTTCCGCAATGGTTGCGCAATTCCTTTCCCAATGTCTGCAGGTCGGCATCCGTACCAATGAATCCGGCAATTAAGGTAACTACCTTACCGGCACGTTGTTTTTTATCTAGCAGAATACGCAAAATCTGTTCGCCGGGAGCCAGCGTTTCTATCGTCGCTTCTTCTTCTTCCATACGAAAAGAAGGATTGGTACTATATACAATGGGATGGGAAGAGGGAGCTGATTTCTTTTTCATACAATATGTTTATGCGATTACAGCCTTCAGACTCAGGTCAAGGCTGGTGGCCTGATGAATCAAGCCGCCCACGCTGATATAATCGACCCCGGTTTGGGCATAGGCAAGTAAATTATCCTTACGCATACCACCACTGGCTTCCGTTTCAAATCGACCGTCAATGAATACAACAGCTTCCTTCACGGCTTCAGGCGTAAAATTATCGAGCATGATGCGCAAAATTTTTCCCGCTCCTTCCCGACAGATCTCTTCTACCTGCGATAAATCTCTTGCTTCCACCTCAATAGCGAGGGGTAGTCCGGAAGATAAAACATAAGCATGTGCCGAGCGGATGGCTGAAGCAATTCCACCACAAAAATCGATGTGATTATCCTTTAACATGATCATATCGTACAGACCGAAGCGATGATTGTAACCACCACCAATACGAACGGCTTCCTTCTCCAATAACCTGAAATTAGGGGTGGTTTTTCGTGTATCCAGTAATCGCGTAGGCAGCCCCTGTAATAAGTCAACATAGCTGCGTGTAAGGGTTGCAATACCACTCATGCGCTGCATACAATTCAATACCAGCCGCTCACAGGTAAGCAGGGTGCGCATATCTGCTTCCACCTCAAATGCAATATCCCCGGGCTGCATCGACTGTCCATCTTCCATAAGAGGAATGAATACTGTATCGGCTTCCCGCAGGCGGAAAATGGTGGCAGCTACCTGCATCCCCGCCAAAATACCGGCTTGCTTAACTTTGAGCACTGCTTTACCGGATTTGCCGGCCGGGATACAACTCAATGTGCTGTGATCACCGGAGCCCTCATCTTCCTGCAAGGCCATGCTCAGCAATTGATGTAATCGCTTTTCGTACGTATCCATCATAGCTTGATATAAATAAGGTTGAGCAGGAAAGGACGATTAATCAATTGATCCTGACAGTAATGATGTAGTGCTTGCCGCGGATAACACGCAACATCAACGTAATACTATACCCTTTGTTTCCATTGATCAGCCGGCCGGTCATATACATGGTATTTCCAATCTCACGGTCGGAAACTTTTTCAAAACCACGAATACCATTTTCAGTGAAAAAATTACGCAGGGCAATTTCTGCCTGGTTCTTTCCGACATTTTTAATTTCATCTTTGTCCGGAAACTTAATATCCACCATCGCATCAAAATGCTCAGCTACCTGGGTAGCATTACCCGATTTCAAGGCAGTCAGCAATTCATCCACATCCTGCTGCTGGGCCATCAACCAAGAATTACTTGCTAAAAAGAAAAGCAGAAGCATCCACCTCATAACATACATTTTTTCTCAATTATGCGAATAGTATGCCAAAAGTACCATTCTACAGGTATTTCACAAAAGATATACAAATAGCTTCCTTGGTAAAATTGTAAATTTGTATATGAACAAGAAAGTAGTACTGATAATCATGGACGGATGGGGGCTGGGCCGGGTGCCGGCGGCTGATGCCATCCAACAGGCAAATGTGCCATTCGTGCGTTCCATCACTGAACAATATCCAACTACTACCCTGATCACCTGTGGGGAAGCTGTTGGCCTGCCAGACGGACAAATGGGCAACAGCGAAGTAGGTCACCTTAATATTGGTGCCGGCAGGGTTGTATACCAGGAATTACAACGTATTCATGTGGCCATCCGGGATGCTAGTTTTTTTTCCAATCCTACCCTCCTGAATACCCTGAAAACAGCTAAGGATGCAGATAAGGCCTTGCACCTGATGGGACTGCTAGGTGATGGCGGTGTACATGCCCATACCGACCACCTGAAAGCCATTTGTGAACTTTGTAAAAGTCAGGGCCTTACCCGTGTGTACATTCACTTATTTACCGATGGTCGGGATACTGATCCAAAAAGCGGTCGCGCTTTTGTAATCGATCTGGAAACATTTTTACAAGGATCTATTGGAAAAATAGCAACTGTCAGTGGCAGGTATTATGCCATGGACCGCGATAAGCGCTGGGAACGGGTACAACTCGCCTACAATTGCCTGGTGAAGGGGGAAGGACCGACCGCATCATCTGCATTAGCCGCCATCGAAGCCTCGTATGATAATGGCAAAACCGATGAATTCATTCTTCCTACAGTGCTTGTGCAAGAGAATGGTAAACCCATAGCAACGATACAGGATGGGGATGCTGTCATTTGCTTCAATTTCAGAACAGATCGCTGCCGCGAGATTACAAGCGTGCTCACCCAAAAAGATTACCCCGATTTTGGGATGAAAAAATTATCGCTGACCTACACAACTATGACGCAGTATGACCAGACCTTCCGGGGCGTGGGTGTCATCTTTGAAAACGATAACCTCAACAATACCCTTGGTGAAGTACTGGCAGCCCATGGAAAAAAGCAGATACGCATAGCAGAAACAGAAAAATATCCGCACGTAACTTTCTTTTTTAATGGAGGGAGAGAAGATCCCTTCCCTGGTGAAAGCAGAATCATGGCCGCATCCCCAAAAGTTGCTACCTATGATCTGCAGCCCGAAATGAGTGCTTATGAACTAACCGACAGCCTGATTCCCGAAATAGAAAAAGGCACAGCAGATTTTATTTGCCTCAACTTTGCCAATGCTGACATGGTTGGACATACCGGTATTTTTTCAGCAGCCATCAAAGCCGTTGAAACGGTTGATGCCTGTGTGAATCGTGTGGTAACAGCAGCACGCAACCAAGGATATACAATTTTAGTGACAGCAGATCATGGCAATGCAGATTATATGATCAATGAAGATGGGTCACCCAATACGGCCCATACCCTGAATCCGGTACCGCTGATTCTTGTTGATCAGCATTTCAAAGGCAAGCTACGACCGGGAAAACTGGGCGACCTGGCACCTACCATACTCTACCTGATGGAACTGCCCGTTCCGGCAGAGATGACGGGGAATCTGCTGATAGTTGAAGAAGGAAAATAATTTATGCTTACTTTACATTAGTTATTTCATTAAAAATCAGCTACATGACAAAAAAAATCCTGCTGCTCCTGCTGGCTGCCTTCATCATCATTCAGGCATTCAGACCTGCCAAGAATAACTCCGGCGATAAATCAAAAGACATCTCCCTGAGCTATCCCGTTCCCGACAGCGTAGCCACCATATTCAATAAAGCCTGTAATGACTGCCATTCGAATAATACCAACTACCCGATTTATGCCGAGATTCAACCTGTTACATGGTGGCTGAATGATCACATTCAAGACGGGAAAAAACATTTCAACCTAAATGAATTCGGAGGTTACAGAATAGCAAAGCAATACCATAAAATGGAAGAATGTATTGAACAGTTAAAGTCAGGCGAAATGCCACTTGAATCTTACACTGTTATTCACAAGGAGGCCAGACTAACAGATGCAGAAAGACAATTAGTGATAAAATGGAGTGAATCAGTACTTGATAGCATGAAAAGACAATACCCCGCCGATAGTCTGATCATGAAAAGAAAAAAATAAACGCATTTTTTAATGCCACCGATGTATGCCCATTATCCAGGCCAGGTACCTTATCTCTTCCGCCAAGGTTGAACAATGTCCGAAACCCGACAGGCCGGAGTATGCCTTCATAGGTCGAAGTAATGTAGGTAAATCATCCCTGATTAACTTATTGACCGGACAAAAGAACCTCGCGAAAACCTCAGCCACACCGGGAAAGACACAACTGATTAATCATTTTGAGATCATCGGCAGTCGTTTAGATGATAAAAGAAAAAAAACAAATTGGTACCTCGTTGACCTACCCGGCTATGGCTATGCCCGCGCTTCCAAAACAGAAAGAGAACAATGGGAAAAAATGATTGCCGGATATCTGAGACAAAGAAAAAATCTGACTGAAGTTTTTGTATTAATCGACAGCCGACATCCCCCACAAAATATTGACCGCGAGTTTATCAACCAACTCGATCACTGGAAAGTTCCCTTCTCGCTGGTCTTCACCAAAACCGATAAAACGAAGCCCGGTGCCGTTACGCGTCATATCAAGGCATGGGAGGAAGATTTGAAAAAAGACTGGCAGTTCTTGCCCCGCTTCTTCATTACCAGTTCGGTAAAACAAGCCGGTAAGGAGGAATTGCTCCGCTACCTGGAAGAAAAGAATAGGTTGCTGGAAGAGCGCAATGCATCTTAATGGATTATCAATTCACCATTTTATCGGCACAGCAACTGCTGGCAAATGCTTCCGGCTTAGCCTTAAAGGCAAAACCCATGCCGAGAATATAACCCATCGCTTCGCGCAACGCATCATTGCTTTTAAATTGCGGATTGGTATTGATGTCTGCGTGTACCTCCATATCAACGCCATATTCAATGAAAGTATCGCATAGCGCATAGGCCACTTCAATACTTTTTGCTACCTCCATCAGCATCCGTTCTTTTATGTGAAAATGCTGCCGAACTTTTTCATTGTGAATATACATGAAGCCACCGGCATGCTCGCGTAAAAAAACGATGACAGTGGCAAACTCGGTGATATCAGCTTTCACCTGACTGTCAGTTCCAATACATACTTTTAGCTTAATGCCACGAGACACTTCCTCTTGTATTGTTTCCCTGACTGCATCCTGAATTGGCTGAGCAATTGATTCCCCATTGAATTTTCTCCAGCGCATATAATCGTTTTCTGTAATTTACTCAAATGCAAAAGCATGCCCCTCACCCTGCGGTGCTTAGTTGTTCACAATCAGGGGATAACCGCACCTGCAGCCCCACTCAATAAAAAAAACCGCCTTTTTCAGACCTTTACATCACCTTTGCAGATAGCGTAAGTCCATGAGCTGAAAAATATAGATTATGAAATTGTTATTACAATACCTGAAACCTTATCGCTGGCTCGTAGCACTGGCCTTGCTGCTGGCAGCCATTAACCAGTCTTTTTCCATGCTGGACCCCTATTTTTTTGGGAAACTGCTTGATCAATATGCCTTTCACCCCTTTGAGAAAGGCTATTTTGATGCCGGAAAAAAATTCATTGTTACCGGCACCCGCACACAGGAAGAATTCATCTGGGGTGTATTGGGTGTTCTCGGAATACTGGTCAGCGTGGCAATGATATCGAGAATTGCCAAAGCATTTCAGGATTATTTCAGCAACGTAATCGTACAAAAATTTGGTGCAAAAATATTTACCGACGGACTCAAACATTCGATGGAACTTCCCTACCAGGAATTCGAAGACCAGCGCAGTGGAGAAACTTTATCCATCCTCACCAAAGTAAGAGCTGATACAGAGAAATTCATCATATCTTTTATCAACGTACTCTTTGGGATTCTCGTCGGCATCGTTTTCATTTCTATCTATTCCTTCCGCCTGCACTGGTCCATCATGCCCATCTACACCCTCGGCATCATTTTTCTTTCGGTATTAACCAGTCTGCTCAGCAAAAAGATTAAACTGATACAGAAAAGTATCGTAAAGGAAACAACCATGCTGGCCGGCAGTACTACAGAGAGCCTACGAAATATTGAATTGGTGAAGAGCTTGGGACTAACCGATCAGGAGATAACCCGACTGAATAAGAATACTTATAAGATACTTGGACTCGAGCTTAGAAAAGTAAAAAGCATTCGCTCCCTCAGTTTCATCCAGGGTACCTTTGTGAATTTTTTACGGCAGATAATCATGTTTACCTTGCTGTGGCTGGTTTTCAAAGGAAAACTCACCGCAGGTGAGGTGATGACCCTGACCTTCTATTCTTTTTTCATTTTTGGCCCACTGCAGGAAATAGGAAATATTATTCTGGCATATCGCGAAGCAGAAGCGTCACTGAATAATTTTCATCAGTTAATGCAGAAGCCGGCAGAACCCAAACCAACCCACCCCAGTAAAGTAGGTCATATCGAACAGTTAAGCTTCAGTGGTATCTCTTTCAAGCACCAGACTGCCATCTATCCTGCCCTCGAAAATGTGAGTTTCGAAGTGTCGAGGGGAGAAACCATTGCTTTTGTAGGTCCCAGTGGTGCAGGTAAGAGTACCCTCATGAAATTATTGGTAGGACTCTATCATACCCAACAGGGTAACATCCGTTTTAACCACATCAATAGTGAAGACATTGTATTCGATGAGCTGCGGAGTCAGATAGGTTTTGTAACGCAAGACACCCAGTTATTTGCCGGTTCCATTCGTGAAAACCTATTGTTCGTTTGCCCAACAGCTTCAGAAGAACAACTACAGGAAGCCCTGCAAAAAGCCAGCTGCGGAAAACTGCTGGCCCGCGCAGAGAAGGGAATCGATACAATGATAGGGGAAGGCGGACTCAAATTAAGTGGAGGAGAAAAACAACGATTATCCATTGCCAGAGCGCTGATTAGACAACCCAACCTGCTGATCTTCGATGAAGCCACTTCTGCACTTGATAGCATCACGGAAGATGAAATCACAAATACCATTCGCTCGATCTCTGCTGAAAAAAGTCAGATTACCGTGATGATTGCCCACCGACTGAGTACCATCATGCACGCAGACAGGATTTATGTATTAGAGAAAGGACAGATCATAGAAACAGGCACACACGCTGAATTACTGACTGAGAAAGGGTTGTATTATGCGATGTGGCGCCAGCAAATTGGGGAAAGGAAATTACCCATACCTGCACAGACAACGGTATAAGTCATTTGTCGGCACTATCATTCTTTCCCTTCCAGCTTATTTTTAAGGTACTCCAATACAGAGGGGTCTTCCATTCCCTCCATATCACTCAGCTCCAACTCGATGGCCCGTGTGCTAAGCCGAATCTCCAGTAATGACAGTAATAGTGAGCCGGCAAAAAGTAAAAGGCTGATACCAAATACTATCTGAGCCAACACATCGAAGTTCAGATAAATGAGAAACATACAGCAGATGCACATCAGGAAGCTCATTACCCCCAGCGTTTGCATGTGCTTCACCAACTTCAGGCGGTAGCGAAGATTTTTAATTTGACCCCAAATGATTTGCTTCTGATCGTGCGACACATATTTATCATGTAAGTTTCGCACACGACTCGACAACGCAAGAAAGCGATTGGTATATGCCAACATCACCAGACTGATGGCAGGAAAGAGAAGGGCAGGTGTATTAATCGATAATTCCATGCCGCAAATTACGAAACTATATCGAGTGGTTCTTTATGGCTTCACCTTCAACATCGGACGAACCTGTTGAATGGCCATATTTTGTAAGCGGGCATAATACATGCCGCTGGGTAAAATTCCGCTGTTGAACACGATGGTGTAAGTGCCCGCAGGATAATCCTTATCGGTCAAATTAGCGACCACTCGTCCGGAGGCATCCATCACTTGAATGAGGGTATGACCGCCGGCCGTTTTAAAGGTGATAACAGTAGAAGAAGTAAACGGATTTGGATAATTACTGATGAGTTGCTCACCAGACAGGTCCACCGGTTTCTTACAACCAATGGACTGCACCAGGGATAGCTGCTGGAAATTTTTCAGCATAATCTGCTGCAAATCTTTATCATCCACACAGAGCCACTTGGAGAGCAGGGTAGCATATACACTTCGAAAATCATACTGAAAGGGTACATTATCACCCACGGTTGCGTTGGCAGGTAAAATAGGCGTATCACCCAACACACCCCCCATTACATTTTTACCAAAGAGGAAGAGGGGTGCAGCGGAGCCGTGGTCAGTACCGGTGCTCGCATTGCTTTTCACCCGACGTCCAAACTCGGAGAAAGTCATGCCAACAACGCGCTCATCAGAACCGAGCATACGCAAATCATCCTGGAAAGCCTTGATGGCAGCACTTACATTCTTTAATAGGTTAGCATGAGCGCCTGTAGTAGTGTCGTTAGAATTCACCTGCGCCGAATGGGTATCGAAACCACCGTAACTTACCATGTAAACACGTGTCTTCAATCCGCCGGCAATCAGTCTGGCTACAATTTTCAACTGGTCAGCCAAAGGATTGGGCGTAGGATAATTTACCTGACGAGTTACTTTGGCAGCTGCATTTTTTATTACGGTAGCGTATTGCTGTGTCTGTTGTGATACGGAACGTATAAACGCCAACTCTTTTCCTGCCGGCGTATTGGGTACCGGATCTGCGACACCGTTGATCAGGTTATAAAAATTGGTGGCACTGCTGATACTCATGCCCATGCTCACAGCAGGTCCCTGAAATGTGAGGGAGGTAACCGAACCAATCTGTATCGCCAAAGGATCGGTCATACTGGAATTCGGATAACCATTGGGGAAATTCGGGTACTCGTAATTCAGGTATCTACCCGCCCAGCCGGAATTAACAATAGTAGCCGTGTCGCTGGCACTCATCCAAATATCAGTAGCTCGGAAATGCGAAAAATTTGGCTGGGGATACCCTACTGAATTCACGACTTTTAATTGTCCTTCCTTATAAAGTTCGCCCATGCCAGTCATCGCAGGATGCAGACCCACTTTCCCATTCAGGGGTAATACCTTATCCTGGGGAATGTATACATTACTGCGGGCATTTACATAATTATTGAAATACTCGATAGGAATAACTGTATTGAGACCGTCATTCCCTCCATTCAGTTGCACGATCACCAATACGTGATCGGTTTCCGTTACCGGCTGAAGAAGAGCTGATAACTCGGGGCTTGCCATACCAAAAGCACGGAATGAAAACCCATTCATGAAGGAAGGCAGCAGGATGCCGGCCGGCAACGATTTCTGTAGGAATGCTCTTCTTTTCATGATTGAATGACTGGTGAATATGTTAACACAATTGATATTCTGATAAATTCATCAGGTATTTTAATAAGTCCCGCAATTTCGTGCGAACAAAATTGGTGTTGGGTGTATTACCCGGATTGGAAATAAATAGATTCCAGGCATCCGTCCAATAATGATCCAATGCCTGTCCTGCCAACAAAATATCGCGCTTTAGTTGATTCTTGGATGCTGTAGAAATATCGAGGCGGTAAAGAATAGCCGTTATATCGTTGATCAACTGATTGGGGTCGCCCGGGGCAGACAGCTTCTTAGCCCACTCAGCTGCATCAATAACAATCTTATATCCATTGAAAGTATAGCCATTCACAACGATGGTATCTGTGAATTGATTCCGTTTCGGAAGTGTATCACTATTGATCCATACTTCGTAAAACATGGGTTCTTGGTAATAGGCTTTCCAGCCGCTTACATCCGGAGGATCTCCAATCATTTGTTGCATATTCATCGCCCAGGAAAACAGGTAATTGAAATGTCCGTAGTTCGTCAGGTAATCACTCGCCGGTGGCAATGCCACTCCAAACTCACGGCACAAGCCCACCACCAGATCAATCGGACTCTTGATCTGACAGCCAATGGTGAGGGAATGGAAGAAGTGTTCACTTTTCAGCAGAGCCTCTAATACTGGCTTTATCTCATAGTTGTTCTGAACAAAGATATTAGCCAGCGGAGTGATGATGGTGGCTTCTACGGTGGCATCGATATCATAATAAATGAACCAGCGATATAAACGACGGCATATGAATTTACTTACTTCTTGCGTAGCAAAGATCATGTTCAGCAGATCATCTAATTCTTGTTCGCCTCCGGTAGCAGTGGAACGACCGGCAATCACCGTATTATTATAGAACGAGGAGAAGCTTTTTGCATTTTTATCATGTCTGTTTACATCAAAAAATGCTGTTCCGGTTGTTGAATTGATTCGCCATCCGGTCAACACACGGGCAGCGGCTTTTACATCATCTTCAGTAAACTTTGAATTGGGGCCTTTTCCACAGCAAAAAAGTTCCTGCAGTTCACGTGCATAATTTTCATCCGGTGCGGTGAATGTATTGAATTGGCCGTTCAAATAAACGAGCATGCCCGGATCCAGGGTCATCGCACGTGTCAACGCCTTAAAGTTGCCCAATGCTTGTGTACGCAATAAAGTATGGTGTCGATAAATCAGGATGGGATTACCAATGGTATCTGTTTCGGTGGCAAAATGATTGTGCCAGAAGAGGTTCATTTTTTCCCGAATACTTCTGTCCTGATTAATGAGGTTCCCCATCCACCATTTGCGCAAGGAACTGATTCTATTGAAATTCAAGTTTCCATCAGCACCCAAATCATTCACCCAGGTGGTGCCGGGGGCAATATTACTATCCGGACGAAGAACATTGATACCCGGTGTGTAGTCTTTTACTGGTGGTGGTGGCAAGGGAGCGGTAGGATTCAGCAATTCATCGATGGCCGCGCTAAAGCTTCGGGAGGAAAAATAGGTAATGTCTTCCGGCTTGGCACCAAACATGGTCCTTTTCAACAGATGAATGACCTGAGGTCTTGACCAGGTACCGGAATAGGGTGTTATGCCCCCGCCAGGGGGTAAAAACTGCTGTTCTTCCAACGCTGTAGGAATAGATTGAGCGATGGGAAGCACACTGGATAAAAATTTTCTACGCAGCATGGGATGATTACTCAATGTAGTAAGATACAAGATTTTCTCTAGATGCTGCTCTGAGTAAAAAAGAATATTATATGCAATTTTTATTTTATTCGTAGAATACGGGGAATCAGATGCAGCGTTGGAAGAAAAAATTTGTCTATATTTAGGGTAATTAATCCACCCTCATGACGGAGCAGGCCATTATTGCAGGCTGCCTTGAAAATGATGCTGCTGCGCAGCGGGAATTGTACAACCAGTACAGTCCCAAAATGCTCAGCATCTGCTACCGCTTCTCTCCCAGCAGGGAGGATGCGGAAGATATGCTCCAAGAGGCGTTTATCAAGGTTTTTACCCATATACATACTTTTCAGAATAAAGGCTCTTTCGAGGGCTGGATCAGGCGAATCATTGTTCATACCTGCATCAATTTCCTGAAGAGAAACCGGAAATTCAATGAGAACATTGAATTGTCGGAGGCTGACATTGTTCATGTGAAGGAAGAAACCCTTCCCTCAATGATGCAGGCAAAACAAGTAGTGGAATGTATCAGGTTGTTACCTGTAGGTTACAGAACTGTTTTAATTCTGTATGCAATTGAAGGTTACAGCCACCGGGAGATTGGCGAAATGCTGGAGATAGGTGAAAGCACAAGCCGCAGTCAGTATACCCGTTCAAAAAATATGCTGGAAAATATTTTGATAAAGAAAAGAATCATAGAACAGCCGACATCCGGAGAAGATCTCTCCTGGTTGGCGACAGCAGGGAAGTAGGAACCAACGGTGCATATGAAAAAACGGCAACTACAGGAAGAATCATTCGAGACATTTTTGCAGGAATCTGTAAAAAGTCATCGCATGTACCCTTCTGATCAGGTTTGGAACCAGATCAGAACAGACCTGCATGGCAACCGTTCCTGGCCAGCACTTACTTTTATTTCACTCTTCATCATTTCAGCATTGGTGGTGGCAACCCTATTAAACAATCGGTCTAACCACCATCAGTTACCCATTATCCCAGTAAAAAACCTGGTTGTTGTTAACGGAACAACCCCCTCATCGGATTTGAACCCGGATGAAAAAAACAAGTCTTACCTAAGCAGTATCGCACCGGATCATATTACCCTCACGACAATCGCTGCGATTCAAACCGCTCCGGTTATGGATATGGAGGCACCGGTAAAAGTTGTCGCAGGGCCTGCACCAATGGTCTCATTTGAGCGAAATACGCGACCATTGGTAAGTGATTGGAGTTCATCCATCCTTGCCGAAAGAACACCCGTTCTCGTTCATATAGAAGTGGATAATACTAGTGGCGCATCCATTTTACAGGAAGTGGGAGCTGAAGAAAATAAAGCCGATGAATCGATCACCAGTGCTGCTGCTGCGCTTCATGCGTTGGAAACTGCTAAAGGAAATACCCAGCAAACGACAGATGAATTTCTTCAGGCATTTCCTTTCACTGGAAATAGTCCTGTTAAAGTAAAAAATTCCAAAATAGGATTTCAGTTCTATTTGACACCTTCAGTGAGTTTCCGCCGGTTGACCGATGCCAAACTGAAAGAAATCATTCAGTCGGGAAATACAGCGAATACTGCTGCTAACAGCTTACCCATCAGCAGTAGTGTACCTGCCGGAGTAAATGATATTGTTCGTCATCGTTCCTCAGTAGGTTGGGAATTGGGTTTTAACGTCCTCTATTCCATTACCAATCGTCTTCAACTGACGACAGGCGTTCAATTGAACCTGCGCAGATACGATATAGAAACATTCATGTCACGTACGCGCGATTTGACTTCCCTGTCACTTGTGAACAACAGAGGCATTGAAACCATCAGCTTTTATTCGCCTTATAACAATAACAATGGTTATCGCGCCACTACCCTGCACAACGACCTTTATCAGGTGTCAGCCCCGGTGGGCATCCAGTGGAAAGTGCTGGAGGGAAAAAAATGGGGTCTGACAGCGGAAGCATCGGTACAACCGACCTTTTCCATTCAAGCGAATACCTGGTTACTCTCTTCCGATTATAAGCATTACACTGAAGGCAATGATCTCTTACGAAAGTGGAACATCAATTCAGCTGCGGGTATTCAGCTGACATATGCCACCCGAAGTGCTACCCTTTCCGTTGGACCACAGGTTCGCTATCAGCACATGCCTACCTATTCCAATCTTTACCCCATTCGGGAAAACCTGGTTGACTATGGCATCCGGATGAGCATTACCCGTGCCTATCGGAAATAAAGCAGCCCGCTTACCAAGGGCAAAGAAACTACCCTTCATTTATTTTAGATAATTTTGTCCTATGACAAAGTGCTGTTGCCTGTTATTCTTCTTGCTTTGCTGCCTCGTGGCCTGTAAAAATCCAACGGAAAAGCAAACCCCGCTTACCATTGGAGATACCGCACATTATTATCCGCTGCTATCTTATATGCAAGAACAGATCCATGAGAATGATCTGCGTAATCTTCCGAGAACCATTCGTCTTTCCCGAAATAATGTAAAAACAGCACAACCATTAACCCGTGACTCCTTCCTGCTCTTGTCAAATGTTTTCTTAGATGCTATTACATCTTTTACAGCCAATAAATACAGATACAATGAGACCCTGATGCATGATTTAAGCACACAGAGCTATACGCTGAGTTATCGACCAGTTTCAAGAAGTAATGAAGAAATCGACTACCTCGATATTCTTTTGAGTGAAAAATCACAGCAGGTAAAAAGAATAGATATACGCAGAACCTATACCAGGTCAAACCAATTGATCAATGAACACCTGAGTTGGCGAACCAATAAAGGTTGTATGATTACCAGGGAGACCAATGTATCTGACTCCTCCCAAACAGAAACAGTAGTGATGGATGTCTCCTGGATACCTGAAAACGATCCGCAACCATGACGCAGGAAGAGTTTGCCGCGATAGCACCTGGACTACCGCATTTACCGGGTATTTACCAGTATTATGGAGAGAACAGCCGCTTACTGTATGTAGGTAAGGCAAAAGACCTGCGTAAAAGGGTAGCATCTTATTTTACGCCCACCCGAACTTCTTACAAAACGCATGAACTGGTTAAAAGAATCCAAAAGATTGAATATACCATTGTTGATTCTGAACAGGATGCCTTTCTGCTGGAAAATGCACTCATCAAAGAATATCATCCCCGCTATAACATATTGTTGAAAGATGATAAGACCTATCCCTATATCGTCATCAAAAAGGAGTCCTTCCCCAGGGTATTCCTTACCCGAAAGAGATATGCTGACGGATCAGAATACCTGGGCCCCTTTACTTCGGTAGGAAGAGTTCGGGAACTGATGGAACTGGTAAAGCAAATGATTCCCCTGCGTACCTGTAAACTTGCACTGACCGAGAAAAATATTGCCAAAGGAAGTTTTAAGCTTTGTCTTGAATACCATCTTGGCAATTGCAAAGGTCCTTGTGAGGGAAAGCAGACGGAGGCAGACTATAATGAGTCACTTCAGCAGGTGAGGAATATTCTAAAAGGTAATCTACAGCCGGTCACCGCCCTATTGAAGAAAAATATGAAGGAAGCGGCAGAGGCGCTTCGATTTGAGGAGGCTGCTACCATACAAAAAAGATTATCCTATTTGGAAGAATACCAGGCTCGGTCTGTGATCGTTGGTAAACTTCAGGGCAACCTCGATGTTTTCACATTACTGAGAGATGATGCGACAGCCTTTGTGAATTACCTGATGGTACAAAATGGAACCATCATTCAAACACACCATGTTCAACTCGACACATCATTGGGTGAATCTGATGAGGAGGTACTTGCCTTTGCGATTTTGAATATCCGCCACAAATTCAATAGTATGGCAGCCGAAATTGTGGTGCCACTTGCAATTGATTATCCGGAAAAAGATGTGACAGTAATTGTTCCCAAGGCTGGCGATAAAAAGAAACTACTGGAGCTCTCCTTAAAAAATGTAAACTACTATAAACAAGATCTACAGCATAAGAAATCGCTGCACACCAACAGCCACACACCCGAAAAACAATTGAAAACACTGGAAGCATTGCAAGAACTGCTCCGCCTGCCGGTATTACCCGATCACATAGAATGTTTTGATAACAGCCATTTTCAGGGAGGATATCCGGTGTCGGCGATGGTATGTTTCATAAATGGATTACCCAGTAAAGAAAATTATCGCCGCTTCAATGTAAAAACCGTCACGGGTATTGATGATTTTGCTACCATGCGTGAAGTAGTTTACAGAAGATATAAGCGCTTGACAGAAGCTGGTGACCCTTTACCTGATCTGGTTGTAATCGATGGAGGTAAAGGCCAATTGAATGCTGCGCTTGAAAGTCTGCAACAGTTAGGTCTCAGCGGTAAGATGACCGTAGTTGGTTTAGCAAAAAATAAGGAGGAGATTTTTTTTCCGGGTGACCGAGATTCAATTGAGTTGCCCTGGAGCAGCGATGCCTTAAATCTGATTCGTCAGGTGAGAGATGAAGTGCATAGGTTTGGTATTCAATTTCACCGCAACCAACGTTCAAAGGGAACATTTAAAAATGAATTGGAAGAAATCCCCGGTATTGGAAAGAAAACAGCTGAGTTGTTGTTGACCACATTTTCATCCGTGAAGAAAATCAAGGCATTGCCAAAAGAAACACTGGAAAATTTGATAGGTCCTGCGAAGGCAGCATTGCTGATGAATCATTTCAGTAAGGGATAAAAAAAAGGGACCAGGATAAAAATCCAGTCCCGTTTTAAAATCCAATATCCTATGAAAAACCGTAACGAAGATAATATTAAAATATCATACTACCAACAACGGAATAAATTTTTGCTAAGTATTTGATTTTCAAAATAAAAAGGGGGCTAAAAGCCCCCTTTTTTGTTAGTTTATTTAACAAATCTCGTTAGTATTGCCAGAGATTTTGCTCAAAGTCGAAAATGCGGTTTTTGATGGCATCACCCTCATATAAGCGCAAAAGTTTATTGCCGCCCGTGATCTGAAGGAGATCTCTATTCTGGGGGTTATTCGCGCTTGACTTCACAATATAGCTGCTGAAATATCTGCTTTCAAAGAGTTCCTCCCAAGTCATCCGGCTGGAATAGTTGCGAGGATTGTATACATCTAATTTAGCAAAAACCCTCCTCAGATCGGGGTAATATAACCAGAATAAAGCCTTGGGTTCTGATTTTCCGCCTACCACGAATTTTGCTATTGGCGCAATGCCTATGATACGGGTAAAAAGGCGGCTTGCCTCTTTATCAAATAATACTTGTTCTTTCAGACGGAAAGTATATACTGAGTCAAAAGAGAACAATGCTTTAAAACTTATTTGACGTTTAGCAATTCCGCCTGTTACCAGATCCTGCACTTCTGTAGTATCCAAACGCCCGTTGATTTGTTGACGAATTTTATCGGTCGAAAAAGGACGCGTAAACATGTCATCTTGAAACGCAACGATAGAATCATTCTCAATGGCGTTTACGAGTATAGAGAAGAAACGGCGGTCACCATTTTCATCGGTACCGGGATAATTGAAACTTTGGTTGATTTTTTCTCTGGCATCAATTTCGCGCCAGATAAACTCACTCCACATGTTATCATCTTCGCGCAGGTGCTCATATTCCAAAGGCTTTCTGTCGCGATTTTGTGAACGGTCAGTAGCAAAGGGATTACGAAGAGAAAGTTCAGGCTTAGAAATTCTACTGGTTGTGTCATATTCCAATGGAATCGTATCTATCTGGGCTGCAGCAACGGTAGCACCGGCACCTGCATCTGACGCCTGCTGCGTAGTTGCGGCAGGTGTAGTAGTTGCGTTGCCAACCTGCGTCAGGCCTTTATTCGATTTGGCTGGTGCCTTGGTGGCAGGAGTTTGATTTGCTGGGGCTGCGGGTTGCTGCTGCGCAGGAGCAGCAGGAGCATTTCCAGTTTTTTTCTTATAGGCTGATTGTGCATTCGCCAAAGAAACGAGTCCTGTCATGATACAACCAAAAATCAATAGCTTCTTCATAGCCAATTATTGTAACGTAAACGATAAATTTTGTTGTAGTTTTCTTGTTCCACCTGGTCCTACCACCTTGATCTCATCTATGATGATTGTTGACCCTTCCCTACATTGTTTGATATACTGTTTTGCCTCATCATTAAAATAGGGACTACCTTTTACTTCTGCGATTTCCAATTCTGGGAATCCCTTTCCTGTGAAGATCATCGTGTATTCTATCACATTAAATTTTACCCCTTCAAAAATGAAATCCTTTAGCTCAGCAAGAACGCCTAACTGAGCGCGGAATACATTTACTGGTATCGCACCACCTGCCTTACCGCCGACTGTTGCCAGGGGATCTGGTGTCTTCTTGATGGGTATGGTAATTCTTTGTGTATTTTTTCCATCGGTAGCTACAACTGATGCCTGTCCGGGAGTTGCACAGGTAACGATGTATTGTCCGGGTCCGGTCTTATTACCCGATACGCCTGAGCCACTGAATGTGAGATTTACTTTTTCATCTCCACTGCCGCCGGTAACACTGAGTGGGTTATCTAATCCAACATAAAATACACGGGTTCTATCGGTTGATACCACCAATCCGCTGGGTGTACCTACGGTGTACTTTACCTCTTTCTCCTCATAAGAATCCGTACCATCGGGCTTTTTGAAATTGATACGTACTTTCTTACTAAAAGTACCGGGCGCATTTGCTACAAATTTATATTCACCCGATCCATCTTTTACGGGAACCGTTCTTCCGTCTATGGAGATGTTGGGTTGCGCATTTTTACTAAAAGCACCAATACCTGCCGTTATTGTCAATTCCTCTCCCTGCATAACATACCGCGTATCAGCTGAAGCAAATGCCTGGAATTCATCATAAATAATCTCCACCTCGCCTATCTCCTTATGACAATATTCAACAACCTGAGCTTCAGAATTGCGCACGTCATTTTGTAGTTTACTCAAAATGGTGATAGCAGCAATAGCAGGTGTCATGTGAAAATAATGATAGGCCCAGTCGCCCTGACCAGCTTTGTTATTGGTCTTGGGGATAGTCAGATCGAGGGGTAAGTTCTGACCAATGTCTCTTGTGAGTGTATCATTGATGGAAAGCAGTCGCTGTTTAAAATTGCTAAGCTTTTGGAATAACTCCTTGCCCTTGCCTTTTCCTTCGGGCGGATTCGCAATGAACAGACGGGTAGCGGCATCTAAATCATCTTCCTTATAAACTTCTTCGCCCAAGTCGTTCTTTTTAAGACCTGCTTCCACTTTCAATTCTTTCTTAATGGCTTCAATATAGTTATACATTGAGTCCGCGCTTTGTTTAGCGATATCAGCCCTGGGGAACCAGAAACTCGCTTTTTCGCGAGAAACAGGATCATCGAGCTTACGCTTGAAAGATTTAAACAGGTCAGCATTTTTTTTATCAATGATACCGGTAGCAGATTCCAGACTGTGGTCAACCGTCTTGAAAGCGTTCAAGATTTCCGCTGAAACATTCAGTGCCAAGAGTGCGGTGAGCACCAGGTACATGATGTTAATCATTTTCTGCCGCGGTTCTTTAGGTAATGACATGTGAATTAATGATTTTAGTAGTCAGGATAATGGGTGATTATCGGTTGTCAATTACCTGCCTTGCATAGCAGTGAGCATATTACCGTATAACTGATTCAGTTTAGTAAGATTAGTAGAAAGCACATTGATCTGCTCCTTCGCCCGCATTGCATCCTCAGCACTTCCGGCCATAGCAGAAGAAGTCTGCGCCAGCTTACCATAAAATTCATTCATGGTCTTCAGGTTATTATTGCCCTCCTGCAATTCCAGTTCATAAATGGTATTCAGAGAAGATAAGTTCTTAGTCAACGACTGCATCTGTACGTGAAATTCTTTCGTGCTCTCTGATGCGCCGTGGAATCCAGCCAATGAAATGGAAGCAGAATTAGCCGCATCTTTGATCGAGCCTAATGCAACAGTCGCCTCTTTTGTTTTATTAGAGAAATCTCCGGTGCTTTTCACCACATCGCTGATATCAGACATCTGGTTAACAGTGTTTTCAAGTTTCTGAAATCCGGCACCCAGTTTGCCCAAACTAGCGGGTGTGATTTCAGCATCGCTCAGCATTTTCTCCATGCTGGCCAGGGCTTTGTTTCCCTGAGGTTTAACATGCTCGACCTCCGGATGTTCATCGATATAGGGGAAGACAACGTAACATACGCCATAGGCCAAAAATATCAAGGCCTCTACAGTCAGACCTATTTTAAGCATGATATCTGCAATAGAAGTATGAAGCAGTTTCTGCAAGGCACCATAAATAACTACTGCCGCTGCAACCGAAACGAAAACGTCTAACCACTTGTTTAACTTAGAAGGAATTCTTGCTGACATTGGTGATAAATTTTAGGCGATTAACCTGGTGAAGGGGATATTGGTAAATGAATGATTTAAAACTATTTTCTTTTTTGTGGGGCCAGATCGATTACTGTTCTGAATCCGATGTAAGACTTAGCAGTATCCTGGTATTCATAGTTGCGGGTGCTTACCTGCAGATAGAAGGCAATGTCTTTCCAGCTACCACCACGCACCACTTTGCGCTTCTCACGCGGACGATCGCTGTCTTTGGCCTCGTACCGAATATCGGGACTCAAATCTGACATAATGTTATAAGCACCTTCATAGAAATAAGAACCTGTCCATTCAGCTACGTTCCCAGACATATTGTACAGACCATACTGGTTGGGCCAGTAGGCATCCACCGGTACGGTGTAAAAGCCACCATCCTCAATGTAATTGCCTCTTGCTGGCTTAAAGTTGGCCATCAGACATCCCTTCTTGATACGCATATACGGGTTACCCCAAGGATACATAGAGTTGGTTAACCCACCACGCGCAGCATATTCCCACTCACTTTCGCTGGGCAGACGATAATCTGCATCCTGTAACATTTTCTTTTTTTCCAGTGCTGCATTGTGGAAGTGTGTTCTCCAGTGACAAAAAGCTACTGCCTGCTTCCAGTTGACACCCACCACAGGATATTCTCCAAATGAAGGATGAGAATAATAACGCTTTGTCATGGGCTCATTGTAGGAATAAGAGAAATCTCTCATCCAAACCAGGGTATCCGGGTAAATCGGCTCATCTCTTCTTACTATGAAATTACTTCTGTATAAACCGGCATTTTCTCTTTTAGCAGCCGTGGCCAGATCATAATATTCTACCCGATAAATAATCTTGCTGGGGTCTATCTCAGGACGACCATACAAACGATTATCGGGTGCCAGGTTCAATTCATTCAACTTCTCGATCGTATTACGGTCCAGTCTTACCGTATTCATCTTTGTCCAGTTAACAGCAGAAGTGTCATTGGCCTTGTTGATACCTGGTCCAAATAAAATCTTATAAATCAGAGAGTCCCTGGTCCAATTGACAAACAGGCGATACTGGTTATTCGAAACTTCTGTTCTATCCATCCAGAAACCTGGTATAGAAACCTGCCGATTTCGGGTAATGTAGTTGAAGCTCAGGTCTTCATCACTGGGCCCCATGTGGAAGGTTCCCGGTGGAATGTACACCATGTTCAAGGGGGGACCCATACTGGGCCTAGTGGTTGACGCTACGCCGCGCAACTGTCCATCGGTGGGATAAGCAGTAGCACTTTTCTTACCGCCACCACCGCAGGAAGCCAGGGTGAGTAAGCCCACAACACAAACCGAGGAAATAACGTATCCTTTCATTGTACAGGATTTGTTTACAATTACAAATTCCAGTAAAAATTGTTACTGGTTTAATTTAGATATTCAGCCGTATTTATTTTAATTCAAGTAAAATTTTTATCAGCGCAATCGTTTTAAAAGGTTCTAAACATCGTTTTCCTGTCAATGTATGAGGGCAAATTACAGCAATCATTTGTTACACATTTGCTAAAAACTCCTCATAGGATGACACGGGTTTACTGCATTGATAGTCTTTACATTGGAAAAAGAGTACCTCACCGGGATTTTCCGGTACTTTTTTCCCGCTTAATAACGGAAATTTTAACAAATTAGTTTCCATAACCTGAAGAATCTTATTAGGTACAAACTTTTTTAGTAATGGGTCCAGCATCCGGACTGCCCGCTGCCCTACAATCGCCCATTCCTGTATACCTGCCAGTTCATGCTGCAGGGTCATGGCCCACACCCCAAATGAACCGGGGTATCGCACCAGGGATGAACCCATCGCTCCCAAGAGCGCTCGGGACTGTTCCCGCCAGTCGGCACGATCGAATACTATAGAAAGATATTGGAGATTCTGCGCCATCAGGGCATTCCCGCTGGGAACAGCGCCATCATATACCTCCTTTTTTCTTATCACCACATCCGACTGTCCGGTGGGCGTATAAAAGAAAAAGCCCGTATCCTCTTCCATAAAATCAGCTATCACCTTGTCTTGTAAATCCTTTGCCCGGAGCAGGTAATCAGGGTTTCCGGTTATTTCCTGCAAGTGAATATATGCCTGAATGAGGGCAGCATAATCATCTAAAAACGCAGGTATCCGACTTTGACCCTCCTTGCCCGTATGGTGCCAGCTGCCATCCGGCTGACGGAACAACCGCTCCAACTGTTCCATATTTTTAACCGCCCGCTGCCGGTAATCTTCCTGGCCGGTAGCAGCAAAAGCCAGGGAAAATGCCTGGTTCATCAAAGCATTCCACCCCAATAAAATCTTATCATCAAGCAATGGTCGTTCACGCTTTGCCCGGCGATCTTTGAGTAATTGAAGACAAGACCGCAGCCGCTGATCGGTTTCTTCTATAGACCAGCTTTGGCTTTCTGCCAGTTTACTCCGTTCTGTTGCTTCCCATAAAATATTAACCCCTTCCCAATTCCCTTCCGGAACCACCTGATAAAAAGTCTTGAACCATCCGGCATCCTGTCCCAGCACCTCATCTACCTCCTCGGATGACCAGGTATAAAATTTCCCTTCCGTTCCCTCACTGTCTGCATCCAGCGCGCTATAGTAGAGACCATTCCCCTCCCCCAATTCCGCCTCTACAAAATCTAAGGTCTCTTCAATCACCTGCAAATAGCGTCGCTTTCCGGTGACCTGGTAAGCTTCTGCCAGCAACAGTACCAACAAAGCATTATCATATAACATTTTCTCAAAATGGGGTGCCTGCCATTTGATATCGGTACTATAGCGGGCAAAGCCACCACCGGCCTGATCGTAAATGCCGCCCGCAATCATTTTGTCTAAACTGATTTCTACATGCGCCAGCGAACGCTGGTCACCCGTGAAATGGAAATGCCGCAACAAGGTTCGCAGGGAGAAGGTCTGTGGAAATTTGGGGGCATTACCAAAGCCACCCCATTCGGTGTCGGCCTGAAGTAAAATCTGTTCCGCCAGGGTATGTTGGGTAGCTGAGTGAAATAGGGTTGGCACAGTAGCGGGTTGCCGGCCAAATGTGTTGGCCGATTGTAAATGCGCCGTTAATCTTTCGGCCTGTTGTACCACTTCTTCCCTATTCTGCTGATAGGCCTGGTGCATATTAATCAAGACTTCCCGCCAACTGGGGCGGTTGAAGGCTGGTCGGGGTGGATAATAGGTGCCCCCATAAAAAGGTTTTAGCGCCGGGGTGAGAAAAACATTCAAAGGCCATCCCCCGCTTCCGGTCATTGCCTGCACGGCATCCATGTAAATATGGTCAAGATCGGGGCGCTCCTCGCGGTCAATTTTTATATTGACAAAAAACCGATTCATCAGTTCCGCGGTCTGCGGATCTTCAAAACTTTCCCTTTCCATCACATGACACCAGTGACAGGCAGCATACCCTATACTCAATAGGATGGGCTTGTCTTCTGCGACGGCTTTTTTTAGTGCTACTTCACCCCAAGGATACCAATCAACCGGATTGTGGGCATGCTGAAGCAGGTAAGGACTTGTCTCTTGCAATAGTGCGTTGGCCATAAAATAGTTTAGGCAATCAAATATGGTTCGGGAAAAGCCCTACCATTACTTCTTCTTCGCGGAAACTTGCTTCAAATATTCATCCAGCGCAGCCACCATACTTGGCTTCTGGGGGGCTGGGCCCTGAATATGTAGTTCAAGTCCTCTCTCCTGAATAGCCCGGGAAGTATTGTTGCCGAAAGCTCCAATGACCGTTCCGTTCTGGCGAAAATCAGGAATATTTTCGAAAAGACTTTTAACACCACTGGGGGTGAAGAAGCATATTACATCAAAATGATGCGAATCCAATACAGTCTTAATATCATTACTGATGGTTCGGTACATAAATGCCAGCTGATACTCACACTGATGCCCCTTCAGCCAATTGACAATCTCATTGTCTTGCTGATTTTCACTGCACACATATAAAAAACGCTCATTTCCCTTGTGCCGGTTAATGGCATCGAAAAGACTTTTATTAGTTCCATCTGAACCATAAAAAACTTTTCTCTTCCGGTACAGAATAAATTTCTGTAAGTAGAGTGCAACCGATTCAGTGATACAGAAATACTTGGTATCAGGATGAATAGTTACTTTAAGCTCATCCGCCATCCGGAAAAAATGATCGATGGCGTTGCGGCTGGTAAAAATCACGGCCGTAAAATGGGCAATATCAATTTTTTGCTTGCGAAATTCCTTGGCGCCGATGCCTTCTAACTTGATGAAGGGGTGGAAAAATAAATTAACCCGATGCTTTTTCTCCAACTCATAGTATGGAGACTTATCGCTTTCAGGCTTAGGCTGAGAGATCAGTATATTTTTAACAACCTTGGCAGCCGATGACTGCTTTTCCTCATTTTTTGGCATATCCACACTTGCTAAAGTGTTGCAAAATTAGATAATTACATTCAATTTTCTGAACAATAATTTAAGGATCACTAACAAGGGTATAATTTCCAATGAAATAAAATATATGAAAAAATGAAATGCATTTAGACCCATTTTGTTTCGAATAATGGTAAAAGAAATGGCATAACGATAAACAAATGCGGCTGCCACCAAAATGAGACCGATGGTAAATGCTGATTCTACCACCACGGGGGCTGAAAATGCTACCAGTATCAGCAAGGGTAATAGGAGCAAAGCAGCTGACTTATTGACCAGAAAGACGATGAAGGTGTAGGAACGCATGGCCTCCCTGCTGTTAAAAATCCAGCCGGCGATGCGAAGAAAAATAAATTTTCCTGCATAGATAAGACATAAAAATCCGGTGGCGACCGCCCATAACAACCAGAAATTACCCAAATACCAGCCCCGCCAAAAAGCCAACAAGGTTACAAAGGTTCCCATGACAACAAAAAATAACAGGTTGAGTCCGATGGCTGCAAACTGCTCCTGAAGCAATCGGTCACGGGTCTGTCGTTGACGCATGGATGTCTGAAAAAAATACTGGAATAACCGGCTGAAATAGGAAGGGAAGCCAATGCGAATGATGGCGAGTAAAAGCAGTATTCCTGTTACCAAATAAAAGGTGGTGTCTTTGTTATCTTTTTGCCGGAAAGCGATAAAACCGTCGCGTGGAGAAGCCGTTCTGGGGAAAAATGGATTGTCGAGAACTTTTCCATATCGATCACTATCGGTTTTATTTGTAGCCGTCGCCAATTTCGCCGAATCGGTAGTCAGTCGAATGGTGAATTTTCCTCCTAAACTATCGTTATACAAAGAATCAATCACACCAATCAACCGGCTACGATTCACATTCATACTAACCGCTGCCGCTGCACCCTGCCGGGCGGTATCCTTTCTTTTAGCATTCATCTGCGCGCTACTATGCACGGGTAACCCCATGACCCAAATGACTGCTATCAAATAAACCCACCTCCTCATGACCACAAATCTACAAATAGTATGATATAGATGATGCGCCCGAAGTTCAGGAGGATTAGACTTATTTTTGCAGTTCACCTATGGCAGGCATCTACCTTCATATTCCATTTTGCAAAAAAGCCTGCCACTATTGCGATTTTCACTTTTCTACCTCGTTGCAGCAGGAACTGCCTGTGATTCATGCGATGGAGCGCGAGCTAGCGCTACGAAAAAGTTTTTTGAATGAAACTGTAGACACCATTTATTTTGGCGGGGGCACTCCTTCCCTGCTCCTGCCTGAAAGGATTTCCTTTCTGCTTGATGCCATTTATAACCACTTTCCCATCAGTGAGCAGCCGGAAATAACACTCGAGGCAAATCCAGATGATGTCAGTCCTGCACGGGCTTCCGCTTGGAAAAAAGCAGGTATCAACCGCATCAGTCTGGGTATTCAGTCTTTCCAGTCCCATTGGCTGGAATGGATGAACCGGGCGCATAACGCGGAACAATCATTACAAGCTATCACAGAACTTCAAGCTGCCGGTTTTGAAAACATTAGCATCGACCTCATATATGGCATGCCTGAGCAAGCCGATGTCGCATGGCTGGAAGAAATTCAAATGGCCATCGATCTGCAGGTAACGCACCTCTCTTGCTATGCGCTAACGGTAGAGCCCCGCACGGCACTATGGCACATGATTGAGACAGGTAAAGCTGTGACTGTAGACCCCGACCAGCAAGCCCGCATGTTTTTACTGTTGATGGATAGCCTGGAAAGGGCAGGGTATGAACATTATGAGATTTCGAATTTTGCCAAACCAGGAAAAAGAAGTCGCCACAATAGTGCCTACTGGAAAGGCAATACGTACCTCGGTATCGGACCAGCTGCCCACTCCTTTAACGGAAGCCGGCGCATGTGGAACATTCAGAACAACACGAGCTACACTTCTCAAATAGAGGCAGGTGTGTTACCACTGACGGAAGAAACCCTGACAGCCATTGAACAATGGAACGAATACATCATGACCTCCATTCGCACAATGGAAGGCATCTCCTTGAAACGTATAGCAGAACAATTCGGTGTAGAACAATCGGAACAATTACTGCTGCATGCAGCAACCTGGTTGAAGCGAAATTTATTACAACAAACTGATGAACACCTCTGTCTTACCAGAGAAGGAAAACTACTGGCAGATCAAATTGCCAGTGATCTTTTCCAACTAGCGAAATAACTATCAGATGAGAGATGTCTGTAACCGACGAATCCCTTCAGCAGCAGGTAACTGGTTAAACAGGATATCATAAACCGTGTCGGCAATCGGCATGGCACAGCCCAACTCACGACTGATGGTATGAATACAACGCGCAGCATAATATCCCTCCGCCACCATATTCAATTCAAGACGGGCAGCCGTAACTGAATATCCCTTGCCAATCATCTTCCCAAAAGTCCGGTTCCTGCTGTGTGGGGAATAACAGGTAACAAGCAGATCACCCAGATATACTGAAGTAGCATACGATCGGGCGGGGAAATTATTGTTCTTACTCTCATTGCAGACAGTCTTCAAAAAAGTCACCAACTCGCGGGCACCATTGGAAATAAATACACTCAGAAAATTATCACCATATTCCAGTCCTTGCACAATACCCGAACCCAATGCGTAAATATTTTTTAACACGGCGGCATATTGAACACCCCACACATCATCATTCGTGCGTGTTTGCACAAAATCATTGTCGAAGAGAGAAGCAATATTGCCTGCCTGGTTCAGATCTACACCTGAAAATGTTAGGTAGGTCAACTTTTCTGCCGCAATTTCTTCTGCGTGGCTAGGTCCGAGTAGTGTAAAATATTGCGAAGGTATTACGGAAAATACGCGCTGGAGATATTGGTTGAGTAACTCGTTGGAAGCGGGTAAAATTCCTTTAACAGCCGAAACGATTTTTTTATCCCGAAACTCTTCTGCCGTTATCCCTGAAAAGGCATCTTGAATGAATGCGGCCGGCACAACCACGAACAGCAAATCAGCCGCCTGCATCGCTGCCCGAAGGTCTTCGAAGAAATGAATCCGAGAAAGGTCAAATTGAAGAGCCGTTAAATAATTTGGATGGTGCCCCCGCTTCCGGAATTGCTGAATGATAGCAGGGTCGTGCATCCACCAGTTTATCTGGTGGCCATTATCGGTAAGTATTTTGGCCAGGGCCGTCGCCCAACTTCCACTTCCTATAATTCCTAGTCGCATGCTGCCTGAAATTGGCTGCAAACATACGAACGGAATGAGGAATCTTAGTTGGATTTCTTTTCCTCGAACAATTGTTCCTTAGGAACTACCTTAACCAGTGAGCTGTCTTTCAGCGATTTACTTACGACGGAATAAGGACCTGTGATAACCTGATCGCCCGCCTTGATTCCACCTAAGATTTCAATAAAATTCAGATCTTGAATAGCTGTCTTCACCTTCACTTGCTTTACCCTTTGATCGGCTTGTAACACAAATACAACCAGATCAACATCATCCTCAGCAATTGATTTTTTCTCAGCCATATTGCCATTTTCAGCTGACTTCGATTTATCGTTTTTATCAGCACTTTTGTCACGTGGCGTAACTGCATTCAATGGAACTGACAGCACATTGGAGCGCGTTTTTGTTTGAATATCTGCACTGGCATTCATACCAGGACGGAAAGGGAATCCCTGGGTTGTCTTCATAAGATCACTATAGCTTGAAGACAATAAGCGAATATGTACCTTGTAGCTGGTTACTTCCGTATTTGCAGCAGCGCCACCGAGGGTCGTACTCGGGTTGGCAATCTTATATACCAGTCCTTTAAATTTACGTCCGGAATAAGCATCTACCTCAATAAGTGCCGTATCGCCCAATTTTACTTTGGGAATATCATTTTCACCTACATCCACCCGAACCTCAATACTACGCATATCAGCCACCCGCATCATTTCAGTGCCGATGTTGAAACTATTACCAGCTACGCGCTCTCCTTTTTTCACATTCATCAGACTAATGATACCGCTCATGGGGGCAGTGATTACGGTACGAGAAATATCCTTATCGGCGCGTTGCAACTGAGCCAATGAACTTTGTATGGATGCTTCACTGCTTTTCAATCCCTCCCGCGCAGCATTGTAATTTGCTTGTGCAGTCAGAAAATTTTGCTCCGCCTGCTCAAATTCTGCACGGGAAATAACTTTCTCCGTTAATAATTTTTTCTGACGGTCATAGATCACCTTCAGGTTATCTACCTGGGCTTTAAGTCCGGCAATACTGGCTTGAGAATTGGCTAACTGTGCTCTTGATTGGTTTACACCTGCCATCACCTGATCGCGCTGGCTCATATATATGTCAGCATAAATTCGCGCCAGCACCTGTCCCTTTATCACACTGTCACCTTCATTTACGGTTAGTTCAACAATTTCGCCGCTCACGTCGGGACTCACCTTTACTTCAATTTCAGGGTACACTTTGCCACTGGCGTTTACTGTTTCAATGATGGTACGCAGGTCTGCTTTTTCAGCCGTTACGCGGGTACCCTCATCTTTTCCGAGCCAGCCTTTTTTCTTGGCAAAAACAATCAGTACAATTACGCCAATCAGCAAAGCAATGATCCAGATGATTTTCTTTTTCATAAAGTATTATTTATCCTCAGAAGTAGTTATGGTAGTTTTATTCTTTATAATTTAATTCCTTGTCCTTTGTATAATTCCAGCAGCTTCATTCTGAACACATAGTCAAATTGATTCGAAAGCAACTGTAATTTGGCTCTGAGTAAACTGTTTTGGTTGGTGATCAGATCGAGAGAGCCCAGTAATCCTATTTCATATCGCTTTAAAGAGTAATCGTAGGCTTTTTGAGCTGTCTCTACACTTTTCTTACTGGCATTGAAACGCTGCAGGGAAGTAACGGCATTGGTGTAGGCCAGGTAAATATCTTGCTTAAGTTTAAGGTCAGCTGCTTCTTTTTGAAGTTCTGCCGATTTTACATTGAGTTGCGATTGCTTAACAGAAACCTTTGTCTGGTAGTTAGAAAAAATGGGGATACTGAGATTTAATCCAATATTCTGACCCAGGTTGCGGTCAATCTGCGATCCCCAGCCACTCCACATTTGACCAAAAGAGCGGGTAGATTGCACTGCTTTAAAATTCGGATTCTGAACAAAGTAATTGTTACCGCCCACCGCCACAATGGGTTCGAAGCCGGTCACAGGATTATAGCCGTTAAAAGTGAATCCGCTAACGTATTTCACTGCATTCGAGAAGTTGGTGTTGATGTTACCGCCAACTGTAAGTGTCGGATATGCCAATGACTTCGAGACCAAAACATTTTTCTTCGCCGCCTCAATGCGGAGTGCATTTACTTTTTGCTGTGGCTGATTGGCCAACCCCGTTTGATAAACCAGCTCGGGTTGTAAATCAGCAAAGGACTCCAGAGGGATTTTATCTACGGGTGGTGTCACCACATTAAAGGGGGTGGCAGGGTCAAGATTGAGTAACCCTTTCATGTTGAGGAGGTTTTGTTGCTCACTCGCCAGGGCATTGAAATAATTACTGCTATCAGATGCTAATTGGGCTTCAATCTCAGCTAAACTCAATTCAGGAAGAACCCCTGCTTCTACTCGCTTGCGGGTAATATCCAATTGTGATAGACTCTGACTGATTTGTACCTTGGTAATATTGGTCTGTTCTTTGGCAGCTAGTATCTGTAGGTAAAAAGTGGCCACATTCATTGAGATATCATAGGCAGCTCTTTCCACATCCCGTAAGGCCGCTTTGGCATTGAAAATAGCAGCCTGCTCGGTATTCTTCAAACGGCCAAAATTATACAGTTGCATACCCACATTCACGCCAAAATTCTGGAAAAGGAACTGGGTGGTAGCAAATGAGTTGGTGGTGGGGTCAATCGATCGGCCAAAGCGCATACCGGTTCCGGTATTGGCAGAAACATTCGGCAAAAGATTATACTTAGCCTGATCTGCCTGCAACTGGGCAATGCGAGCACTGATATCGGCCTGCTTGATTGAAATGTTGTGTGCAACAGCATAATCAATACACTGTTTAAGATCCCAAACCTCAGCTGTCTGGGCCCTGACAACGGTGGCGGCTAGCAGGCAGCCGCATAAGAATATCCTTTTCATATAGCAAAGGTAACCGATTGGTACCCACGGGGTATAAAAACATCTACCAGCGGAAAGTTTGGGCTTACAATGGCCCCATAACTGTTATGAAAGGTTGGGGGGAAGGCTAAACGGGCGGAGCAGGGGGAACTTGCTCCTTTACACCCATCCATTTTCTGGAAATAAAATAAAGCGCCATAAAACCTGCCAATACCCCTAAACCGACCATAGCAGTTCCAGGCGTCTGTATGAAAATACTGACTCCCACAAAACAATAGGCCGCCATAAATAACAAGGGCAATAGAGGAAATAAGCGCATTTTGAAAATTCCCGTTCCATCTAGGTGAGCGGTACGCTTCCGGAGGATAAATATAGTAGCGCTGGAGGCGACCATACCAAAACAATCGAGGAACATGGTAAAGTTGAGAATCTTTTCAAATGTCTGTGCAAAAAACAGAATGATGATACAAAGAGCAGCAAAAACAGTCAGGGAAGCCACCAACACATCATTACGAGATGACTTTTTAGAGAAAATGCCCGGCAACACGCCTTCCTCACTCATGGCAAACATCACCCGGGGGTTGCTCATCAATAAAGCATTGACATAGGCAAGTACCCCAAAAAACAGGAAAAAGGAAAATACATCAGCCCCCGTCTTTCCAAATATGGTCTGCGTCAGTACATAGGCAATTTCCTTTTCACCCTTCATCTGATTGAAACCAACAATCTGATAATAACTAAAATTCGCCAGTAAATAAAGTGTGATAATAATGGCGATACCAATAAATATGCCCCTGGGTACATTCCGCGCCGGCCGGCTCACTTCACTGCCAAAATTAATGGTCTGTTGGTACCCGCCATAGGTGAAACACACCGCAATCAAACTCGAACCAAGACTCTTCACCCACGTCATCCAGTCTGCCCCGGCCGTATTGGCTTTGGCGTCAGCGATGGCTGCAGCATTCACATCCGGATGCGGAAAGAACAAGGCCAGGATAAGCACCGCAATCATACTGATTTTGATGATCATTAAAATATTCTGTGCCCTCGCACTAATGGTGAGCCCCCGCAGGTTGATGAAGTAAAAAAATAAGATGGCAGCACAACTGATCAACGCTTTGTGGGTATCTGTCCATGCAATGCCGGGTAATAAACGCGTGATATAACCGCTGCCAATAAGCGCAACGGCACTTAAACTCGCAGCATTACTGATAAGAATAATACAGTTGACTGCAAAAGCTATACTGGGATGATAGGCATAGGAGAAGATTTTATAGTACCCACCCGTAACCGGATAACGGCTTCCAATTTCCGCATAAGTTAGGGCGCCACACAAAGCAATGACTCCGCCCAATAACCAAGCAGTGAAATAGACAGCCGGCGTTATGGCATAGCTCGCACTGGTTGCGGCTGAACGAAAGATGCCCATCCCAATCACCAACCCTACCACGATCATAGTAAAACTAAAAAGATTCAATTGCTGCTTGGAAGACATACTAAATGGATTATGATGCACTAAATATAATATAGTTCCCCCAATGAAAAGACCGAACTGAATAAAAGTTTAGGCACAGGTTGTTTCAATGCCGTGCTCAGTCCATATGTTCTTGTTACCTTTGACCAGCGATCATCTCAACCCTACTCATCATGGATATTCGTTTCAATGAACTACTGACCATAACCTTTACATTATTTGCAGTTATAGATATAGTTGGTTCCATACCCCTACTGATATCATTGAAAGAAAAGTTGGGAGGCATTCGTTCCTGGCAGGCTACCCTCCTTTCGGGGGCGCTGATGATTGTTTTTCTTTTGGTCGGTGAACCCTTCTTAAAAATGGTAGGTCTCGATATTTATTCCTTCGCAGTAGGTGGATCGGTGGTGATTTTTTTATTGGGACTGGAAATGGTGTTGGGTCATGAAATTTTCAAGGGTGATCAGGACGCAAAATCCGGAACCTTGGTGCCTATCGCCTTCCCCATTATTGCAGGAAGTGGTACCCTAACGACTATCATGTCATTGAAAGCGAACTTCAATGAAATGTATATTCTTTCCGGTATCCTCATCAATCTGATAATAGTATACATAGTTCTTCGTTCCCTTAAAATGATTGAACGATTGTTAGGTCCGGCAGGACTGATGGCGGTGAGGAAATTTTTCGGTGTCATTCTGCTCGCAATCGCTGTAAAACTATTCAGCAGCAACATCGCCAAATTTGGTAAATAGTTTTGTGTACCTAGGAAAAATAATAGAGAATCCATACCGTAACAGAACTGAGTAGTCCTGTAAAAAGATGCACTGATTTTCCTGTAGTATGTTCGAATTCACCTGGCGGAATCTCTTCGTGATGCAGTAATGAAGGAATGAATAACAAAAAGGTTCCTATTGCTGCCGGCCATGCCACCCAGGTGGCTTTCATACCCCCCTGAATCGACAAACATCCTATCACCTGAATAAGTACAAACCATGCAATAGGTTTCCACCAGCCATTGTTTACAGTTAGCACATCTATCGTATTGACAGCAGGAGGTCCGCCCTTCAAAACATTGAGGCGTTTGGAAATCAACCACTGCAAAACCACACAACCTATAAAAACGAGCATTACCCGGTGCATGAAATTCAACTGAGCACCAAAAGTCGCTTGCAAAGTCGGGAATGAATTGCTTGCAACCGCATACACCAACTCCACCACTACACTTAGTATGGGTGAAAGAACCAGAACCGGAACAGCAGAGGCAGGATGTATCTTACGGGAAATCACACCCCAGAAGAATATGGATACAATTCCCGGCTTCAGATAGGATGTATTTCTGGATAGTTCCAGAAAAAAATTGCCGCTGGAAGTAGGCGTAAAAGTGAAAAAGGCGAGCAGAGCAGCCAATGCCGTTAAGAATACCACAGACCATCTTCCCGCTCTTACCATTTGTTGGTCGCTGGCAGCTTTATGAACATATTGCTGGTAAACATCTACTGTTATCAAAGTAGATGCTGCATTGAGCATGGAATAAATACTGGAGAATATAGCTGCTGTCAACCCTGCTAAAATCCAACCATACAATCCGGTACCCGCGGGCACCACCTTAGTCATCAGCATCAGAAAAGCGTCATCGGGTTTTACTCCTTCCAGGTGCCAGGTATGTTTGAACAGATAAGCTGCAGCAACTCCGGCAGCAATGGAGAAAAATGGAATAGTGAGTTTCAACATGCCTGCCAGCAATGCCCCCAATTGTGCGTCCCGATTGGTGCGGGCAGAGAGTACCCGCTGCACTTCAAATTGATTGGTCGTCCAGAAAAAACCCTGCAATACCAGCAAACCACTGAAAACTCCGGTCCATGGCAAATCAGGGTGATCGGAAGGCAAATACAATGTCATTTTATTTTGACCTGCCACTCCTCGATCCAACTGAAGTAACCCGGATAATCCACCAATCTCCTCCCTGCCAAGGGTGAACCATCCAACCAAGATCAGGGAGCTGACCATGAGTAGTGAAATGATGTTTTCAGTAACCACAAGCGAAGACATGCCACCCCAAACTATGAGACAACATGAAATGATAGCAATCAATACAATGCCTTGCAAATAACTAAAGTGAAACTGAGCAGTGTTAAAAAGTAATCCCAACTGTCTGCTGCCAATGTAAAGTCCCCCCACCAATAAAATCAGAATAATTCCAATGATGGATAAACTATAGATAAGGCGGGCTGTTGCTCCATATCGGTGAGCGAGATAAGCAGATAAAGTAAAAACGCCTCTCCGCCGATAAACGGGAATAAAAATATAACAGAGCAAAAGAATAGCCGGTATGGCGAGTATCTCATAATGACTCTGTGCAAATCCAATGGAATAACCGATTCCCAGCATGCCAATGATCTGCGAGAGACTGACATTTGCTCCATAGATGGAACCAGCCACTGACCACCAGCGAAGTGATCGTCCTGCCATAAAATATTCCTCTGCATTTTTTTTCTTTCTTCCCGCCCATACACCTCCGGCTATTAGCAAGAGGGCAAGTGCGCTGAAAACCAGCCAATCGAGAGGTCCTAATAATTGTAGCATAGCAGTGAATTATCGCAGAGGTGCTGAAGTGAGTGGAGTTACGGGTTCTGTTGTTGGCTTTCTTCCCTGCAACACATTTAGTTGTGCCAGCGGGAGATGCGGTAAAATATATTTTGCCACCAATTCAGCTTCTTCCTTCAAAGGGTACCCTGATAAAATAAAAGAACGAATACCCATATCCATGTAACGCTGCAGTTTCGATACAATTTGTTCGGGTGTTCCTACCAATGCGCCTCCGCAACCACTGCGTGCACGGCCGATACCCATCCACAAATGAGGTTCAACAAAATCATCTGCATCCGCTTTCTCTGCGCGCAAAGCATCTTGTCGAAGAACACCCGCAGAGTTGGCATCTTGCGCACGATTTTTCAGGTTGAGTTTTTCAGCGTCAAAACGGCTCATAATATGTGCAGCATGTTCCCTCGCTGCTTCTTCTGTTTCTCGTACAATAATGTGTATGCGCAAACCAAAATCTATTTTCCTTCCATAAGCAGCAGCCCGCTGACTCATGTCTTGCATGGTAGCATAGATTTGTTCTTCCGTTTCCGGCCACATCAGAAAAACATCGCAATAGCGGGCACAGAGATCGCGCGATCCGGGGGAAGTACCTCCAAAGTATAAGAGCGGCCCCCCGTTTTGCTGATAGGGTTTTACCGGATCAGTTTTCATCTGAAACCGGGGATATACTGAACCCTGATGATTGATCTCTTCTTTTGTCCATGCTTGTTGTAAAATCTCAATTACTTCCGCACAGCGCCGGTAACGCAGCTCAGGGTCTTCCTTACAACCCGGCAAATCTGAATTGATGATATTGATAGTCAATCGACCTTTGAGCAAGTGATCCAGGGTAGCAATATGACGGGCCAGCATGGGCGGATGTATTTCACCGGTGCGTATTGCCAATAATAAATTCATCTGCTCCGTGCGGTGGGCAATGGCAGCTGCAAAGGGAATACCTTCCTGCCCTACCATATAGGAAGTAGGCAGGAGTATGTTTTGGAACCCATGGCGATCAGCTTCTACGGCAATCGAACCGCAATGCTCATAATTGCTTCTGCGGGTGCCATCCAGTTCACCCAAAAAAGCAGTATCGCCACCACATAGGTCATCGAACCAGGCCACTTCGGCTATTCTTTGGGGAGTGCGGAGGGAAACGCAGGTATAAGTTGTCATAGTAGAAAATCAATGAAACAAATTAGCAAAATTTAGCTAAATGGTTGATATTTGAGATGACAACCCTTTCCGGGTTGCTCAAATTGTAAACCCTCAATCTAGCTATATGAAAACACGCATTCTTCCTGCCGGTATGTTGGCCATTATCTGTTTGCTGAGTTTAACCTGGTCAGGATGTATCAATATGTCGAATCAGGAAAAAGTTGCTGTCGAAACCACCACCGAACAGTTGATAGATTCTACCGCCAATTATGTTATCAAAGCCAGCTATCCTAAGGATGTGCAGGACAAAGAATCAGTGATCAAAAAATGGGTGGAACTGAAGCTAAGTGATAAGAAACAGGAATGGAAGGATTTGAAAGAAGGAAGCAATACATACATGATCAGCTTTACTACCGTAAAATCTGATTCTTCTCAAACAGTCGGTTACGTGATGAATGAATATGAGAATACCGGTGGTGCCAGTGGTAACCAGAAGGTAACTAGCTTTAGCTTCAGGAACAACCAGTTGCTGGATATTCAGCAAATACTGAACTTTTCGAACAACAATGACATCAAACTGACCAGACTACTTGCAGAAGTTGCTTCGAAAGATACCATGACTTTTAATAAGTATATGTTCAATGAAAGTTTTGGACTAAATTTTTTGAAAGAAGATGGTGTAACACTGGACAAAGAAAAATGCAAGTGTGATGGATTTTTCTTCGGTTCTAATCTACAATGTTTTGTCATCAGGGACCAGGGAATTGGATTTGTTTTTGGCAAATATGTTGTTGGTCCGGGCTCATCACAAACCCCGGAAATATTACTGGACTGGAAAACGCTGGCACCTTATTTACAACCGGGATTCAGTAGGATGCCCAAACAATAATTGCTAACTTTTTTTGGTCATTACCACTCCAATGAAAAGAAAGCAATTCATCCAAAAAGGATTACTCATGGCGGGCGGCGTGCTCGCAGGCAAGCGTTTAATGGCAAATATCCCCGAGAAGGTCTACGGCCACAATGAAAAAAAATACCAACTCAATATCAATTGGGGTAAACTGGACACGTCGGTACATCCAGTGAATGACTGCCATGAAATGGTACAAGATAGCCGGGGAAGAATTTTGTTGCTGACGAATGAAACGAAAAACAATCTACTGGCGTATGATAAGTCAGGTAAGCTGCTCAGTGCCTGGGGAACTGAGTACCCGGGGGCGCATGGACTAACCCT
>CAYUXJ010000013.1:0-29584 GCA_964448845.1 uncultured Sediminibacterium sp.
ATGATTTATCTACCTCAGAAAGATACCTTTCAGGAATGTACGATGCTGTTAAAAAATACAATCAATAGGCCAACACCGGATTTACAAGACAACTTTTTGTCGCGCGTAATTGTCTGTAAATATTGATTCCTGAACTATCAGGAATCTTTCCGTCCAATCGGGAACACATGAGCACGTTCCCCCCTTGACTACCGGGAATCCACCACTGAATTTTTTTAAATGGGAGGACTCGATTGAACCCAAGTGAATCGAATTGATCTGTTTTTCATTTTATGCAGTTCAAAGTCAGATAAACTGGCACAGGGTTTGCTGTTTTTTCAAAAAACGGGATATGAAAAAAATCTTTTTTACTTGCTTACTTGTCCCCCTATTTACCTTTTCTCAAAATCAAACATTATACCTTAAAAATGGAGAAACGATATCGGTAGAAAAAATCCGCTATCGCAACCCGATTTTTGGGAAAGAGCGACTCGTCGTAGGTGAAAAGACTTATTACATGAATCAAATTGATTCATTTACAATATTCAACATCACCTATTTATCCAAACAATTACGTGGAAATGGCAGATACATCAGTGTTCGACCTGTAATTAATGGAAAAATAAGTTTATACGATCGTTCTCGCCCTCCAAGAACCGAAACCATTGCCAGTAATATACCGGAAAAATTGGTCGTGGGTTTAGCACTGCTCGAACATTACGATTATCCTATGAACTTTTATCGTCACAGAAAATTGGTTCAAATTATTCAAAACGATGAACAGGCACTCTCGGCATTTCGCCCTGCCAGAAAAATATATACCATTCAAACGATTATAAGAGGAACTGCCCTGGGTCTTATTGTTGCAGCGCTATCAGTCAATCCCTCTTATTTTGCTACAACGGGGGAGGGACTAATGTATAGTGCTTTAACTCTATCATGGGCTTCTGATATCCACGGTATTTTTTCTTCTGAAAAATATTTTGCAAGTCTATACGAAGCCGTAAGAATTCATAATCAATAGATCGGTGCAGATAGAAAATTAGCTCTTCAATTTAAATTTGCGGCAAGTTGACTCACGAATAACCTGGGTGCTCAAAACATCAATCTTCTGGGTACTTTCCTGCAGAAAATTGCATACGCTTCCCCATGCTGCCTTTGCAAATATTCTTCTTCTAACCTTATTTGTACCTGTATCAGGATATATCCAACTATCCAAAAAATCAGCGTCGCTGCATTCGGAGTTAAAAAAAACAAACCTGCCAACACCAATAACATCCCCAGAAATATCGGATTCCTGGTAAAACTGAAGAGTCCCGCCGTAATCAACGCTGTCTTCATATCACGATCTATCCCTATCCGCCAGGAATCTTTCATATGCCCCTGCGCAACGCTCGTCCATACCAGCGAAAATATCAAACACAATATCCCCAACCATTGCCAAACTTCCGCCAGGGGTAAATGAATCGGTAAAAAGTAGTCCCGCACTGACGGCACCCATGCATATAGGAATACATATACAAACAGACCAATCAATGTGATTTTGAAATACAATCCAATCAGCCCATAGGCACTGTCATCTTTTGGCAGTACCATCGGATTTCTTCCGGTACGCTGATAAACCTGCACACTTTGGATGATGAATGCAAAAAGAAAGTACAGATTTATATAAATAGGCAACAAAATTTGTATGACTTTTTCCATAACTATCATTTTATCTGAGCTGCAGCACCACAGATTTTTTTCGGATTCCTGAAGCATCATAAAATTATGAATACATGCTGACTGCTTGTACCTAAGCGTAATTTATTTCCGGAAAAATTCCCAAAGCCGTAAATACAAGCATACCCTGACAATACAATATTACTGGCTGTAAAACCTGAAATGAGCTATTGATGATAATTTGGTAATTTTAATTTCAAATAATCTCTTATGAAACGTATTTTCATCTTCCTTATCACTTGGATCATACCTGTTTGCTCCGCTATCGTCTATGGCCAAACTGCTTCATCAACGGTATCGAATTACAGCTACACAGAAACATTCGCCCCCTTCTTTTATTCAAAGAACGGTAATGAATTCAGATCAGCCTCCGGTGAACCCGGTCCTCGCTACTGGCAGAATAAAGTAGATTATAGGATCGATGTAAAGCTAAATGAGGAGACCAATGAAATTAAAGGATACGAAATCATTACTTATACGAATAATAGTCCACAAAAATTACCTTACCTCTGGATGCAGCTCGATCAAAACCTGTTTCGCAAAGATTCCCGCGGCAGCGCTATTACCCCCTTTAATGGTAGCAGAAATGGTGGTCGCGGACAAGATTTTGATGCAGGATATAAGATAACCGCTGTGAAAATGCTGAAAGAGAAGAACGTGCTGGTCGATATACCATTTATGATCGACGATACCCGCATGCAATTGTTTCTTCCGAAAGACCTGCCCGCTGGTGGAGGAAAAATTCAATTCAGAATCGATTTCTCTTTTATCTCACCCACCTATGGCTCTGATCGAATGGGGATACAGACTTCTAAAAATGGAAAAATCTTTACCATCGCCCAATGGTACCCTCGGATGTGCGTATACGACGATGTATCTGGCTGGAACACCATTCCCTATACCGGTCCGGGTGAATTCTACCTGGAATATGGTGACTTTGATGTTACTATCACCGCACCTGCTTCCTTAGCGGTAGTAGCTTCCGGTGAATTGGTGAATGCTTCCGAAATTTATTCGCCTGTGCACCTCGCCCGCTGGAAACAAGCCGCCTCGAGCGAAAAGACCGTAATTATCCGAGGGGCAGATGAAATTGGACAACCCATCCATCCTACCAAGACCGCACTCACCTGGCATTATAAAATTAATCAGTCCAGAGATTTTGCCTGGGGAGCATCTTCGGCATTTATACTGGATGCAGCATCCATCAAACTTCCAAGTGGTAAAAAGTGCATGGCTATATCAGCCTATCCCATCGAAAGCGAAGGCATAAATGCATGGGGCAGATCTACTGAATATGTAAAAGCATCTATTGAACATTATTCCGCTAAATGGCTTGAGTATCCCTATCCTGCTGCAACAGCAGTTGCCGGAAATCCGGGTGGCATGGAATATCCCGGAATAGTTTTCTGCAGTTTCCGCGCCAAAACCATGGGACTCTGGGGCGTAAATGACCATGAATTTGGTCATACCTGGTTCCCCATGATAGTGGGTTCGAATGAAAGACTCTATGGCTGGATGGATGAGGGATTCAATACGTTTATCAATGACCTGTCTACAGATGCCTTTAACAAAGGCGAGTATCGCCCCCGCGGTAAAACCAATATGCACGATGCCGGACGCTTTTTCACCAATTCCACCCTCGAACCCATACTAAGCAATGGTCCTGATAACCTGAAAGAAAGAAACAACGGAACTCTTTTATACAGTAAACCTGCTGTTGGACTGCAATTGCTGCGCGAACAGATTCTCGGTGAGAAAAGATTTGATTATGCTTTCCAAACTTATATCCGCAACTGGGCTTTCAAACATCCTACCCCCGATGACTTTTTCAGAACCATGGAGAATGCTGCCGGTGAGAGCCTGCAATGGTTCTGGCGCGGCTGGTTCGTGCATAACTGGAAACACGATGTTGCCGTAAAAGAAGTGAAATACAGAGACAGCAACGATTTTACAAAGGGCTGTCTCATCACCATCGAGAACCTGGAAAAACTGGTGATGCCGGTTGAACTGGAAGTGAAAATGAAAAATGGTAAATCAGTCCGTGTGAAGTTACCGGTTGATATTTGGATGCGGAATCTGAGCTGGACCTTCCCCTTTGCTTCAGATGCAGAAATCGAATCTGTTACGTATGATCCCGATAAAGTGTTTCCAGACTCCAACGAATCGAATAATACCTGGAGTGCTAAAAAATAAGGGGAGCAATAAATACCCTTTTTTATCTCATGACTCTTCCGGGAGTTTAAATTTTATGGCTTGAAGCACCTGCGCGCACTGAATCCATACTTTTTTAAATACAGATGGCGTCTGCTGATTGGCGTAGTATTTGTCGTGTCGAGCAATTTCTTTGCTGTACTTGCGCCAAGAATTACCGGACTATTAATCGCATATATTCAGCAGCGTACTACATCCGTTCACCAACAAGTGAAGGCCAGCCGAATGGATGCGATATTTTCCTTTTTGTTTCAATCTGATCAGTCCCTCCCAAGAATCGTGACCATCACCTGTCTGCTGATTCTACTATTTGCTGTTATTAGAGGTGTTTTCATGTTTTTTATGCGGCAAACCATCATTGTGATGAGCCGCCACATCGAGTTTGACCAGAAAAATGAAATTTACCAACAATATCAGTCGCTTCACAGCGGTTTCTTTTCTACCCATGCCACGGGCGATTTGATGAATCGTATTTCGGAAGATGTGAGTCGGGTACGCATGTTCACCGGCCCCGCCCTGATGTATCTTATCAACCTGATCACACTCATTGGCTTTTGTCTATATAATATGTTCAGTAGAGACGTGTCACTCTCATTGATGGTATTGGCACCTTTACCTGTGTTGGCTTTTACCATCTATCGGGTGAACAGCATCATCAATAAAAAAAGTGAAGAGATACAGGAACAATTATCCGATCTGACCACCCATGCCCAGGAAACCTATTCCGGTATTCGTGTGATCAAATCATTTGTGCAGGAAACAGCCATGTTTCAACAGTTCCGGCAAAGCAGTGAGGCCTATAAGCAGGCAGCCATTGGATTATCAAGGGTAGAATCGATTTACTTCCCCAGTATGTCATTGATGATCGGCATCAGTATTTTAATTACCATCTTCGTGGGAAGCTACCGCGCCATTCAGGATCCAACTGCTGTTGGTACCATCGTTGAATTTGTAATCTACATCAACCTGCTGACATTTCCTGTGAGTGCCATCGGCTGGACCGCCAGCATGATACAGCGGGCTGCGGCATCACAAAAAAGAATCAATGAGTTTCTGTCAATCGTACCGGATGTGCATGACCCTGTGCATCCTGTTCCGGTTCCGTTGAATGCAGCTCTGGCATGGAGAAATGTTTCTTTCACTTTCCCCCACACAGGGATAAAGGCATTACAACACATAGCATGTACCATTCAACCGGGTGAAAAAGTGCTGGTGTTGGGAAAAACAGGTAGTGGTAAAACCACATTTGCCCAATTAATGATGCGCATGTATGACCCTACCATAGGCGATATTTTGTGGGGAGAAACACCCATTAGTCAATTCCGCCTAGATGAATGGCGGCGCACCATTGGCTATGTGCAGCAGGATGTGGTGTTGTTTAGTGATACCATCGCAGCCAATATCAGTTTTGGATGCAAGGAACCCCCCACCACTGAACAAATAGAAAATGCGGCCCGCATGGCTGGTGTTCACAACGATATCATGGGCTTTCCAGATGGCTATGCCACCAGGGTGGGGGAGCGGGGTATTACCCTATCGGGCGGACAAAAACAGCGTGTTTCCATCGCTAGGGCTCTCCTGACGAATCCGCAATACCTGCTGCTGGATGATTGTCTGAGTGCCGTTGATACCGCCACGGAAGCACTAATTGCCGGTAATCTGCATACCTGGCTGGGGAACAGAACATTGATTTTCATTACCCATCGGATCATTACCTCCCTTACGTTTACCCAGATCCTTGTGCTGGAAAATGGCCGGATAGCAGAGCAAGGTAATCATGAGGAGTTGATGAAGAAAGGGGGGTATTATGCCCGTCTCTACCACCAACAACTGCAAGCCGTTGGTGGATAACCTGCCTGAATCGGCCCGCTTCTGTGGAATTAATTTGTTAAAAATTTTGATAATAGTAGAACAATACTATATTTGTTATACATTCATTAGTACCAACCTAAAAAACAATAACCGTGGCTTACGAGAATCAGGAGAAAAAAATGGACAGTGTTTACAGTAAACGAATTCGTGCAGGAAAGCGGAGAACCTATTTTTTTGATGTGCGCGCAACCAAAGGCAATGACTACTTTCTGACCATCACTGAGAGCAGAAAGCGATTTGACGATAATGGATATGACCGCCACAAAATATTTCTGTACAAAGAAGATTTTAATAAGTTCCTGAAAGCAATGCAGGAAGCTGTCGATTATGTGAAGACCGAGTTGATGCCAGACTTTGATTTTGACGCTTTTAACCATGAATATCCGGAGGGTGAGGGCGAAAATGGTCACATCGAGCAGGGTCATGTGGAAGTAAGTAATGCCGTTACTGAGCCTGCTCCTGAAAAGGAACCTGCACCTGCAGCACCCAGCCAGGCAGCTTCTTCCGGAGATAACCTGAGTGGTGAAGAAGTAGATAAGTGGTAAAGCGATCTGCTTGAACGATACGAAGTGCCCTACTTGCGGGCACTTTTTTTTTATAAGTCCCTTTGCATCCAGATATCACAACCAGTATGGCCGGAACAGCCCATGGGACCGGGCAAATACTGGAATCCCATTTTTTCATACATACCGATGGCTGTTTTGAGCTCAGGCATGGTTTCGAGGTAAATTTTTTGATAGCCCAGTCCTTGAGCCATTCGGAATGCTTCTTCAACAAGTTGTCGGCCAATACCAGTTCCCCTTGCCTCAGGCAGGAGATACATTTTAACCAATTCACAGGTTCCTTCCGGCAGGTCAGGTGTAGGAAATATTCCGGCTCCCCCCATCACCCGGTCACCACGTTCAGCCACCCGATAGGCGCTACGCGGAGTTGCATGGAATAATTCAAATAAATGGTCGGTTTCGCGATCGTAATAAACAGTTCCGGGCTTATTGGCACCAAATTCTTCTAACACAGATCGAATGATGCGTGCCAGGGTGGCATTATCATCGGCGGCGATGGGACGAATAACAGTGCTTGGTAATTCCATAGTGCTATGAGCCTGCAGACTGGCGCATTTCTCGACAGGTATTCATTAACCCATTGGTAGATGCATCATGTGACTGGATAGATGATGTGGCATTTATTTCAGGTAATATCTTTCCGGCCAATTGTTTACCAAGTTCCACCCCCCATTGATCGAAACTAAATATGTTCCAGATCACACCCTGAACAAATATTTTATGTTCATACATCGCAATGAGCTGTCCGAGTGCGAAGGGCGTCAGTTGACGGAACAGGAAGGAATTGGAAGGTTTATTGCCGGTAAATACTTTATAAGGTGTCAGTCGCTTGATCGCTTCTTCTTCAAGTCCCGCAGCAGTTAATTCAGCTTTCACTTCCTCCTCCGTCTTGCCATTCATTAAAGCTTCAGTTTGGGCGAAGAAATGTGAAAGCAATTGCTGATGATGGTTGCTGAGGTCATACTGGCTGATGGCAGGGGCGATGAAATCTGCCGGAATCAGCAAGGTACCCTGGTGTATCAACTGATAAAAAGCATGCTGCCCATTTGTTCCGGGTTCTCCCCAGATGATGGGTCCGGTCGGATAGCTCACCGCATTGCCATTTCTGTCAACATATTTCCCATTACTCTCCATATTGGCCTGCTGCAGGTAAGCGGGCAAGCGGTGAAGATTTTGGTCATAGGGTAAAATGGCCTCACTTTGAGCCCCCATAAAATTGGTGTACCAGATGCCTATGATGGCCATCAATACCGGAATATTGTTTTCAAATTTTTCCTGCCGAAAATGGAGATCAGCACTATGGGCACCTTGAAGTAAGGCTTCAAAGTGGGAGTAACCAATGGTGAGGGCAATGGAGAGACCAATGGCGCTCCAGAGTGAGTACCTGCCACCTACCCAATCCCAAAATTCAAATCGATTGTCCGGATGAATGCCAAATGCGGTCACTGCTTTTTCATTGGTACTTAGTGCCAAGAAATGTTGCGCGATGTGCTGCTCATTGCCTGCATGGGAGAGGAACCAGTCACGTGCCGTATGTGCATTGGTCATGGTCTCCTGTGTTGTGAACGTCTTGGAAGCGATCAGAAACAGGGTTTCTTCCGGATGAATCTGTTCCAGGGTTTGTGCGATATGTGCGCCATCAACATTGCTCACAAAGAAAGACCGTATACCGGGCATGCGATACGGGCGTAAGGCTTCTGTAACCATCACCGGACCTAAGTCACTTCCACCAATTCCAATATTGACGATGTAACGTATAGGTTTGCCGGTATAACCTTTCCATTCTCCACTGTGTACTTTATCACAACAGACCTGCATCTGTTGTAGCACACGTTTAATATCGGGCATAACATCTTTTCCGTTGAGAAGGACGGATTCACCCGAAAAATTACGCAAGGCAGTGTGCAGCACAGCCCTGTTTTCCGTCTCATTGATGGGCTCCCCCCGAAACAGTTGTTCAATGGCCTTCTTCAATTCAGTTTCCTGTGCCAGTTGCAGGAGCAGCTGCAGGGTCTTTTGATTGATGATATTCTTGGAATAATCGAACAGCAGTTCATTCCAGCGAATAGAAAAGCGGTTGAAACGGTCGCTGTCTGAAGCAAATAAATCACGCAGGTGGATGCGGTTCATTTCTTCCTCAGCATGCTTCTTCAGCAAAAACCAGGCCTGCGTGCTGGTCGGATTGATTCTCGGTAACATGTGCTTCAATTTTACCCGTAACGGTGCGGCCCTCAGAGCCGTGCAATTACATCGATGGTTCTTTGGACATCCATTTCATGGATATCTAGGTGTACCACCATTCGGATCATCCGGGGGGAGATGGCGATGGCGAGTATGTCGTTTTCTTTTAACTTGACAGCCAACTGCGGAGCAGTAAAGGTGTTGCTGACCTCGAAAATGATTATATTGGTTTCAACCGGATAGATGTTTCCAATAAATGATTTCTTCTGCCAGGCTTCCGCAATCAGGCGGGCATGCAGATGATCGGTAGCCAAGCGGGCTATATGATGCTCGAGGGCGTAGATACCGGCAGCAGCCAGATAGCCCGCCTGACGCATACCACCACCCATCACTTTTCGAATCCGGCGAGCCTTTTGAATAAAAGGTGTGTCTCCAATGAGTACACTTCCCACCGGTGCCCCCAACCCCTTACTCAGACAGATAGAAATACTATGGAACAGTTCACCATAGCGCAGGGGCGACTCATTCTTGGCCACCAGGGCATTGAATAAGCGGGCTCCATCGAGGTGAAGGCTTAAATTTTTTTGATCACAAACCTCTCTAATTCGTTGAATTTCATTCAAATCGTAGCAACTTCCTCCGCCACGATTTGCAGTATTTTCCAGACTCACCAGACTGGTAATGGGTTTGTGAACATCTATAGGATTAATCGATTCCAATACCTGCTCTGCCGTGATTCTGCCCCGGTCGCCATTTACCAGGCGAACAGATACCCCCGAATTAAATGCGATACCCCCGCCCTCATATTGATATATGTGCGATAGGAAATCGCAAATCAACTCATCACCGGGTTGGGTATGACATTTAATACCAATTTGGTTGGTCATGGTGCCACTGGGACAGAATAGGGCTGCCGGCATACCAAACAAGGCGGCACTCATCTTCTCCAGGCGGTTAATGGAAGGGTCTTCACTAAACACATCATCCCCTACAACTGCCTGATTCATAGCTTCAAGCATACCGGGGGTGGGGCGGGTGACCGTATCGGAGCGATAATCAATCATCATGGGGACGAAGATAATCGCAAACCTGCTTTTCTGGGGCTTTCCCCGGCATTTTTTTATAAGAGGTAATGAATTAAGTATTTTCTACCATTTACAACCCTTTTTTCCACATTATCAATGGTTTTTAGCCTAAATTATGTATCTTTGCAGGCTATATTATACTGCCATTCGGGCAGAAAATATATGGCCACTAATTTGTAACCTTTTCGTCCGTTTTTTGTCTATATAGTAATTCTTACCCATGAGGCAGCTTAAAATTGCAACCCAGATTACGAATCGCGACTCTCAGGCAGTTGAGAAATACCTGCAGGAGATTTCTAAGATTCCCATGATTACTCCCGAGGAGGAAACAACACTGGCCCAGAAAATCAAGATGCACGATCAACATGCACTCGACAAACTGGTTCAGGCGAATCTGCGTTTCGTGGTTTCTGTCGCTAAGCAATACCAGCACCAGGGCCTTTCCCTGAGTGACCTCATCAATGAAGGAAACCTGGGTTTGATTAAAGCTGCCCAGCGTTTCGATGAAACCAAAGGATTTAAATTCATCTCCTACGATGTTTGGTGGATCCGTCAGTCGATCCTGCAGGCGCTTGCCGAGCAAGGTCGTCTGGTTCGTCTTCCACAAAATAAAATCGGCACCTATAATAAGGCCAATAAAGCCTATATGGCATTCGAGCAGGAACATGAGCGTGAGCCTTCTACCGAAGAGCTGGCTGAAATCCTGGAGATGAGTGAAACAGAAATTAATAACATTTTCCAAAGCAACACACGTCATACATCCCTGGATGCGCCCGTGCATGAAGCGGAAGATGTGGCCATGGGAGACCTGCTGGAGGGAAGTGATGATACCGACGAAGATGTTATGAAGGACTCGCTTCGCGAGGAAATTCGTCGCGTACTCAAATCACTGAGTCCCCGTGAGGCTGAAATCGTGAACGCCTATTTTGGCCTGGATGGAGAAAATGGTGTAACCATTGAGCAAATTGGTATGAAGTACGATCTAACCAAGGAAAGAATCCGCCAGATCAAAGAGCGCGCCATCAAACGCCTCCAAAAAGCTCGCTACAGCAATTCGCTGAAAGCCTATTTGGGGTAACGATAACCAAAATAGTTATATCGAAAATGCCCCTGTTTCCAGCAGGGGTATTTTTTTAAGATTATCCACAACATCCGCTACCTTAGTTACACACTGCATTTTATTGATAACTTCGCGCGGTAAAAAAGAAGTAAATGGCCAACGAGGAAATTGAAAAAGTACATCTGCTGATTATAGGTTCCGGCCCTGCCGGCTATACAGCAGCCATCTATGCTGCCCGTGCTAATCTGAAACCGGTATTGTACCAGGGTATTCAGCCCGGCGGACAACTGACCATCACCACCGAGGTAGAAAATTATCCCGGTTACCCGGATGGCATACAAGGACCCGAGATGATGGTTCATTTTGAAAAGCAGGCCGTTCGCATGGGTGCTGATGTTCGCTATGGCATCGCTTCCAGCGTTGACTTCAATGTTCGACCTTTCCGGGTATGGATCGATGAAGAAAAACTGATCGAAGCAGATGCAGTTATCCTGTCTACCGGCGCCTCTGCTAAATGGTTGGGACTCCCATCTGAACAGCGTTTGAATGGTTATGGTGTTAGCGCATGTGCCGTTTGTGATGGATTCTTTTTCAGGGGAAAGGAAGTAGCCATCGTAGGGGCAGGCGATACTGCAGCTGAGGAAGCCCTTTACCTATCTAAGCTTTGTACCAAAGTTCATATGCTGATTAGAAAGGATGCCATGCGCGCGAGTAAAGTGATGCAACAGCGTGTGCTGCAAACGCCCAATATACAAGTCCATTGGAATACCGAGACCGAAGAGATTTTGGGTGAGTCAAAAGTAGAAGCCGTTCGCATCCGGAATAATCAATCTGGCGAAGTAAGTGATATTCCGGTGAGCGCCTTTTTTGTGGCCATTGGACATCAGCCGAACAGCAATATTTTCAAGCCCTTCATCGATATGGATGAAACCGGTTATATCATGACGGTGCCGGGTACAACCAAAACCAATATCGAAGGCGTATTTGCTGCCGGAGATGTGCAGGATAAAACCTACCGCCAGGCAGTAACTGCCGCAGGCAGTGGCTGTATGGCTGCCCTCGATGCGGAGCGCTACCTCAGTGCTGCCGGACTGGCATAAACGATTCATTCCGATCCCATGTATACCATTCACCTGCAAGACTTGCGATTCAATGGCTTCCATGGTTTATATGAAGCAGAGAAACGCCTGGGAAATGAATTTGAAGTAAACGTTAGCATACAGGTGGATGAAGACATTGCCCTGGTTTCCCCCGATAGACCCTCACTCGATTATGTTCATGCCTATGATATCATCCGGCAATGCATGGAACAACCTACACCTCTGCTGGAACAACTGGGCAATACCATTGCACATCATCTGATGGAAAAATTTTCAATGGCCAAACAGGTACATATCTCAATCTATAAGTTACATGCCCCTATCCCTTCCTTTGAGGGAAAAGTTGGCGTAGAATTTGTTATAGACAGATAAACCAATCAACCGTCGATATGAAATACCTATGTCTACTATCTCTGTTTTTTATCGGCAGCCTGCAGGCACAGCCGGTGAATTCACTCATACTGCAAGCTGAACAACTGGAACGGCAGCTGAAAGAGCAGGAAGCCATTAAACTCTATCAGGGAGTATTGCTGCAAGAGCCAACACAGCTAACATCATTGTGTAAACTGGCAGAACTTCATACAGTCTTGGGTAATAAGGAAGTCGATAAGAAAACAAAGAAGCTGATGTATGAAACCGCTTATGCTTTTGCCAAAAGAGCCTATGCAGCTGATAGTAATCGGGTAGAGTCAAGTTATGTGATGGCTATGGCTTCCGGCAACCTGACCGATTTTGAATCTGATAACAGAAAGATTGTTGACTATGTGCGGGATGTGCGCTTTTATGCTGACCGAGCGGTTACTTTACAACCCAATTATGGAAAAGCACAGTATGTGCTGGGCAAATGGCACTATGAAATGGTGAAATTGTCTGTCTTTAAGAAAGCAGCTGTCAAACTGTTTTATGGTGGTCTGCCGGAAGGTAATCTAGATACGGCCATAGCCTGCATGGAAAAATGCAGACAATTGGAACCTTATATGGTGAGTAACTATCTCGATCTTGGTCGTGCCTATAAGGAGAATCGAAATCCAACAAAAGCCATTGAAATACTCACCCGCCTTCAAAAATTACCCAACCGCACTTCAGCCGATGCCATCATGAAAGCCAGCGGCGCAGAATTATTAGCCACCCTTCAATAAATCAACCATGGAACTCCAACAACAATTTGAATCAGCTGTTGCCAACAGTAAAAACCTGAAAGAAAAACCCGACAACGAAACCCTCTTAAAAATTTATTCACTCTACAAGCAGGCGACCGAGGGTGATTGTACACCAGCTCATGCACCTGAAAATGCTTTCGATTTCGTTGCCAGATTCAAGTATGAGGCATGGAACAAACTGGTGGGAACAGCTTCCTCAGACGCCATGCAGCAATATGTAAATCTGATAACAGAACTGCAGGCTAAACAGTAATACAGGAATCGGTTTAGATTTTTCGTTGCTTCCACCTGCCACTGCGCATGTACCAGTAGGAGGGGAGGAACAATGTCATCCAGTACAGCCATTCACTGGCCCAGCCCACTGTTATCGGGAGATTCCAGACTTCCAGCACCAGATAAGTGTACACGCAATAGAGAACAATAGCAGTACTTTCCGTGATAAGGTTCATGTTTGAGTTGCCTGTACCGGTAACGGCATTCATCCACACTACACCGACAGACATCAGTAACATGGCTGCTGATACAACGCGCAGCACCGGAATAGCAGCAGCAATGAATTCCGGACCCTGACCATATATACTTAAGAAGGCGGTAGGAAAAAGATTCAGCAGACAAAATACAATGATCGACATACCCAGACTGAAGAAAATAATTCGCTTAATTAATGGCATCACTTCCTCAATTAGTCCCTGTCCTATCACATTACTCACCATGCTATTCGTGGTGGCTGCAAAAGCCCAGGTAAAACAACCGAAGAAACCAAACAGGTTCCGCATTGTATTAGAAACTGCTAAAGCTAGCGTGCCATCGTGTTCAATCAGAATATAAAAAAATTCCCAGCTGATGATACTGATGGCAAATTGCAACATGAGTGGTGAGGACTGCCGCAGAATCAGTTTTGTATTGGTGAGATGAAATTTAGTATGCTTGAATAATTGCAAGGAACGAATGACTGAATTTTTGGTAATGATTAAAAATATGACAAGTAATCCGGCTACCTCACTCACTATGGAGGCAATAGCAGCTCCATTGAAGCCCATAGCAGGTAACCCGAAATGTCCATAAATCAGACCATAGTCAAGTACAATGTTTACCACTGCTTCCGTTGAAGTGCCAATGATGAGAAACTTACTTTGGTTGATCCCTACCAGCAGTGCATTTCGCATCTGGTAGAGATAGAGGAATGGAAGTCCGAGTATGCGGATGTGCAGGAAGCGTATGGCCATATTCGCACTCTCCGGGTCAGACAGGGCAGCTCTAATAATGACAGGTGCCACAAACCAGGTAATGAGGATGCCTACTATAGATAATAGAATAGAGATTCGTACCCCCTGCGCAAACAATACTCCGATGTCGTCGAGTTTATTTTCTCCCGCTCTGCGCGAGATCAGTGCCTGTAATCCATTGTTCAGTCCTTGACCGAGCACCGCAAAAATGAGGTAATAAACACCGGTTATTCCTGCCACTGCAAGTTCTCGCTGTCCTAACACCCCTAAAAAAATATTGTTGATAATGAAATTGAACTGTGGTACCAGAATCGATAGGGCGATGGGAAAGGCGATGGCCAGGATTTGCCGGCCGGATAACTGCACCTGCAGCGAAGAACCGGGTAAACTCATAACTACAATTGGAGTGCAATTTAGCTGAATATGAGCTGAATTCTTTTCCGTGCTGGCTTTTTATTTAACATTGCAGTGTAATTTACGTTCATGTCGCTGAAAAAAATTTCTATCTATTCTCAGGAACACCCACCCGTATCATATACTGGGGATGATGAATTATTTGTTCATATTGGTATGCATAGGATAGATGTATTGGTTCGAAACGGACTTCAACATATTCCGGAAGCATTGGAATCTTATGAAAAAGAGGAGGGAATTGATTGGCAGGATACATTGAAAAACATTTTGCGGGAATCGGAAATTCTACGTCGCAATTTTAGTGAGCGTCATTTTTGTTTTTCCTTCCCCGACGCACTGGTAATTCCGGAATCTAAATTCAGCAGCTCTTCCACCAAAGATTTGTTGAACCTCATTTATGGTGAACAGCCACATAGCTGGATTGGATATAAAAAAATGCCCCGTAGTTTAGAGATGATGTTGGCCTATCGCATTGATGATGGTATACAGCAATGGATAATCGATCGTTTTCCAAGCTATGACACTACCCATATGTATGCTGAAATCATTCAGCAATTGCTCACAGATACGGAGGCCAACGAAAATGTAGTCGCTATTGATTTTGATGAAAAGACATTTATGATGACCCTTATAAAAGCGGGTAGTCTCCAATTGATACAAACTTTCTCTTATACAACGAGGGAAGATATTTTATACGATGCGTTGAATTGTTTGCAACATGCCGGTATGGCTTCAAAAAGTTGTCGACTTAAACTATCCGGACAATTGACTGTGCAAGATGACTTATTGGAGCAGCTCACATCCTTGTTTGCCACACTGGAATGGCAGTCTGTGCCTGCATCCGGAATTTTTGTTCAGTTGAAACAGCAGTACCCCCCGCATCATTTTTATTTATTACAGCGCTGGTTGTTATGAGAATCATTTCAGGAAAATGGGGAGGACGCCGCATCGATCCGCCGGCACACATGCCACATACACGGCCAACCACCGATATGGCTCGCGAGGGCTTATTCAATATATTGGCTCATCGGATCAACTGGCAGGATGTGCGTTCCCTCGACTTATTTGGGGGTACGGGTGCCATCAGCTATGAATTGGCTTCCCGCGGTGTACCCGAGTTGGTGGTCGTTGAGAAAGATCCCACCATGCATAAGTTCATAGAAACCAATTTGCAGAAACTGGGAGCCACCGGCTTTCAGGTGCTTCGCATGGAGGTTTTCACCTATCTGTTGGGTGCAACCCAGCCATTTGATTTCATTTTTGCCGGACCGCCCTATGCACTCACAACAATAGATGAGATCCCTGCTATCATCATACGCCGCCAACTTATTACCCCCGGTGGCTATTTTGTGCTCGAGCATACCCCCCGTAATAATTATGAAAATTTTTCCGGGTTTGCTTTTCAGCGCAATTACGGTACCACCGTATTCTCTTTCTTCCAGCCGCCTGTTGAATAAATGTATAAGCACCTTTCATGGCAGAACCAGCTTCCAAAGAACAAATCAGAAAGCACTTCCGGGAGAAGCGTGCACAGCTTTCCACCATTGAGCAAGCGGAATTGAATGCGGCCCTGCTCCAGCAACTGCAGCAGGCCGTGCAAGAACCCCTGCATGCTATTTTGTCTTTCTGCTCGCTGCCAGCATGGGGTGAGCCCGACGCCATTTCTTTGACCCATGCTCTTCGGGAAAAATACCCTGCAGCTAAGCTGGCTTTTCCGAAAATATATGATCAAAAAGGACACATGGAAGCAGTTCTGCCTGCACCCGGTACTGCAATGATTCCCGGAAACTGGCATATTCCTGAGCCGGCAGCTGGTGCAATACTTCAACCCGAAGAGATTGACCTGGTGCTGGTGCCATTACTCGCCTTCGACCTGCAGGGGCAAAGGGTCGGGTATGGCAAAGGCTATTATGATCGTTTTCTTCGGCGCTGCCGACCCGATGTAATTAAACTCGGTATATCTTTTTTTGATCCGGTGAATCGCATAGAAGATACCGGCCATTTTGACGTACCTTTAAGCCGTTGTATTACTCCCGGTCGTCTCTATGAATTTTAATACGATTTTCCTGAAATCTTTTCGGGTGCTGCTGTTGCCGCTGGCAGGACTCTATGGGGGAATTGTCAAGATGAGAAACTGGCTTTTTGATAAAAAATACCTGCCATCTTCTACTTTTCATTTCCCCCTGATAACGGTAGGCAATCTGGCTGTCGGCGGAACGGGTAAATCACCCATGGTCGAATATATCCTCTCGATTTTACATCGTCAATTTAAACTGGCTGTTTTGAGCAGGGGATATAAACGCAAAACCAAAGGATATGTGCTTGCTGAGAAAAATTCCACAGCCCTTGAACTGGGTGATGAACCCATGCAGTTTCATATGAAATATCCGGATATGGCCGTGGCTGTATGTGAAGAGCGACTCGTCGGTATCTCTTATTTGTTGCAGGATGTTCCCGACTTGCAGGCCATAGTACTTGACGATGCTTTTCAACATCGTGAAGTGGTATCCGGACTCAACATCTTACTTACAGAATATGCCAATCTCTACTGCGATGATTTCTTTCTGCCCACCGGTGATCTGCGCGACGAAAAGAAAGCAGCCGACCGAGCTGAGATAATTGTTGTAACTAAATGTCCGCCCCAACTTTCCCCCGAAGAAAAACAACAAATCATCCGTCGACTGGAACCCTTGCCACAGCAAAGGGTATTTTTTACTGCCATCGAATATGGTACCCCATATCATATATTCAATCAGGCAGACGAATGGCATTTAACCCAACGTGATGAAGTATTACTTGTCTGCGGAATTGCCAATCCGGTACCGCTGAAAGATTTTTTGCACGATAAAGTACATTCCTATCAACAACTCGATTTTGCAGATCATCATATATTTTCAATTGACGACCTGCAAGAAATTCAGCGACAGTTCATTAAACTATCGGGTAGAGATAAGCTTATCCTTACAACAGAAAAGGATGCAGTCCGCTTATTAAAGTTTCAGCAGCAACTGGAACAAGTAGCCCTATATGTCTTACCCATTCGTCCGACCTTCCTTTTCAATGAAGGAGATTTCTTTAATGAAATTATTGTACAGTTTATCCGAAACTTCCCAACCCAACCCACCCATGAAGAAGAAGAAAATAAATAAAAACAGACAGCCATCTCAGCCGATAGCTCATGGCCTGGTACGGGGACGACTGGAGATAACCCGTTCTGGTATGGGTTATGTAATTGTTGAGAAAGACGGAAGTGATGTTATGGTGAAGCCCGGCGATTTCAATACCGCACTCAATGGTGACCAGGTGCGCGTGAAAGTAACGAAACAGAATCCCCGCACGGGAAAACGAGAAGGAAAGATTATAGAAGTAATTACCCGTCGTCAAACTGAATTTATCGGATTTTTACAACTCTCCACCAACCATGCTTTTTTTATTCCTGATTCCGACAAACCCATGCCTGATCTATTTATTCCCCTTTCGGCAACAATGGGTGCAAAGCATAAGGATAGGGTAGTGGCTCGTTTGGTAAAATGGGAGCGGGAAGATAAAAAACCATTAGGTGAAATTATTAGTATCCTGCAACCTGAAGACCGCAATGATGCTGCGATGAAAGAGTTGATCGCTCAGAATGGTTTTCCGCTGGTATTTCCTGATGAAGTAGTTGAGGAGGCAGCCCGACTACCCGAGCAGATTCCTGCAACAGAGATTGAACAAAGAAAAGATTGCCGTTCCCTGCTGACGTTCACGATCGACCCCGTCGATGCGCGTGACTTTGATGATGCTCTTTCTATCCGCACCCTCCCGGATGGCTGGTGGGAAATTGGCGTTCATATTGCAGATGTGAGCCATTATATTCAACCCGAAACTTCCCTCGATGAGGAGGCTTACCGCCGGGCTACTTCCGTTTATTTACCCGATCGGGTGAATCCCATGCTCCCCGAAGTAATTTCCAATGAACTATGTTCACTTCGTCCGCATGAGGATAAACTTTGCTTCTCGGCAATTTTTGAAATCAATAATCGGTCTGATGTGCGCTCCTGTTGGTTAGGCAGAACCGTAATACATTCCGACCATCGCTTCACTTATGAAGACGTGCAGACAATCATTGAAGAAGAAGCCGGGTTACACCACAAAGAGATAGTGGTCTTGCACCAGCTTGCACAAAAGTTCCGCAAAAAACGTTTTGCCAAAGGGGCCATAAGATTTTCATCACAGGAAATCAGATTCCGACTTGATTCCAAGGGGAAGCCCATTGGCGTAATCATTAAGGAAAGTAAAGAATCGCACCAGCTGATTGAAGAATTCATGCTACTCGCAAATAAATATGTAGCTGAAAAAGTTTCCAAAGTAAAAGTGAATAATAAGCCGGTACCCTTCCCTTACCGCATTCACGATCAGCCGGATAAAGAAAAGCTGGCGCCATTTATGGTCTTTGCCAAAAAATACGGACATACATTCAACATTTCTTCCCCCGCAGCTATTGCTGCCAGTTTTAATCAGATGTTGCAGGACGTAGAAGGTAAGCCCGAACAGCATGTTCTTGAACAGTTGGGCATACGAACCATGTCAAAAGCTGTGTATGCCTCTGATAATATAGGACATTACGGACTTGCATTCGACCTATACTGTCATTTCACTTCTCCGATCCGTCGCTATCCTGATATCCTGGTACATCGAATTCTACAGCAGGTATTAGAAGATAATATCAAGCCGGATAAAAAAATGGATGAAAAATGTTTACAATGCAGCGAGCGGGAAAGGGCAGCAATGGAATGTGAGCGTGCCGGAAATAAATATAAGCAGGTTGAATTTATGCAAGATCACCTCGGTGAAGTGTTGGAAGGGGTTATCTGTGGAGTCGCTTCCTTTGGATTCTGGGTTGAAACCATAGATTATAAGTGCGAGGGACTTGTCAGTATACTGAGCTTATCTGACTATGATGATTTTCGTTTAATAGAAACGGACTTTTGTCTTACCGGGAGAAGAAGTGGGCGAGTGTTTCGCATGGGTGATCGGGTGACCATTCGGGTGGTAGCTGCTAACCTCGACAAACGTCAACTAGATTACGAATGGGTAATGCAGGAGACTAATAAGAAGGAACCCAAAAAGGCAAAGCATTAATGTAATTCCTGCAACTGCTCCTGAAATCGAATACCCTTTGCTTTTAATTCAGCTAATACCGGTTCGTAGATATCCGGTTCAATAGGAATCTGCAAGCCCCGGCTTTTGATAACTCCTTTCATAATCAATGCGGCTGCAATACCGAGTGGTAAGCCCACTGTCTTAGCCATAGCGGTATGAAGCTGGTCATCACCCTCCACTACCAGTTGTGCATGTAACTGCATTTTTTTTGTTCCTTGCTGATAGGTCAGTTCGTGCAGCATCACAATCATATCGCGGTCACCGGGTAACAAAGCCCATCTTTTTTCCAATATACTTTGTAAGATATTGGCGGCGCAGCCAGCCGGACATGCGAGGGGTGTGTCATCATTCCAACCAATCGAAATCATCAGCGGCAGGAGTGCTGAAGGGATATCTTCCCTACGCATACCGGCTTGCTCTAACAGCAGTTGAAAGAAATCGCGGTGTGATAGTCCCTCAGTGGAAATATGGTTGTCTTCGCGGGTGCAGCCCAGCTGAATCAACAATTGCCAGCCACTGCAGAATATGGGGTAGCGCAGGGTGGTTCGAACAAAGGTATCAGCGGATTCCAGTCCGTATATAGGAATGTATGCCAGGGAGTCTCTGTTGGGATAGGTAGCTAATTCGCCGATTCCGGCAATGTGAACCGGCTGATCAAAAGAAAAAAGTTGCTCGTAGCTGAGTCGGGTGATCTGGTTGTTTTGTTTGAAAACGGCTCCTGCTTTACCTGCCAGGATTACATTGCGAGGGTTCCAGGAAAATTTATAATGCCAGGGATTGTCATCACTGGCCGGTGCCACCAGACCGCCACAATGAGAGGCGAATGAATGAATAGTTCCGCCTGCTTCACGGATGCGGTGAATCAGTTCCATAGCGCTCATATGATCAATACCGGGGTCTAGTCCCATTTCCATCAGAAAGAGCAGGTTTTTTGCCTTTATTTCTTCCGCCAGCGGCAGCAGTCCGGGATCGGTATAGGAGGCTGATAAAAAGTGCTTTCCCAATGCAAGACAATCTTTCGCTACGGTTAATTGCAGCGAGGGGGGAAGGAGGGAAATGACAAGTCCGGCTTCGGAAATCAGTTGAATCCGTTCGTCTTGATTTTCCAGATCGATGGTGCGGGCCGTCAATCCGGGATAGGGGGCAATTTTTTCCTCTACCACCGAAAGATCCCTGTCGGCGACGGTTACCTGCCAATGCTCAGATGCTACCAGTGCATGGAGGTACCCGATTAGGGTGGCTGCTGATTTTCCTGCGCCGAGCAGTAGAAGGTGCGGATGTGCCATAGGAAGGGTCAAAATAGGTTCAACAATGCGTGTAAAGTTACTAAAGTAAGGGGCAAGAAGTCCGTTTTAAAATCTGACAGAAAAAGTGGAAAAACATCGGTCTTCCTGGTCGAAGGCACTGGGTGGAAAATTGTCCATTTTTGTGGATAAAACCAGCTCGTTTTTTATAGTCGATTTACCCCCTTTCACCCTAAAAAAACTATCTTCGCAGACCCCCGGTTGAGGGCTGAAATCAAGTCTGATTAAAACGCCGGAGGGCACAACTAAGAGAAGCATGGCAGAGGAAAATTTTACACCAGAAATTACACAGGACAACGACCGGATCATTCAGGTGAATATTGAGGAGCAGATGAAAACTGCTTACATCGATTATTCGATGTCAGTGATCATTGGCAGGGCATTACCCGATGTGCGGGATGGATTCAAACCCATTCACAGGCGGGTGCTTTATGCCATGAATGAGTTGGGGAATAACAGCAATAAGCCTTATAAAAAGTCTGCTGCCATTGTGGGTGAAGTAATGGGAAAGTATCACCCCCACGGTGATGCTTCAATTTACGATACTGTAGTAAGGATGGCGCAGGAATGGACTTTGCGTTATACCATGGTTGATGGTCAAGGTAATTTCGGTAACCAGGATGGTGACCCGCCTGCTGCCATGCGTTATACCGAGGCCCGCCTCGAGAAGGTTGCAGAAGCCATGCTGGAAGATATTGACAAGGAAACGGTCGATTTCCAGTTCAACTTCGATGATTCCCGCAAGGAGCCTACCGTATTGCCATCCCGCATTCCTCAATTGCTGGTGAACGGATCTTCGGGTATTGCTGTCGGTATGGCTACCAATATGATGCCCCATAATTTACGGGAGTCTGTTGATGCTTGCATTGCTTATATTCAGAACCGCGATTGTACGATCGATGATTTGATGCAGTATATCAAGGCACCTGATTTTCCTACCGGTGGTATCATCTTTGGTATGGAGGGCGTAAAAGAAGCATTCCGCACCGGGCGCGGTAGGGTAGTGGTGCGTGGACGTTGTCACGTGGATACCAAACAAAGCGGCCGGGAACAAATTGTCATCACAGAAGTGCCCTATCAGGTAAACCGTGATGTACTAACCAATCGTATCGGACAATTGGTGAATGAAAAAATCATTGAGGGCATCGCGCATGTAAACAATGAAAGTAATATGCGGGAAGGAACCCGTATTGTAGTTGACCTGAAACGAGATGCAGTCGCACAGGTGATTATTAATCAACTGTATAAACACACTGAACTGCAGACCAGCTATGGTATCAATAATGTAGCCATCAGCAAGGGAAGACCTTGTATCATGAACTTAAAGATGCTGGTCAGTGAGTTCATTGATTTTCGCATGGATGTTGTCATCCGTCGTTCCCGTTTTGAATTGAGGAAGGCAGAAGAGCGAGCACATATACTGGCAGGCTATCTAAAAGCCTTGGATCATATCGATGAAGTAATTGCACTGATTCGCGCCAGCCGCACACCGGATGAAGCGCGTACCTCCTTGATGGAGAAAAGTCGCGAAGGCAACTGGGTGCTCAATCCCGCTTTCCTGGGCGATTTACCTGCAGATGTTTATACAGAAGAACCTGGATTCACTGAAGCACAGACCAAGGCTATTCTGGAGTTGCGACTGCAACGCCTGACCGGTATGGAACAAGATAAGATTGTGGAGGAGATACGAGATCTTATCAGCACCATACAGCGCCTGCGTCATCTGCTGCAAAGTGAAGCGGCGCGCTTCGAAGTGATTTCAGAGGAACTGAAAGAGGTACGCGAGAAGTTTGGCGATGACCGCCGATCTGAAATTCAGTACCTGGCAGATGAGATGCGCATTGAAGATCTGATTGAAGATGAAGATGTGGTCATCACCATTTCTCATATGGGATACATCAAACGCACTTCAGCAACCGAATACCGCAAGCAAAGGAGAGGGGGCCGGGGTGCAATAGGTTCCAAAACGAGGGAGGAAGATTTTGTAGAACATCTTTTTGTGGCTTCCACACACGGCACAATGATGTTTTTCACAGAAAAGGGAAGATGCTATTGGCTGCGAGTATATGAGATACCGGACGGAGAGAAGCAAAGTAAGGGAAGGGCTATTCAAAATCTGATTCAACTGCCCGGTGATGATAAGGTAAAAGCCATCATTGATGTTGATAAGCTCGATGACAAGGAATATGTTGAGAATCATTTTATCGTACTCTGTACCAAGAAGGGCATCATCAAGAAGACTTCACTCGAAGATTTCAGCCGACCACGCACCACCGGGGTGAATGCCATCACCATTGTGGAAGGTGATGAACTGATTATGGCAAAGCTTACCGATGGCAATCAGGAAATCATGATGGCTGTAAAAAGTGGCCGAGCCATCCGTTTCCCGGAAAACAAAGTACGCCCAACGGGTCGCGGAGCAATTGGTGTAGCGGGTATTGAAGTGGAGAACAACAATGACGAAGTGGTGGGCATGATCTGCATTCATAAAGATGATCCAACACGTACGGTGCTGGTTGTAAGTGAACAGGGATTTGGTAAGAGAACCTCTATTGAAGAATACCGCATTACCAACCGGGGTGGAAAAGGAGTTAAAACCATTCATGTTACCGAAAAGACTGGTAGTCTGGTTGGATTATTAAGTGTAACAGAAAAAGAGGACCTGATCATTACTTGTAAATCAGGCATTACCATTCGTACCAGTATTTTGCAAATACGCGAGGCAGGCAGAGCTACCCAGGGTGTGAAATTGATTAAGTTGGATGAAGGGGATGAGATCGCAGCCATTACACAAATTGATGAGCAGGAAGAAGTAGCTGCCCCAACTGAAGAGTCCGATGGAACGATTATTTCACCGGAGGAAACTCAATCAGATAATCAGGATAATACGGATAATCCTACAGATGAACCTACCAATGATACTTCTGATGATACTGCTAATGATACTGCTAATGATACTACAACACAAGAACCCTCCTAAACAAAAACACATGAAACAATTTTTTATCACCACAATCATTACCTGCCTTTCTATGGGAAGTTTGCAGGCACAGGAACTGAAAAAAGTTCAGTTTTTTATGGTAGGCGGAAAAATAGCTGAAGCCAAAGCTGAAGTTGATAAGGCAATTACTGATCCAAAATTTTCCGGAAAAGCGGAAACGTATTATTGGAGATCCCGGATTTATGCAGCCATCTATAACAAGCCGGACCTTCGCGCTAAAACCCCTAATGCAAAAGAAATTGCTGATGAGGCGTTTGCTAAGTACCAGCAGATGGATCCCCAATTTGCCGTGTTAAAGGAATTAGGACCGGAAGGACCACAAGGTTATTTTGATTTGTATTCCGGAAGTTTTCAGGATGGTGTGCGTACTTTCAATTCTAAGAAGTGGGATTCCGCCGCTTACTATTTTCAGTCCTCCGTTCGAACGTATGATATGATTTCTCAGAATAAGTGGATTACCTCCAAAACACCTTTTGACACTACTTCACTGCTCTACCTGGGGTATGCTTACCAAAATTTACAAAAGGCTGAGGAAGCCGTTCAGCAATATACTCGGTTAGCAGATAATAGAGTAGCTGAGGAATCCTTTATTGATATGTACCGCTATGTACTGAATCACTATACGACAACAAAGAATGAGCCGATGTTTCGAAAATACCTTGCAATAAGTAAGGAATATTATCCGAAAGAAAATTGGGATGACTTTGAAATGGAGTACCTCGATAAAAACCTATCGCTGGTGGAGAAAACAACCCTGTATGAGAAAGAGAGTGCTGCCGGCACACTCAATGAATTCAAATACCTGCAATTCGGAGATTGGTTTGCGAATGCAAAATCGAAGGACGGAAATATGGACAGCGCCACGCATGCCATGTATAGTTTGAAGGCTTCAGATGCATTCCAGAAGGCCTATGGACAGAATAATAAAAATGCGGTGGCAGCTTTCAATGCAGGCTTGATCTACTACAACAATTTCAATGATTATTCAGACAAATATTTTGAAAATATACGAGCCCTGCAGCAGTTGAATGTAAATAAACCTCCGGCTGATAAAGACCCGAAAAAAAGAGCCCAGCAGGAGGCCAAATTTAAGGAGCAAACGGATGCTGTGAAAAAACTCAATGTCGATTTGGAAAAACCTATCAATGAAAATCTGGAAGTATCCATCAACTGGATGGAAAAAGCTGTAGAAGCCCTAAAAAACAGAACTGACTTGAATCGCTCAGAAAAGACCGTGTTTGAAAGGTCACTTGATATGCTGGCCAATATGTATGAATATAAGAGAGACCGGATGCGTGGTAAGGATATGAAGTTGTATGATCTCTATGACGCTAAATACAAAGAGTACGAGTCTATGCACAAGAAGAACTAATAAGATTCAACAATTTATAGAAAAGCCATGCATTGCGTGGCTTTTTTTATGCACTAGTTAGATTTACTAGGTTCAACATAAAATGTTGGATTTTGCGGAATAGAGTAGGTATGTTCCAGGGAAATAAATTTTTGTCGATAAATTTCCAGGCTATCATGCATTTCCTGGTTGCGTTGTTTGGTGATTACGGACATTCTGTCTGTCTGTTCCAGACCGTAAAAATAACCTAAGCTAAAGACGACAGGCACGATGATACAAAAAGCACTTACGATGATGGGGTCATGAAATCGCGCGAAAAAAGATTGTTTTTCCATTGGAGGGATTGGATATAATGCAAATTTATGAAACATATGAATATCATATTGTTATCAATTGTACGATTTAGAATAGTATGATAACTTTAACAGTAATACTTAACATAAGAATAATTATTAAATAGTGTATAGAGACGGACTTCTTGATTAAGAGCTCGAAAATCCTTTAGGTTTGAACCCATAATTCCATCTATTCTTAACACCCTTTAACATTTAGCACATATGCTGAATCTAAAATCTTTATAGGTGCTAGACCCTCCTAAGTGGGAATGGGAGGAGGAGTCCAAGGCTAGTCATAGTTCGCTAGTGTTCGTATATTTGATTTCCCCCCATTTACCTTTCTTAACAAAAAATGTAATAGAATGGTGAAAGCAACCACACGATCCTTTATTCTAGTTTTGATGCTTGCCGCCTCTTCCACTCAAGCGCAATCAATAGCAATGGACTCTCTATTCGAAACATTGAATAGACAGGGTCTTTTTAACGGGTGTGTGTTAGTCGCAGAGGATGGGAAACCCGTGTATGAAAAAGCTTTTGGCTATGCTAATTTTTCAACCCGAAAGCCACTGAACAACCAATCCATTTTTGAACTGGCCTCTGTGTCTAAACAGTTTACGGCCATGGCCATTATGCAGCTGCATGAAAAGAAAGAACTGGACTATGAGGACGACATTCGAAAATATTTCCCATTACTTCCTTTTGAAAATATCCATATCAGTCATCTTTTACACCATACTTCCGGTATACCGGAATTTTTACAGTGGAATGAGAAACAGGTTGATGTTAAAAGGGTGAATGATAATCACGATATTCTAGCTGCGCTGGTAAAAAATACGACAACTGTGTATAGTAAACCGGGTGAGCAGTGGGCTTATTCTAATACGAACTATGTTTTGCTGGCGCTAATTGTAGAAAAAGTATCCGGTATTTCGTTTGCTGATTACCTTACTAAAAATATCTTTTCCCCTGCAGGCATGTCAAACACGCATGTTTACCCGCAACGTTCTGCTAGTCAACGTCTTGAGAACTTTGCAGAAGGTTACTTGTATGACCCTAAGAAAGATGGCTTTGTTATCAGCGACAGTATTGAAGGAAACAGATACCAGTATTATTTTGACGGTGTTGCCGGACCTTACGGAATCAGTAGCACCACAGAAGATATGCTCAAATGGGATAAAGCACTCAATTCTGATAAGTTGATAAGTAGCGAAGAACAGCAGCTGGGTTATATGTCTTCTATGCTGAACAATGGAAAGCCAGCTGCTATCATGGGATTTGCATATGGTTTTGGGTGGCTGATCCAGCAACCCAAAGAACACACCGGAAAAATATACCTGCACACTGGCGGTTACCCCGGATATACGACCATTATTTCCAGATACCCGGAGAAGAATAAGGTTATCATCATTCTTACAAACACCTCTAACATCACCAACATTTTCCAACTTTGGGCTGCAACAGAAGATATTCTTTTCAATAGACCTTTCGAGATTCCAAAAGCTTTACCCTTTAAAAAAAGTATTTTTCTTACTCCTTCGCAAATTCATGAAATCGAAGGCGTATATTCATTATCGCCTGGCGTTAAATATGTCATTACCAGCGATCTGAACGGTGTGTATGCACAAATTTCCGGGCAGCCCAAAGCTCAGATTTATCCCGAGACCGCGCTTGATTTCTTTTATACCATCGTTTCTGCCAAACTAAGTTTTAAAAGGGATGGAAAAGGAAAGATAAAGGGGCTTTCCCTTTTCCAATTTGGGCGTGAGTTCAGGGCGAAAAAGGATGACTAATGGTAATCACACACCACTAAATCCTCCATAGGTATCATAAATTAAAGAAAATGAAAAAAATAATAATAATTGGAATTGCATTTTTAATTTCATGCGGTACAATAGCTCAAATGCCAACACCACCGCAGCCTAATGGAAATATCACAAACTCTAGTATAGATAAATTCATTGGTACTTGGGTGTGGAGTAATGGAACAGAAACTTTAACACTAGTTTTGAAAAAGGAAAATATTCTTTTACATTTTCCTGAAAATTCTAGAGCTGAATCGATTATTGGATTTCACAAATTTGAACAAGGAAATACTATTGTAGAGAGCTCTATCAGTTATGTAAATACTAACTTTTCTGATAAACATTATACAATTATAGGCGGGAATCGTGATGGTTTTGACAATCCAAACGAAATAACATGTAAAATAAAAAATATTGCAAAAAATAAATCTGGAGATCTTAAATTGGTTATGAACTCATCACTTAACCAATTATCTTGGACACTTAAAAACAGCGAGGGTATAAGGATCGGCGGCGAATACGATATTACCTTTTCATACCCTAGGTCACTTACTTTACAAAAGCAATAATTTCAATCGAGAAACCGTTAGCTGTTTTCATATACACCTTACCATTGTCGGTTTGGTTGATATTCAGATAGTCTTTCTCCCTGGTAACAACAGTGTCTTTGCTTAGCACTAAGTAAGGTGTTGGTGCATTGTACAAAAAGTCTTTATAGTCGCTACTACAGCTTTGTACTAAGAATACCAGTATTATCAGTAATAAATAGTTTCTCATGATAAAGTTGCAGGAAGCCCATCTTGCTTTAAAGGTGGTAGGGTTCACCGACCGGCTGCTATTAATTGTTCGACGATGTTCCAAAATGAAGTAGTTTTTGCGTTTGTGAATAATCTCGAATTCCATAGCTATAGTTTAGTTACCTGTGCAAAATGTTTTTCACCGTTATACCATCCCACAAACAAATAGGTGACAGCCCCCGGGAGAGTATACAGCTTATCGAATGAGAATAAGTTTTCTCCTGCAGCCCCTCCAGAACCAGTACCGGCGCCATCAGATAGTGATCTGACAGAGCCGTTGGATGATTTGCCTTTTTGAGTGGCGTTAAAATGAACAGGTAGTTTTTGGAAAATTCCGGGTCGATTGGATCAAACCGGAATTTTTTGTCTGAGCTCGAGAGTGGTGATGTGTTTGCTACTATTTTTTGGTTTATATTCCCCAAAAGGTCACCTGTCAATAGTCAAACACCTGCATTATGGTTTTTTCAAGCTGCCTAAGAGACAAAATTTTATAAGACTGGGCTATAAAAATTTCAGGCGCCTTAATTAAATAGGGGGTGTAGTATTTTTACTGTCTTAGTGTGTTCAGTTTATTGGCCTATAATTGGGGAAAATCATAATGGCAGGAAGGATACTGCCCAAGTTGCACAAAACCAAATGTTGGAGTATGCTTTATTTTTTCCTTGCGACAAATTTAGTTATCGGTTATCATGAAAACGACATGAAACCACTCTTGTTGGGGTTTCATGTCGGTAATAAAAAAATCCAAAAAAATTACGTTAACTAATCAAATTACTTTTCAAATATAATAACATACCAATTAAAAAAAGCGTTAGAAATAAAAATAAAATATCAACTTTTATCTTTTCCTTGTTCTTTTTTTTAATGGAATTGACCAATTCACTTATTTTTTTGGTTAAAGTAAACGAACCAATTAAAAGCAATATCATATGGAATGTAGACATAAGAATACGATTATACATGAAATCCTCCCATACATAAACCAAAACTCACAACGGCTATAGCAACCCCAATTGGACCTAAAGCTCTTTTTGCAACTGCCCCGAATGCCTTCTTCATAGCTTGTTTCGTCCAGCTTTTTGCATTCGAGCCTCCTAGTGCCCATAAATGATTAACACCCAGAGCAACTCCAACACAAGTAAGTACATCAGGTTCACCTGCATAGGCGGAACTGAAAAATATATTCGGTGTGATAGTTCTAGCCAAATCTCCGCTAACTTCATATTTTGCTAAAGTTGCAGCATAAGGAACTAAGTCAACTTCTTGTCCGCCCTCTTCT
>CAYUXJ010000013.1:29684-78330 GCA_964448845.1 uncultured Sediminibacterium sp.
TAGGCATGTCTTTAAAAATAATGTATGCGGATTTTAGTCCACCATCGCTTGACAATGAGCGACTTTTTGTACTGTAATTCGAATTATTTAGACTTAATGAGCTATTATTCGAATGATTACCCAGATTATTGATAGAATTCACGGTAATGATGTTAATGGCATTGCTGTGTTCCTTCAACTCTGTTAAAAAATTTTTCGCTGCATTATCATTTATAGTAACCTCTGTTTTTTTACAGGATTGAACCAAAAAAGCAGTAGCACTCAAAATTCCAAAGCATAAAATAATTCCTTTTGTAAATTTTGTTAAAGACTTCTTTGCAATTGAATAGATAAGCATATGTGATTAATTTATTTGTTAATCTTACCTTCAGTTTAAGATGCTGTGTCAGAATATTCCATCATGAAATAAAAAGAAAGTTATTTAGATATTGATACGTGGCTCGAGCTTCACATTTCAATAGTAAATCTATTTCTATTCAATTCAATAATACTAAATTAAAACCTCTTAAAATCAGGGCATACAGGAAAAACCTTGTTTTTTGAAGAACAGCAGATTACAAGTGCAACTATCATTCTACTTAACATAATATTAATTATAAGGTAAAAGAATGCCTTTTTTTCGAAAACAGCTTCCGATGGAATTATCTCTGCCAAATAGCTCAAATTCATTAAATTACAGCAAACTAACCCCAATGAACCGACGTGAACTGATTAGAAACGCCGCCCTGGCCATGGGCGCATTTTCTGCAGCACCATTGACACTAGCTGCCAGCGACTTATACAAGCATCAACCTTGGGACAGCCAAGATGTTCCTCTCGGAAGCATCATAAAACTGAGCGCCAACGAAAACCCGCACGGACCATCACCCATGGCGAAAAAAGCTATGTATGACGCCGTAACTGCCTCCAACAGATACCAATGGGATATGAACGGTACATTGCGCGAGCAAATCGGAAAAATCAGTAATCACTCGAAAGAACATATTATCCTGGGAGCCGGATCATCGGAACTGCTGGGACTGATAACACTCTGGGCGGCACAACAAAAAGGTAACATCGTTGCAGCCGACCCAACCTTTCAACTCTGGATGCCCGCTGCACGAAAATTAGGCTTAACCGTTCAACTGGTGCCCGTCACCACAGCCAAAGAAAATGATCTGCCCGCCATGCTCGCAGCCATCAACAGCGATACCAGAATGGTTTATCTCTGCAATCCGAATAATCCCACCGGAACCGTTTCCGCCACCGCAGACCTGGAGCTGTTTATTAAAAAAATTCCTGCTAATTGTATCATTTTACTTGATGAAGCGTATACAGATTATTATGATAGTCCATCCATGCTTCACCTGGTGAATGATTTTCCTAACCTGATTATCGCTAAAACATTCTCGAAAGTGCATGGCCTGGCTGGCGCCCGACTCGGCTATGCCGTTTCCGTGCCTGCCAATATTCAACAGTTGATGCAACTTCAGGCATGGGCCAACGCAGGCCCCTCCTATGTTTCCATGCAAGGTGGCTTAGCTTCGATGCAAGACAACGATTTTGTTGCCTTCGTGAAAGCAGAAAACATCAAGGCAAAAGATATTTTTTATAAAGGACTTACACAACTAAACATTCCCTTCATCCGCTCGTACACCAGCTTTGTTTATTTTGATGGTGCTGCCAGTAAAAAAAATGTACCAACGGCACTTCAGGCCGCCGGTATCATTGGCGCCCGCACGTTTGAAAAAAACAGCACCTGGCTACGTTTGAGCATTGGTACAGTCGATGAAATGCAAAAAGTTGTGGCTGCTTTGCTCTAAGCATCGCCCTATTGCCAATCTACTTTCATAGAAATTATTCTTACCTCTATCAGTATGAACAGAAGAAAATTTATTCGACAAACCGGCATGGCATCTATTGCCGGTGCTTACTCACTTTCCTCTATCCAAGCTTTTGCTGCTTCTCAGAAAGATAAGGTTCGCATCGGTATCATTGGAACCGGTATGCGTGGACAAAATCACATCGAAATGATGCTGGAACGATCGGATGTTGATATCACGGCATTGGCTGATCCGGATCCCCGCATGCTCGCCGATGCACTCGCACTCATTCAGAAAGCAGGCAAGCCTGTTCCAGCCACATACCCCAAAGGCAACTATGATTATCGAAACCTGCTGAAACGCACAGATGTGGATGCGGTAATTATTGCCACACCCTGGGAATGGCATGTGCCCCAGGCTATCGATAGCCTGCAAGCAGGAAAAATTCCCGGCGTGGAAGTTTGTGGCGCACTTCGTTTGCAGGATTGCTGGGATATAGTGAATGCCAGTGAAAAAACAGGACTACCCGTCATGCCACTTGAAAATGTTTGCTACCGCCGTGATATTTTGGCTGTATACAACATGGTGCGACAGGGTATTTTTGGCGAACTACTGCATTTACAGGGTGGATATGAACACGATCTTCGGGGCGTAAAATTCAATGATGGAGTAACACCGTATAATTCCGGCGTCGAGTTTGGAGAAAAAGGTTACAGCGAAGCACGCTGGCGCACCCAACATTCCGTGAACCGAAATGGCGACCTCTACCCCACCCACGGACTCGGTCCCGTTGCTATGATGATCGACATCAACCGAGGTAATCTGCTGACACGGATATCATCCGTCGCTACCAAAGCACGCGGATTGCATGAATACATTGTCAACCACCCCAAAGGTGGAGCCCAACATCCGAATGCAAAAGTGAATTTTAAATTGGGCGACGTCGTTACCTCGCAAATTCAGACGGCCAATGGAGAAACCATTGTGCTTACCCACGATACGAATTCACCAAGACCCTATAACCTGGGATTCAAGGTACAGGGAACCAAAGGACTCTGGCAAGACCAACACGCAGGCCAATTCAATGCCGGACTCATTTATGTTGAGGGAAAAAGCGCTAAATCGCATGCCTGGGAAAATCCTGAAACATACCTAAAAGAATATGACCACCCCCTCTGGAAAAAATTTGAATCACAGGCAGTAGGGGCCGGACATGGTGGTATGGACTTCTTTGTCATGAATGCATTTGTTGAATGTATGAAAAGAAATGCCCCGTTCCCGCTCGACGTTTATGATATGGCCACCTGGTATGCCATCACTCCCCTATCAGAGAAATCGATTGCCGAGGGCGGTCAGGTTCAGCTGATTCCGGATTTTACTCGAGGTAAATGGAAAAACAGGAAACCGGATTTTTGCATGGGCACTGATTATTGACGCTTACCTGAACATTTGATTCAAATCGTTGTTTTATAGCCAGCCACCTGTAAATCGTGCGCCTGACTATGCAAACTACTGCTGAAAACCAACACCTAACCAATCTGCTCACTGCCATCGAGCCCCTGAAAAAGGCCATTACCAGTCATCCTGTTTACTCGCTGCTGCAGCAACCTGCTGACTTGCGTGTATTCATGCAATACCATGTGTATGCTGTTTGGGATTTTATGTCTTTATTGAAATCACTGCAAAATGGACTCACCTGTACAACTCTGCCCTGGTTTCCAACAGGAGATGCTGCCACCCGCTTTCTAATCAATGAAATTGTCGTGGGAGAAGAATCAGATGTCGATATGAATGGGGTGCGCAAAAGCCATTTTGAAATCTACCTCGATGCCATGCAACAATGCGGTGCCGATGCAACTACCATACATGCCTTCTTGCAGGAACTCGCTGCTACAGGTGAGTTGAACAAGGCATTGGAGAATACCAATACCCCTCAGGAAGCAGCAAAATTTGTAGAATATACGTTCAGTATCATCGCTTCCGGAAAAATGCACCTGCAGTCCGCCATTTTTACCTTTGGCAGAGAAGATCTTATCCCTGATATGTTTTATGCCCTGGTAAACGATTTGCACCGTCAACAGCCCGAGCATATTTCTATCTTCCGCTATTACCTGGAGCGACACATTGAAGTGGATGGTGATCACCACAGCCAGCTTGCTTTACAAATGACCAGCCAGTTGTGTGGCGACGATGCACAAAAATGGAAAGAAGCTGAATCAGCAGTCATCGAATGCCTGCAAAAAAGAATTCTCCTGTGGGATGGCGTTTATCATCAGCTGAAAGCCAATAGTGAAAAGGCCTCTATGTCTGCCGCAGCAGTGGCCCTATCATAAACTTTCCTGAAATAAGAGCAGCAGTCTTGTCTGGTTCTCAGCCCGCACCCTGTTTTGTCCGGGATAACTACTGCCATAATAATGATCCAGCTGAAGATAGTCGGTTAGAAATCGCATGGCCTGCATATAGATCAACATCTCTCCCCCAAAGAAAAGGTGCTCCTGTTCAAAAGAACTTAGCTCCGTTCCCATAGCAGCCAGATAGCCATTTGCAATCGCTGCAGTATAATCCTTTCGTACATGAATCAGGTCTAAATTTTTTTCCTCCTCCGATACCGGACAAACATAGGTTCTGAACATATCACCCACATCGCTGATAAAGTATCCAGGCATTACGGTATCCAAATCTATTACTGCTAACCCTTTATGGTTGTCATCGAATAATATGTTTGAAATTTTTGTGTCATGGTGTGTGACACGGATACCGGCATCCGGATGATTAATAAATTCCTGATATTTTTTTACCAGGTAATTAGCATCCTGCAATACCGCTATCATTTCTCTTGTCTCTGATATACGATTTGCATGACCTTCCTTGATCGCCAATTCTAATTGCTGGTACCGCAATTGTAAATCATGAAATCCAGGTAGAATGGTCTGCAATTTTTTCGCAGGAAATCCCCGTAAGCGAAAGGTAAAATCACCGAAGCACCTGGCTGCTTCTCCTGCCAGTTTCGGATCATTTGCTACAGGAACGGTATGCGATCCTTCTATCCACGGAAAAACCCGGTAGACCTGTTCATGTTGTTTCAATAAACAACCGCCTCCGCTGTGTGGTACCGGAGCCGTAAAAACATATTCCGGCGCTGTTTGCAAAAGATAGGTTGTCAGGAGCTGAAGATTGGCATCAATTTTTTCCGGTGCAGGAAATACTTGTGTATTCACACATTGTAATAGCCAATGTTGACTCGATGTAGTTACCTTCCAGGTTCTGTTGATGAGACCTGCAGATACCGGTGTATAGTGAGCATCCTGCCAATTCCATGCTGCCGATAGCTGTTGAAAAATGGTCTCATTCATATACCAGATAAAGGTACGCTGCGTAAATCACCTGCAAAGCAGTTCGCAACTTTTATCATGGCTTTTCCTGTAACTTTAATTCAATTATTCAACCGCTTTATTTTTCTGCTATGCTTCGTCGACAATTTATTCAATGGGGAACCTTGGGTATACCCGCTATTTCATTTGCTGGTTTTAAGGTTCCAGCCAAGGGAAACAAGCCTCTGGTGGTTTCTACCTGGGATGCGGGTATTGCCGCCAATGCTGCTGCCTGGCAGGTACTGCGTTCCGGTGGCCGGGCGCTCGATGCAGTTGAAAAGGGAGTGATGGTGACCGAGGCTTCCCTGAATTGTTGTGTGGGCTTGGGTGCTAATCCGGACAGAGACGGATACGTAACCCTGGATGCTTGCATTATGGATGAACAAGCCAACTGCGGTAGCGTGGCTTTTCTGGAAAGAATTAAGCATCCCATCTCAGTTGCACGGCGGGTAATGGAAAAAACACCACATGTGATGTTGGTGGGAAGCGGCGCTCAGCAATTTGCCGTTGCTGAAGGGTTTCCGCTCGAATCTGGCAAGTTATCTGATGACGCAGAAAAAACTTACCGCAACTGGCTGAAAAAAAGTGAGTATAAACCCGTTATCAATGTAGAACGCAGCGGTGCCCCTATGGCTCAGGCAGCCCCCACGCGTTTGCCGAATGGGGAATGGAACCACGATACGATTGGTATGATCGCATTAGATGCGCAGGGTAACCTCAGCGGGAGTTGTACCACCAGTGGTATGGGCTTCAAAATGCGCGGGCGACTGGGTGATTCACCCATCATCGGTGCCGGTTTATTTGTCGACAATGAGGTCGGTGCAGCAACGGCAACCGGTCAGGGGGAAGATGTCATTCGTATTTGTGGCTCACACCTCGTAGTTGAAAATATGCGCAATGGCATGTCACCCGAATTGGCCTGTAAGGCTGCTGTGGAGAGAATCGTAAGGGTAAAGGGTGCAGCAAAATGTAAAGAAATTCAGATTGGATTTATCGCCATTAATAAGCAGGGACAGTATGGTGGCTATTGCCTGCAAAAAGGATTTAACTTTGCTGTCTGTTATGCCGATGACCGGAACTTTCTGGTCGATGGAAAACATATCTTATCTTAATGAAATCGAATTCCATTTCCCCCACTCCCCTGCTGGAAGTAGCAGTTTTCAGTTACGAGGGTGCTCTCTTAGCTGAACAAGCAGGTGCCGATCGCATTGAGTTATGCGAAAACCCCTTGGAAGGTGGTACCACCCCCTCTTATGGTTATCTCAAAAAAGTAATTGAACATATCAGCATACCCGTCTTCCCGATTATCCGTCCGCGTGGTGGAGACTTTTTGTACACTGAAGACGAATGGGATATCGTTTTGCAGGACATACAAATCTGTAAAGAACTTGGGTTCCCGGGCATTGTTACCGGCTCGCTCCGTTCTGATGGCTCTATTCACGAAGAACAATTGAAGCGGGCAATTGAAGTGGCGGGATCTATGCAGGTAACTTTTCACCGCGCATTTGATAGAGTAGCCAAACCCTTAGAGGCAGTAGAGCAGATCATTAACTGTGGCTGTTCCCGCATTCTCACCAGCGGCGGAAAACCAACGGCTCCCGACGGGATAGAAATGATTCGACAATTGGTTACCCGGGCCGGTGAGCGCATCATCATTATGCCCGGCAGCGGGGTAAGAAGCACTAACCTTTCTGAATTGATGCGCATAACCGGTGCCAAAGAGTATCATTCTTCCGCCCGAACAGTAGCTGCCTCTGCTATGCAATACATTTCTCCGTCTTTTACAGAAGATGCAGGCAGAACCCTGGTTGATGTCAATGAGGTTAAAAAGATGAAATCTGCCTTATTAGGTTAACCCCGAATACAGCTTCAAATCTTGCTGCTGCACTGATCAATTATAACCAGCATTGCGTAACTTCGTGAAAAGCGTTTGAACCATGTTGGACAATGATCGGGTAATACAGATATTGATCGGATTTGGAGTAACAATAATTTTCGGTTTATGGTATAAATGGTTCTTCAACCGCAAGGATTCAACCCCTGTACCTGAAAAAAAGGATCCCCCAGCCGATAAATCCGAATCCCGGCAACTGCAATTGCAGGCCTATGAACGCCTCACCTTGTTGGCCGATCGTATTGCCATTCCCAACCTCATCGCCCGTTTTCCGAACGATGGGAAGAGTTTGTCTGACTATCAGTTGCAATTACTAAAAAATATTCGGGATGAATTCGATTATAACATCACCCAGCAGATTTATGTGAGTCCGGAATCTTGGCAGGCTGTGAAGAAACTGAAAGAAAAAAATATGCTGATCATCAATCAGGTAGCACAGGCTTTGCCGCCCGGGTCGAGTGGATTAGATTTGAGTCGTTCCCTCCTCCATTTCTGCATGCAGGATGAAAAAGGTAGTTTACATGAACTGGTCAGTGAGGCACTCAGCCATGAGGCAAGAAAGCTCATGTAAGTTTTTCATCTACTAGGTGCCACTAAATTATCACCAGCCGGCAAACACCATGGAAAATAAACTAACCGACAGCGGTATCCCCATTCAAACTGTTTACACACCGGATGAGTTGCCCCGTCATTGCACCCAGGTACCTTTTGAATTGCCCGGGCAATTTCCTTATACACGTGGCGTGCAAGCCGATATGTACCGCGGTAAGGGTTGGACCATGCGGCAATATGCCGGATTCTCCACTGCTGAGGAAAGTAACAAACGATATCATTATTTATTATCACAGGGGGTAACCGGATTAAGTGTGGCATTCGACTTGCCCACACAAATTGGGTATGATTCCGATCATGCCCTATCCGATGGTGAAGTAGGTAAAGTGGGCGTTGCCATTGATAGTCTCGCCGATATGGAACGACTCTTTGATGGTATACAACTCGAGAAAGTGAGTACCTCAATGACCATCAATGCCACCGGATTTATCTTGCTGGCATTTTATGTGGCATTGGCTAAAAAACAAGGAGCCGATCTGACGAAGATTTCCGGCACCATTCAAAATGATATATTAAAAGAATATGCTGCCCGCGGTACTTATATTTATCCGCCGCAACCTTCTATGCGTATCATCACCGATGTATTTGAGTGGTGCAGCCGAGAATTACCCAAGTGGAACACCATCTCCATTTCCGGTTATCACATCAGAGAGGCCGGATCAACAGCCGTGCAGGAAGTAGCTTTTACCCTGAGTAATGGAAAAGCATATGTGCAAGCCGCTCTTGAAAAAGGATTGGATATAGATGTTTTTGGAAAACGACTTAGTTTCTTTTTTAATTCGCACAATCATCTCTTTGAGGAGGTAGCCAAATTCAGGGCTGCCAGAAGAATGTGGGCGAAAATTATGCAATCGCTGGGTGCAAAAGATCCGAAAGCCATGATGCTGCGTTTCCATTCCCAAACCGGTGGAGCTACCCTGACAGCGCAACAACCATTGAATAACATCAGTCGCGTAACCATACAAACCCTGGCAGCTGTCTTAGGTGGAACACAAAGTCTACATACCAATGGCTACGATGAGGCCCTGAGTTTGCCGACAGAAGAAGCGGCGCGCATTGCATTGAGAACCCAGCAGATTGTTGCCTATGAGAGTGGTGTGGCAGAAACAGCCGACCCGCTTGCCGGCAGTTATTTTGTCGAATGGCTTACCGATGAGATCGAACGCAAAGCAGATGAACTCATTCAAACCATAGATGGAATGGGCGGCAGTGTAGCAGCTATTGAGCAAGGTTATATGCAAGAAGCCATCAGCAACAGTGCTTACCAGTATCAGAAAAAAATTGAGTCGGGGGAGAAGATTATTGTAGGGGTCAACCAGTTTCAGACAGATAAGGAAGCACCCATCCCCGGGTTCGTTATTGACGACTCTATCCGGGAAGTGCAGTCCGCTCGACTGAAGGAATTACGTTCCCATCGTGATGCCGCTGCAGCAGCCGCCTGTCTCGAAAACATCCGCAAAGCGGCTATTGCAAATACCAATCTTATGCCTGAAGTAATTCACGCCGTTGAAAACCACTGCACGCTGGGCGAAATTGCTGATGAACTGCGAAAAATATTTGGTGAATACCGGGGTTGATAATCTGGACTATCTTATTTCTTTCCCTGTATCTTTAACGCTTAAAGCATGTAAGTCTCATGAAAAAATGTATACTTCCCCTACTGCTCCTTACAGCCCTTCATACAACAGCACAATCTGTTACTGAGCAGCTGCAAAAAAATATTCAGGCAGTTAGTTCCCAGGTGATTGAGATGCGTCGCTATTTTCATCAGCATCCTGAATTGTCGAATCGTGAGTTTAAGACAGCTGAAAAAATTGAGGCATGGATGAAAGAATTTGGAATTGAAACCAGAAGAATGGCAGGTACCGGCGTTGTTGGTATACTAAAAGGGGGAAAGCCCGGCGGTGTAGTTGGCTTGCGTGCTGATATCGATGCTCTTCCGGTAACTGAACGTAATTCACTCCCCTATCGGTCAATGGCCACCGCCGAATATAACGGACAAACAGTGGGTGTTATGCATGCTTGCGGTCACGATACCCATATTGCCATGTTGTTGGGCACTGCAAAAGTTTTATCGCAAATGCGGAAAGAGGTTCCCGGCACCGTCGTATTTATTTTTCAACCTGCTGAAGAAGGACCACCCGGAAAGGAAGAGGGTGGTGCACCGCTGATGATCAAGGAAGGACTGATGGATAACCCCGTGATGGATGCCGTTTTTGGTATTCATATTAAATCTGAGTTGGAGTTAGGAAAGATTGGATATAAATCCGGCGGCTTCATGGCATCTTCCGACTGGTTTACCATCAAAGTGAAAGGCAAGCAGACCCATGGTGCCAATCCCTGGCTGGGCATCGATCCCATTGTAGTGAGTGCAGCCATTATTCAAAGTTTGCAGACAATAGTCAGCCGGCAGACCCAACTCACGAAGGCGCCCGCAGTAATTACCGTTGGAAAAATCAATGCCGGTGTTCGTCCGAATATAATTCCGGAAGAAGCCGTGATGGAAGGAACCATTCGTACCCTGGACCCCTCGATGCAAAAGGAGGTTCATGCAAGGATTGAGCAGATGGCAAAACAGACGGCTGCCGCTTATGGTGCTAGTGCTGAAGTGTCCATTGACACCAAAACGCTGGTTACCTATAACCAACCTGCACTGGTTGAACGTTCCCTGCCTTCTTTAAAGCGGGCATTGGGTGAAGAAAATGTACTGGAGATCAATTGGGAGACCGGCGCAGAAGACTTTTCTTATTATGGAACAAAAGCCCCCGTTTTTTTTATGTTTCTGGGGGCCCGCAACCCTGCCTGGTCTGCTAAGGAAGCTTTTCCGCACCACACACCAGATTTTTTACTCGATGATAGCAAACTGGATGCCGGTGTGAAAGTTTTTTGTCGACTCGTATTTGATTTTATACCCACTGCATCCCGCTGATTGACACCATGACACCCCAACCCAATACTCCCGCTGCTGCAGGCTATTTTTTTCCTGCTGAGTTTCATCAACATGAAGCAACCTGGCTGAGCTGGCCCCACAAAGAGGCAAGCTGGCCGGGCAAGATTGAAACCATCTATCAACCCTACAGCTCATTTGTTGCCTATCTGTCAAGAAGTGAAAAGGTGCGCATCAATGTAGCAGATACAGCCATGCAGGCTTTCGCCACCCGTCAACTGGAGGCTGCTGATGTAATCATGGATCAGGTTGAATTCTTTTTGCACCCGACCAATGATGCGTGGTGCCGCGACCACGGTCCCGCCTTTCTGATTAATCCAGCCGCTCAACAAAAAAAAGTGGTGGTGGACTGGGGATATAATGCCTGGGGAAATAAATATCCACCCTTTGATCTGGATGATGTGATACCTACTTCCATCGCTCGTCAGTTGAACCTGCCTGTATTCCATCCCGGAATTGTTATGGAGGGTGGGTCAGTTGAATTTAATGGTAAAGGAACACTCATCACTTCCACTGCCTGCCTGCTGAATCCGAATCGTAATCCGCATCTTTCAAAAGAGCAGATCGAACAATACCTGTGCAATTTTTATGGAGCTACACAAATTCTATGGGTAGATGAAGGTATTATTGGTGACGATACCGATGGTCACATCGACGATACAGTTCGTTTTGTAAATGAAGATACTGTGTTAACTGTGCTGGAGCACGATGCAAAGGATGAGAACTACGGGTTGCTTCAACATAACCTGCAACAGCTGATGAAGATGCGGCTACCCGATGGTAGATCGCTGAATATCATTGAGTTGCCGATGCCAAATGAAGTAATATATGAAGACCAGCGTTTACCAGCCTCATATGCAAACTTTTATATTGCAAATAAATATGTCATCGTACCCACCTTCCAATGCGAACGCGATGACCAGGCGCTGCAAATAATCAGTGGGTGCTTCCCCGACCGTCAGGTCGTGGGCATAGATTCAACCGATATTATTTGGGGACTCGGCAGTTTTCATTGCCTCAGCCAGCAGGAACCATTGGTTTAACCTGTTACAGTCAGCGTAGTCCCATTAATAGCTATGGCATACACTTTCAAGGGTCCGGTACTTTGTCCGCCAACATTAGCACCTGAAGTATTGAAGATGGCACCATGGTTGGGACAAATGAACTGATTATTACCAGATGAAAAATTGATGTTCGTACCCTGGTGTGTACAGGATTCCTGCACAGCAACAAATGAATTAGGTTGATTTTGAGCCGCCAGTCGTGCTACAATAACGCCGCTCTGAGATAAGGAAGAACCCACGGCCAATAATTGAGTAGAAAGATTCACCGTAAAGTTTACGTTGGAAGGAGGCGTTGGTGCGTTGTTGGGTCCGTCAGATGATTTTGAACAAGCGGCCGCCATACAGGCAGTACAAGCGACGGCAACGGGGGCTGTCAGGGTGCCTAAAAATTCTCTTCTTTTCATAGCAATGGTTATTTGATGTAATTTTGTATAGACAAACCAATCCTCAAAAATGTTGCTTATAGTCGGCAGATATTCTGTTAATTTCCTCTGGCAGACGAGTTCCTGGGTACCAGCCATATCTGCTTCTGTCTTCCACCCAGGTACCTGAAACCTTCTTTCGTAAAGATACCATCTTGTTCGAGCATAATGCGTATCTCTTTTTTCCACTCCGGAATAAAGGTGGCGGCATTTAATTCAATCGAATAGGCAGTATTAAAATGAAAAGGGTAATCGCCGGAACCGGGAACACCCTGTTGCTGATCCCAGAGACCAATGGTTGGTCCAGCCGCATGTCCATGAAAACCAATGGGATGCGAATAAATGGTGGCGCGGATATTCTCTTTGGCTGCGGTAGCTAAGGCGTTGGCCAACACCTGGTTGCCCGACCTGTTTTCTTTGAATTGATTGGTCAGTATATCCTGCAGTCGATTGGCTTGTGTAAATGCCCGGCTGATGGAAGCAGGTACCTCGGTTTCGCCCGGCCGCAACAAATAGGCATGCTCTTGAATATCTGTCTGTAAACGCAGATAACTGATGCCAATATCTACATGCAGGAGATCGCCCGGAAATATAGTTTGGGAGCGGGGGCGGTTAGAAAATGCTTGTAAATGATTGAACGTTATAGAATCGCTGCGTTGTATCGAAACAGTCGGATGGAACCAGGTGTCGAGACCGGCATCGCGTATCCGCTGACGAAACCACCATACCAGGTCATCGGTGGTCGTCACACCGGGTGTGATTACCTGTTCAGAAAATCCTTCTTGAATAATGCGGTGGGTAAGTTGAATGAGTTTGGGGTATAGAGCGATCTCTCGTTCTGTTCTGGTCTCCAGCCAACCTACTGCCAGGTTCTCTGCAGATACTACTTTTTTTCGCAGGCTATCGGGCAAGTATTGCTGAAAGAGTTGGTATTCGGTATGCGCCATCCCATCTGCATGTGCGAAGTTTTCTGAATAGTTCAATCCGATTCGCTTGGGATGCTTCCCGGCAATCAGTTGTACCAATGCCTGCCATTGATTGGGATATTGCTGCATATCCCATGACCCCGGAATTGAGCTGCCTACTGCATATCGGGCAATAGCATGTTTTTCTACCTGTTGGGTAACCGGATGGAGGAAAAAAACCAGCATGGTTCTGCGACGTGCCGACAGCCATTCTGCAGGTAACATGGTTTTTAGAACCGGGTCTTCATTGTATTCCCTTGATATCAATACCCAGCAATCGATATTTTCTCTTTGCATCAAAGCTGGCAATACCTGTTCGAACCGTTCGCGCAGGAGTTCATCTATCAATGCGGACTGCTCCCGAACAGGAAGCACTTCCTGTGCAGGTGTTCCTACTGACAGTAGGAGCATACTCAAACCAAACATCCATTTTTTCATGCAATCTTTTTTATCAGGTTCAACCCGTAAGGTGTCTTGTTTATTGAAGTGCCAACGCTGCTGTGCGGGCAGCCTGTCGGGGTATGATGAAGAGAATAAGGTCATCTAATTGAATTCCTGCACGGGTGCAGGCATCTTGAATATCTTCGCGCGATACACCTGCAGCAAAAGCTTTATCCTTCAATCTTTTCTTCACCCCCTTTGCATCCATGCCATCATATCCTCCGGGGCGCATCAGGGAATAAGCATGAATAAAGCCGGATAATTCATCAAAGGCATACAACATCTTATCCATATCTGTTACCGGTTCTACCCCAAAATGAATAGGTCCATGGGAGGCAATTGCTCGAATGATCTCCGGGTCGATCTGCTTTTCTTCCAATGCCTCGACAATTTTTCTGCAATGGGTATCCGGCCACTGGTCCCAGTCGGCATCGTGTAAAATGCCTGCCATCTCCCAGCGCCAGGCATCCGACTCGTTTAATGCGACTCTTTCCAATGCCCAGCAGCGCATCAGATGACCTACCTGTAACATGTGTAATTGCAATCTTGCATTGAGTACCCAACTGTTGAGCCAATCCATCACTTCTTCCCTACTCAAAACGCGACCCGTATTATCAGCATGACCAAATTCCGTTCTTCCCAGCAGCATCGACATATTTTTCTTTTTTTTTCAAAGTTAGGTAGGTACTTTCACTTACCAATCAAACCCCCTTGTACAGTTGAAACGGACGACTCACTTTACTGCCAGACAAGCTATTTATCTGAGCCTGGCTTTTTATATGACCTATTTAGTCGCTTGCCAGCCACATCCTTACCGTTCCACCAACCGGATGCAACGAAAGCAGCTAAAGGAGATGGTACGGCAAATCCGGCTGGAGCCGACGCTTCCGCAGTCGGATAGCATCGTTTCACCCAAAGAGTGGGTCGGAACCACCAATTTCAACTGGCGTCGTCCGGGCTATGTGATCATACATCATACAGCACAAAATGCTTGCGAGCAAACCCTCCGTACTTTTACCCTTCCGGCCTCTCAGGTAAGCGCCCATTATGTGATTTGCAAGGATGGCACGGTGCATCACATGTTGCATGATTATCTTCGGGCTGCTCATGCCGGCATTAGTCGATGGGGAAATATGACAGACATTAATTCCCTGTCGATTGGTATTGAACTCGATAACAACGGCTTTGAAAATTTCGACAGCCTGCAGATCAATAGCCTGCTTAGTCTCCTCAGCCACCTGAAAAAACAATATAACCTGCCCGCTGCTCATTTCATTGGGCATGGTGACATCGCCCCTACCCGCAAAAACGACCCTAACTACCGCTTTCCCTGGAAATTGCTGGCAGCACGTGGCTTCGGACTCTGGTACAGTGATAGCCTGTCTCTACCCCCTACCGATTTTAACCACCTGCAGGCGCTGCGCATCATCGGTTATGATATGCGCGATACATCTGCTGCCATCCGTGCTTTTAAACGTCATTTCCGTCAGGATACCACCAAAGGACTCTCGGACCTGGATAAGCAGGTTATGTATAATTTGCAACGAAAGTATTTTTAGTTAACATACTTTTTTCAACAGGTTTATTATCCTAACATTTGTTAGCTTACTTTTGTAAAAAATTAAGCTGTATGGATTTTCGGTTATCAGAAGAACATGTAATGATTCGTCAGGCAGCCCGAGATTTTGCCAAAAATGAGTGCCTGCCCGGTGTCATTGAGAGAGATGAACACCAAAAATTTCCCCTGGAACAAGTGAAGAAGCTGGCTTCCCTGGGATTCATGGGTATGATGGTTGACCCTGCCTATGGCGGTGCCGGCATGGACACCATCAGTTATGTGTTGGCCATGGAAGAGATCAGTAAGGTAGACGCTAGTACCAGTGTATGTATGAGTGTAAACAATAGTTTGGTGTGTTACGGATTAGAATCTTATGGTACAGAGGAACAAAAGCAACGATATTTATCTCCCCTAGCGCGTGGCATGAAAGACAATGAACTCTATATAGGTGCGTTCTTACTCAGTGAGCCGGAGGCCGGCAGTGATGCTACCAGTCAACAAACAACGGCTGAAGATAAAGGCGATCATTATTTATTGAATGGTACCAAGAACTGGATCACCAATGGCTCTTCAGCATCTGTTTATCTCGTAATAGCACAAACAGATCCCGCCAAAGGAAGTAAGGGCATCAACGTATTGATCGTAGAAAAAAATTCTCCCGGTGTTACGGTGGCTGCTAAAGAAAATAAGCTGGGTATTCGGGGCAGTGATACGCACACTATCTTATTCAATGATGTGCGGGTGCCTAAAGAAAATCGCATCGGTGCAGATGGCTTTGGTTTTACTTTTGCCATGAAAACACTGGCCGGTGGCCGCATCGGTATTGCAGCACAGGCTTTGGGTATTGCTTCCGGTGCCTATGAACTTGCACTGGCGTATAGCAAACAACGCAAGGCGTTTGGCAAAGAGATTATGCACCACCAGGCCATCCAATTCAAATTAGCCGATATGGCTACCCGAATCGAAGCAGCACGCCTGCTTTGTATGAAAGCAGCCTGGGAAAAAGACAATCAGCTCGATTATACCCTGAGTTCCTCCATGGCGAAGGTAGCAGCCAGCGAAACTGCCATGTGGGTGACGACTGAAGCTGTGCAGGTACACGGTGGATATGGTTTCGTGAAAGAATACCACGTGGAACGACTCATGCGCGATGCGAAAATCACACAGATTTATGAGGGTACCAGTGAAGTGCAACGCATTGTAATTGGACGAAGTATTCTCAAATAAATGACCGGATGTTTCTGTTGACCTGCCATCTGCCGCTGAAAAAGTATGTCTGCTCACGACTAACCCTACTCCCGGTAGTTGTCTTATGTAGTTGCTCTTTTAAAGCTGCAGCTCAACAAAACGAATTCAAACAATGGTTGCTCGATGCACTGCAAAGTGAACAGGTGAAGGAAAGCAGCGTATTCCCTGCAGGCAGCTTCCCCTCCTATCGACGCTATGCCCTCAATGGAAACACAGAGAAAGCAGATATCAATCCATTTTTTACCGGACTCATCGATTTCACCCTCTTAGGCATAGCTCCTTATCTTGATCCTGCGCAGCAACAGCAGGCAGCAGTCATTCGGAAACGCTGTCAGCAGACCTATATAAAGTTTGCTAATAAATCAGGCCGGCCTACTTATAATTTCTGGCCAACAGATACGCCAACAATTTTTCCTAATAGTGGCTGGCTCAACTGGTTCAATAAACGTCAGGCTTTGCCCGATGATGCCGATGATACTGTCATCTTACTCCTCTCTCAACAGACAACGGATTCGGTGGCACAACAAGTGCATCAACTCTTGCGGCAATATGCTAACGGACAAACCCAACAGGTGCGCAACACTTATGCCGGGTTGCGGCAGTTGCCGGCCTATTCTACCTGGTTTGGGAAAAAGATGCCTGTAGACTTCGATGTATGTGTATTGACCAACATATTGTATTTTGTTCAGCACCATCGATTACCCTGGAATGATGCCGATAGTGCTTCCTTAGAATTGATTACCCAGGTAATTGCCAACGACAGTTATCTGAAAGAGCCTGCCTATGTATCTCCTCATTACCAACGGGTGCCTGTAATACTGTATCACCTGGCCAGATTAATGCAGCTGCGGCCCATACCTGCCTTGGAACAATTGAAAGAAAAGCTGGTGCAGGAAGCCAGCCGACAACTGGCAACCACGACCCATTTCATGGATGCAGTTTTATTACACACCGCCCTGCTGCGCTGGGGAATCATACCACCTGCGAGAGATGCCATTCGATTCGATGTTTGGGAAAAACAACTGCGCAACGAACCCTTCTCATTCTTCGTTGCGAATATGTCGAGCATGTTACCGGGTAAACTCAAATCATCGCTCGACCGGGCTGCCATCGGTAAGTTTTATTATAACTGTCCGGGTTACCACTATGCATTGGTATTGGAGAACATGATCTGGCAGGAGATTAGAAAAAAAGAACTGCTTTCTTCCCAAATTGACTGAACCGACGGCACTCGGCTTTGTTCTATATTTGCACCACCATGCCCGTTTATACCAATGCATATTTGTCGATACGTGAAAACCTGCAACAGCAGGGTGTTACGCTGGTAGCGGTGAGTAAAACCCGCACACCCGAAGATATACTTGCACTCTATGCCTTAGGTCAGCGCGATTTCGGAGAGAATTATGTGCAGGAATTTATCGCTAAATGCGGCAGCCTGCCGGCTGACATTCGCTGGCATTTTATTGGACATTTACAAACCAATAAGGTAAAGCAGATTGCCGCTCTGGTTTATCTTATACACGGCGTAGATAGTATAAGATTGTTACAGGAAATCAATAAGCAGGGACAGAAATTAAATCGCACCATTGCTTGTCTGCTGCAGGTGCATATTGCATCAGAAGCCACCAAATTCGGGTTGGATGAAACTGAGTTGCAAGCAATAGCCGAACAACTTTCTGCACTTCCTTTTATTGAAGTACGCGGATTGATGGGAATGGCTTCCAATACAGACGATACAGATCAGGTGAAAAAAGAGTTTCAGCGGTTGCGTCAACTGGCAGAAAATTTTCCTTGTCCACAGCCACCCATCATCTCAATGGGCATGAGCAATGATTATACCATTGCAGTTGAAGAAGGCAGCACGATGGTAAGAATTGGCAGCCTTATTTTTGGCAGCCGCACCTAATTAGGGTTCATCAATGTAGCGACGTGTAATCGGTTGGTAGGAGTCGATGCGTCTGTCGCGCAGAAAAGGCCAATGGGTTCTATATTGATCTGTAAGTTTCGTATCTACATTCACTACAGTTACCTCTTCTTCTTCGTGCGGTGCCTGATAAAGAATCGTACCCATCGGGTTGCTTACAAATGAGCCACCCCAGAACCGCATGGCACCATCCTGTTCCAGTCCTACCCTATTTACTGAAACCACATGAACGCCATTGGCGATAGCATGACTGCGTTGAATGGTTTGCCAGGCATTGTATTGCTCGTGGTTGGTTGCTTCATCTTGGCTGGTAGCCCAACCGATGGCTGTGGGATAAAATAATATTTCAGCACCCATCAACGCTGTGATGCGGGCAGCTTCCGGATACCACTGATCCCAGCAGATCAACACTCCAATGGTACCATAGGCAGTTGAAAAAACACGATAGCCCAGATCACCGGGGGTAAAATAGAATTTCTCATAGTAAGCCGGATCATCGGGTATGTGCATCTTCCGGTATTTACCGAGATAGGTGCCATCCGCATCGAGAACAGCTGTGGTATTGTGATAAAGTCCCTGTGCACGTTTTTCAAACAGGGATGCAATGATTACAACCTTCAATTCAGCGGCCAGTCGTCCCCAGTCATCTGTAACAGTTCCCGGTATGGTATCTGCCAGGGCAAAGTGGCTGTAATCTTCTGTATCGCAGAAGTAAAGAGAGGAAAAGAGTTCTTGCAGGCAAATGATCTTCGCACCGCGTGCTGCAGCAGCGCGTGTGAGTTCCATTGCTTTGCGTGTATTCTCTTCTTTGGATGCTGTACAGGACATCTGAACGAGTCCTACGGGAATTACTGCCATGCTTGCGGGTTATTTTTTTATCAGGTTACCTGCTGAATTATGCCATCAAAGCTTTTCAGTCCGATGATTTTTTCCGAAATATATCCTTCGGCATAAGCCACACCAATTCGTTTGCCCAGCATCATGGCACGGGCTCTTACGGTTTCAAGGAATTGAGGGGTGGAGATATAAGTTGCAGGTTCGTTGTTATCGGTAGAATAGAATTGCGATCCATAGGCAAGGATGGCTTCCATCTTCTTATCCATATGGGCCGAAATATCTACAACAAAAGTCGGTTGTATGAAGCGGTCTTGTATATAGTGAAACACATACTTGGGGCGCCAGGCCGATTGCTCTGCACCTTCATCTTGTGTGCTGATTTTTCTAAGTCCGGCAAGGAATGCTGCATCCGACACCAGTTTGGCACTGCGTCCATGATCGGGGTGTCTGTCTTCAGGGGCATTTGCGAGAATGATCTCTGGCTGAAAGCGGCGGATGGCTGTAATTACTTTTCGCAGGTTGGTTTCATCCTGGGTGAAGAATCCATCTGCCAGACCCAGGTTTTCTCTGACTTCCACTTGTAATATGGCTGCTGCGCGGGTTGCCTCCTGGAGTCGGAGTTCAGCGGAGCCCCGGGTACCCAATTCTCCTCGGGTGAGATCAACAATACCCACTTTTTTCCCCTCGGCGATGGCCATTCGTATTGTTCCGGCACAACCCAGTTCTACATCATCTGGATGTACACCAAAAGCCAGTAGGTCGAGTTTTCTTTCGGTCATAGCAGCAAAGGTATCAAATAACCCGTATCAGCGGTGAGGGGGGTATTGGAAAAGGAGGGCATAAAAAAGCCGGAATAAATCCGGCTTCAAAGGGGAACTATTTCTTAGCGTAACGCTTTTTGAATTTGTCGATTCTTCCGGCCGTATCCACCAGCATGTTCTTGCCTGTGTAGAAGGGGTGAGAAGTATTGGAAATTTCAATTTTCACCAGGGGATATTCTTTGCCATCTTCAAATACGATGGTTTCCTTGGTGGCGGCGGTTGATTTGCTCAGAAAACTGATGCCATTACTCATGTCTTTGAAGACAACGAAACGGTAGCTTTCAGGGTGGAGTCCTTTTTTCATGAAGGTTGATTTAAAGGTTACACGGATTTTGCCGTGAATGAATGGGATGCAAAATTACATTTTTTCCCTGACCTGTCAAAAAAATAACGAAAAACTGTCCTTATTATACTGACTATCAACTAGTTAAATCAGTCTTACGATTTCATGTTGACAAATTGCAGGGGAAGGCCCAGGGATTCCTGGCGGCAGGCAGCGATTACTTCCTGTAGCTCATCAATTTTTTTGGCGGTCACGCGAACGATATCATCCATGATGGCAGCCTGCACCTTGAAGCCCTTGTCTTTGATCATCTTGACAATTTTTTTGGCATCTTCCTGTTTCAGTCCGTTTTGAACTTTGATTTCTTTGCGAACGATTTTACCGCTGGGGTAAGCATCTTTTGAGAAATCGAAGGCCTGGGCATCGATGCCTTGTTTCATTGCGCGACTGATGATTACGTCGATGACCTGTTTCATCTTCATATCGCTTTCTACCTCCACTGTAACGATGTATTGTTTTTTATCGAGGGTGATGTCTACGGGAGATCCTTTGAAATCGAAGCGATTGCTGATTTCTTTCTTAACTGTGTTGATGGCATTATCAAGTGTTTGCACATCTACTTCGCTGGCTATGTCAAATGATGGCATATTGTTTTTTTTGCAAATATACAATGCTGCTTGGAGAATCAGGATTGCGGCCGGGTTGTGCGGGCGAACCAGGCGGGTGCTTTCCAATAAAGCAGGGCGCCAGATAAAAAGAGCAATACAGCGATGATTTCTGCCTGGGTGGGTTGAAATGGCAGGGCTTCATATTTGGTGTTGACACGAATCTGTTCAATCAGGAAGCGTTCTGTACCATTGACCAGCAGATAAAAACCGGCCAGTCGACCCGGTGTGGTAAATTTCTTTCGTAGCATCCAGATTACCGCAAATAATGTCAGGCACATGAATATCTCGTAGAGGGCGGTAGGATAAACGGGTTGGGGAAGTTGCATACAGTAGGGACCGGTGCAGCCTTCGATGGGTACCCCTTCATTGATCACATTGTGTGGATAGCGATAACTCCATATCCAGTCGGGCAGCCATGAAAAGGGATTCGGGCGATTGTTGACAATTCCCCAGTCACCATCTCCGCTTACCTGACAGCCAATGCGGCCAAGTCCATATGCCAACATCATCGTAGGTGCCATACAATCAGCGAGGTGAATGACTGAGATCTGGTTCTTTTTCGCATAGTAAATGATGGCAACAGTGGCACAGATGAGACCGCCATAAAATGTGAGTCCGCTAAAGCTCAGCAGCGAGCCGATGGGGTCTTTTGTAAATTCCTGCCAGTTCTCCAGGTTGTGAAAAATCTTTGCACCCAAAAATCCAAATGCGGCTGCATAGAGAATGAAATCCCCTACCCTGTCATGCGGCCAGATGCGAATGGTTCTGGTTTCGGGTTTTGGCAGTCTTTCTTTTTTATTCTCCCTGTATTTTAAAAATACCATGAGTCCGCCCACCAATAATCCTGCTAATGGGTGACCGTCAGCTGAGAAGATGTAGGCTTGTGGGTCACGAAAAACATCGGGAAGTAAAAAGGCGCCAATGAATTTATAGCCAAATAAAAACCCCAGCGAGAAAGTAATGAACCAATCTATGTTGCTGACGGGTCCGCCCACCGTTATTTTTTGTTCGGTATATTGAAATAAACCTTGTTGTTCTTTTCTTTTTAGTTCGAGGCTGAGAATCCAGCCGGCTACTAGGAAGGCAATGGCTACAAAGAAGCCGAATGAATTGATCAATTGCAGTCCACTGATTTCTATTCCAAAAAGATCTTTAAATGCGTAGTATAAATTTGGATACATGTTGTTAAGTGGGTAGAATGGTTGGAGGTGTAATGTTAGAAATAAAAATACAAATAGTTCTATCCAATTAATAAAAGGAGAGGTTAAAATAGTAAAGCCCCGCGGAAGCGGGGCTTTTACTTACTTATCCATCCATATTCAAAAATACAAAAAACTTAATTACAATGCTCATTGAAAACACTAATCAGGTGTTGGGCAATCACCTGGGCAGGTCTGCCCTCGATTTGGTGTCTTTCTACCAAATTCACCAATTGACCGTCTTTAAACAGGGCAATGGCCGGGGAGGAAGGTGGATAAGGTAATAAGTGGCTTCTAACGGCATTTATGGCTTCAATATCGAAACCTGCAAAGGCAGTTGTCAGCTGGTCGGGCTTCTTGGTGGCATTTTTTACAGCCATCAGTACACCGGGGCGGCAAGTGCCTGCTGCACAGCCACATACGGAGTTAATTACTACCAGGGTGGTGCCCGGCTTTTGTAAGGTGGCTTCCACCGCTGATTGACTCGTCATTTCATCAAATCCGTTATCGGTCAATTCTGCCTTCATCGGTAATACAATCTCTGCTGGATACATATAATTATAATTTTCAGCTGCAAAGATACTCGATTCGTGAGTATTTCAAAACGCATAAATAAATGTCATAATGGCGCACTTTAAAACTTAAATATGTCTAAATGGCATATTTAATTGCTGACTTATGCCAAAAATAGGCATAAAACAGGTTGAATTTACATCGGTATATGCTTTGTTGGAATAGGGTAAATCACCTTATTTAAACAAAAAACATAGTCTATGTCAATCATCAAACGCAACCCCGTATTTCCCGGCAGTTTGCTGGACGAATGGTTTTTCAACTTTCCAACTAATTGGGGAAGAGAAGAACAATTATTAACTGCTACCCCGGCTGCCAACATCACCGAGACAGCCGATGCATTTCACATCGCTTTGAATGTGCCCGGTAGAAAGAAAGAAGATTTTCAAGTGCAGGTAGAGCATGGTTTACTGACCATCCGCTATGAAAAGAAAGAGGAGAAAACGGAAAAAGAAAGTAAAACCATTCGCAGAGAATTCACTTTTAACAGCTTTAAAAGAAGCTTTACCCTCGATGAACAAATTGATGCCAATGGTATACAGGCGAAGTATGAAAATGGATTGCTGCAGATTCAACTGCCTAAAAAGGAAGCAGTCCAGCCAGTATCCAATCGTATTGCTATCCAGTAATGGAAGAATAGCACCAGTAGTTTTTTTGCTGCGTGGTTTTTGGTTAATGACCCCTTGTTTTTACAGGGGGTTTTTTATTGGTGAGCCCTGTAATATTTTTTCTGTTACTAGAACTAACCATTTTGTATCATCTTTGGGTAGATCATCACGTATGCGGCAAGAAGAAGTATTTATAGAATTACTGCAACAACACGAGCGTATCATCAATAAGGTATGCCGCGTGTATGCACAGGATACAGAAGATCGCAATGACCTGTACCAGGAAATAGCCCTGCAGGCCTGGCGCTCCTATCCCAATTTTCGTGGAGATGCCCAATTCTCTACCTGGTTATACCGTGTCGCATTGAATACGGCCATCACTCAATTTAGAAAGAGCAAGAAAGCTGTAACACGCATCGAGCCATCGGAGCCATTTGTAGCCCCTGCCGCCGAGATAGATCCTCAGGAAGAGCAACTACAATCCATGTACCGGGCCATTGCTAAACTATCTGAACTGGATAAGGCAATTGTTCTGCTGTACCTGGATGATTACCCGTATGATGATATTGGCCGCCTGATGGGTATCACTCCGAATCATGTAGCCGTAAAAATGAGTCGCATCAAAACAAAACTTCAATCACTGTCCCAACAGTCAACCTAAAATAGTATCCTATGGAACTGGAAGAACTGAAGCAGCAGATGAATAAACAGTTGGAAAATAATTCCAACTGGCAACCCCCCATCGACCTGAAGGAAATTATAGGTAAACGATCGGCTAACGTCATTCAGCAGATCAGAAGAAGTCTTTGGATGGAGACCATTATTGGTATTTGTGTGAATATCCCCCTGGCACTTTATTTTGCCCATCGCTATCCAAGACTGCTTGATGTAAGTCTGACATGGATTATTTTTTTACTCATTATTGCTACCATCCCTGTACTGGGATATTTGATCGCAAAAACATACTGGTTTGAAAAACAATCATCCAGCATTCGGGAAAATCTCATCCGCATTCATCAGCTAATCACCCTGTATTGTCAGATCAGTCTTTTGTTGACTTTCTTATCCATACCTATTGGCTATGGACTGGGCATCTATTTGACCATGCCATCCGATGGAAACGGGGACCTACTTACATATATATCACATTTTTCGTTAACCGAAAGTACCGTTTTGATAGTAGTATTGATAATCGTTGAATTACTTTTCTATTTTCTCATGCGTAGTTATTTCCAATATTTCTATGGTAAATACCTGCTGAAACTGAAAGAAATGATCAAGGAACTGGCATCCGAATAAGTGATGAATGGTATTCAACAATTATTTGTAACTTACGGTATTGAAAAGGTTAATAGCCATACTATGCCTGCTGGTTTACTTCTTTGCTTCCACCGAAGCCAAGCAACTTTTTAAAGTTCCCGTTATCTTCCAGCATTTTGCAGAACACCGGCAGGAAGATAAACAGCTCTCTCTCCTAGATTTTCTGGATATGCATTACCTGCACGGGAGTCCATACGACCAGGATTACGATCGTGATATGAAATTGCCCTTTAAAAGCAGTGGTGACGTTTTTTCATTCTTCCCCTGCACAGCCGACCGCATGCCTCCTGCTTATCAGTTGGTCTGCCCCCAGAAAAAGATTGGAAAATACCTGCGCTTCTCTACTATTGATAAGCCCTATACGTCTCCGACACATAACATTTGGCAGCCCCCCCGCTCTACTGTTTGATCATTCGGTATCTTCACTTTATTTTCAGTGCATGTATGAACCGGCTGCCCGGCAGCAGGTGGGTACATAATTTTACTATGTTATGTTGAATGCCATTATCCGTTTTTCCGTTCGAAATCCACTCATCATAGGATTATTTGTGTTGGGACTCGTCGCCTTTGGAAGCTGGGAAGTATCCCGCCTTCCCATCGATGCAGTGCCCGATATCACCAATAACCAGGTACAGGTAATCACCGTCGCCCCCTCTTTTGGCGCCACTGATATTGAAAGGCTGATCACATTCCCGATTGAACAAGCCAACAGTAATATTGCCGGTATCACTGAGATCAGAAGTTTCTCCCGCTTCGGCCTCTCGCTCGTTACCATTGTATTTGATGATGCCACCGACTTGTACTGGGCAAGACAACAGGTGGCAGAGCGTTTGCTCGACGTGAAAAGCATTATTCCCGAGCAGATAGGTATTCCCCGCTTAGGGCCTATCAGCACCGGATTGGGAGAAATCTACCAATATGTTTTACGTGCAAAACCCGGCTATGAACATGCCTGGGATGAAACCAAACTTCGAACCGTGCAGGACTGGATCGTGCGACGCCAACTGCTGGGTGTTCCCGGTGTGGCTGAAGTAAGCAGCTTCGGCGGAAAAGTAAAGCAGTATTCCGTTCGCATCGATCCGGCTCGCCTCCAATCCTATAGTATCACCATCCAGGATGTTTTTACCGCACTGGAAAAAAATAACCAGAATACCGGTGGCGCCTATATTGAGAAAGGCCCCTCCGTTGTTTTCATCCGCACAGAAGGACTGCTCTCTTCTGAAACAGAAATGGGGAATATCGCCATAAAAAAATTATCCAATGGAACACCACTGCTGCTGCGCGATGTAGCTGTGATCGAAACCGGCTTTGCCACCCGGTATGGTGCAATGTGTTATAACGACGAAGGTGAAGTTACCGGTGCCATCGTTATGATGCTCAAAGGAGCAAACAGCAATGAAGTTATCCGGCGGGTAAAAGATCGCGTTCAGCAGATACAAAAAACGCTGCCCGAGGGCGTACGCATTGAGCCATTCCTCGACCGGTCTAAAATGGTTAACAATGCCATTCAAACCGTACGAAATAACCTGCTGGAAGGTGCGCTCATCGTACTCTTCATATTAGTCGTCTTTTTGGGTAATCTCCGTGCCGGATTGCTGGTAGCATCGGTGATTCCCCTGGCCATGCTCTTCGCGATAATTTTAATGAATGTCTTTGGTGTTAGTGGCAACCTGATGAGTCTGGGTGCACTCGATTTCGGTTTGATTGTCGATGGCGCTGTAATTATCGTAGAAGCAGTACTCGCCGGCCTGCATGCGCAGGGACACCTCACGAAACTAACCCGCAACCAGATGGACGAGCAAGTGATGCAGTCCGCAGGAAAAATGATGAACAGTGCAGTGTTCGGTCAAATCATCATTTTGGTGGTATACCTACCCATATTCACTTTACAAGGTATTGAAGGCAAGATGTTCCGCCCCATGGCACAGACCGTCGCATTTGCCTTGTTGGGGGCTTTTCTGCTATCGCTGACATGGGTACCCATGATGAGCGCTTTCTTCCTGAGTAGAAAAAATGCACCGACACCTCCCTGGTCTGAAAAAATGATAACTTGGTTAGAAGATTTCTATCAACGAAACCTCCGACGCATCATGGCTTTCCCAAGAACTGTTATTCTTATTGCCATCGGATTATTCGCTGCTGCCCTTTTATTACTAACCCGCCTGGGGGCTGAATTTATTCCCGCACTGGAAGAAGGCGACTTCGCCGTAGAAACCCGTGTGTTGACAGGTAGTAGCCTGACTACCTCGATCGAGGCATCGCAGCAGGCTGCTGGAATTCTCTTACGCCGGTTCCCGGAAGTGGAGAAAGTGGTTACTAAAATTGGCAGTGGCGAAGTACCTACCGATCCAATGCCCATGGATGCCAGTGATATGATGGTGATCCTGCGCCCAAAAAAAGAATGGAAATCGGCTGCCAGCTTTAATGAGTTAAGCGAAAAAATGGGATTGGCCCTTCAGGAAGTGCCCGGTATCACAACAGGTTTTCAATATCCCGTACAAATGCGTTTCAATGAATTGATGACAGGCGCCCGGCAGGATGTAGTATGTAAAATTTTTGGCGAAGATCTTGATACGTTGTCAGCTCAGGCAGTCCATCTTTCCAATCTCATTATGACTATACAAGGTGCAGAAGATATCTTTGTCGAGCAGGTATCCGGTATGCCGCAGGTGATCATACGATACAACCGCGATGCCATGGCACAATACCATTTAACTGTCGACGAAATCAATCGTGTTATCAATGCCTCCTTTGCCGGACAATCGGCCGGAATGATTTATGAAGGAGAAAAACGTTTTGATGTGGTGGTACGTTTGGGTGCCGAAAAGAAAAAGAACCTCGAAGATATTCGTCAGTTGCTGATTGCCACACCTGCCGGAACGCAAATTCCGCTGTATCTGCTCGCAGATATCGATATGCGCGATGGACCCAATCAAATTCAGCGGGAAGACGCTAAAAGAAGAATTGTAGTAGGCTTCAATGTGCGGGGAAGAGATGTACAAAGTATTGTGCAGGAAGTACAACAGCTGGTAGAAAAGAAAGTGCAATTACCTCCCGGCTATTATGTTACCTATGGAGGAGCATTTGAAAACCTGCAGGCAGCAAAGAACAGGTTGATGATTGCTGTTCCTGTCGCTTTGCTGCTGATCTTTATCTTACTCTACCTGACATTCGGCTCACTGAAGCAGGGATTACTCATCTATTCCGCCATTCCCCTATCTGCCATCGGCGGTATCTTCTTCCTCTTTCTCCGCGGTATGCCTTTTAGCATCAGTGCCGGGGTTGGATTTATTGCGCTCTTTGGGGTATCGGTATTAAATGGAATCGTTATGATCGCAGAATTCAATCTGCTGAAAAAACAAGGAATGACCGATTTGCAGGAGTTGGTAATACGCGGAACCCGTGTTCGCCTGCGGCCCATTTTAATTACAGCGCTGGTGGCATCACTGGGCTTTCTGCCCATGGCGATTAGCCAGGGTGCAGGCGCAGAAGTACAAAAGCCGCTGGCCACAGTAGTAATCGGCGGTTTATTACTCGCTACCCTACTTACCTTATTTGTTTTACCAGTTTTATATATGCTATTGGAAAAAAAAGAAACTACTACCGGTACAAGTCTGCCTAAGGCTATGGCTGTTCTGCTGATCATTGCTGCTTCATTTACCATGAGCACCCCCTTGCAAGCACAGAAAACCATTTCATTGACTGCTGCCATTGATTCAGCCCTTCGCAACAATGCCACCATCAAGCAGGAACAACTGCGAGCCGCGTATCAACAAAAACTCATTGAGACAGCAGTTCAGTTACCACCCCTTCAGATTTCCGCAGAGGTAGGTCGCTTCAACAGTGCCTATACCGATAACCGCATTGGTATCGGACAATCCCTGCAGTTCCCAACCGTTTATGCTCGCCAAAAAGATTTATTGCGGGAAGAGTGGAAACAAAGTGTTATGCAAGTATCACTGCGGGAAAGTATGCTGCGGCGCGATGTTTCACTTATCTACTATCAACTGATTTTTTTGAAACAAAAGAAAGAACTACTGCAATATGCTGATAGTCTTTTCGCCGGTTTTCTGGTTAAAGCAAGTGAAAGACTTCAATCCGGTGAGTCAGGTATTTTGGAAAAGGTGAGTGCTCAAAATCAATTAGGACAAATTCGGCTTCAGTTGGCGCAGCTGGCTGCCGATGAAGAAATTGCCGCTTTGCAGTTTCAATTGTTGCTGAATACGGCCGGCAGCTATGTTCCACTGCAGCAGCGACTGGCATTGAATGCCCTCCCTTCGGTTGCCGATACAGCATCATTTGGAAATCACCCCATGCTGCAGGCGATTCGACAACAAAAGTCCATGGCTGATGCCAACTATGCCCTGGAGAAAAGCAAGCTATTACCCAACCTCTCATTGAATTATAATAATACGACCATACGTGGCGTGGGTGCGGATAATAAATTGTATGATGGATCCACTCGATTTGGCGCGGTACAATTGGGAGTAGGTATACCCGTATTTAAGAAAGGACAGAAAAATCTAATTGAGGCGACACGCTTTTCCCGGCAGATAGCGGAAAGTAATTATGATGCTGAACTGCGCCAATTCAAAACACAGTTCGAAGCGGCATATCGTCAATATTTGCAAAATAATCTTTCGCTGCGCTATTATGAGAGCGAAGGTATTCCCAATGCACAGCAGGTAGTACTAACTGCGGGAAAGCAACTACAGGCAGGACAAATCAATTATCTGGAATGGGTACAATTGATCAATCAAAGTATCCATACCAGAAGTCAATACATCGAAACACAACTCAACACGCATAACTCCGTGATCCAGTTGAATTATTTACTGGCACAATAATTTTCCGAAAATGATTACTATGAAAAAGAATTTATATACCAGCACTTTACTGATGGCACTGATTGGATTACTCCTTTCTTCCTGTCAGGGAAAGAAGGGGGATGCTGCAGAAGAGGCAGCTGCTGATAATGCAGCCAATGAAAATACGGTTGTCCTTACGAAGGAACAGTTGAACCAGGCCAAATTGACCTTGGGTAGAATCACACCCCGGAATATGTCGGCAGTGATTCGTGTCAAAGGAAAAATTGATGTGCCACCACAAAAAATGCTGAGTGTAAGTGTTCCCCTGGGAGGTTATCTGCAATCCACGCGCCTTTTACCTGGTATGCGGGTAGAAAAGGGAGATGTGATTGCTGTGGTAACCGGTGAACAATACATCCAGTTGCAACAAGACTATCTGATGGCAAAAGAAAAACAACAATTGCTGGAATTGGATTACAAGCGTCAGCGGGAGCTGGTACAGTCACAATCTGCCAGCCAGAAATCTTTTCAGCAGGTAGCTGCTGAGTATGCTGCTCAGCAGGTGCTGGTTCAATCCCTTTATCAAAAACTGAAATTAGCAGGCTTTGCACCTGAATCTGTTAACAAAGACAACATCAGTTCGGGTATCTCCGTAAGATCTGCCATCAGCGGCTATGTTGCTGCCGTACATGTCAATATAGGTAAGTACCTCAATCCATCTGATGTATTATTTGAGATCATTAGTACAGACGATATACATCTTGCCCTAACCGTCTTTGAGAAAGACATTCCCTTGTTGCGGGTCGCACAAGAAGTGTTTGCGTTTACCAATGAACAGCCACAGATAAGGCATCGTTGCCGCATATTGTTGATCGGGCGCGAAATAGCAGAGAACCGGAGCATTGAAGTGCATTGTCATTTTGATCAGGAGGCTGTTCGATTGTTGCCGGGTACCTATATGAATGCGGAAGTAATGGTCAAAAATCAACAGGCGAATGTATTACCCGAGGAGGCGATACTGCAATACAGCAACCGTAAGTATGTATTTGTGCAAACTGATTCGCTGCACTATAGTATGCGGGAAGTACAGACAGGTACAACAGAAAATGGCTATACGGTGGTCAGCGGTGCCGGTATAACTCCTGCCGATCAGGTTGTAATCAAAGGAAGTTATACCCTGTTGATGATGCTGAAAAATAAACAGGAGGATTAGTTCGGTCAGTTTTAGCGCAGATAACCCAATATCTTCAACATGCTTTGGGCAGTCTGCTCACGGGCGTATAGCCAGTCGGTCAGCTTACCATTTTTGTCGTATTCTACGATCACATGTTTTGGCGAAGGTATAAGGCAGTGTTTGATACCACCATATCCGCTGATCTGATCTTGATAAGCACCGGTATGAAAGAATCCAATGTACAGGGGTTCTTTATTTTCTATATCCTCAGGCTTCGCTGATTTCAATTTGGGCAGGAACACCTCATTGATGTGCTCTTCAGAGTCATAATAATCGTGGCTGTCGCAGGTCATACCACCTAAGACCACCCGCTGGTATTCATTTTCCCATTTATTGATGGGTAACATCAGAAATTTCTCTCCAATACCCCAGGTGTCGGGTAGTGTGGTGATGAAGGAAGAGTCAATCATATACCAGCACTCCCTGTCGTTCTGAATTTTTTGTCCGGCCACACTGTAAATATGCGCCATGCTCTCCCCTACTGTGAAACTGCCGAATTCAGTATAAATATTCGGCATGGGCACCTTGGCTTTGTTACAGGCTTTCTTTATGTTGCTCACGATTTCATTGATCATGAACTGATAGTCGTACTCAAATCCCAGTGAATGTTTGATAGGGAATCCGCCACCGATATTGATCGAGTCGAGTTCCGGACAAATTTTCTTCAGCTGGCAATAGAGGTTGATGATCTTATTGAATTCCGACCAATAGTAGATATCGTCCTTAATGCCTTTATTGAGGAAAATATGCAGCATTTTGAGCTGAAATTTTTCCTCATATCCTTCGATTTCATCTACATAAAATTCCAGAATATCTTTTGCACGTATGCCGAGGCGGGATGTGTAAAATGGAAAATTGGGCTCTTCTTCAGCAGCCACCCGTATTCCCAGGCTAAAGGGCTGACGCACCGCTTTCTTGTAAGCAATCAATTCTTCTTTGTTATCAAGAATGGGAATAACATTTTTAAATCCCGAGTTGATCAATTTGGCAATCCGGGAGGTATAGTTTTTTTGCTTATAACCATTGCAGATGATATACGTTTCCTTATTGATTTTTCTGCGTTGATAGAGGCGATTTATGATTTCTATGTCGTAAGCGTAGGAAGTTTCCAGGTGGATATTGTGTTTCAGGGCCTCCTCGACAATAAAGGAAAAGTGCGAGCTCTTCGTACAATAGCAATAGAAATACTCACCCTCATATTTGTGCTTTCGCATGGCATTTTTGAACAGCAGCTTTGCCTTGTTGATCTGCATACCGATTTTTGGCAGATAGGTCAGCTTCAGAGGTGTACCATACTTGTCAATGATCGCTTTCAGATCAAGTCCGTTGTACTCCAGGTAACCATCATCGCCCCGATCAAACCCTTCCTGGGGAAAGTGAAAAGTTTGTTTGACCAGCGATGTGTAGGTGTTATTCATTTACATTCATTTAAGCCAGGGTGAGTTAGAAAGAACAAAAATATATTTTTGATTGGTTTTTAACGCAAAAAAAAAGCCGGAGGAACCCCGGCTGTATAATTTGAGCATCACTGACAGTTATTTAACTGAGGCAATGAGTGCTTTGAAGCTTTCCGGCTCATTCATCGCGAGGTCAGCAATTACTTTCCTGTTCAGCTCAATACCTTTGGTGTTAAGCAGGTGAATGAACTGGCTGTAAGTTAACCCCTCTGCGCGCACAGCGGCGTTGATACGGGCGATCCACAACTGGCGGTACTCACGCTTTTTCAGTTTACGGCCTACATAACTGTAGGTAAGACCTTTTTCAACGATGTTTTTGGCAACGGTGTAAACATTTTTGCGTTTACCGTAATATCCTTTGGCCTGCTGGAGGACTCTCTTTCTTCTGGCGCGTGAAGCGACTGCATTTTTTGAACGTGGCATATTTTTTCATTTATCCGGAAAAAAATCCGGGCATTGAGTAATGGGGTTAAATCATCCTTTTAATCGAAGTAATCTTAGCACAAAATCTTTGTTGGTGTCACCCACCAGTCCCTTCTTCCGCATGGAACGTTTGCGCTTCTTCGATTTTTTGGTAAGGATGTGTCGCTTAAAAGCTTTTTGGAAAGTAATTTCACCGGTACCGGTTACTTTAAAGCGCTTCTTGGCGCTTGAGTTGGTTTTAACCTTTGGCATATAAAAATAATCTGTTACGATTATACCCTGCTGGCGGTGTTGCCCAGGCATCACACTTGTTGGGCCATACGGGAAATGGGCTGCAAAGGTAATGATTAGAACCGAAATGTAAAAATTTCACCACTTTTTTCAGTGGTTCAATCTACATTCGATTGAAAAACAATCCGAATCAAATGATTATTTTTTCTTATTGCTCTTAGGGGTAAAGAGAGCGAACATGCGCTTCCCCTCCAGCTTCGGCATGCTTTCCAGCGCACCGCATTCGGCCAACCGCTCGGCAAATTTCAACAAAAGCAGTTGTCCACGGTCCTGGAACATGATAGCACGACCCTTGAACTGAACATAGGCTTTCACCTTATTGCCTTCTTTGAGGAATTTCTCGGCATGCTTGGCTTTGAAATCGAAATCGTGATCGTCAGTGCCCGGCGTGAATCGTATTTCTTTGACCTCACTCTGCTTCGAGTTGGCCTTCATCTCCTTTTCCTTCTTCTTTTTCTCGTAGAGGAATTTCTTGTAATCGATCACTTTGCACACGGGAGGAACAGCGGTGGGAGATATTTCCACCAGATCCAGCTCCTTCTCACGGGCTATCTTTAATGCATCCTGGGTACTGTAAACGCCGACAGTAATATTGTCGCCTACCAATCTGACTTCAAGTACTCTTATTTTATCATTGATACGGTGTTCCGGTTCTGGTTGTCTGTTGAACCGGGGGTTGAACCGTCCCCCTCCTCTAGGTGGTAATGCCATTAATTGTTGTTTGGTGAAAAATCAGTCAGGTTGTTATTTTAATCAATTGGTATTGTAAAGATATAATTATTTTTTGGGAGGTCATCATCCTTCTCTATTTTCAATTTCGCTGCGTAACCGGTTCGTAAATGCATCCAGGCTTTCCGCACCCGTGTCACCCATCCCCTGCCTGCGTACCGATACTACCCCCTCCAGCATCTCCTTCTCCCCTACGATCAACATATAAGGAATTTTCATTAATTCTGTATCGCGTATTTTCTTACCGATTTTTTCCTGCCGATCATCGATTTCTACCCGGATACCCGCCTTACTGAGTTGCTGTTTTACAGCAGTAGCATAATCGAGGAACTTATCGCTGATAGGAAGAACCTTTACCTGCACCGGTGCCAGCCATACGGGGAATTTACCGGCATAGTGTTCCAGCAAGAATCCGATGAAACGTTCATGTGTGCCCAGGGGAGCACGGTGAATGATCAACGGTATTTCAGGCTCATTGCTCTTATTAGTAAACTTCAAGTCGAAACTTCGTGGTTGGGCAAAGTCCACTTGGTTAGTTGCCAGCGTAAATTCCCTCCCAATCGCACTCCAGATTTGCACATCAATCTTCGGACCATAGAATGCACCCTCTCCTTTCACCTCAACAAAAGGAACACCGGTTTCTATCAACACATTCCGCACCAAGGTTTCAGTTTCCTGCCAGAGAACAGGTTCATTGATGTACTTCTGTCCCAGTTTCTCCGGATCATGCAGCGAGAGGCGCATGACATACTTCTCAATACCGAAGATCTTGAAATACTTGAGGTACATATCATTTACAGCCTTGAACTCATCGCGAAACTGCTCCTTCGAACAATAAATGTGTGCATCATTCATGTGCAGACAGCGAACCCGCATTAGACCGAATAGTTCTCCACTCTGCTCATATCGATAACAGGTACCATATTCTGCGATGCGGTAAGGAAGATCGCGGTAACTGCGGGGTTCTGCATCAAAAATCTTGTGGTGGTGCGGACAATTCATGGCCTTCAGGTAGTAAGTATCACCATCCATAACCATGGGTGGAAACATGCTGTCGGCATAATAAGGCAGGTGACCACTGGTCAGGTACAGATTTTCTTTCGCAATATGCGGCGTTACTACCCTTTTATATCCTGCTGCCGTTTCTGTTTCTTTCGCCAGCTTCTCCAGTTCTTCAATGATAACTGTGCCATTCGGCATCCAGAGAATCAATCCCGGACCGACATCTTCGTTCATGGTATAGATGCCCAATTCCTTCCCCAGTTTGCGGTGGTCACGTTTTTTTGCCTCTTCCACCATCACCAGGTATTCATCCAGCTCTTTTTGTTGGGGGAATGTAACACCATAGATGCGGGTGAGCATCTTATTTTTTTCATCACCCTTCCAGTAAGCACCGGCTATTCCCGATAAATGGATGGCTTTAATAAAACCAGTATCAGGAATATGGGGGCCACGGCATAAGTCCGTAAATTGACCCTGGGTATAAAAAGTAATCGTACCGTCATGCAGGTTACTCAGCAGGTCGAGTTTGTATTCATCACCCTTTTCCTGAAAATAACTAATCGCCTCAGCCTTGGAAATCTCTTTACGTACATAGGGGTTGGACTGGCGGGCCAGTTCATTCATCTTCTTTTCCAGGTTTTTTACATCCTCCTCAGTTATCTTCCGATCACCCAAGTCCATATCATAATAAAATCCTTTATCGATGGCTGGTCCGACCCAAAACTTTACACCGGGAAAAGTTTGTTCCACCGCCTCAGCCAGCAAATGCGCAGAGGAATGCCAGAAAGTCTGTTTACCCTGGTCATCGTTCCAGGTCAGCAACTGCAGACTGGCATCTGTTTGAATCGGACGGGTAGCATCCCATACCTCACCATTGATGCTGGCTGCCAGCACTTTTTTGGCCAGTCCTTCACTGATCTGTTTGGCGATACCCAGCGCCGTTATACCCGGCTCATATTGTCTAACCGCACCATCGGGAAATTGTATTGAAATCATATTCGCTGCCATTGGCTGTTGCATTCGCTGCAAAGGTAACGAATCGCCTTCAGAAAATAGATTGAAAACGTGGGTTTCATTGTCAAAACCTTAACGCTTCTTTACCAACCTTTGAAGGTAGGGTTGTTTAGATTTGTGCCATGAGGATACTCTTTACCCTCTTACTCTCTTACTGTCTCCCATCCATCCTTCCGGCACAACAGCTGACCGGTATCTGGCGAGGTTATTTCAGTTCGAACGTATCGATGCTGGGAGATGGTTCACGAGATGAGAACTACAAGTTTGAGGTGCAGTTATTGCAAGATAAAAACAACCTGCGGGGGGTGAGTTATTCCTACAAAACGACTGTCTTTTATGGGAAAGCTGAACTGACCGGATTATATACCCCGGGAAGAAAAACACTTATTCTCAAGGAAAACAAACTGACCGATTTAAAAATTACCGGTGAAAGTGAGGCCTGTCTGATGACCTGTTACCTCGATTATTCGAACATCGGAAAAATGCAATTCCTGGAGGGAACTTTTTATTCTGTGAATATTCGTACCAAGGCAGATTGCGGTAGCGGAAAGATTCACCTGGAAAAAGTTAAAGCATCTGAATTCAAAAAAGAAGATTTTTTATTGGGAAAATCTTCGATGAATACGCCACCCGCCAAAGCGACGACACCAGCCACCAATGCTGTTGTAACTAAAAAACCGGGCACCACCAATCGCCCTTCAACAACGATCACTTCGCCCCCTGTCGCCAAAGTTAATCCGGCTGCCCCTGCTACTGTTCAGCAACCGGTTGAACTTCCCAAAGCCAAAGTAAGTGGAGAAAATCCCGTTTCCAGGGAACCGGCCAATGCAGATGATAAAATCAAGTTGCCCGAGCAACCTATTAAAAAGGAACCAATCCCACGCGTACTGTTGGAGAGGGAGAATAACCTGGTAAAAACCATCGTCACCGACCAGAAAGAAATTCGCATCGATCTGTATGACAACGGTACCATTGATAATGATACCATCACCGTTTACCACAACAATCGCCTGGTTACTGCTGCGCAGCGCTTGAATTTCACTCCCATTTCTTTTACGATCAAATCTGAACCCGGTGGCATTACAACCCATGAAATTATAGTTGTTGCCGATAACCTGGGCGATATTCCACCCAACACTGCCCTGATGGTGATAACCACCGGTGGAAAAGACCGTGTTGAAATATTTCTGGCTTCGAATGAGCAGAGAAATGCCAAGGTAATCATCGAATACCGACCCAAAAACAAGTAGGTTACCTGAAAACAAGCGAATCGACAGCTGCTTCCCGTTTCATTTGATTGGTGAGGAAAGGATGCGATGACTCCCTGACCACATCCAGCCAGTTGGCTTCTTCTCCCCCCACATTCGATTTGAACAGGTAAACCCTTCTCCCATCGAAGTGTAAAACCCGAAGTAAATCATAGAGTTGAAGACCTGTCAATTGAAAAGACAAAGCTATACCCTTGGGGTCTGTTTCTGCCACCAACCCTTTTAATTCATCGGATATTCCTATTGAAAGCAGCTGCACACTGTCGCTGATCGGGACCGGAAACCCCTCCGCTAATTGAGAAAGACTATCGGCCCATTTCATCAGTTGATTCGCCAATAGGTGTACTTGCTGTGTATCCTGCAAAGCAGGGAAAAAGGGTTTCATTTCCAGGTATCCCTGTAAAATTCCCGCAAGGGCTTGTCCGGTAGGGTCAGCACTGTCATATCGAATCTGGATGTTGTCTGTTCCGAGAGCTGTTTCTCCGGATTCGTTTGATGCGCAGGAGAGCAAAGTGGCGGTGAAAAGAAGAAAAATCAGGTATTTCATGATTAAAATTACAATGAATTGAACAAAGCCCTTCTATCTGATTACCTTTGCAGCCAAAATTGCAGGTATGTTAATCGGGTTACAAAATTTAACCTTTGAATTTGGGGCGAGAAAAATTGTGGAAGATGCCACCTGGCACATTCAGCCCGGGGAGAGAATTGGTCTGGTCGGATACAATGGAACGGGTAAGTCGACCCTACTCAAAGTACTGGTAGGCGAATACAGTCCATCAGCCGGTACAGTGGAAAAAAGTAAGGAAACCACCCTTGGCTACCTGCACCAAGACCTGCTCAGTTTTCAAACCACCGATTCTATAACGCGGGTTGCACTGAGTGCTTTTGAGCGGGTAATGGAACTTGAGGTGGAAATCGAGACACTGGGTGTTCAGCTGGAGCAGCAACCGGAAAATGAGGAATTACTCATTCGCTATACCGATGCTTTACAGGAGATGGATGTACTCGATGGCTACCAGATTCACCACAAAGCAGAAGAAGTATTACATGGACTGGGTTTCAGCAATGAAGACTTGGCTCGTCCCTACCAGGAATTCAGCGGAGGCTGGCGGATGCGGGTTCTGTTGGCAAAAATGATATTGCAGCAGCCCGATGTGCTCTTACTCGATGAACCTACCAACCACCTTGACCTTCCCTCCATTGAGTGGCTGGAAAAATATTTGTTGCACTACAAAGGCAGCGTAGTGATTGTTAGCCACGATAAGTATTTTCTGAATCGGATGGTGAATAAAATTGTAGAGTTATACCAGCAACAACTTCATATCTATACCGGTAATTATTTCCAATACCAGGAAGAGAAAGCCATTCGCATTGAGATGCAGCAGAAGGCTTACGAAAATCAGCAAGATTTCATTCGGCAGCAGGAAAGATTCATAGAACGATTCAAGGCCAAGGCCAGCAAGGCAGCTCAGGCACAGAGCGTGCAAAAACGGCTCGATAAACTGGAGCTGATTGAAGATGTGAAACTGGAGCGACCGGATATTCGCATCAATTTTCAGTTAGAGAAGGTGCCCGGGAAAGTATTGGTAGAACTTAAAGATGTATCGAAGCGTTTCGGAAACATAGAAATTGTGCGCCAGGCTTCGGCAGAAATTGAGCGAGGCGATAAGATTGCCCTCATTGGGGCCAATGGTAAGGGTAAATCTACCCTGCTGCGGGTTATCGCGGGCATTGAACCTTTTGACGGGGAACGGGTATGGGGATACAATGTAGAGGAAAGTTTTTATGCCCAGCACCAACTGGAAGCGCTCAACCTGCAACATACGGTGTTGGAAGAACTGCAGCAATGTGGCAGCAAAAAAAATGATCTGGAGCTGAGGAGTCTATTGGGTTCATTTTTATTTAGTGGTGATGCGGTCGACAAGAAAATCAAAGTATTGAGTGGAGGAGAAAAAGCCAGGGTAGCACTCGCCAAGACCATCGTCAGCAGAGCGAACTTCATGATGTTAGATGAGCCGACCAACCACCTCGATATGCATTCAGTGGAATTGTTGGCGGAAGCATTAAATAAATATGAGGGTACTTTTATTTTGGTGAGCCACGACCGTTTTTTCATTTCTAAAACTGCCAATAAAATCTGGGAAATTCATGACCAGCGTATTCGGGAGTTCAAGGGAGGCTACCATGAGTGGGTAGAATGGAATGAACGCATGCAGCGTCAACAAGACGCACAACGTGCTGCAGAGCGGGAAAAACCAGTTGTTGTTCCAGCTGCTGCTCCCGCTGCGAATCATAAGCCTGCTGCAAATAATGGGGTGATGAAGGAGAAACAAAAAGACCTGCAACGCGAAAAGAAAAAAATGCAGCAGCTGGAGGAAAGCTTATCAAAATTAACAGCACGACATAAAGAATTGGAACTTGCGATGAGTGATCCCGGCATCTATGCGCGTCCGGACCATTTTGCCGAAATGGAGAAAGAATACAGTCAGTTAACTAGCAAGCGAGCAGAATTGAGTAAGCAACTCGATGAGGTGTTGGAAAAAGTTCTTATGCTGGAAGAGGAATTAAGCTGATATTACATTATTAAACTTACCATGGTCTGTCAATTGATATTGGTCCGCTATCCTCGTCTGCTCTTTTGGGCGGGATTTCTTTCTATGGCAGTCTTCCGTTTATTTTTATGGCGCCATCCTCGCATTGCTTACTGGAAACTCATGGGGTGTGGTCGGAATGGTACTTTTGATATTGTGCCCGATGCCCGACAGTGGGCTGTGTTGCTGATCCCTACCGATCAAAGTCAATCAAGTGCAAACTATCTGCCGCGGTTCTTAACGGCCTGGTGGAAATTTTTTCACTGTGAAAAATATACCATCCACCTGCGTGCCATTGAAGGCCATGGTACCTGGGATGGCAAGCAGGTCTTTGGATCATTCTCCGGTCAGGCAGCTGATTACCCTGGCAAAATAGCGGTACTTACACGTGCCACCATCCGGCTGGGAAAACTGGTTGCTTTTTGGAAGCAGGTCGCTCCCGTCGCAGCTACCATGGCAGATGCACCGGGTTTTATCACATCTGTAGGTATTGGCGAAGTGCCCTGGCTGAAACAAGCTACTTTCAGCGTATGGACGTCTAAAGAAGATATGCAACAATTTGCCTATCGTCGGCGCGAGCACAGCGATGTGATTAAAAGAACCCGAAAAGAAAATTGGTACAGTGAAGATATGTTCGTTCGGTTTGCTATCTTATCAACATCCGGATCGCTGCGCGGCATTGATCCCATCTCCCCTTCACACAGTTGAATAAGTTTTTCTTTCCTCTACTATAGTTTGCATCTACCGAGCTGTTACAGCTTTATTCCACCGGAAAGAGTGAGGTAGTTGGTAATTGTTTTGGCTAACAAATGTTAGTGAAACATGTATTGGTGTAAACTAATTGTTATTGTATAATTTATTTCACTGAACAACCATAAAATAGATAAGTGACTTGTTCACAACGAAGGGAATTAACTTTCAAATGCTTATTTTTGAGGCGAATGAATATAAAGTAGATATATCTTTTATTCATTCATATATTCTGATACTTCTTATTTGGTAATTCATGTCAGCAAAAAAAGTAACAAAAATAGGTGTACTTACTTCCGGGGGTGATTCTCCCGGAATGAACGCCGCGGTTCGTGCGGTTATACGGACCGGTATTTATCACGGTCTGGAGATGTATGGTATCATGCGGGGGTATAATGGAATGATCGAGAATGATATACAACCTATGATCTCTCGTTCCGTGGCCAATATCATTCAGCGGGGTGGTACCATATTAAAGACAGCCCGTAGCAAAGAGTTTTTTGAAAAGGAAGGACGCCAGCGTGCCTATGAAAACCTCCGCAGTCATGGTATCGACGGATTGGTGATTATTGGTGGTGATGGAAGTTTTACCGGTGCCCAGATATTCAGCAATGAATTTGATATTCCCTGTATCGGTTTACCGGGAACAATCGACAAAGACATTGCAGGAACAGATTTTACCATTGGTTTCGACACAGCCGTGAATACGGCAGTGGAAGCGATTGATAAGATTCGTGATACGGCCGATGCACATGATCGACTGTTTATCGTTGAAGTAATGGGGCGCGACGCCGGATATATTGCCCTGCACAGTGGCATCGCCACCGGTGCTGAGAATATTCTAATCCCGGAGACAAAAACTGATATCGAAGAATTGATTGCTTCTCTTTCCGAAAAGGAAAAAAGGAAAAAACTGGTGAACCTGATTGTTGTTGCTGAAGGTGACGAATTTGGCGGTGCCAATGAACTCGCAGTAATCATTAAACAACGTCTGCCGAATGCCGATACCAAGGTCTGCATACTCGGACATATTCAGCGGGGCGGCTCCCCTACTTGTATCGACCGACTGATTGCTTCCCGCATGGGTTACCACGCAGTTGAGTGTTTGCTGAATGGCAAGCACAATGTAATGGTCGGCATCCAGAACAATAAAATGAACTATATACCGCTGGAAACAGCTGTCAAGGCCAAACAAAAAATACCTGCGGAATGGTTTAAAATAGCCAAAATATTGGCCAGTTGAAAGGTAGAAATTGAATTAACTTAATCATCTATTGCTGATTCTATGTCAAAAAATCTGGATAAATACCTGCACAAAGGAATGGACAAAGAAGCAGGTGTGGCGCACGTAAACCATCGCACTAAAATTGTAGCAACGGTTGGTCCTTCCTGTGATTCGTATGAAAAGTTGCTGGAGTTGGTGAAAGCAGGCGTGAACGTTTTTCGTTTGAACTTCTCTCATGGAAGTCATGAAGACAAGTTAGCGATCATTGAACATATCCGCAACATCAATAAAAGTGAACCTTATAACATTGCCATCCTCGCAGACTTGCAGGGACCTAAATTACGGGTAGGTGAGATTGCAAATAATGCGCTGGAAGTGAAAGTGGGTGATATACTCACGTTCACCAATGAGAAGTGTGTAGGTACGCTGGAGAAGATTTATGTGTCTTATCCCAACCTGGCCGGTGATGTAGTGGTGGGTAATATCATTTTGATTGATGATGGTAAGCTGGAAGTGAAGGTGGTGAGCATCGAGGAAAATGGTGATGTGCGTGTCGTAGTTACCTTGGGTGGAATATTGTCTTCCAAGAAAGGCATCAACCTACCCGATACAAAAATTTCATTACCCGCGCTAACCGAGAAAGATTTAATCGATTTGGAATTCATTATTCTTCAAAAATGCGATTGGGTAGCATTGAGTTTTGTGCGCAGTGTGGAAGATATCACCTATTTGCGCCGACTGCTGAATGAGCAACAAAGCAAAACAAAAATCATTGCGAAAATCGAGAAGCCGGAAGCCCTGGTGAATATTCGCGAAATCATACTGGAAAGTGATGGTATTATGGTGGCGCGCGGTGATCTCGGTGTTGAATTACCCGTTGAACGAATTCCGCTGATTCAAAAAGAATTGATCCGCAAGTGCATCCACCGGGCGAAGCCGGTGATCGTTGCTACCCAGATGATGGAAAGCATGATCGATCGGGTTAAACCCAACCGAAGCGAGATTACCGATGTGGCCAATGCAGTACTGGAAGGTGCTGATGCTGTAATGCTCAGTGGTGAAACGGCTACCGGTCAGCATCCCGCTTTGGTGGTAAAGACCATGCGTAAAATCATTGCAGAAGTAGAGAGCAAAGAATATCGATATAACCGGGGTGAAGATCTGCGTCCCCAACCCCATTCACCCTCTTTCCACAGTGACGCTATTTGTTATAGTGCCTGCAGAATTGCCAATGATGTGGAAGCCAATGCCCTGATTGGAATGACCCAGAGTGGCTACACGGCTTTTATGCTCAGCAGTTATCGCCCATCCTCACCGCTCTATATCTTCACCAAAGAGAAATCACTGGTGAACCAACTTAGTCTTAGCTGGGGGGTGCGGGCATTCTACTATGCGGAAGAAATCAGTCTGGATGAAATCATATCCGATCAGATCGACATCCTGAAGGAGCGTGGTTTTCTCACTACCGGACAAGTGGTTGTCAATACCGGAAGTACACCGGTCGATCAACATTTGCCGACCAATGTGATAAAGATTTCGACCGTTATTTAACGGAAAGCCGCTTTTTGCAGGTTTTTGCGTTTATTCATGCCTGATTTTGAATTTATAAGCGCAATAGGTAGTAATTTTACACCACTAAAACCGCAATATGACGGATTCTTTCGAAAAAATTCCAGTAAAGATCTTTCCGAACGCACTTGAAGGGTCACGTATGGTGGCCAAAGAAATCGCTCAACTGATTCGGGAAAAAGCAGCAAAAGAACAGCCCTGTGTATTAGGTATGGCTACCGGAAACACGCCGGTGCTGCTATACAAGGAACTCGTACGTATGCACAAAGAAGAGGGACTTAGTTTTAAGCATGTGATTACATTTAACCTCGATGAATATTATCCCATCGACAAAAATGCCTACCAGAGTTACTGGAGTTTCATGCATAGGAATCTGTTCAATCACATTGACATCGATCCCGCCAACATTCATATTCCCGATGGTAGCTGGCCGAAAGAGGAAATAAAAAAGTATTGTGCCGCCTATGAGCAAAAATTGGCGGACGTTGGGGGAATTGATTTACAATTATTGGGTATCGGATTGAATGGTCACATCGGATTCAATGAACCCGGGTCCGGTCAGTTTTCCAGAACCCGACTGATTAATCTCGATAATACAACCCGCATAGCCAATACCTATGAGTTTGAAAATTTAAGTAAGGTGCCTCGTATGGCCCTCACCATGGGCATTAGTAATATTCTTCAATCGCGTCGGATCTTATTGATGGCTTGGGGACAAAAAGCTTCGATTGTGGCTCGTTCCGTGGAAGGTGATGTAACCGAGCAAGTACCCGCGAGTATGTTACAACAGCACCCCGATTGTACATTCATCATAGATGAATCAGCTGCTACTGAACTCACCCGTGTGAAAAGTCCGTGGCTGACCGGCAATTGCGAGTGGACGCCCACTGTAGTAAAGAAAGCGGTGATATCGGTTGCCTTGAAATTAAATAAATCGGTGCTCAGCTTAACCGTCAATGACTACCTCGAAAATGGTTTGTCTGATCTGCTGGTAGAAAAAGGGGATGCCTATGAAATTAACCTGCAGGTATTCTACCTGCTAAAAAATATTATTACCGGTTGGCCTGCGGGAAAACCGAATGCAGTGATTCCAGACCATCCTGAGCGATGCGACCTGCATCCCAAACGTTGTCTGGTTTTTTCGCCACACCCCGATGATGACATCATTAGTATGGGTGGTACCTTGATGCGTTTGCATGATCAGGGAAATGAAGTACATGTTGCCTATCAAACCAGTGGCAATATTGCTGTAACAGATGAGTTTGTTACCCGATTCATTGATTTTGCCGTTGGATTTGAAGAATTGTTTGGCATAGATAACCAGACCAGCCGACAGATTCTCGATGATGCCAGAAAATATATTGCACAGAAGCGCAAAGACGAACAAGACACCCAGGCCATTCGTTCAATTAAAGGATTGATCAGACGCTGTGAGGCCAAAGCCACTTGTCGATATGTCGGTATTCCGGAAGCCAACTGTCATTTCATGAACCTACCGTTTTATGAAACAGGCACCATCGATAAGAAGCCCATGGGTGAAGAGGATATACGTATCACGATGGAACTCTTACGTGCCATACAGCCCCATCAGGTATATTGTGCCGGTGATCTGGCTGATCCGCATGGTACCCATAAGGTTTGTCTCGAAGTGGTTTTTGAAAGTCTGCGTCGCCTGAAGGCTGCCGGTGAGCCATGGATTAAGGACTGCTGGGTTTGGTTGTATAAAGGTGCCTGGCAAGAATGGGATATAGCTGAAATCGAAATGGCGATTCCTATGAGTCCGGATCAGGTGCTAAAGAAGCGCTTTGGTATATTCATTCACCAGAGTCAGAAAGATATGGTGCCTTTTCAGGGAGCTGATAGTCGTGAGTTCTGGCAACGAGCGGAAGACCGCAATGCCAGTACTGCTAAATTATATGCCGCCCTGGGGATGACACAATATGCGGCGATGGAAGCTTTTGTTCGCTGGCATTATTAATGGCTGTTGCTTTATTGCTTAATTTTGCAGTTGAAATTTTTTTCTTTGCAACCTGTCTCCACACCTGATTTAGTTACTCGCTGGCGCATGGCCTGGAAGGTACCTGGATTTTCTTCCCGCCTGCTGATGGCATTATTGGTATTTATCGCCATCTTATTTGCCTTTCCTTATTTTTTTGGTTTTATCGAAAGTCGCCGGGGGTATCAAATCAGCGATCCGGTATTGGAGGCAATACCCGCCATAGATTTCTCCCCCATTACTTTTGCCATCATCTGGCTGGTATCTCTGTGGTTTTTTATACGAATGATTCAGCAACCGGCTATTGCGCTGAAGGGAATCATTGGCATTAATTTAATTTTTCTCACCCGCATGGTGACGATCTTATTGCTGCCACTGGAACCCCCGCCGGGATTGGTAGAATTAAAGGATCCGATTAGTAATTTTTTCTACGGGGAAGAGCATGCCTTTATCACCAGGGACCTTTTCTTTTCCGGCCATACCTCTACCCAGATTATGATCGGATTGATATTACCGGGCAGGAAAGAAAAGTTACTGGCATTTCTAGGTGCTACTACAGTTGCTGTATTGGTGCTTATTCAGCACATACACTATACAATTGATGTAGTAGGTGCAGTATTTTTTACCTGGTTGCTTTATAAATTAGCCCGCTGGCTGGTAGCCGATATTTCGGTTCATCAAAACGCTTCTCCCAATTGAATGTACAATCCACGGTTCCTGCCCAGACCGATGCCATAATCGACGCGCAGGCTTAATTTTTCTTTTTTACTGAGCATGAATCGCAATCCTGCACCGGCTGAATATTTCATTTCTTGCCAGGCATAATCTCTAATTGCGGGTGCGACAGATCCCATGCCTGCAAAACAAACCCCCTGTATGAAGCGATAAATCGGGTACCTGAATTCTCCCTGCAGGAACATCTGGTTCCTGTCGCGAAAGCGACCTTCATAGTATCCGCGCATTTTAGAAGCGCCTCCAAAATTGGCCAGACTTCTCAGCGGAACAGCATCGCCAAAATTCATAAAATTCACCCATTGCAGTGCCAGTACACTTCGACGTGCAACGGGTAAATAAGTGCGTATATCGGTAACTAGGTTATTATAATTAAAATCAGACCCCCAGAATTTATCAAAGTGATTCCAGAAAAGTTGCATATAAAACCCTTTGTCGGGGGCGAATGCATTATTCCGGTTATCAAAAGAAAGACTGCCTCCCACCCCACTGATTAAATAGCCGCCTTTCCCTGCCACATTCGACACATCAAAAACACCTCCCGGCGTATAATTTACATCCCATACTTTTTGTGCTTCATAAACCAATCCGGCAAAGAAGGAGCGGGAAATTTTCTTTTTTCCATGCAAAAAAAAGTAGGCCTGCCTGAAAGAATAGGCTTCTTCCTGATCGTCTTTGGTTTGGCTTCCGAGTCCCCAAAATCTGTCGGGAAAAAGGCTGGTCGAGAATTGCTCCTCTATAATGAAGTTTTCATTGCGAAAATATTGCGTACCATTGAGGGCTACCAGCACCTGCTTTCGCGTGGAAGCCATCAATAACACTTCGAAATTTGACCTGCGGGATATGGTATCATCCGGGTAGATTGAAAATACTTTTGCGGTGAGTGCGCCAAAGTTCCACCCTGTTTCCAGGGATTTGGTGATGATAGGGAACACAAAGGTTTTACCCTTTTTTGGGGTGGGAGATTGGGTATAAACAGCACTTGGAATAACTATTCCAAGATATAAAATCAGGTATTTAAAGGACATATTCCATTAATTCCATTGATAATCAGTTCTCTATATTAGATTTTTCTGTCAGTTTTAGGCTTTCGGGCGCTTAATTTGTACTATTTTTGTCCTCCCTTGCATTTTTAGGTAACGAAAATATAACATTCGAACACAACAAACGTTATAGTGTAGTATGAAAAAATGGGAAAGTCAATTTCAGTTGGGCGAAGTACTTACTCCTGAGCAACTTGATTTCTTCGATGAACATGGAGTGATCTTATTCCGAAACTTCCTGACACCAGAACTGATTCAACTTTTCATCAGTGAGCTCACCAGGATTGAGCAAGCGTGGTTGGAGGAGAAAAAGGATAAAGTAAATGGAATTCCACTGAAGTTTGGTAAAGACGAAAAGGGTCAAACGACGATTCAACGGTTTTGTTTTACCTCATTATATAGCGACGCGCTTCATGAACTGATGCAACATCCCAAGTTGCAAGCTTTGCTGCAATTATTGGGAGCATATGAGGGTCGCATCGGCGAGCAGGAGAAAGATGGTCTGGTGGTAAACAACTATATAAATACGCCCAATAGTACATTTACACAAATGGGTTGGCATACGGATTCTCCCCGTGATCTTTTTATGGGACAAAGAATTATGCCTATGTTGAATGTAGGGATACACTTGGATACCTGTCTTTTTGAGAATGGTGGGTTAAGGGTTATTCCCGGCACGCAAAAGCAGAATATTTTCAAATTGCTTTTTGGTAAGAAATATTTCATTGATAATACGGATGATAGCCGTGAAATTGGCTTCGATATTTTTGCCGGAGATCTGAGTGTACATGATGGTCGTTTATGGCATCGTGTGAAGCAATCTCCGCTGTATGGTGAGGCAAGCAGGCGTCGGGTGATGTATGTACCATTGGTTACCGGTAAGTACAAGCCCAAGGATGCTTCCAGTAAAACGCCTTTCTATCATCGGTTTACTGCCAAAGTGCATCATTGATAACGAATTATATTTAGGGAGGCCGGCAGTTTGCTGGCCTTTTTCATTTTCAAACTGTTTTTATGAAGTATGCTTTAGTTACGGGTGCCAGCAAGGGTATTGGAAGGTCGATTGCGATTGATCTTGCACAACGGGGAATATCGCTGTTGCTGGTGGCGCGCAGTGCCGCTTTATTGGAAGCATTGCGTGATGAGATAACACAACAGTATCGGGTAGAGGCTGCATTTTTTGCGGTTGATCTGTCGCAGTCCGGTGCTGTTGAACAGGTGACCGCTTGGATACAGTCCAATGGATATGTGGTGCATATGCTGGTGAACAATGCCGGATATGGTCACAGTGGGTCGTTTGGTGATTACGGTGTGGAGGAATATGCCCAGATGATGCGGGTGAATATGGAGGTACCTGTATTGTTAACCCGGGCATTATTGCCTTCTATGCTGCAATTGCCCAGGGCTTATGTATTGAACATTGCCAGTTCGGCTGCCTACCAAGCGGTACCCGGATTAACGGTTTATGCGGCTACTAAGTCATTTTTGTTGCAGTTCAGTCGTGGGTTGGCCTATGAGTTACGCAAGACGCCGGTGACGGTAACGGTGGTGAGTCCGGGTGGTACAGCAACAGATTTTGCTGAGCGGGCGAAGGTGAGTGAGAAGGCGGTGCGGGCAGGTGAAAAGATGAACATGACGCCTGAGGAGGTGGCGCGGCAGGCGGTAGATGCGATGATGAAGGGCAAGACGGAGCATATAACGGGTTGGGTGAATCGGTTGGGAGCGGCTTTGGCCTGGCTGATGCCCCGGAAGTTATCAGAATCGGTCGCTGCCGGTATTTATGAAGTGGGTAAATAATTGGCTATCCTTTTCATTACAATCTCCTCCCCTTTTTGAAATTTTCCTGATTGGTCGTATATTTGCAGTCCGCTGTAGGCGGAATGGCTGCGTAGCTCAACTGAATAGAGCATCTGACTACGGATCAGAAGGTTTTAGGTTTGAATCCTAACGCGGTCAC
>CAYUXJ010000014.1:0-69111 GCA_964448845.1 uncultured Sediminibacterium sp.
TTATTCGATGAGTGACAGAATTGTATACTGTTGCAAAAAATGAATAAATCGCTTCTGCTGCGTGTCTTCCGCCGAAGGCGGAGACTTCGCAGTTTGAAAGGGCATCCACCACTTTCGCGAAGACTATGGAAAGAAATATTGCTTACAGAGTGACATGAAGGTGAATGAAGAAGTGTCAGATAAAGTACTATCTATTACAATTCAAATTAATTTTTACACTTGCTCTATACTTAAGTAAAATCAAAAAATAGCTACTCAACAGTTTCTCCATCTGGTATCTTTTTTATAACATTATTACTACTGGGGTCATTTTGATTATACTTGATAAGTATCGTATCGCCAATTCTCCAGCCTTTAAATACTGGAGTCCAACTATTAACCTTTTCATTCCCAGAAAAAAATTCAAAATCGATATAAATACTGCCTTTCGCACCTTTATGTGTACCAGTTATAACTCCTTTAGTGTAACGAGCGTTTTCATTTAGAATTATTTTTTGAAGGTAGCCCCACGCCGCTAATATTATAAATGCGATAATTATTATTACCTCCCCCCATCCGATTTTAAAATCCTTACTTTTTAGGTTTATCATTTATTTTATCTTTAAGTCCTTCACTAGCCGCTACTTTAAGGGCTCCTTCTTCCCGCTTTCTGCAATCGTTGCTAACCGAATCTACTGCTTTTTCCTGAAGGAAAAAACAGTGTGAGTGCGGAGTTTGAGTATGGCTCCAAAGCTGACGGTTGGAGTTTGTACCGATGGGTAAACAGGTGAAAGTAGAACTGGCAGATACAATCTAAGCTGCTTCAAGTGAGCACCGACAGCTTCTGCTAGAGTAATGCTTACTCTCTTCTTCATGCTACTTCAAATCACAGTATCTTGATCTGCTCTATGATATAGGTCTTCTGCTCAGGCTGATAATACCCGAAATATTGATTTTTTCCGATAGCAAATTGATTCTTCGCCTTAGCTTTTTTATCGACATCTTCGAGATAATCTTTGATCTGCTTACCTACTTCATCGGGTACGCGCCCCTTCGCAGGTTTTAGCGTAACGGGATCCAGCATGTACTTAAAATATATCGAGGTATAAAACCTGGCATCTGTTGTGGTTGAAGTAGGCATGCCAGGTCGGTAATACATCATCGGATTATAAGCCGTTCTGTAACCACCGCCTGGATTGGGTGTATTTTGATAGCCACCTACCCATTGACCACCGCCGCCGCCGCTGGACATGACCATCAAATCATAGGTGCCCACTCTCACCACCAATTTACCATTCAATAAGGCATGAACCATGACCCCTTCCCTTCCATTGGTCAGCAACCTGACCAACTGACGAAACCTGTTGATATCCTTCAGTGTTACCCTTTTTCCCATCCGGCTTTCTAGAACGGGTGTGGAAGCAAGTATCCCATACTGATCATTATCATCACTCATTTCAAAATTGTTGACCAGTTTCGCGTTCTTTTTGAGATCATGCATCGTTAAGCGAATGTTCTCTTTGTTGAGTAAGAGTGAGTACAATACATTATCAAAAATATACCCATTGATGTATAATTGCCCTCTCTCCTTCTCAGTCACCACTTCAGCATAGTTAATGAACTGTTCTTTTGATTTCATGGTTGACAACTGAATCGTATATATATGAGTAGGATGATCCAGGGAATTGATCACTATTTTCATTTCGTCGGGTGAACAAAAAAGTTTTTTACTCCGCACAGCTGCAGAAAAATCCGGTTCCTCGTCTTCTTTAAATACCCGGATGTTTCTTAAATAATCATCCAATTTCATTCGCTTAGCAACTTCAGGCACGGTAAAACTCAATTCATGTTCTTTAAGATTGCCCGTGTTGTTCAATACCCTAATCATCAACTGACTGGTCTTAGGTTCAGCAGTAATGATATAACAATTGTTATTATAACTAAACACCGTGATAAAATCCTCTGCCTTCGGTAATGCTAGTATCTCCCGGTGACTTGTCTTTTTGGTTGTAAAGTCAACTGTCTCCAATTCAAACAGATCCTTATTGGCATCGTGATAAAGAAACTGATACTTGGTACCATTGGCGGTGCCTCCAATATAACTATAGCGCGAATTATCTAATATTGAATTTTCCAACGATAATGTGATGCGCGATACTGTAGAAAAATTCTTGTCGATCAGCACATAATCAGCTTTTTTATTGTCCTTCAGAACCAAGGCAAATGTTTCATCTGTCTTGCTATCAAGAAAATAGGCATCATAATCACTTTTTGCTAAAAAGCTTTTTTCAAACTCGAAAGGATAGGTCATTACCTTTTTTTGTGCGCCAGCCAAGAGGCAACAGAGCAACCCTGCGATCGTACATAGTTTTTTCATAGAAAATGAGTGTAAGCACAACTTTTAAGCGCGTGCCGGTGATGATATCATTTTGGTTCTCATTCACTTACGGCTAGATTGTCCGATAAGTTTCACTAATCTATAAGTAATTCATTGAAAAAAAACTTTTTTTAAAAAAATATATATACATATATTATAATTATATGTGAATACATAGCAACAAATTTCATCGCCAAAAAATTGAAAATCTACCTTTTAAAAGTATCGATTTCACATAATTATAATTAAAAATCCACTCCTATCCATTATTTGCTCGTCTCGCTGTTAATAGAAGCAAATCCCCAATGAATGAAATTATAAACATTATAATTTATTACATTTATTATTATTTAAACTTTCAATCATTTATTTCGATATTTTTACCATAGTTAATATTTATTATTAATTATTATATTTTGTATGTCGAATCCCATTGTAAAAAAATTTGGCCCCTTCATAGTACTCTTCCTCATCGCCATCGGAGCCCTATTCATACCGAGTTCGGCCCCCTTTGCAGATACGACCCAATATAATGCGGCCGATATCACCTGGATCATGATTGCCACAGCCCTCGTATTCTTGATGACGCCCGGACTTGCCTTCTTCTATGGCGGTATGGTGCACAGAAAAAACATTATCTCCACCATGATCAAAAGCATGGTCGCCACCGGCGTTGTCAGCATCCTCTGGATCGTAGTAGGCTTCTCGCTCTGTTTCGGCGAATCCATCGGCGGCTTCATCGGCAATCCAACCACCCACCTATTTTTCAAAAATGTGATCTCAGGCGCCCCCTGGAGACTGGCCCCAACCATACCGCTCTCCCTCTTCGCACTCTTTCAACTAATGTTCGCTGTAATTACACCCGGACTCGTAGTAGGTGCCGTAGCTGAAAGAATCCGCTTCACCGCCTATACCCTCTTCATCGCTCTCTTCAGCATCCTCGTGTATGCGCCCATCGCCCACTGGAGCTGGCATCCCAAAGGATTCCTGTTCCAATTGGGGGCATTGGACTTTGCCGGGGGTACCGTAGTTCATATTTCTGCCGGTTGTGCGGCCCTCGCCGGCGCCCTGGTATTGAAACGCAGAAAAGCACACATCGAAAACAAAGAGATACCCCCCGCTAATATTCCCTACGTTCTGATCGGTACCGGACTCCTCTGGTTTGGCTGGTTCGGATTTAACGCCGGCTCAGCCCTAGGCGCCAATGCACTCGCTGTAAGCGCCTTCGCTACCACTAATACCGCAGCAGCCGCCGCCGGACTCTCTTGGATGTTTTTCGACGTAATCCGTGGAAAAAAACCTTCCGTACTGGGATTCTGCATCGGTGCAGTAGTCGGACTGGTAGCCATCACCCCGTCAGCGGGATTCGTAGCCATTCCTCAAAGTATTTTCATTGGTGCTGTTTCCGCACTGATATCGAACCTGGCAGTATACTATAAAAGCAAATCCAATCTCGACGATACCCTAGACGTGTTTCCCTGCCATGGCTTAGGTGGTATGGTGGGCATGATACTCACCGGCATCTTCGCCACCAAAACAGTAAACAATCTCGGTAATGACGGATTATTCTATGGAAATCCTTCCTTCCTGTTCACACAACTGAAAGCACTATCGATAGTGGTGGGATATAGCTTTTTGATGTCACTGGCCATCTTCAAGTTCATTGATCTTATATTACCCTTACGGGTAAGTGAGGAAGAAGAAGAAATGGGACTGGATTTCACTCAGCACGCAGAAAAATACGGCAGGGCCCCCTTGCAAGCTTAAATGCGGGCCGGCGAGTCTGACCACTCTTCCCCGCTAATAAAAAAGGTACAGCCTTTTTTGAACTTCTGACCAAGATCAACGGCTGTACCACTTATTAATCATAAAACCACTACAATGTTAAAGAATTATTTAGCAGGCTGTACCGCTTTTTTAGCTACCTACCCCTGCTTCAGTCATAGTGACTCGCTACCCCAACCAAACACATCATTTACAACATCACTGGACGCCTACTATCGTTAGAATTTTCCGGGCACGAGGCCGGCAAAACCAACTATTGTAACAGTTTTACCCATTCTGTAAACTGATTTGAATGGGGAATGGCATCTCGGAAAGTGGATCATTCCTAAGGAAAAAATCTTCTGAATTAACACCATACACGCTGTTACTGACTGGCGTTCTCAGCAATCAATTCACCTTGGCCTATGATGCAAATATCTTAACGACATACAACGATGGCGAACATGATTGCTGGAACAGTCATGCCCTTTATCTCTACTATGACCCTATGAAAACAGTTGGACAAACGCTTCGAGCTGATTAGTTCAGTGACAGGAAAATCAATCCACTGGTCACTATGAATGGCGGAACAGTCATGGCAACTACCCTTTCGGGAAATGTCAACTGTCATCACCTGACAACCGTCCCTGCAATTCGGATGGACTTCGACTTTGATCCTATGTGCAAAAAGAAATGATTCAGCGACAAAAAAGTACTACGAATTTTATTCTGGCTGCTATGTATAAATTCTAAGTGCCGCCAATGGTTTAGCAGTATATCTTTTTAACGCCCAATATGGCTCTGACTGCCTTTTTTGAAATAGTAATTACTAACTTAGCCTTCATTCCACGATAGTTAAGTTACTACTATGCCCTTGCTGAATTGGCTGATTCGGATGCTCTATTGCTTGTATGCATTTACTCTATTTGCAATGCTTACGCTGATTGCATTCCCCCTGGTGATGATATCCCTCTTATTTGGGTATCACAAGGGGGGCAATATGATCTATACAATCTGTCGGTATTGGGCAGCCACCTGGTTTATTCTGATAGGTGTAAAGCACAGCGTCACTTACGAACATCCGCACGATACTTCGCGCCAATGGGTTTTTGTTGCCAATCATATCTCCTATATGGATATACCACCCATCGTGCTGATGGCGCCTCAACCCATTCGTATCTTAGGGAAATTCGAAAGCAGTCGTATTCCCATATTCGGCTGGATCTATCGCGCCGCCGTTATCATGGTAGATAGAAGCAACCCGGAAACACGTGCCCAAAGTTTTCGTGCATTAAAGACAGCATTGAATAAGGGTCTTTCCATCTTTTTATTTCCGGAAGGCACTTTCAATATGCGGGAGGACCAGCCCCTGAAATCATTTTTTGATGGTGCCTTCCGTCTGGCCATTGAAACGAATACCCCCATCAAGCCGATGATCTTTCCGGATACCATCGACCGGCTGCATTTCAAAAGCTTATTCACCCTTACCCCGGGTCGCTGCCGGGTCATTTTCCTGGAAGAGGTGCCCGTAGATGGTTTACAACCGGCAGATATTCCCTTCCTGCGGGAAAAAGTTTATGAGATCATGGATCAGGCCCTGCGGCGCTATCGCTACTACCCTCCTGCATAATCAGTACATTTGATCAAATTATGTTATTGTGTTGGTGGAAGTGATCATACCACTCGCCTTGCGAAAAAATTATACCTGGTCAGTTCCTGCCGAACTGGAAGATAAAATAATGCCAGGCATACGGGTGGAGGTTATGTTGGGAAAGACCAAGCACTATGCTGGCATAGTAAAAAGTATTACCCCCGCAACACCGGAAAATTTTACGCCGAAGGATATTATTCAGGTAATCGATGAAAAGCCTTTGCTGCAACCATTGCAATTAAAATTTTGGGAATGGATGGCAGACTATTATCTCTGTACCGAAGGTGATGTGATGCAGGCAGCTGTGCCCGCCAACCTGAAACTAAGTAGTGAAAGCATTCTCTGCTGGAATGAAATGGCACCACCCCCCGATACCGGCCTGAGTGAACAGGAATATTTGCTGGCAGAAGCCCTGGAACTTAGAAAATCGTTGAAGATTGCTGAGATACAGGCATTGTTGGATATCTCCGATGTGTATCGGGTGATTCGCAAGCTGATTGAAAAAGATTATGCTTTTATCTGGGAAGAGATGAAAGAAAAATACCAGCCCAAACAGATTGCTTACTTGTTGTTTCACCCGAATTTTAGAACAGAAGAAGCACTGGAAAAACTATTAAATGGTTGGGGGAAGGCAGGACAAAAACAGCTGGAAATGCTGTTATCATTCATCCACTTACAACAAACCGAAGGGGAAGTAACGCGCGCTGCCCTATTAGAAAAATCAGGCGCCTCAGCTGCTCAATTAAAAGCTTTATTGGATAAGGGAATTCTACAGCAAGAAAAACGAACTGCCGACAGGCTTCCTGCCGGACCAAAGCGAATCGCTTTACCCTTTACCCTAACCAATTCCCAGCAAACCGCTTTGAACCAACTACAAGCTGCCTGGTTGAAGCAGCCGGTATGTCTTTTACATGGGGTTACTTCCAGCGGAAAAACGGAGATCTATACTTCATTGATTCCGTCTATATTGGAGCAAGGCAAACAGGTAGTATATATGCTACCAGAGATTGCTCTGACTGCGCAGATCATTCGCAGGCTGCAGCAATCATTGGGTGGCTATGTATGTGTATATCACTCTCGATTCAATGCCAATGAACGGGTGGAGATCTGGAACCGGGTGAAGTCAGGTGAGCCCATAGTTGTGCTCGGAGCCCGCTCAGCCTTGTTATTACCCTTTCAAAACTTAGACCTGATCATATGTGATGAGGAGCATGATGCCTCTTATAAACAACAAGATCCAGCCCCCCGTTATCATGCGCGAGATGCAGCTGTATATCTGGGGCACATCTGTGGTGCACGTGTATTGTTGGGCAGTGCTACCCCCTCCCTGGAAAGCTATAACAATGCACTGCAAAAAAAGTATGGACTGGTTACACTGGCTGAGCGATATAATCAGCTGGAGCTTCCGCCGATACAAATCATTGACAACCGTAAGGTGGATAAAAAATCAGGAGAAGACCGTATGATTACTCCTGCCTTGCAGGAAGCCATAGCAACGTCACTTGCAAAGAAAGAACAGGTTATTCTTTTCCAAAACCGCAGGGGGTATGACCCTTATCAGATCTGCCAGACATGTGGTTGGATACCCAGTTGCCAGGATTGTAATGTAAGTCTTACCTTCCATAAATTCAGGCACCAACTGGTTTGTCATTATTGCGGACAACATTATCCGCCGGTGACAGTATGTGGCGCTTGTGGCATGAGTGATTTTTCTAAACGAAATTTTGGAACGGAAAAAGCGGAAGAGCGTGTAGCCGCTTTATTCCCGGAAGCACGTATAGCCCGAATGGATTATGATTCCGTAAAAGGAAAGCACCAACATGACACACTGATTCAACAGTTTGAGCAGCATCAACTGGATATTCTGATCGGTACCCAAATGGTGGTAAAAGGACTTCATTTCGATAAAGTGAATCTGGTGGGCATATTAGATGCCGATGCCTTGTTACAGTTTGCCGACTTCCGGGTAAATGAACGTGCATTCCAACTCATTGAACAAGTCAGTGGTCGTGCAGGGCGAACTGACGGAGGTGGTTTAGTATTGGTACAGGCTGCACAAATACAACACCCTGTATTGCTCTTTGCTCAACAACACGACTTTAAAGGATTGTATGAAGTTGAAATTCAACAACGTAAAGAATTTGGTTATCCACCCTTTACCCGTTTAATCAGAATCTATTGCAAGCACCGGGAAGATGCTTTGTCTGGCGACGCAGCGAGGATGCTGCATTCCTTGTTACATCCACTCAAGGGCTGTCAAGTATTGGAGCCGGCACAACCACCAGTTAACCGCGTCAGAAACCAATACATCTGGGAGCTCCTTCTAAAGATTCCCAGGGAAGGTATTTCCTTGCCTGCTGTCAAGCAGTTCTTATCAAAGGCGATAGTTGCGGTTCAGAGCAACAATCGCTATGCCCGCGTACGCATGTATGCGGATGTTGACCCGATTTAATCGTAACCATACTATCCTATTTAGCTGCAACAGCCATTTTAGTATTTATAAGAGAGAGCAAATGATCTGCTGCCCGGGTTTACTGATGCATTGATGTGATGAGATTGGAATAAAAAAAGGCTGCCAATTGGCAGCCTTTTGAATATGTAGTAGACCTGATTAGAAGCGAGGCAGTAATTCCACGCGTCTGTTCTCTTGTCTGCCTTTAACAGTTTTATTACTTGAAACTGGCTTCTCGAGACCAAAACCGGTAGCCGTCAGACGATCTTTAGCAACGCCCTTACTCATCAGGTAGCTTTGGATTTTGTTGGCACGCTTCTGAGACAGGGCCTTGTTCATTTTGGCAGAACCTGTATTATCAGTGTGACCTTCGATATCGATTTTCAATGTAGGGTACTTGTTCAACGCATCCAACACGTAAGTCAGTTTTTCTGGAGCCAGTTTAGGATTTGCGAACTTGTCTGATCCGGAAATGAAATAGATGCTTCTGGCAGCTACTTTCAGGTCTGGCGCGATGTCAGGACAACCGAAGTTAGCAGCGATACCTTTTTCGTTCGGACACTTATCTTCTTCATCATTGATACCATCGCCATCCGTATCAGGGATTGGACAACCCTGGTAGCGGGCTAAGCCCGGAACGGTAGGACATTTGTCTTCTTCGTCATTGATACCATCTTTATCAGTATCAGGAATCGGACAACCCTGGTATTTAGCCAGACCTTTTACGGTTGGGCACTTATCATTTTCATCGTTGATGCCATCGCCGTCTGTATCTGGAATCGGACATCCATTATACTTAGCAATACCTGGAACAGTAGGGCATTTATCTTTGCTGTCTACGATACCATCGCCATCTGTATCTTTTTCAGGTACAACCACTGGCGCTGGAGGCGGAGGGGGAGGAATCACCACGGGTTTCTTCTCCTTCAGCGGTGAAACCAAAGACATAGAATAAGTCAGGTGGTTAACTGAATTATTAGATACTTTAATATTGTAACCGAACATGGTGTTGATGAAGGTACCTTCAGCCAGCTTAAACTGCAGACCAGCACCGGTAGGTGCATAAGCAGCAAAATAACTACCAGCATACATGGAAGCACCTACACCCAAATGGATGTAAGGAACAATGGTATGCTTGTCTGTCAACAATTTGATATTGGCTGCGGTGCTCAACTCCATCAAGAATTTATTCTGGGTAGAGGGAGCAAGTCCTGAACTAAATGCGAACGGATACTTTGTAAAAGATCCACCCAAAGAACCCTGAAAGTCGATGTACTCAGTCAAACCATGGTAGTAGTTAACACCAATTCCGGGAGCCATATCACCAATCTTAGTCCACAATTTGTTGTTCAACACATTCGACAAAGAAGTCTTATCAATCAGGTTGGCTGTGTTCATATCCTTCAAAAAAAAGCTGATCCCGAAAGAGGGCTCTTTTTTATAGGATTTCATGGGCTGTGAAAAAGCGACAGCTGTCGTACACAACGCAACCATGAAAAGCATAATTTTCTTCATAATCAGTTTTTTATTTTAATGAGCAAAAATACAGGGAGTTATTGAATTTATAAAATTAATACAAAATGAAATTATTTTTTATTTATTAATGGGGAAAACAGGGGTAAAACCTCCACAGAATGGCGTTGTTGGGGGTTGAAACCGAGCATTTTAGCTGCCTGAACGCTTAATTGAACAATAACCGTGTGGTCGGCTGCAACCGGGAGGCGATCGTTGACAAGCACTTCAACACAGCGGCCTGTTTTCCAGCAAGATACCTTTAAACGGGTACCCAGCGGCACTTGGTTACTAGCCGCTGTCATCAACCCGGGCCTGTAGGGCTCCCCTGACTTGGTTTTGCGGCCATTATAGGCGGCAGAATAGACCGTGGCAAACCCCCTGGAAGTGGCAACCGGAAAGGTCAGGCTATCTTTAAGAACTGACAAACTGTCAAGTCTGACAGGCGTTTTTTGAATAAATGAGTCGGATTGCAACCGGAATGTCTTGGGCAGAACTTCCATCACTTCGACTTTTACTTTTGTAAGTCCTGCTTTTACGAAATCGAGGGTTCGGGCAGCCCTAAAACTCAGGTCCACCACCCTGCCCTTTTTTGCCATTCGGGGGTGCATACGGTCATTGATTCTGATAATTACCGAGTTGCCATTGCGCAAATTGGTTACCATGACCCAGGTATTCAGGGGCAAATTATTGCTGGCAGCGGTTAATTTTTCATTCCGAAACTTTTCACCTGTTGCAGTTAGTGTTCCATCCAGATTCAAACTGTAGAAACTGGCAATGCCGTTCAGTTTCTTTCCGGTTTTCTTAAAAGAATACCCAGATACTGGGTCTTTTATCGGTTCTATAACGGCATGCATTGCCGGTATAGAAGTTATTGACTGCCCAAAGGGTCGAATACCGATAGTATCAATAGGCTGTACCCGTATCTGGTTCACCGTCTCTTTATCAAAATGTAGCAGGGCTGCGGCTTCCGGCTCCAAAAAAAGTCGCATACCCTTTGTAACCCGATGAGGGGGCGTGCGATGGGTAACAATAGCAGCTACCTTAAAATGATTTACCGGATTGGTAATAAGAATAGTTGTGCCTATCTGAAATTCAGAACACCCGGCTTTATACCATTGGATGCCATTGTCATGTATGAGTGTATCAGGCTTGCCAGAACTGATTGAATCAGCTATCAGTCCCTGTCCGCGCATAACAGCACCCTTGAGCCGATACCTAAGTGTGTCTATTCTTATCCCTTCGGTTGTGTTAACCTTCACCAACACCCAATCCTTGCCCGGACCGGTTAAGCCCCATCCGATTACAACCGAACTTACTAATGCGAGTAATATGAGGGGTTTGCGTATCATTTTGATCACCCCGGAATAAAATCTGGGTTATGCATTATACCATAAAATAACAATGGTAACCCAAAAACGGGATAATAATTATAATATTCTTTAATGCATAAAATACTAAATATTATTATAATAAATTGATAATCAATTTAAATATATAATTTTTATATGCGAATTTAACTATTCCCTCTGTGCGTCTGGATATGATCCGCTGATTTAAATACGGGGGGGTGGTGCTGAGATTAAATCGGGTCAACGGCTATGACCGCATCCAGGTTAATAGGTCCATGAACATGCGGAAAAACTTCATTGAGTTTACCTGCCAGTTCATACACCAATGGGGGCTTAACTTTTGCCTTATCAATCGTCAGTCGAACCAGATCGGTTTGGTTCTGGAAATATCTTTCCAGTACGCCTGGTATCTGACTTAAGGTTGCACAATGGATGTATCCTTCTTCTTCAAAGCGCGGCGAGCTGAGCTGACCTGCCTTTTGCGCTGCTTCCCACCAACTGCGGGAAGAAATGTGGTATATGTATGCTGTTTCCAAGTGTAATTTGTTTTTAATTATTATTAGTTGTTCGAATGGGGGGAAGCTGACGATCAATCATCAGCAGGTCCGTCAGCACCAGGGCAGTCACCGCTTCCAATACAACGGGAACCCGTAAAGCGATGCAAAGATCATGCCGACCCCGCACGGCAAATGACTCAACCTGATCGGTTGTACGATTCCAGGTTTGCTGCTCACGGGGGGTGGAGGAAGTTGGTTTTACAGCTATGCGAAAAACCAGTTCTTGTCCGTTGGTTAATCCACCGACAATACCGCCCGCATGGTTGGTGAGGGTATTGCCATTGGCATCTTGAATAGCATCATTGTGTTGTGAACCCATCATGCGGGCAGCAGCGAAGCCGGTTCCGAATTCTATTCCCCTGATAGCTGGAATAGCAAAAACAGCGTGTGCCAGTAATGATTCAGCTGAATCAAAAAAATGCTCACCCAGTCCTACGGGTAAACCCTGCACCCTACATTCAACGATGCCGCCGATGCTGTCTTTAGCATCAATGGCTTTCTGTAACCCGAGGTCCAAATTGGTTTCCCCGCCTATTTCCAGAATCGCTGCTTGTAATTGTATTGGCGAATGCTGGCTGCTGGCGTAGTGCTGAATTAGTTTTTTGGCCACTACCCCTGCGGCCACCAGGGGAGCAGTTAGTCTTCCGCTGAAATGACCGCCGCCGCGATAATCTTCAAAGCCACCAAACTTCTCACCTGCCACCCAGTCGGCATGCCCCGGGCGGGGGAAGTCACGTTGTTTGGCATAATCTTCACTGCGTGTATTTTTATTTTCAAGTAAAAGGGTTAATGGGGCACCGGTAGTAAATCCATTGAACCAGCCGGATTGAAAAACGGGTATATCATCTTCCTGTCTGGGTGTTGTGCCTTTTTGAATGCCGCCTTTTCTGCGTTCCATATCGGCAACAAAATCTGTCGCATCCAAAGGGAGTCCGGCAGGACATCCATCTATGGTAATACCTACACAGGGACCATGCGATTCCCCAAAAATGTGTAGTCTAAACAGTCGGCCAAAAGTATTCAAGACTTCGTTTTTTATTCTTCAGATAATTTTATTTCAGCACCCAATGCTGCCAGGTGCCGGTAAAAATCAGGATATGATTTGTTGATGGCTTCTGCCACTTCAATTTCTACTGATTGGTTCGCACGTAAAGCAGCGACGGCACATGCCATAGCAATGCGGTGATCGTGGTGCGAATGAACTGTTGCACCTTGCAGCAGCGAAGAACCTGTTATCAGCATATCGTCTCCTGATAGTTGAATATCTACCCCCAATTTAGTGAATTCTTGCTGTAAGGTGAGTGCTCTGTTGCTTTCCTTATGGGCTAAACGTGAAATACCTTTAACAAGCGTAGTTCCTGCACAACAAGCTGCCAGTGCAACCAGCGGTGGAAAAAGGTCGGGGCAATGGGTGGCATCAAATTGAAAAGCATCTAACCGATCATAGGCAACTTCTACATAATCATCACCTATGGATAGCGCAGCACCACAATCGCGTAAAGCATGCAACAATGCCTTGTCGGCCTGGGAAGAAGCTTTGTGAATTCCATTGATGCGAACAGATCCGGCAATGGCACCTGCCACCAGTAAAAATGAAACACTGCTCCAGTCACCTTCCACTGTATAGATGATATGATGTGGTGGCGCTTGTGCTGCCGGTCTTACATGAAAATAGCGATGTGCCTGGTGTTCTACCTCTCTTCCAAAGTGCCGCATAACATCGATGGTCAAATCAATATAGGGCGTACTGGCCAGATTATCTACGGTAATGATCTCTTCGCGTGTAACAGCGGCGCCAAATGCCATTAGGAGGCCGGTTAGAAATTGTGAACTTAACGATCCGTCAACTGTGATCGATGCAGGGCGAAGCGGACCTTGAATTTCTAATGGCAATTTACCCTGATTGGAATGAATGGTAACTCCTAGTTGTGGGAAGATTTGATCAAAGAAATCCATAGGTCGGGTTAGGAGACTACCACTGCCGGAAATGGTGAGTGGTAAGGAACTCAATGCTGCGATGGGCGTGAACATACGAATACCCAATCCACTCTCACCACAATGAATATGTTGATGCAATGGACGAATACCCTCTGATCGGATGAGCATGGAATGGTCCGGCTGCATAGATACGGTTGCTCCGAGTTTGCCAATTACATCTATGGCTGCCAGGTCATCATTGCTATGCCCGGGATTCAGCAACTGTGTTTCACCCCGATGCAGCAGTGCTGCGGCGCAAGCACGTTGCATGCTGCTTTTGCTGGCCGGGGCCTGCAGTATACCAGAGACAGCAGAGGGGTAAACAGTAGCTTTCATGTGACAATAAAAAATGGCAACATTAATTCAATTCTTTCAGCCGGGTAATCAAATGCTGAACAGGTATCGGATGAACGATAGCCTTGCCCAGCTTTTTTAATACAATGTATTGCATACCGGCAGCTGATTTTTTCTTATCCATTGCCAGCACCTGCTCCACCTTTTTCCAATCGAAACTGGCGCGGGTTGGTAAACCATATTTTTTTAGTAGGGCAATGACTGCTTCAGCATCGTTGAAATTATTAACTGATGATGAAAAAAGAGCAGCATAAGTCATACCGATGCTGATGGCTTCACCATGACTCAGTTCATATTGGTTTTCGATGGCATGTCCAAGGGTATGACCGAAATTCAACAGTTTACGATCACCTTTTTCAAACTCATCGGCTGTTACGATTTTCATTTTGATCAGCACGTTGGTCCGAATGAGTTTTGACAGCAGGGCAGGTTGCCTCTTGAGTGATGCTATGGTATGTTGTTGCAAAAAACGAAAGAGTGCGGCATCACGGATGGCTGCATGTTTAATGATTTCCGCCAATCCGTTTCTCCATTCCGGCAGTGGCAGGGTGCGGAGGAAATCAACATCAAATAATAACCAGTCCGGCTGACGAATTAGTCCGACCATATTTTTATATACGCCCACATCAATTCCATTTTTACCCCCGATTGCGGCATCGACCATTGCCAGCAACGAAGTTGGCACCAATCCGAAGCGAACCCCTCGCATATAGATACCGGCTACATAGCCGGTGATATCGGTAACAACACCACCGCCTATACCTACCAAAAAACTATTTCTGTCGGCACCCAATGCAATCAGTTGTTCAATGATTACATCAACAGTAGCCTGAATCTTATATTGTTCACCCGGTTTGAGTACAATGGTATTCCAACCACGAAATTTTTTTCGATGTTTGGCAAATACGTGCTCATCGGTAATCAATACGGCTTTGTCAGGATCTGTCAACTTTTCAATGGCCGCAAAAGGTGTATTGAAATAACAGGTAACACTGGCCTGTGAAAAATCAAACTGAAGATGTTTCCGGGGCATGTGCAATGTCATATTACTGGTTCATGATCTTATTCTGGTGGTGGATGCTCTCCATATGCACTGCATCAAAATATCTGGTCACAAAATCTTTCGTAAGCCCTAATTTTTCACCTTTAGCATAGGCGCGATCAAGGATATGGTTCCAGCGGTTGGTTTGGAGGATGGTAATGTTATTGTCTTTCTTATATTGTCCGATTTTCTCTGCCACTTTCATGCGCTGGCTTAGAATCTGCATCAATTCGTCATCGAGGTTATTGATTTGCTGACGTAGTTTTTCCAGGTTGGCATGATAATCTTCCGAACTGGTATCTTCTTTTCTCCAGCGAATGCTGCTCACCATCTCTCCCATTTTTTCGGGTGTGATCTGTTGTTTGGCATCGCTCCACGCCATGTCGGGCTCTATATGACTTTCCACAATCAGTCCGTCAAAATCCAGGTCGATGGCTGTTTGAGCAACATCCTGAAGAATATCACGGCGGCCGCAGATATGAGATGGATCATTGATCATGAGAGTCTCCGGGAAGCGACGTTTCATTTCGATGGCGAGGTGCCACATCGGAGCATTCCGGTATTCGGTATTTCCATAGGAGCTGAAACCGCGGTGTATGAGTCCGATTTGTTCTATACCTGCCTTGGAAACACGTTCCATGGCCCCCAACCAAAGTTCTAAATCTGGATTGATGGGATTTTTAATCAACACTGGAATTTTCACGCCACGGAGCGCATCTGCTACTTCCTGCACACTAAAGGGATTCACGGTGGTGCGGGCTCCGATCCAGAGAACATCAATGCCAAAGTGTAAGGCATCTTCTACCTGCTTTCCGGTTGCCACTTCAATTGTCACGGGCAATCCAGTAATCTTTTTAGCTGTTTGCAACCAGGGAAGTCCTTTCGTTCCTACCCCTTCAAAACTGCCGGGGCGGGTACGAGGTTTCCAGATTCCGGCGCGTAACATATCAATTTTTCCGGTAGCAGCGAGGCGAGTTGCTGTTTGTAGCACCTGCTCTTCTGTTTCAGCACTGCAGGGTCCTGAAATAATCAGGGGACGTTTAGCGAATAAGGTATCGATGTTCATAGCCGTTGGTGTTGCCTGTTCCATATACTTTTATTTTTCTGTGATATATTTTCTTAGGCGCCTTTGTTTTTAGATGAATAGGGGGTTGTTCTGTCGTCTGCATCATTCATCCGAATGTTCCTGCCTCGATATTTTTTACCATCAATGGAGCGAATCATTTGTTGGGCAGCGCTCTTGTCTATCTCTACCCAGCTATTCATGTCTTTCAAATCTATTTTACCCAGGACTTCTTTTTTCAGGTCACTCATATCCAGCAAAAATTGCAGGAAGCTGGCTTTATAAAAACCATCTTTCGTACCCAGGTTCACGAAGAGCCGGCGATAGCCACTTCCACCGCGGGTGTAGGCCTTTCTGCTGTCGCCACGCCCGGCAGGTTGATAGTCAGTCACCGTATTTTTTCCTGCTGCGCCTCTGGCAGACTTTTCCTTCTCACGCACGTTCAGGTCTTCTGCATTTTCATAATATTTCAGGAATCGATCGAATTCCATGGCAGCAACCCGCTTTAGTACTTCTTCTTTAGAGATATCAGCAAATTTTTCGGCGAGCATGGGCAGATAAGTTTCATAATTCCCATGACTGATATCTGCTGACAATAATTTATCCATGAAGTGGAAAAATTGCTTGCGGCAAACATCTTTACCTGAAGGAATATCGAGTTTATGAAAACGCGAATTGCTCATCCGCTCTATCTGTCGGAATTTATACATATCTCTACCATGCACGATGGAGATACAGATACCCTGGTTGCCGGCTCTGCCGGTACGACCGCTGCGGTGGGTATACACTTCAGCATCATCGGGTAATTCGTAATTGATTACATGCGATATACCGGCTACATCGATACCCCGGGCTGCCACATCGGTGGCAATCAGGAGTTGCAGACTTTTATCGCGAAAATGCCCCATCACTTTTTCCCTTTGTTGCTGCGACAGGTCACCATGCAATGCATCGATATCGTAGCCTTCCCGCGTCAGGCGGTCACAGATTTCCTGGGCATCGGCTTTTGTTCTTGTAAAGATGATACCATAAATGCCGGGGTTAAAATCTATGATTCGTTTCAATGTTTCATATCGGTGCTGGGCGGTGGTAACATAGTACTGATGATCGATACTGGCGTTCGCGGTATTCACCTTGCCGATGGTCACCTCTTTGGGTTGATTCATGTACTTCTTGCTCACCTTTTTAATTTCCGTTGGCATGGTAGCACTGAAGAGCCAGGTGCTTTCACGAGCAGGCGTATTTTTCAATATGAACTCGATGTCTTCCTGAAAGCCCATGTTCAGCATTTCATCTGCTTCATCAAGCACTACATATTGAATCTTATCTAGTTCAATCGCTTTGCGCTCGATCAGATCGATCAATCGACCCGGTGTTGCAACGACCAGTTGAACACCTCGGCGGATATCGCGTATCTGCAGTCCGATGGAGGACCCACCATATACGGCAACCGCAGACAATCCGGGTAAGTATTTTTTAAACGCTTCTATCTCCTTTACAATCTGCAGACAGAGTTCTCTGGTAGGACATACCACGAGTGCTTGTGCGTGTGCCGGTGCTGGTTTTATCAGTTGTAACAGAGGTAATGCATAGGCTGCTGTTTTTCCTGTGCCAGTCTGTGCCAGACCGATAAAATCGCGGGTACCGCTGACTAATACGGGAATAGCCTGTTCCTGGATTGCAGTAGGTTGTTCATATCCCATCTCCGTGGTTGCCTTAACAATACGGGCATCCAATCCCAACGCTTCAAATTTATTCATGTGTTTGTTTATTTTGCTGCAAAGGTACAAGTCGGGAGCCGGTAATCCCTTTTGAATCAAGTGGGATCTTCCGGCAACACAGCCTGGCTGTGCAGCGTTGTTAATTTATTTTAATATTCGTCTGATCTCATTGGCTCTGTTGATGAGCTCACTGAGGTATTCGTAGTTTTCTTTTTCCAGGCATGCTTTGAATTTGCGCAATTGTGCGATGTGCTCATTCAATACATCGAGGATGTTATCTCTGTTTTGCATGAGGATTGGTATCCACATGCCGGGGTTACTTTTTGCCAGTCGAACGGTACTTTCAAAACCCCCGGATGCCAATCCGAAAATGGTATCTTCTTCTTTTTCTTTTTCCAAGACGGTATTGGCGAGCGCAAAAGAAGTGATGTGAGAAATATGACTTACATAGGCGACGTGCAGGTCATGTTCTTCTGAATTCATATAGATGATATTCATACCCAGATTCCGATACAATGCTTCCGTCAGTTCCAGTGCATCGGGGGCAGATTTTTCCCGGTCGCATATAACGGTAGCTTTATCATCGAATGCACCGCAGATGGCAGCCTGCGGTCCGCTGAATTCCGTACCCCACATCGGGTGGGTGGCAACGAATCGGGCTCTGTTCGGAACGCCTTCTATGGTATCACACAATGTTTTTTTGGTCGAGCCCACATCCAGTACAACCTGCTGAACACATCTTTCCAGCAAGGCAGGCAACATACGTTCCGTCACATTGATGGGGGTGGCAAAAATGATTATATCGGAATGATCCGCTGCTTCTTTCCAGTCACAGTGCTCATCTATTATGCCGAGTTCCAGGGCTTTATCAGCATGCTGAGGATTAGCCTCCACGCCAATAATATGGGTGGCAAATTTTCTTTCTTTCAGGGTGAGGGCAATGGATCCTCCAATTAATCCAATTCCAATGATCGTTACCCGCATACTATTCAAATTTTAATACCTTAATCATTCTATATAATAACTCCATCCAGGCTCTTTAATTGCCACTGAGCTGGATTTTTATTCTCTCTATGGCTTCATTCATTTTTTCTGTTGTGGCACATAAACTGATGCGAATGAACTGATTGCCGGCAGTTCCAAAAATTCCTCCGGGCGTGATGAATACGCCGGCCCCGTATAAAATCCGATCACTTAGGGCATATCCATCCGCGTCACCGGCTGGAATGCGTGACCACAGGAAAAGACCGGACTGATCAGGTGCTGGCTGGCATCCCACTAACTGTAATAATTCGATGGCCTTTTCTCTCCGATCGGCATAGCTGGCATTCACCTGGTTGTACCAATCTTTATCGAGTTGCAGGGCTGCGACAGCTGCCATTTGTACCGGTAGAAACATACCACTGTCCATATTACTTTTAAAGCGCAATACTTCATTGATGCGGTCGGCAGCTCCGCAAAGCATTCCCACCCGCCAGCCGGCCATATTATGGCTCTTGCTGAGGGAGTTCAACTCCAGGGCCACTTCCAGGGCACCCGGACTACTCAAGATGCTTTGGGGTTGTTCGTTCAGGATAAAACTATAGGGATTATCATGGCAGATCAGGATACCATGTCGCCGGCCAAAATCTATCAGTTGGTCGAATAAATCGGGGGTTGCATTTTGTCCGGTCGGCATATGGGGGTAATTGACCCACATCAACTTTACCTTACTGAGGTCGGTTTTTTCCAATGCTGTCCAGTCCGGTGTCCAATGGCTTTCTTCCGTCAATTCGTAATAAACAGGTGTTGCACCGGCGAGTCGAACAGCACTCGTATAGGTAGGATAACCGGGGTTTGGGATAAGTGCTTCATCGCCCGGTTGCAGGTAGGTCATACAGATATGAAGTATCCCCTCTTTGCTTCCCATCAGGGGTAACACCTCCGTCGCTGGATGTAGGGTAACCCCATAGTTGCGTTGATACCAGGCAGATATTGCCTCGCGCAAAGCCGGCACCCCCTTATAGTTTTGGTATCCATGTGACTGCGGAAGAGCTGCTTGCTGCTGCAGTGCTTGAATTACAGCGGGGTGAGGTGGCAGATCTGGACTCCCAATGCCGAGGTTGATGATGGCCTTGCCCTGGCGGTTAAGTTCTTCTATTTCTCTCAGTTTAGAAGAGAAATAGTATTCACCGATACCTTGAAGGCGAGAAGATAAGTTAAGCTGCATGGTCAATACATTAATAGGTGTGAGACATCAGGCCCTCACTTGTTTGCCTTTTTTATATATACCAAAAATTTTCAGGTTGTTGGTAAACTCAGTGATTTCATTCAGCACATTATCCAGTTTATCTCGCCATTCAAATTCCAGGTCAGCATAAAATCCGTATTTAAAATTACTTCCCTGTATGGGCATGCTCTGCAACTTACTTAGGTTCACTTCACCCGCTGCAATGGTCGTCAGAACGCGAGCCAGGGCCCCTTTCGAGTGATTCGTTTGGAAATAAACAGATGCTTTGTTCGCGGCGGTCACTGGTTCCGCGAACTGATGATTGGCCAATACCAGAAAGCGAGTCACGTTGTTTTTCATGGTATGGATATCGGGTGCAACGATTTCCAGATTATACAGTTCAGCAGCCAGCTTACTTCCGATGGCAGCCGTATGTTTATGGCGGTGTTGGGAAATGTGGCGGGCGCTCAGGGCGGTATCTTCTGTTTCGATCAGTTTCCAGTCGTGCTGTTCCAGGTAGTCGAGGCATTGTAGAATGGCCATGGGGTGGCTGTGTACTTCCCGGATCTGGGAGAGATCCACGTCACGGTTCACCAGCAGGTTTTGACTAATGGAAAGGTAGAGTTCACCCACAACAACCAACTTACTCTTCTGCAGTAAGTTATAATTGGGTAGTATGCTGCCGGCTATGGAATTTTCAATGGCCATTATGCCGCCGGCGGACTCATTAGCATTGGAAGAAACGCGCACCAGTTGTCGGAAAGTATCGCAGGGAATAACGGGTACCCCCTTACCAAAGAATTGGTTGGCGGCTACCTGGTGGAAGCTACCCTCATAGCCTTGAATGCAGATGCCCTGGCGGAAAGCCTTTTCTTTTAATGTGGGCAGCTGGGTAGAAGGTGACATATTTTTGTGAGGTTGGAGGTTTGGATAATAAAAAACCCGGCGGTTGGCCGGGCTTCGTTATACTGTTTTGATTTTTTACAATTACGTCCCGGCTTCAGCTCTTAGTGAAGAAAAAAGAGAAGAAATAAAATTTGCCGGTGAAAGTCATATTCAAATATACAACTAAATCTGCAAATACTAAAAAAATTACACTAACGTTAGTTAGTTTCAACGAAGTCCCTGAAAGAAAAAAGCCCCTCCGTGGAAACGGAGCGGCTTCTAACGATTGCTTGCCATATGAAAAAAAGTTAAAAGCTGTTAGTGACCGGCAAGCATAGCCACATGGTCAAGCTAAGGCTTTGATTAGTGAGCTTTTACAGTAGAATCAACTTTAGCTACAGTAGAATCAACAGCAGCTACAGTAGAATCAACAGCAGCTACAGTAGAATCAACTTTAGCAGCAGTAGAGTCAACAGTTGCAGCGGCATTTTCACCAGAACCACAGGCAGCAAAAGCGCCCAGAACGAAAACGAATAACAGCTTTTTCATTGTTTTTTGTTTTTTTGAATGAATGAATTTTTAATTAATACGCGAAGGTAATAAAAGGTAACCTTTTTTTTAACGCTTTTTAGAAAAAATTTTTTTTCGTCGTTTTGGGGTTACTTTTACCCCCTTCAGGTATTAAAATAACAGATGTGAGAGGCGATACCAACGAACAGACCCTGCTGAAAGGTCTGGCATCCAATGACTCCCGGGCGATAGAAGCCCTCTATAAGGACCATTTTGGGATGGTACAGACTTACATTCTGCAGAACAATGGCTCTTATGACGATGCAAGGGACATTTTTCAGGAAGCGATGATTGCGCTGTATGAAAAGGCACAAAGCGACAATTTTGTCTTAACCTGTCAAATCAAAACCTATGTTTATTCCATATGCCGGCGTTTATGGCTTAAGCGGCTCCAACAACAGGGAAGATATTCCCAACCCGTGGAAAACCTGGAAGAGACTGTTGGCGTTGAGGAAGAAATAGAAGACCATGAGAAGCGCAATGCAGCTTTCGCTATCATGGACAGGGCCCTGGGAAGTCTGGGAGAACCCTGCAAAAGCCTGCTGGAGGGCTATTATATCCAGCAAAAAGATATGCAGCAGTTGGCAGCAATGTTTGGATATACCAATGCCGACAATGCAAAAAACCAGAAGTACAAGTGTTTGATGCGATTGAAAAAATTATTCTTTTCGCAATATAATATCGGCGAGTAATGCAAATGGATGACATTCTTTTACAAGAGGCTATCGAGCGATATCTGAACCACGAGATGTCGGAGCAGGAACGTGCTTATTTCGAAAGTCTGCGCACCAGTACACCGGAAATCGATCAGCTGGTAGTTGAGCATGCCATGTTCCAGCATGAAATGGATTTCTATGCCAGCCGTCGCCGCATGAAGTCACAACTACACGATACTTATAACCAGCTGCTGCAGCAGGGAGTCATTCACGATGGTGCCGAACAATCTGCCAGTGGCCGAATCGTTCAATTATTTCATCGCTACAAACGGGTAACCGGCATCGCTGCCGCTGTGGGAGGAGCAATCGCTCTGGTGATCAGTGGATTAGTCGTATATCTTTCTCCGGTGAATAACAACCAGCTGGTACAACTGAGCAAAGACATTGAGGTTATCAAACGCAACCAGCAATACCAGGGTAACCTGTTGAATGAAGTAAAAAGCAAGATACCTGAAAATGCCCGCCTGATCAGTGGCGGCACAGGGTTCCTCATCGATACCCGTGGCTACCTGCTTACCAATGCACACGTTCTGAAAGGAACAGGAGCTGTGGTTATCAATGAAAAAGGGGAAGAATTTAATGCAGCCATCTTGCACATCGACCAGCAGCGTGACCTGGCCATCTTAAAAATCGACGATTCCGAATATGAGCCACTTCGGTCATTGCCTTACGGTATACGTAAAGGAAAGTCTGATTTGGGCGAAGAAATATTTACACTTGGCTACCCCCGCAATGACATTGTGTATGGCGAAGGCTATCTCAGTTCCCGCAGTGGTTTCAACAGTGACACCCTAACTTATCAATTGCAGATCAGTGCGAACCCGGGTAACTCAGGCGGACCAGTTTTCAATCGCCAGGGTGAAATCATAGGTGTATTAAGCACCCGTCAGGCACAAGCAGAGGGAGTTGCATTTGCAGTAAAATCCGGATTTATTTATTCCATGCTGGCCGATGTGAAAAAAGCCGGCACATCAGAAGTCGATCATATCAAGATCAATAATCGTTCTACGCTTCGCGGACTGGATAGAAAAGACCAGATCACCCGCATTGAGAACTGTGTTTTCTTTGTGAAAGCATACCAGAAATAAGCTTACACTTCCCCAACCTGTTAACTGGTGGTTATTCCGCCCAGAGATGGGATGGATACTCCTTTTCTTCCACCAGTTTGCGGATGTTTTTCTCCACTTCCGGCGCGTCTTCCTGATAGGTAACCCCAAACCAGCGGGCTTCCGTTGGAATGACCTGAACAACCCCTTTTTGCTGCTCAATAAATGAGCGGGTGGCGGTGGGCAAGTAAAATTCAGACTTGAGTTCATGGCCCTGCTGCCGCAGGAATTCCTGAAACCCTTCTGCACAAAAATCAACGAAGCCAGGCGCATAGCAGAAGAAGTTCATACTAACAGCTGTATTCTCCGGCAATGGATGTTCTCCTTCTCCATCCTGATAAACAATAACGCCTGCGCCATTTCGGGCAATGCTGGTTCTTTCCTGAATATCTGTCAACTGTCCTTTTTCATTCACCGTGCAAACGCCCCTGCTGACCGTACCATTCTCACTGAGGGTATTATTTAGTCCGTATCCGATGATGCAATAAGTTTGTTCATTGCATTGAGTTGTCAGAAAAGCATGTGCTTTTACAAAAGCATCCCTGCCATAAAAATCATCTGCATTGATGATGGCGAAAGGTTCATTCAGGTGTCCTTTGCAGCAAAGTAACGCGTGGGCGGTTCCCCAGGGTTTGGTTCTTCCTTCAGGTAGGGCCCTGTCACCCATAAAAGCATGCAGATCTTGATAGACATAGTCAGTGACAATTCTACCCTTGAGTTTTGGTTCCATCATTTCCTTAAACACCTCAGCAAAATCTTCACGGATGATGAAGACCGCTTTCCCAAACCCAGCGCGAATCGCATCATAAATAGAATATTCAAGGATGGTCTCTCCGGAGGGACCAAAAGACTGGGTTTGTTTTCTGCTGCCATAACGGCTGGCCATGCCGGCCGCGAGGATGACCAATGTGGGTTGCATGTGTTATTTTTATGCCATCGGAATAAGGGCACGAAACTACAAATTATAGCAAGACCTGCCAACAGCCGTTCAAGCACCCATGGTTAACTTTTTTCCAGACATTCAACCCCTGCCTCATCTGTTCCCATCTAGCCCCCGTGTATCGGTATTAAAACTGCATGAAATACATCCCATCGTCAGCGGTAACAAATGGTATAAACTGGCGCCCTATCTGGATGCGGCGCTGGCAGCCGGCTGCAAAAGGGTCATCACCCGTGGGGGCGCTTATTCCAATCACCTCATAGCCACTGCCTGGGCTGCACGGGAGGCCGGGCTTCAAAGCAGGGGCTTGGTTCGCGGGCAAGAACCTCCGCAACCATCGCCTACCCTGCAGGATGCCCGATCTTTTGGTATGGATCTCGTTTTCCTCGACCGCAGCGCATTCGCAACAACAGAGAAACTATATGGCCTTCAGGAAGGTACGCATGACTATTATATTCCCGCCGGGGGAAGTGGTATGCCGGGAGTGCGGGGTGCAGCCTCCATACTGGAAAGATCCGATACAGGTACCTTCACCCATATATTGGTTGCCAGCGGCACTGGTACCATGCTGGCAGGCATACAACTGGCAGCAGCAGCACACCAACAGGTGGTGGGTATTTCCGTTTTAAAGAACCAGCCGGAGCCATTGCCAACGGTAGCAGCGCATCTTCGCCAACTTGGCTGTAATCGTTTACCGGAGATTGTTCATTTTCCTTACGGCGGCTATGCCCGCAGGCATCCTGAAGTGATGGAAATGCTGCACCTCGCCTGGGAAAAAGAAAACTTACCCCTCGATTTTGTTTATACCGGAAAATTATTTGCTGCAACCCGACAATTAATTGCTGCAGGGTATTTTCCTGAAAACGCCCACCTGCTGCTAATACACAGTGGCGGACTGCAAGGCAACCGATCTTTACCACCCGGCCATTTACCTTTCTGATAACAGATGGTATATTATATTTGCTCTATGCGGATGAATCGAATAGGGTTGGTATTCTCTCTTGCAGTAGGCAGTTGTCTTTGTCTAAAGTTACAGGCAAGCTACCCCCTTCCCCACCCCACCGCAGCTGTTGCCATCGGAACAATTGCTCGTGAAGATTTTTGGCAAACCAGAAAAAAAACAAGTAACTATTCTATTTATAAAAACAATCAATTTCTATTCACGCTTACCGAAAATAAATTCAGGTCATTTCGCGACTCCATAGCCTTGCGCACGCAAGACACTTTATTCACCCGAAAAGATGGCAGGGTTGATATTCATCCGTTCAGGAAAAGAACAGCTGCCGTAAACACAGAAAAAAAGAAAGCACTCTCACTGGTATATACTGACAAAAAGGGTTATGTAAATCTGCGGCTGCCCAATCCGCGCTTCTACAAATATGTTGTCCGGTTTTTTGAATCCACCGGAAAATTAGCATTTGAAATTCAGGCACCCAAGGAGGATTGGCTGGTGCTGGAAAAATCAAACTTTGTGCATGCCGGCACATTTGAATATGAGGTATGGCAGGATGGAAATCTGCAAGAAAAAGGGCGCATCTTTCTTTCGCGCTGAAATGAATTGATCAGCTACAAACGCTGTTAATCTTCACTTCATCCACCAACTGACATGCAAAAATTCTTTCGAAGTTATTGCAGAGCCGCTCCTTCACTTCCGACATGGATACAGGGCTGCTTAATTCTTTTTGCAACGAAGTGACCTGTTTATTTTGAATACCGCAGGGAACAATACCATTAAAATAATCCAACTCGGTTTGAATATTAAAAGCGAATCCGTGCATGGTGATCCAGCGGCTGCACTTGATGCCCATGGCGCATATTTTTCTTTCCTTACCAGTTATACCTGCATCGAGCCAAACGCCCGTTTCTCCTTTGTTCCTGCCTCCGGAAATACCATAATCAGCAAGGGTTAATATGATTACTTCCTCCAGGCTGCGTAAATACCAGCCTAAATCGGGTTTCATTTTCTCCAAATCAAGAATGGGATATCCAACTATTTGTCCGGGTCCGTGAAAAGTTATATCACCGCCCCGATTGATGTGAAAGAATTCAATATTTCTTTTTTTACGTTCCTCCTCCGACCAAATGAGGTGTTCCGGTTTGCCGCTCTTTCCCAAGGTATATACCGGAGGGTGTTCGACCAATAGGAGGTGATGACGGGTAGAGGCAGCCTGTCCCTCTGTTTTCAGCCGGGTATTTTGTTGCAAGAGGGTTTCCTGATAATCCCATACCTGGCGGTAAGACTGAAATCCAAGGTCTTCAAAATATACGGGCTGCAGCATGAGACAAAAATACACGTAAATCAATCAATCCCGGTGCAGCTTTTCAAATCCGGAGAAGCCATATGAAAGAGCTATTTTTGCACCATGTCTGAAGAACTCGAAATACAGGCCGATGATCCCTCTGAACTACTGTATGAACGCAGGACCTTTACTGTAGACAAAGGGCAGGATCCGGTGCGGATTGATAAATGGGTACAAATGCACCTCGAAGGGGCTACCCGTAATAAAATTCAAAAGGGAATTGAAGCCGGTTTCCTTACCGTAAACGGTAAGGTGGTAAAGAGCAATTACCGGATTAAACCGGGTGATGAAATCATTTTGATGAGCTGGCAGAACCCGGAACAGACCATTCTCAAAAAGGAAAATATTCCACTGAACATTGTATATGAAGATGCAGCTGTATTGGTAGTCAACAAACCTTCCAATATGGTGGTCCATCCGGGTGTAGGTAATTACAGTGGCACCCTGCTGAATGGCATAGCCTACTACATTGATCAGCAGCAGCCGGGTATTGATGAAGAAGCACTGCCCCGGTATGGTTTGGTGCATCGTATTGATAAAAATACCACGGGTTTATTGGTGATAGCTAAAACAGCGGAAGCGGCAGCCCACCTGGCCCGCCAGTTCTTCAACCATACAGTGCAACGCAACTACACAGCCCTTGTATGGGGTGATGTGGAAAGCGATGCAGGTACTATAACCGGACATATAGCCCGGCATCGTCAGCATCGAAAAATGTTTGATGTTTATCCGGATGGAGAAACCGGTAAACATGCCATCACCCATTACAAGGTGTTGGAAAGATTTCATTATGTTACGCTGGTGGAATGTGTGCTTGAGACTGGTCGCACACACCAGATCCGGGTGCACATGAAGCATATTGGACATACGCTTTTCAATGACCACGAATATGGGGGTGACGGCATTTTAAAAGGAACGATTTACCAGAAATACAAACAATTCGTGCATAATTGCTTTGAGATTTGTTCACGCTGTGCCTTGCATGCAAAAACCCTTGGATTTATTCATCCTGTAACTGGTCAATTCATGCTGTTTGAGGCTCCTTTACCCGGAGATATGCAGCAGGTGATTGAAAAATGGCGGCAATATGTTAAAAATGTGATCACGGGAAAGAACCAGTAAAGGTTCCGATGCCCTATATTGTTTGAGAAAAGGTAAATCAGGTAAGTGCGGGCGTTTTGGTACTGTATTTGTGTCATCCTGCTGATTGCCTATTTTTACCACTGAATACTATCCATCTGAAGCGATTTTTGAAGATATTACGCGTCACCCTGCTGGCATTCCTTGCCTGCCTAATTTTTCTGCTACTGGCATTACAGACTGATTATGTTCAGAACAGGCTGATCGGATGGGTGACCCAGCGCCTTTCCAAAGAACTGAAAACGGAAGTTAGCATCCGGCATATCCGCTTTTCATTCTTTAATCAGGTAAACCTGGAGGGGGCACTGGTGCGTGATCAGCAAAAAGACACCTTGCTCTATGCAGGTCAACTTAAGTTAAGGATAACAGACTGGTTCTTTTTAAAAGATCAAATCGAGTTAACTTATCTTGGATTGGAAGAAACCAAGATTCGTTTAAAGCGAAAAGACAGCACCTGGAACTACGCCTTTTTAGCCGACTATTTTGCGAGCAGTGATACTACGACCAAAAAGAAAAAGCCGATTAATCTGCAGGTGCGTAAAATTGATATTAAACAGCTCGATTTTGTGCAGGATGACCGATGGGTAGGTGAACGAATGATATTCAGGTCACGCGCAATACTATTTGATGCAGAAGACCTGCAATTGAAAAAAAACTATTTTGCCATCCGCTCTTTAGAACTTGACCGGCCTTTCTTCCAACTACAAAACCTTACCGGTCTTCGTCCTCCCTTACCTCCCTCCCCTCCGAAGGTAAAAGATACGGGCATGTATTTCAATCCCGGTCACCTGCACTTACTGGTGCGACAACTAAAGATTCACCAGGGCAGTATTTTTATTGATGATGACTTTGACCAACCGGTGAAAGGCTTTGATGGGGCTCATGTGGACATGACCAATTTAACTGCAGCCATCCATCAACTTGAATTCAAGGAAGACACCCTGCGAGCTGATATTAAGTTGGGTGTAAAAGACCGTAGTGGACTGGAAATAAAAAAGTTGTCGACCAAATTCCGCTTCACGCCACAGATAATGGAATTGGCTGATATGGATTTGATAACCGGAAAGAGTCATCTCAAGAATTATTATGCCATGAAGTTTTCAGATTTCAATGAAGACTTCGGAGATTATATCAGCCGGGTTACTATGGATGCCCGATTCAATCAGTCGAGCATACACACCGATGATCTGGCCTATTTTGCACCTGAGCTAAAAGACTTACATACCTCCCTAACAGTGAGTGGAAATTTTCTGGGTACCGTGGAAGATTATCGGGTGAGCCAACTCAAAGCGGAAGCAGGTAAAAAGACATTGCTCACAGGCAACCTGGAGATGAAAGGTCTGCCGGATTGGGATCAAACCCGCTTCCGTATATCCAATGGTTTATTACGAACCAGTGCCTATGATTTGGGGCTGCTCTTTCCTGATCTGAAAAATGTAACTGAACCCAATCTGTCTGCGCTGGGAGAAATCATCTATCGTGGAAATTTTTCAGGCGATAAAGGAAAATACATAACAGCCGGATCGATTTCGACGCGACTGGGCGGATTGGTGGCCGATCTGCAGTTAACCTTACCTACCAAAGGTGAACCGGTGTATAAGGGTAAGCTGGAAACTGTTCGCTTCCATCTTGGGCGCTTCTTAGGAGATAGTAATCTGGGAGCAGTCAATTTCAAAGGAAAGATTGATGGTAGCAGTTTTGATTTCAATAAACTAAAGACTTCCCTCGAAGGTGAGATTGCTTCACTGGAGTACAATGGTTACAACTATACCAATCTGCAACTCAATGGTACGTTACAAAAGCGTTATTTCAATAGTGAGCTGAAGATCAATGATCCGAACATAGATCTAACAAGTTCGATGGAGATTGATTTCACCGGGGCGCTACCCCGCATCAATGCCGTGGGCGATCTGGTTCATTCAGATCTGAGGGCACTGCATTTTACCAACCGACCCTTACAGGTTACCGGACTCCTCGACTTGAATTTCACTGGCTCCAATATCGACAACTTCACCGGATCAGCTAAATTTCTAAACGCTGTATTGAAAGATGATCAGGTACAGCTCTCATTTGACTCGCTGAACCTCCAAGCGAGTAATGCAGACTCGATAAAACTCATTCACCTGAGCAGCAACGAATTTGATGGCACGATTCTGGGCAAGTTTAGCATCCTAGATTTACCTGCCAGCATTGTGAGCTTTCTAGCCAACTATTATCCTGCATACATTCGACCGCCCAAAACGGTGCCGAATAATCAGCAATTCAGTTTTGTTATCAATACGCGCAATAATTTCGAGCCTTACATCAAGTTATTATTGCCGGGCAGTGGTGGCTTTAACGATGTAGTGATCTCTGGTTCAGTAGATACCCGCATGAAAAAAATCAGGATGGATGCCCGCGTACCGTATGGTTCAATCAATGGGATCAGCTTCTCAGGTTTTGATCTGTTAGGGAATGGCAATAAAGATACCCTTACAGCACTAGCCTCGATCAACAGTATTCAGCTGAATGATAGCATTCATCTACCCAATACTCGATTAAAAGTTACCTCCCACAATGACCATAGTGTTGTTTCCATTCGAACCAGCGCTGACATCACCCTGAACGATGCAGATGTGCAGGCTGATGTGTACACTTTGACAGATGGCGTTCGTGTTCAGTTTCGTCCCAGTTCATTTGTATTGAATGAAAAGAAATGGAACATCGAAAAAGATGGTACTTTTTCCATCCAAAACAAGGAAGTAACTGCCAAACAAATTCGCTTCACGCAGGGTTTTCAGGAGATCAGCATACAAACTGATGAAAAAGACGGTCATACCAATAACCTCGCCGTACAATTAAACAACGTAGTACTGGGAGACCTTAGTTCGCTATTTTTTCAAGATCCGCGTATCGAGGGCATTACGAGTGGTCAGATTTACCTGAATGATTTCTTCAATCGATTCAATGCTACTGCACAATTAACTGCAGAACAATTTCGACTGAATGATGACTCGGTCGGACAAGTAAATATCAATGCTGCCTATGATCAGAAGAGCGGACAGCTACCTTTCTCTGTTAGTTCGCCAAATCCCGATTATCGTTTTTCTGCTACTGGAAGTTATAACTTAAAAGATACGACCGGAAATGCCCTCTACACCGACCTGGATGTTTCAGATGCAAAAATTGATTTCCTTCGTTACTTTTTATCTGATTTGTTTTCCGACATGCGCGGTAAAGCGCAAGGCAAGTTAACCATCAAGGGTGATGCAACTTCACCTGACCTGCTAGGAGAAATCAGGCTTTTAAATGCCGGACTCAAAGTAAACTTCACCCAGGTATATTATACCATTGATACAGCTACCATCACATTTACGGAGGAAGGAATTGACTTTCATCGTTTCACGATCTACGATAAATTCAAACAGCCGGGTGTAGTGTCGGGTAAGCTACTCGAAAAAGGATTCAGCAACCTTGTCTTTGACTTGGAAGTGGCCACCAATAAAATGCTGCTATTAGATACCAAAGCGACAGATAACAGTATCTTTTATGGTAAAGCAATTGGTAAGGCCACCCTAAAATTGAAAGGGCCTGAAAGTAAGTGTCTATTATCGCTGGTGGCCGAATCTAATGATAGTTCGCATATTTATATTCCTAACTCAGTCAGTCGCGAAAGTGGAACAGCTGATTTTATTGTATTTAGGGAATATGGTACTGAATTGGTACCTGAAAAGCCCCGGAGCAATTTCAATTTGACTATGGACCTTGATATCACCGCGACGAATCAGGTAAACATAGATGTGATTCTTGATGATGTAACCGGTGACGTCATCAAGGCAGTTGGCAATGGTAAGCTGAAAATCCGAACAGGCTACAATGAGCCACTCACCATTCGGGGCCGATATAATATTGATAGAGGAAATTATGATTTCAACTTCCAGTCGATAGTAAAAAAACCATTTGTGCTGATGCCCAATGCGGGCAATTTCATTGAATGGACGGGCGACCCCTATAAAGCCGACCTGCAGATTGATGCGCAATACCTGGCAGAAAGGGTAAGTCTCAATGATTTGGTTAGTTCGCTGAATATGAGTGGAACGGTAAAGGGATATCGGGGAGATGTATATGTAATTGCCATGCTGAGAAACCAATTGAATGCGCCGGATATTCGATTCAAAATTGATTTTCCACAGGGTAGTCCGGTTAAGACCGATAATGAATTCAACGCATTCCTGAAGCGACTGGAAAACGATCAGAATGAAATTTTAAAACAGGTGGCCTTTTTGATTGCATTGAATAGTTTTGCTCCGGCTGATGTAAATACGAGTGGTGCTAACCCTTACTCTATCACTTCACTTGTTGGTAATACCATCAGCCAGGCGGTTACAAGAGAAGTGAATAAAATTTTATCGAATTTTCTTTACTCCGTATTTAAAGATAAGAGTCTTCGCCTCGATATGGGTAGTAGTCTATACAGCAGCAGCAGCCTGGCGAGTCCGGGAGGTGGTGCGGTAGCGGATAACAACCGACTAGACAGAACACGGGTAGACCTTCGTCTGGCCTATGCATTTAATAATGATAATATTATCGTTACGGTCGGTAGCGACATCGATATCAACCTGGGTTCTTCGGCATCTGTTCAAAGCAGTAATACGCAATGGCTACCAAATTTGAATATAGAATTCGTGCTTTCGAAAGACAGAAAGCTGCGGCTGATCATATTCAATAAATATACCTTAGACGTTAGCTTTGGTCGAAGAAACCGACAGGGCATCAGTATATCGTACCGTAGAGATTTTGACAAACTGATAGCTGACAAACCACGAGAGATTCAACTTCCACCTCCTGCCGAATCAGATAAATAAATAGATCAGTTTTTTTTCTGACCAAGGAACCAGCGCACAGCCAGTTCATATCCCTGCAATCCCAAGCCGGCAATCGTGCCGACGGCTTTAGCAGATACATAGCTTAACTTTCGGAATTCTTCACGAGCCTGCACATTACTGATGTGTACTTCAATAACAGGAACTGTAATGGCAGCAACGGTATCTCCGATGGCAACAGATGTATGGGTATAAGCTGCGGGATTAAGAACAATTCCTTGTGCAGATTGAGCTGCTTCTTGCAAAGCATTCACCAGTTCACCCTCAACATTAGATTGAAAATAGGTGAATGAAACATCCGGAAAGAATTTACATAAGTTCTGGTAGTAATCATCAAAGCTCTGCTGGCCATATATACCGGGTTCCCGCTGACCCAATAAATTGAGATTAGGCCCGTTGATGATGGCGATTTTCATACACAGGTTTTTACGAAGATAATGAAAATGCGTGGCTGCCGATGAGACCTTGTCTATGTGCAGAAAAGACTGGGTGGTGATGAACGATTGAATTATTTCCGCATCATACCGATGAAATCATCGAAGAGGTAACGGCTATCATGTGGTCCCGGTGTACTTTCCGGGTGATATTGCACGCTAAAGGCAGGCTTATTTTTCATACGAATACCTTCGATGGAATCATCATTCAGGTTGACATGGGTCACTTCTACTTGGGGATGCTGCCGAACTGCAACAGGATCAACGCCGAAGCCATGGTTCTGGGTAGTAATCTCACAACGCCCGGTGATAATGTTTTTCACCGGGTGATTCAGACCACGATGACCATGGTGCATTTTGAAAGTAGGGATGTCATTGGCGAGTGCCAGTAATTGGTGACCGAGACAGATACCGAATACGGGAAGGTTTTGAGCCAATATTTGTTGGATGGTAGTTTTTGCGTAAGGCATGGCAGCAGGATCGCCCGGACCATTGGATAAAAAATATCCATTGGGTGAGAAGGCTTGCAGCTCTTCAAAGGGGGTTTTAGCTGGGAACACACGAAGATGAGCACCGCGACTGGTAAGGCATTCCAGGATATGCTTTTTAACCCCAAAATCAAGCACGGCAACTTTCATTGGTGCATTCGGATCTCCCAGTTCATACGCTTCCGTTGTACTTACGGTACTGGCCAATTCGAGTCCGTCCATGTCAGGCACTTGTGCCAGTGCTGCTTGTAATGATTCGGGATCTGTGAGTTCGGTAGATATAATGCAATTCATGGCCCCCTTGGTTCGCACATGCGCCACCAGCGCACGTGTATCTACTCCCTCGATGGCAACAATCTGATTGGCCAGCAGGTAGTCATGTAGGTTACCCGTAGCCTGAATACGGCTGAATTGCTCTTCCAGGTTTCTACCTATCAATCCGCGAATTTTAACGGAGCTGCTCTCAACGTCTGTTGGTTTCACCCCATAATTCCCAATATGAACATTGTTCATGATCAGTACTTGTCCGGTATAGCTGGGATCTGTAAATACTTCCTGGTAGCCCGTCATGCCTGTATTGAAACAGATTTCTCCGGTAGCCGTTCCTGTTTTTCCAAATGAACGACCCTTAAAGAGGTGTCCGTCTGCTAATAAAAGATAGGCTGGTTGAAAACTGGCTGACATGGTGTAGAATTTCGATTACAAAAAAACAGTAAAGGAATCAGATTACGGGAGAAACTTTCTCACATTCCCCCCAAAAAAAAGGCAAAACCCGTGTGGATTTTGCCTAGTAAGATTATCAAGGGATGAATTATTCTGCCGGTGTTTCAGTAGCTGCTGCAGTTTCTTCTGCTGCTGCCTGGTTTTCATTGGTCTCGGCGGCTTTTTTAGGAGCACGGCCACGGCGGGTTTTCTTAGCTGGTTCAGCAGCTTTTTCAACACCCTTACCATAAATCTCATTGAAATCAACGAGTTCAATCATTGCTTTTTCAGCATTATCACCGGGACGAATGCCCAATTTAAGAATACGCGTATAACCTCCGGGGCGGGCAATCACTTTTGGACCAATCACTGTGAACAGTTCTTTCACAGCAGCTTTATCCTGCAGGTGGCTGAAAACCACACGGTGCTGGTTCATGATGGTTTCTTTGCTATCGCTCTTCTTGGTTTTGGTAATCAGCGGCTCGATGTAAGTACGCAGCGCTTTTGCTTTAGCCAGGGTAGTTACAATGCGCTTGTGGGTAATGAGCTGGCTGGCCAGGTTACTCAAAAGGGCGCTGCGGTGGGCTTTTTTTCTACCCAGTTTGTTTACTTTGTTTCCGTGGTTCATGACTTTTTGTTTTTACCCCGCACCGTGTCAGGAATTGCGGGGGGTGGCAGTTAAGCTGCCGGGTTAAAAAAACTGCCCAACACCGGTCGGTGCGGGCAGCGTTAATTAGTTGTCGAGGTTATCGAGACCCAGTTTGTTCAAGTCCATTCCGAAGCTCAGTCCTCTTTCAGTCAGCACTTGCTCAATTTCAGAGAGTGATTTCTGGCCGAAGTTTCTGAATTTCATCAGGTCTTCCTGTTCGTATTGTACTAGCTCGCTGAGGCTGTTGATTTTGGCAGCTTTCAGGCAGTTGAAGGCACGCACAGAGAGGTCGAGGTCTTCGAGTGGTGTTTTCAGCACTTTGCGGAGTTGCAAAACATGCTCATCTACCACATCTTCTTTCTTATCTTCTTTGTTATCAAAGGTAATGTTCTCATCAGTGATGATCATCAGGTGCTGAATCAGGATGCGTGCTGCCTGCTTTACTGCTTCTTCCGGATGAATGGTACCATCGGTAGCCACGTCAAGGATCAGCTTCTCATAGTCGGTACGCTGCTCTACCCGGTAGTTCTCGATAGAGTATTTTACGTTCTTAATAGGTGTATGGATAGAGTCGATGGCGATGTATCCGAATACAGCATCTTTCACTTTATTCTCTTCAGCAGGAATGTAACCACGCCCTTTACCGATGTGCAGTTCGATTTCCATTTTAGCGGTCGTATCCATGGTGCAGATCACCAGTTCAGGATTCATTACTTGAAAGCTTTGGGACTGCTCACCAATCATTCCTGCATTGAACTCTGTTCTTCCTTTTACGGTCAATACGATGCGCTCATTGAGCACTTCGTGATCTACTTTACGTTTGAAGCGAACCTGCTTTAAGTTCAGGATAAGTTCTGTAACATCTTCGGTCACGCCTTTGAGGGTAGCAAACTCGTGGTTAATTCCTTCGATTTTGATACCTACCAGGGCATAGCCCTCCAGTGAGCTCAACAATACCCGGCGAAGGGCATTACCTACTGTGAGACCAAAACCGGGCTCCAGCGGACGGAATTCAAACTGACCCTCGAATTCAGAGGATTTTTGAAGAACAATCTTATCGGGTTTCTGAAAGCTTAATATGGCCATTTTATTGTTATTTTCTGTTGTGTTATGGTAGTTATTTTCTCTTACCAGTTGAAACGAAAAGCGACAGGAAAAGATTCCTGTCTGCTATCGGATTATTTAGAATACAATTCGACAATCAGTTGTTCTTTAATATTTTCAGGAACGTTCTCTCTTTCGGGGAAAGTGATGAAGGTACCTTTCATCTCATTTTCATTCCAATCGATCCAGCTGAACTTTGGATTCTTACCACGGTTCTTGCTGGTAACGGATGAATTAGAAGCACTTTTCGGACGATAAGCGATCACGTCACCCGGCTTACACTGGTATGAAGGGATGTTCATCACTTCTCCGTTCACAGTTACGTGTTTGTGGTTCACCAGCTGACGAGCTTCGGGACGGCTGGCTGTTAAACCCATGCGGTAAACAGTGTTATCAAGACGAGCTTCCAACAGTTTAATCAGGTTTTCACCGGTTACTCCTTTCAGACGCTGTGCTTCTTCAAATGTTTTGCGGAACTGGCGCTCGAGTACACCATAGGTATACTTTGCTTTTTGCTTTTCACGCAGCTGCAGGGCATATTCACCCAGTGTTTTGCGTTTGCGGGCAGCACCGTGCTGGCCGGGAGGATTGCTGTTCTTGCCCAGCCATTTTCCGTTGCCAAGAATGGGCTCGCCGAAAATGCGGGAGATCTTTGTTTTTGGGCCTGTGTAACGTGCCATATTGCTTGTTGATTTTTTAATGACGGTGACCTATCAAAAAATCTAAAATAGATGGGTCACCCGGTTATGAAATCCGGTCGGTGCCGGGTTATTTTACACTCTTCTTTGTTTGGGTGGACGACAGCCATTGTGTGGCAGTGGGGTCACGTCCTTGATAGAGATAACTTCTATGCCGGACTGAGCAATTGAGCGGATGGCGCCCTCGCGGCCTGAACCGGGTCCTTTAACAAACACCTCTACTCTTTTCAAACCGGCATCGAGTGCAGTCTTAGCTGCATCGGCAGCAGCCGTTTGAGCGGCATAGGGTGTGTTCTTTTTAGAACCCTTGAAACCCATCTTACCTGCACTGCTCCAGCTGATAACTTGTCCGGATTTGTTGGTAAAGCTGATGATGATGTTGTTGAAGGTAGCTGAGATACGCACTTCACCGGCGGCATCTACTTTTACTACTCTTTTTTTGGCAACAGCTTTGGCGCTGTTCTGTGCTTTTTGTGGTTTAGCCATTTTTTTGTTTTGAGGTAGTCATTTAATTCTTCCGCCTTGGCGGACCTGCTAACTCTCCCTTCATTTGAAGATCCAAGCGTACAGGATTTTTATTAACCGGCCGGAGCCAGTCAATTATTTCTTAGCGGCTTTCTTCTTGCCGGCTACTGTTTTACGTTTACCTTTTCTGGTACGGCTGTTGGTTTTGGTACGCTGTCCACGAACGGGTAAGCCCTTTCTGTGACGCAAACCACGGTAACAAGCGATATCAAGCAAACGCTTGATGCTCATGGAAACCTCACTACGCAACGCACCTTCCACCTTAAATTCGGCGTTGATGATGTTACGAATGGCAGCTTGCTCCTCATCGTTCCATTGATTTACTTTCTTATCGAAATCAATGCCTGATTTTTCCAGAATGTACTGAGCAGTAGAACGACCAATGCCAAAGATGTAGGTCAGTCCAATTTCCCCTCTTTTGTTTTTCGGGAGATCGATACCGGCGATACGAGCCATAATGAGTATTTTGTTGGTTGATGATGTTGATGGGTGAACTGCTATTGCAATCAGTAGGATTATCCCTGACGCTGCTTAAAGCGAGGATTTTTCTTGTTGATTACGAATAACTTGCCTTTGCGCTTCACGATCTTGCAATCGATACTTCTTTTTTTGATGGAAGCTCTAACTTTCATAAGAGTTGTTTTTTCGGTGGCGGACTAGACCTGTTTATTTATACCTGAAAATGATTCTTCCCCTACTCAAATCGTATGGACTCATTTCTACACCCACTTTGTCACCCGGCAGGATACGGATGTAGTGCATCCGCATTTTTCCGGAGATGGTAGCGAGTATTTCGTGGCCATTTTCCAATTTAACCCGAAACATAGCATTACTCAGGGCTTCCTGAATCACGCCGTCTTGTTTAATCAATGGTTGTTTGGACATACAATTTTTGGGGCTGCAAAGATACGCACTTAGACCCAGATAAAGAAAAAAACGTGGGTAAAATTCGCTTTTTTGTGGAAAAACAGCCCTTCCGGGGGTCACCAGGGGGCAATTTAGGGCATTTTCTAGTTAATCAGGTTAACGGGAAGGATGATTTCCCACCGATTACTGCTCCTGCCCGGCTGCATATCGGCTTGTAAAAGCCGGCTATAGCGAAAGCCTAAGCTAACGGGTAACTGGTTCCACCACCGGGTATCGAAATAGATTTCAGTACCGGTAGAATTAAAAAGCTGTTGCCGGCCGGTTCGTCTACTGATACCGACCGTATGATCATAGAATAGGGTAGCCCGCACCCGCAAAACGTATACTACCTGGGCAAGACCTTTTTCGGGGTACCATACCGGAAAATGGTAATTGATGGCGGCACCGACCAGATCAGGATAATCGAGGGCCTGATAACCGCGGGCAAAGGGAAAACGATTGGCAAAGAAGTATTGACGCAGGGTGTCGCGGGTTTGCCAGGCGCCTGTTATAACCCAATGGTGAACGGGTGAAAAACCGGGCAGCCACCAGGTACCCCGCAAATACCATTGCTGGGCCCTGCGTTGAGCGAATGATTGCCGGTAGGTTAACTGGTATGCATGTGCCCAGCGGGGAAAGATTTGCTGGCGGGATTGCTGCACCTGACTGGAATAAAGTAAGCCTGTCTCCAACAACCACTGATCATATCCATTGAGCCATTTTTCCGCCTGGCCGGTATATCGAACCCGATTGTATTGCAGGGTAGATTGCCAGTTTAAAAAACGAAAGCGCTGCCCCCCGGAAAAATTTAAGGGAAGGCGAACGCCAAAATAAGTTCCGCCCTCATTGTAATTGACCAAGGTATCGGTGTTCCAGCGGACTGTGCGATTCCAGGTTTGTTGTGCTCCTACGAATGGTTGAAGGAATGTTCCGCCAAAAATTCCATCATAAGCCAGTCGATGGCTCCCTTCATTCTGGTTGTAGAGGTATTGAAACTCGTGCGAGAAGGTTTTTAGCAGGTTTTCACCGTAGACGGTCAGACTATATTCGGGCAATTCAAAAAATGGTCGAAAGCTGTGAAGATTAATAGGCTGGCGGGTGGCAGGGAAGTTCCGAATTTGAAAACGGCTCACATCCGCAAGGTCATCGAACTTCCCGTCGGCAGTATCAGTTGCCAGTCGGGGAAACAATGTTGTCAAAACATTGGTGCAAGCAGTTTTTTCCCAGAGGGGTTGAAATAAGGCCAGTCGATGACCATGACCTGTAAAAACAGTTGCGGCCAATTTTCCTTGTTGCAGGAAGGCACCCTGATAAGTTCCGGTTGGAAAGGTAGCGAGTCGATAACATGTCAGGGGTTGTGTCGGCAGGAAAGCCCATACTTCATCTCTACCCAGCCCATTGGTAGTGAAGAGTAAGGTATCTCGATGTTCCTGTAATTGCGAAATAATTCGATTGGTAAAGGGAAGCAGGTATTGTAGAGAATCACCTATTTGACCGGAATGGTAAACGATGGACATATAACCACGGGTGTTTCTTACAGTAGCATACCAGCCCCCACGTTGGGAAGAGAATTTGGGTTCTGCCAACTGATGTGCAGCAAGCGCCACGCGTTGAAGCAGTTGACCACTCGTATCGAGCAGTACGATGGTTGCATCTTTACCGGGTAAAAGTTCTGAGGCCAATATCCTGCTCCCATCGACTGCGATGTCAGGTGTAGCCAATTTAGCTTTGCGTATAATGCTGCTGCTTTTTCCTGTCGCGGTTGATACCAAAACGAGTTGACTAAAATCATGGTTGCCCCAACGCTTATCGGGTTCGAAGGCAGCATAAATCAGCCGACCATTGCGATAAGAGAAAAAATCTTCTGAAGCAATGAAACGATCGCAGATTTTTTCTTCTTTGCCTGTTATGCTAATTCTAAAAAATGCCGGAATCGCTCTGTCATTTTTCTTTACTACCAACACATGTTCATCGTCTTCGCGAACAGGAAGTAAATAATCGGTGAGTCCTTTCTGGCCTATGGGTGTAATGAATTCGGTTTTGCCAAGTGTATCGGTCAACTTACTGCTGAAGTCTTGCAATGCCGCGTTTACAAAGCCGGAAAATGATAGTCCGGTATTTTTCTTGATGGCGGATTGAAACGGATAAAGGGGTGTTGCAAAAGCGGCTGCTGATTTACTAACTCGAGGCCAGAAATCATCTCCATATTTTTTTCTGCCGTAGGCGACGAGTAGATACCCCAGTGCATAGTGATCGGGAACATATTTTCTAAGGGATCCGTTGCGCAGGTAGGTATAATTAGTGGGCGGATGGCTTTGATAAAAAGCAGGTAACTGGTTCATGAATCGGGGCAATCGACCCCTACCCTGCTCTGTTAAGCGGGTCTCATTATCGACAGCTTCACCTTCAAAGAACCAATCGGGAACAGACAAGGCATTGGCCAGTGCTTGTCCTTGTTCTCCCAGTAAAAAACGCATGGTATGTGAAAAGCCTGTATTCAGCCGATTATATTGCTGAACGTGCTTCCATTCGTGAATTGCCAACATATCATTCCAACGGTTGGCACCGAGTGTAAGCAGCGAACGGGGTGGCGTGATGTACCATTCCGACCGCCAGGGAGCCAATCCGACATACCCATTTGAAATCATGGTCTGGTCACGCAGTAAGATACTGATGCGTTGGTGGGGTGTATTTTCCGACCGCTGTAATGCATGAAGTAACGCGGCTATGCGTCTTGCTTCAGCCTCTATGGGGGCAGGAAAGATGATACGTACGGTATCGGTTTGAAGTTCTTTCCACCGAAAAGAAGCGGGCGTTCCGCCGAAAGGCTGAGCTGTTGAAGCTTGCCATATCAGGCAAAAAAGAAAAAAACAACTGATTCTTTTCATGGCATTTGATTCATTGGTTCAGAATAAATTCAAACGCTGCCGATAAAAATCAAGGGAAAATTTCAGCTAACTTTTTCATGAGCGCCTCTCCGCGAAGGTTCTTCGCAATGATTTTACCTGTTGGGTCTAATAAGTAGTTTTGGGGGATACCACGAACACCATAAAGTTTAGCTGCTGCATTGTCCCAAAACTTCAGATCAGAAACCTGTGTCCAGGTAAGACCATCTTTATGAATGGCGTCCATCCATTTTGATTTAGCACCGGGTTGATCGAGGCTCACGCCTAAAATGGTGAACCCTTTTTGGTTGAATTGATTGAATGCTTTCACCACAGTAGGATTTTCCTGGCGGCAGGGTCCGCACCAACTTGCCCAGAAATCAATTAGCAAGTATTTACCACGGAATGAAGACAATGCTATCGGACGACTGAGGGTATCCTCTTGAACAAATTCCGGTGCCATGCTGCCAATAGCAGTTTGTTTGGCAGACTGTATGCGTTTTTCAAAGTTCTTACCGGATGGGCTGTTGCGGGTTTCTTCCGGAAGTTGTAGGTAGAGGGGCTCGACTTTTGCCGGATCTAAATCCATTCCGACATAAGACTCCAGACAGAAAATAGCTATCGGAGAGGTGAGATTCTTTGCAGCAAAGTTGCCATACGATTGACTGATCTCCGCCTCCAGCGCATCAGCTTTTGCAACAATAGATTCTTGTAATTTCTCATCCTTGGCAGCCGCCATGTATTCCTTATACAAATCATCCATCTTGGCTGACAGGGGCTTTATAGATTCCGTGAGTTGAACATAATCTTTATGGGCAGCTGAACCAGTTACTTTCACATTAGAAAAAGAATCGGTAGACTGAATTTTAATATCGCCGGGTTGAAGAAAAACCATGAACATGTCGCGGCTTTGCTTTACAGCGACGAATTTTCCATCGGATGTGTTCTGGTATTTTACACGAATGCGGGCTGGTATCGCTTCCGATAGCTTTCCTTTGAAGGAATAGGTTCCATTGATACAATCTGAACTATCCATAACATTGGTGCCTGCATTCTGATACTGCATATATACTTTAGCAATATTCAAATTGCCGATGGTGGCTGTACCTGAGAGTTGAAATGATTTCTCAGTCTGGGCATTTCCGTTCAAGATGAACAGACAGAGGGCGATGGTAAAAAATATTTTCATGACTTTATTTTGTAATCAAATATACCTTTTTTAGGCAAGGTCTTTAGGGTGTTTTTCCTGTTTTTTGTTCGGATAACCCTATCATTCAATTTTACCAGGCGGGTTTGGGTGGATTGTTGCAATTTTGCAGGGTATGGAAGAAAAACAACTGATGGATGTTCTCTCAGAAGATACCAGGAATATCCTTGGACTTCAATTACCTACAGACCCGCGTTGGGTAAACCTTGCCGCCTTGTCACTTGAGGCTGTTTTAACCGATCATGCCTACTGCGAACAAAAAGCTGCCCTGACCTGCATCAGTTTGATTCAGAAGAATCCGGATAAAACAGAATTGGTTCAACAACTAGCACCCATCGTTTCAGAGGAATGGGGACATTTCAGGCTCGTATTGAGTGAACTGCATAAAAGAAACCTCTCCCTCGGTAAGCAACGAAAAGATGCCTATGTGAATCGGCTGCTTGAATTCCAAACCAAGGGGGGAAATCCCGATGACAGGCTGCTCGATCAGTTACTGACGATGGCGCTGATTGAAGCCCGCAGTTGTGAGCGCTTTAAACGATTAAGTGAAGGACTTACAGATGCTTATCTCCGGAAATTTTATCGTCGCTTCATGGAGAGTGAGGCAGGACATTATACCTTATTCATTCGGCTGGCTTCCACTTATCAGCCGGAGGAGAAAGTAAGAGCCCGCTGGAAAGAATGGCTGGCTTTTGAGGCAGGTGTGATGGAAGAAATGGAAGTACGTGGTGATCGTATTCACTAACTTTTATTGAGCAGAAGAAAAATAAGCGAGTTCATCCTCCAGCTTAAGCCAGGGATATGCCAACAGCAGGTCAGCCGTTTTTCTGGCATACTCCTTTAGAAAATTTTGATGTCGGGGGGTATCCGGGTGTAAGGGCAGATGTTGAAATGCAAGACGGATGTCTTTCACAGCTGCCATGATGTTACGCGATTCATCATCTACACATGCTTTGACCCAATTTTCCCAAACATATTTTGTTGCCTGATAATTGGGATGCACGAGATCTTCAGCATAAAAGCGGTAATCGCGTAAATCATCTACCACCAACTCATAAGCAGGAAAATAATGCACCGCTTCAAAGTGCGATGCGAGCTGGTGAACTGCCTGTAATAACACCGCCTTACTCAAATTATTTTGGATGGTCCCTTCGCGGAGGTGACGAACTGGACTAACCGTCAACAACACCCGGAGTGTGGGGTGATTATTGAGCAATGGTTCCAGCCAGGCAGCATAGGCATCTACAATCGTTGCGGGTTGTAATAGTTCTTTTTTAAACCAGTTGGCAGGAGCCTGGTGGTTATTCGCCACTACTTTGCCCGGCTTATACATAGGGGCTGCTTCGGTCAGTTGATATACCCAGGCAGAACCGAGGGTTATCACTAACATTCCTGCATTCTTTATATAATCATGCGCCTGGGTAATAGAACCGTTAATCACATCCAGACAATCAGCCATTCGGGGAGAAGAGAACTCCCCATGGTGTTCCCAACTATGGTAACAATCGTTATAAAAAAATAAATCTTTCTCAGTCAACTGCTGGCAATCGGTGATGCGTTGCAGGCATGAAAGCACACTAACGGGATTGAAGAGTATTCCCTGCGGATTATCCATCACGCTGAATTTATGGTCCCGCAGGTATCCGGCCATGTTTTCCGTAAAACAAGAACCGACCATAAGAATAGAATCCCGGTATGAGATGGGAGGAGATAGTGGCTTGACTTCAGTTGTGAGCATCCATTTCATAAGAAAAGTTATTCCGGTGATTGCATTCGTTGCTTCATGGCTTCATACAAAACGATGCCGGCAGCAACGGAAACATTAAAAGAATTGAACTTCCCAGCCATAGGAATAGAAAAGAAATAATCGGCGGCTTTTGCCAGATAAGGTTGAACACCTTTCCCTTCCGCACCCATAATTACGCAGCAAGGTGCTGTCAATGGAAGTTCATGTATCTTTTTTTCTGCCCGCATTTCTGAGGTAAATACGGCAATGCCATTCAGGTGGAGGGTATCTACTGCTTTTAATAAACTGCTGACCCGACAAACTTGTATCCACTCCAGAGCGCCTGCACTGCTTTTCAGTGCTTCTTCCTGCAAGGCGCCCACTCCCTTATCTGGAATGATTAATGCTTGTGCTCCACAGCAAACGGCAGAGCGTGCAATGGCCCCGATATTGCGTACATCGGTGATGCCATCTAACATAATAAACAAAGGCGTTTGGCCCTCGCCTACCACAAAGTCGATAACCTGTTGCAGGTCCATATACCTGATGAGTGATCCAATGGCAATGATTCCCTGGTGATTGGCGCGGGTAAGGTAGTTTAGCTTCTCCGGAGGCACCATTTGTATTGGAATACCAGCTTCGCGCGCCAGTTGCCTAATCTGTTGCACAGCCTCGCCACTTATATTCTTTTGGAATAGAATCTTATCAATCGGTCTGCTGGATTGCAGTGCCTCCAGCAGGGGTTGTTTGCCAATAATCAGGGTAGAGGAAGATGGAGCCATGTACTAAGATATCATTTCTGTTTGGATTCTATCAGGTGTAATTGAAGTTTGAGGAGGGCAGCTACGCTGATGGCATCGGTAATTTCTCCCTTAGCCACCATTTCAAAAGCAGTTGTGATGGGTACCCGTTTCACTTGTAACAACTCCGTTTCCTCGGGTGATGCCGAACCGGGTGTTAGATCTGTTGCCAGAAAAACGATGGCCCGTTCATCAGAAACTGAGTTAGACAAGTGCATCGTCAACAGTTCCTGCCAGTGACCGGCAGTTAGTCCCGTCTCCTCTTTCAACTCACGCTGTGCACTTGCCAACGGATCGCTGCCGACTGGGGCACCCCCTTCAGGTATTTCCCAGCTATATGCTTGTAAAGGAAATCGGTACTGTCCAACGAGCCAGGTATGTTGTTCTGTGTCCAGGGGAATTATGCCAACCGCTACATGCTTGAATTGCACTTTTCCATAAATGCCTGTTCCTCCGGAGGGATTAATTACCTGGTACTCGGTTAGTTGAATCCAGGGGTTGCTATAAATTTTTTGCTCACCGAGTATTTGCCAGGGGTTATGCTCCATGGATTCTCTTGCTTTTTAAGATACGTGAAAGTGATGCCAGCAAAATATATATGATGCACAATCCTACTAGTATAAATTTAATGGTGGCCACCAGTTTAGTCAGTTGCAAGGCGACAGGAGAACTATAGCCATATAAACCTCCCAACATAAGCAAGTTCTCTATCACATCAAGCATAGCAGCCAGCCATGCTGCCTTTGCGAGCCAGTTGCCTGCTGCTTGCATCAATGTTACTTTTTCCTTTTCAGCCAGTACCCTGCAGGCAAGTGAAAGCAAAAGTGCATAAGCCGGAATATATAAAAAATCAATGAGGATATTATTGATGGTAGCAGTCCGGCTCCATGCACCTGTCAATGCTTCCCATCGGGCTATGTTGCCTGCCATCTCCAGATCAACGATACCCCGGCTACTGATGTCAGTTATCAAGGGAGCACCCTGGATGCGCAGCCAGATGGTGATACCGGCAGTGGTGATAGCAGCCAGCCGAAGCGCAGCGTTCCGTTTCATTTGAAAAGGAGTTAAAGGTTTGTTGCCCTGCAAGGTAAATAAAAAAGCCCCTGCCAATGTTGACAGGGGCTGAAATGAATGTGTTGTTTTAACGAAGCCCGAAAGCCTTTTTCACTTTCGAAACATGATCGAGCTTTTCCCAGGTAAATAATTCAACCTTCATGGTTTTTGTCTTGCCATTGATGTTGAACTCTTTTACTTTCACTTCATTCTTACGACCCATGTGACCATAAGCAGCAGTTTCGCTGTACATAGGTGTTCTGAGTTTGAGACGCTTTTCAATGAAGTAGGGGCGCATATCAAATAATTGCTCTACAATCTTGCTGATCTGACCATCGGTCATATTCACTTTAGAAGTACCATAGGTATTCACGTTGATGGAGGTAGGCTTGGCTACCCCGATAGCATAGGATACCTGCACCAGTATTTCATCTGCAACACCGGCTGCCACGAGATTTTTGGCAATGTGACGAGTGGCATAAGCGGCTGAACGGTCTACCTTACTGGGATCTTTTCCGCTAAAAGCGCCACCGCCATGTGCGCCCTTTCCACCGTAGGTGTCTACGATGATTTTTCTGCCGGTGAGTCCGGTATCGCCATGTGGCCCGCCAATCACAAACTTACCGGTCGGATTGATGTGGTATTTGATTTGATCGTTGAAAAGCTTAGCATATTTTCTATACTTCTTTTTCACCCGTGGAATCAAAATATCGATGATGTCTTGCTTGATCTTAGCGAGCATCTTACCTTCTGAATCAAAATCATCGTGTTGGGTAGATACTACGATGGTATCGATACGAACGGGCTGGTTATTATCATCGTACTCAAGGGTTACCTGACTTTTCGCGTCGGGACGCAGGTATTTGATTTCTTTATTTTCACGGCGGAGGGCAGCCAGCTCAAGCAATAATTTATGGGCCAGGTCGAGTGCGAGCGGCATATAATCTTCGGTTTCATTGGTGGCATAACCAAACATCATACCCTGATCACCGGCACCCTGGTCTTCTTTGTTCTTCCGTTCAACACCCTGATTGATGTCTGATGATTGTTCATGAATAGCAGACAGGATACCACAGCTTCTGGCATCAAACATGTATTCAGACTTGGTATAGCCGATGCGCTCAATTACGCCACGCGCAATCTCCTGCACGTCGAGATAAGCTTTTGATTTCACTTCACCTGCCAATACAACCTGACCGGTGGTTACCAGCGTTTCACAAGCTACTTTGGACTGGGGATCCAGCGCTAAAAAGTGGTCAATTAATGCATCAGATATCTGGTCAGCCACTTTATCCGGATGGCCTTCAGAAACACTCTCGGAAGTAAATAAATAGGGCATATTTTAAAATTTGATGCCGCAAATATAGAATTTATACGTGCAAATAATGACGATATCCGTTAAAGAAAATAACAGAACACCCACATGGGGAGTGTTAGAGGAGGGAATCAATAAGGGATTACTTACCGGCGAGGTGCTGGTAGAGTTCAATGTAGTCGGTGAGATCTGAATCCCAGCCCTTGAAAGGAAGTACCTTTTTACCTTTCACTTTGCTAAATTCATCCATCAGTTTATTATCAATCTGGTCGGCACCAAAGCTGATGGCATCGGCATACTGGGCACCACCTTTGAACATGGCAGTATTGTTGCCATCTTTGAAAGATTCCAGGTCTTTTTCCCGGATATTTCCATTGATCAGCGCCTTTTTAACCAAATCACCCCCCAGCTTTTCCTGGAAGGTATTTTGCCCGATGGTGAACAGTATTTTACTGTTAGAGAAAACCGGTTCTTTTTTATACGCAACTTTAATGTAAGCCGGTATCAATCCAGTCATCCAGCCACTGCAATGAATAACATCGGGTGGCCAGCCGAATTTTTTCACTGTCTCCAGTGCCCCCTTACAGAAAAAGATGGTACGGAGCAGGTTGTCGTCAAACCATTCCTCCGCATCACTATGAAATACCTGCTTTCTTTTGAAAAAGTCTTCATTTTCCAGGAAATATACCTGAAGGCGGGCATTAGGTAGAGAAGCTACTTTGATTTGCAGGGGGTAGTCGTCATTATCTACGGTAACGTTGATACCGGAGAGACGCACAACCTCGTGCAAGCGGTGCCGGCGCTCATTGATAACACCGAAGCGGGGCATGATACACCTTACTTCCAGACCACTTTCATTACTCTTAATGGCCAGCTTGTTAATTACCTCTGCAAATTCTGTCAACTCCAGGTAGGGTGACATTTCCGTAGCAATGAAAAGTATTCTCTTTTTAGTAGACATGAGCACTGCCTTTTTTTACCGGCGGAAATTACCGGACTGCAAAAGTACGAAAAATCAGCCGTTTTCCGCTATAATATTGACTCTGGTTGAAAGGGAGGTGGCAAAAGAAGCTGAAATTCAATGAATTTTAACGGGTTGTTGCCTTCCTGTTTCGTGCGATAAGGGGATGTTTTGAGGAAAACATACGTACCTTTATACATCGTTTATCTAATATGTATGAGTCTTTTCAGGTGAACGAATGCAGCTTGTTATGAAAAAAATTATTCTCCCCCTTTTGCAATATGGTTTTTTTCTGGGTTTGGGAGTATTTCTTGTCTGGTGGAGTTTACATGAGATTCCCGACAGCGAATGGAGTAAATTTCAGGATTCATTAAAAACTGCCCGCTACTGGCTGATCATCCCTGTTTTTTTTGTGTTGACAGGCAGTCATGTATTACGAACCCTTCGCTGGCGATTATTGATGGAGCCGATGGGATATTATCCGGGCTTTTTCAATACATTTTTTGCTGTTATGATTGGCTACCTGGCCAACTTGGCTATTCCCCGATTGGGTGAAGTATTGAAGTGCACACTCCTCGCCCGGTATGAAAAAGTGCCGGTAGAAAGGGTATTGGGCACCATCGTTGCTGAACGGGCTTTTGATGTGATCAGCTTACTTGCCGTTTTTTTATTGGCATTATTGCTACAGTTTGATGTTGTTACAGGCAGTTATGCGAATATCACCCACCTGCAAAAAACTTCGAATAGCGGAAATGGCATTGCCGGGTGGATCTTCATTATTTTATTCCTGCTGGTCGCAGGATGGCTGGGATGGGTTTTTTATACAGGGAGAGGTAAAGCACTTCTACAGAAGATCAAGGCATTGCTGCGCGGAATTTGGGAAGGCCTAACCACCGCGCGAAAACTAAAACATAAAAAGCTATTTTTCTTTTATACCATAGCCATCTGGTTATTGTATTTGGGAGGAACCTGGTTAGGTTTCTATGCGACTGCAGGTACTGACCAGTTAGGATTTCATGTAGCGGTGAGCGGACTCGCCTTTGCCAGCATCGGCATGATTATTACCCCGGGAGGAATTGGTGCCTATGCCCTTCTATTGGCTTTCGTTGTAGAGCAAAATGGTGTTGATTATGCAACGGGGGTAGCCAATGGCACCTTACAATGGTTTGCACAAGTATTAATCGTTGTGCTGGTAGGTGGCATCAGCTTGCTGATACTACCCCTGTACAATAAAAAAGCATCAACATGAGAGCTGTAGACGCTATCCAACAAAAGATCATGCAGGCAGATCAACTGGTTCATCTGGCAGCCAGCTGGAGAATCAGGGGGAAGAAGATTGCTTTTACCAATGGCTGTTTTGACATCCTGCATGAGGGACATATTTTTTCTCTGTCCTCCGCTGCCAGGGAAGCCGATTTCCTTGTAGTTGGTCTCAATAGTGATGAGAGTACACGCGGATTAAAAGGGCCGGAACGCCCGGTGAACAGTGAACAAAGTCGTGCCCTGTTATTGGCCTCCCTGCTGATGGTAGATGCAGTTGTTATTTTCAACGAATCTACCCCGCTGGAACTGATTACCAAGCTTCAACCTGATGTGTTGGTGAAAGGCGGAGACTATCAACCTGAGCAAATTGTAGGTGCCAGCGAAGTAATGTCCTGGGGTGGCCGTGTCGTTATCAATCCACTGGTAGAAGGCTTTTCAACGACCGGACTGATTCAGCGAATCAAATCAGCCCTTTCCTGAGCCGGCAACAATTAGTTAACATTTGCCCAGCGAAAGGGACAGTAATTTTAGCATTCGGGTAATGATTGTATAAGCATGAAAACACAATTTATTCCAAGAGACATCAGCTGGTTGAGTTTCAATGCCAGGGTTTTACAAGAAGCCAATGATCCATCTGTTCCTTTGAGTCAGCGCATTCGCTTTCTTGGTATTTTTTCCAATAACAGTGATGAGTTTTTCCGTGTGCGGGTAGCCACCCTCAAAAGAATGATTGAACTGCGCAATTGGCACCGTAAGATCAACATCCACATGGAGCATGATCCACAACATATTCTGCAGGATATTCAGACGATTGTATTGGAACAACAAAATGAGTTTAACCGAATTTGGACTGGCATCATCAAAGAGTTGAAGAAACAGCACATCTGGCTGGTAGATGACAAACATCTGAGCCGCGAACAAAAAGATTTTGTCAAGAAATTCTTCGAAGAGGAGGTGCGGGCCAATATCATTCCGCTGATGATTCAAAGTCTGCCCCAGATGCCCTATCTGCGCGACAAGAGCATTTACCTCGCGGTGATCATGAAGAAGAAGTCCACTGCCTATAAAAATCAATATGCTTTGATTGAGATTCCTACTCAATCGATTAACCGCTTTGTTCAGTTGCCCTCATCCGGCCACAAGAAAAGCATCATTTTGCTGGAAGATGTGATTCGCTGCAACCTACCACAGATCTTTTCTTATTTTGGTTATGATACATTTGAATCTTACATTTTCAAAGTCACCAAGGATGCGGAACTGGATATCGACAACGATGTAAGTACCACGTTTGTGGAAAAAATTGAGAAGGGGATCAAGAACAGAAGAAAGGGGAAGCCGGTTCGCTTTGTGTTTGACAAGGAAATGGATGCGGCACTGCTCGAATATTTAATACGTCGATTGCGACTTAGTAAAAAGAGTAATATCATACCGGGTGGCCGGATTCATAACTTCAGACATTTCATGGATTTTCCGGCGGTGTTTAAAGAATCTGTCCGCCCACGCCCTACTGCCTTCATTCATCCTGAGCTGTCTCGCTCCCTGCGGGTAACAGATGTTATTCTCAAGAAAGATGTGATGCTGCACTTCCCCTACCACAGTTTCAATTCCCTGATTGATCTGCTGCGTGAGTCGGCCATGGATCCGGAAGTAACTTCCATCAAAATTACTGCCTATCGACTGGCTTCACAATCAAGGGTGATACATGCCCTGATCAACGCTGCGAGAAATGGAAAGGAAGTGGTAGTGATGCTGGAATTAAAAGCGCGTTTTGATGAAGAAAATAACCTCGAGTGGAAAAAGGTATTAGAGGAAGAGGGTGTTAAGGTATTACTGGGTGTTCCCAACATGAAAATTCACGCCAAACTGGGTATCATCAAAAAACGTTCGGGTAATAAAACCATTCAATATGGTTTTATCAGCACCGGAAATCTCCACGAGAAAACGGCACGTGTTTATGGTGATCATTGTCTTTTAACGGCTGATCGCCGCGTTATGGCTGACATCAACCGGATCTTTAGGTACCTTGAAAATTGGCGGGCCGGCATGGCAGAACTGCGTCAATGCAAAACATTGTTGGTATCGCCGATAAAAATGCGAAAAGAATTGTTAGCCAATATTAACCGCGAAATCAGGCAGGCAAAAGCAAAAAAGCCGGCTGCCATCATTCTCAAGCTTAATTCATTGAATGACCAGGAACTGATCTTACGACTGCATGAAGCTGCCAGGGCGGGTGTGCAGGTACGGCTCATCATTCGGGGAATCTATTGCCCTTTGACTGCACCAAAAAAACAGGCCTTCCCGCTGGAAGCAATCAGTATTGTAGACGAATATCTCGAACATGCCCGCGTAATGATCTTCCACAACCAGGGAGAAGAAAAAGTATTTATCTCCAGCGCCGATTGGATGATCCGCAACCTAGACCACCGGGTGGAAGCCGCAATACCCATTTTTCATCCCGATCTGGCACGCGAATTAAAAGATATTATCCACATTCAATTAAGAGATAATGTCAAGGCCCGCAAGCTCGATGCGCACTTATCAAACAACTATGTACCTTCCGATGGTAAAAAACCCTGCCGTTCTCAGGTGGAAATTTATAAATACCTGCGGCAGAAAAATCAGTCCGGTACATGAGACTAGCTGCGATAGACATTGGAAGTAATGCTGCCCGCCTGTTGATTGCGGAAGCTGTTAACGATAAAGAAGCGGGGGTACGATTCAATAAATTAAATCTGGTGCGCGTACCACTCCGACTGGGCTTTGATGTATTTGAAAAAGGAGAAATTTCCAAAGAGAAAAGAGGCATGTTGCTTCAGACCATGAAAGCATATAGTCACCTTATAAATGCCTACGGCGTGAAACAGGTGATTGCCTGTGCTACCAGTGCAATGCGCGATGCAGCCAATAGCAGCGATATCATCAGGAAGGTAAAGATGGAAACCGGCCTTGAAATCGAGATCATTAGTGGTGAATTAGAGGCATCCATCATTTATGAAAATCACATTGCAGAAAACATGGCGACCGATCACAGTTATTTGTACATAGATGTGGGAGGCGGCAGTACCGAGTTGACCTTTTTTGCTGATGGTAAATTGATCTTCAAAGAGTCTTTTAACATAGGCACCATTCGACTTTTAAAAGACCTGGTGACTGATGCACAATGGGACACGATGAAAGACACCATCAAGTTAAAAACGCGCGGATACAAAAAAATAGCCACCATTGGTACCGGTGGAAACATCAATAAGATCTTTTCATTGAGCAAGAAGAAAGATGGCAGACCATTGCCGCTTGAATTATTGAAAGATTATTACAAAGAACTGTCTAACTGCAAACTGGAAGATAGGATCCGGATTTACAATTTGCGGGAAGACAGGGCCGATGTTATTGTACCAGCGTTATTGATCTATATCAACGTACTTCGTTGGGCGGATGCGGAAGAAATTTATGTTCCAAAAATCGGACTGGCAGATGGTCTGATACAGCATTTGTACGAGGAATTGCATCCACGGGTTCAGCCTACCGGTTAAATAGTAAATAAGCTGTTTTTACCGACAGGTGATACCATTTCACCCAATTCATTTTTCCGATGACCCAATTTGGGTAATTTTGAAACCATGTCAGCAAGGAATACGCTACCTGTAAAAAACAACCGGGTTATTCTTATCATCATCACGCACGTTGCGGTGTGGAGTTGCTTCTTTGCCTTACCCTATCTCGTTTTCTTCCCGCGGCTACGTGATTTTAGCATGAGTAATCACCAACTGGCTTCAATAGTTTGCAACAATATATTTCTGGTTCTCTTCTACTACCTCAATACCTTGTGGCTGGTGCCCCGACTGTTGGTAAAGGAAAAATGGTTTTGGTATTGCATATCCATTCTTATATGCCTCCTGATTTTTCTTACTGTTCCCCGGGTATTGGCGAATTGGATTGCGGAACCAGAGCTCGTTGCCATTCAAAACAGGGAATTCATCCGCAATCCGGCCTATAAAGGACCCGCCATGTATGGACCTGAGGGCAGAAGACCTTATGCCAATCGCTATAATACCGTACTATTCCTGCTGGTGTTTACCGTAGGCACCTGTTTCTCCATGATTCAACGTTGGCTTAAAACTGAACAAAACAGAAAGGAGACGGAACATGAAAAACTCAATACGGAGTTATCCTTTCTCAAATCTCAGATCAATCCGCACTTCTTCTTTAATACCCTGAATAATATTTATTCCCTGGCGGTGGTAAAAAGTGATAAAACGGCACCCTCCGTGATGAAACTTTCCAAGATCATGCGCTACATACTCACGGAAACGCAGCATGATTTTGCGCCATTAAGCAAGGAGGTTGAATTCATTCATAATTATATCGAGTTACAGCAGGTGCGACTTACCGAAATGGTAACGGTACGATTCAATGTAGAGGGAGATATAGAATCTGCCAAAATTGCACCTCTCCTGCTGATACCATTTGTAGAGAATGCATTCAAATATGGCGTAAGTACCAAAGAGGCTTCCTACATTCACCTGCTACTACAATCAAGTGCAGACAAAATCAGCTTCCACACAGAAAATTATATTGTCTCCACCACCGGTGCAGATCTGGAAAAGACCGGCATTGGCATCAATAATGTTAAAAGGCGACTGGAACTACTTTATCCCAACCAACATGAGTTGACGTGTGAGACCAGGGGACAACATTATATTGTTCATCTTGAAATAAAACTAGGATGATTCACTGCATTGCCATCGACGACGAACCACTTGCTTTACAACTGGTATCAGAGTATTGCCAGCGAATATCCTTCCTGCGCCTAGAGAAAACCTTTACCAATACCGACGAAGCAAGTGACTATCTTTCCCGAAATCAGGTTGACCTGTTGTTCCTTGATATTCAAATGCCTGATATCAATGGTGTTCAGTTTTACAAAAATCTGAACAAAAAACCGCCGGTGATATTTACCACCGCATTTAAAGACTATGCAGTGGAGGGTTTTAATGTAGATGCTGTCGATTATCTGCTGAAACCATTTGAATATGATCGTTTCCTGAAAGCATGTTATAAAGCAAAAGAATACATAGAATTTCTCAGCTCGCAGGAATTGCAGTTGAACTCAATCTTTGTGAAAGTCAACTATGAAATCATGAAGATCAATTTAAAAGACATTGACCTGATTGAAGCACTCGATGATTATATAAAAATTTATACACAGCCAACACCGGTGCTGACCCTGATGACCTTAAAAAATATAGCAGAAAAACTGCCCCCACGTGATTTTATCCGTGTACATCGGTCGTTCATCATTCCGGTAGCAAAAGTAGAAAAGTTCAGTAAAACGAAGCTGTGGGTAAAGGGAAAGGAAATTCCTATTGGCAGCAGCTATTCCCATGTTTTTGATCAGTTGGTGCAACTTGCTCAATCTTAGCCGCCTTGCTTCGACAGTCCTGATTTCGAGCTTCTTTTGATTTTGCATCTTTTTTTTACGGAACTTTGCAGCAAATCTCAACTATGCAATTTTTACATGCACTGGGAATTGAAAATGAACAGTCCGGCAATGCTACCGGTTCCAACTGGATCAGCAGTACTGGTCGCCAGTTATCAAGCGCATCTCCAGTAGATGGGCGTATGATTGGCGCTGTTATCGAGGCTGACGCCAAAACTTATGAAGCCATTGTTGTTCAGGCACAAGCCGCCTTCCTGCAATGGAGAAACTGGCCGGCACCGCGTCGCGGAGAGATTGTTCGACAAGTTGGCGATGCCCTTCGCGCACAAAAGGAAAACCTGGGCAGGCTGGTAAGCTATGAGATGGGAAAAAGTCTGCAGGAAGGTTGGGGCGAAGTGCAGGAGATGATAGATATCTGTGACTATGCAGTGGGATTATCGCGTCAGTTGTATGGAATGACCATGCCCAGTGAAAGACCTACCCATAGAATGTATGAACAATGGCATCCCTTAGGGATTGTTGGTATTATATCTGCCTTCAATTTTCCGGTGGCTGTTTGGTCATGGAATGCTGCTTTGGCATGGGTGTGCGGTAATGTTACGATTTGGAAACCAAGTGAAAAAACACCACTCTGCTCTATAGCTGTTCAAAAAATTGTTGCCGAAGTATTCGAACGCAATGGGGTTCCCGAAGGTGTAAACTGCCTGATACAGGGGGGGCGGGAAGTAGGTGAACTTCTCAGCCGTGATGGTCGCATCCCGCTGGTGTCAGCCACCGGTTCTACCCGTATGGGTAAAGAACTGGCAGCAACGGTAGCCGCGCGCTTAGGCAAAACCATTCTGGAACTGGGCGGGAATAATGCAGTTATTATTTCACAACACGCTGATTTGTCAATGGCATTGATTGGCTGTGTATTTGGAGCAGTCGGCACTGCCGGTCAGCGTTGCACTTCAACGCGCAGACTGATCATTCACGAATCTGTGTACGACACTTTCAAAAATCAGTTAATTAGTGCCTATCGTCAGATTAAAATCGGTGACCCGCTGGATGCAGAGAACCATGTTGGTCCGCTGATTGACCGCCAGGCAGTAGAGCAATACCTGCACGCCATAGAACAGTGTAAAGCGGCTGGTGGAAATTTTATCGTAGAAGGAAAAGTATTGGAAGGGAAGGGATATGAAAGCGGCTGTTATGTGCAGCCCTGTGTGGCTGAAGTGACGCCGGTGATGCCTATTGTTCAACATGAGACCTTTGCTCCGATCTTGTATATCATGAAATACCGTGAGCTGGAAGAAGCCATAACCATTCAAAATGATGTGCCACAAGGATTATCATCAGCCATCATTACGCTTCACCTGAGAGAGGCAGAAACATTCCTGGGGGTGAATGGCAGTGACTGCGGTATTGCCAATGTAAATATTGGAACCAGTGGTGCTGAAATTGGGGGTGCTTTTGGTGGGGAAAAAGAAACCGGTGGCGGTCGAGAAAGTGGCAGTGATTCATGGAAAGCATACATGCGCCGGCAGACCAATACCATCAACTGGGGCAGTCAATTGCCCTTGGCGCAAGGCATTAGTTTTAAGCTCCATGAAGATTAAATTCCTGCCTTCCCACTTGATAAGGTTTTCTTAAAATCCGCACTTTTTTGCTGCGGGATTACTGGCTTTTATCATTTTTGTTGTCTAACCCTCCCGCATGATCAAAAGAAGGATCGATTTATTTACTGTTGGCCTGCTCTGCTTAACCACGCTGCAGGCACAAAGTCAGTCACTGAATGACTGGCACCTGAAAGATCCGATTACCGATACTGTTTATGGCATTTCACTAAATAAGACCTATCAGTTTCTGCAGGAGAAGAAGAGAAAAGCGGGTTCCGTCATTGTAGCCATTTTAGATTCGGGCGTTGATACCACCCATGAAGACCTGAGGAAAAATCTTTGGCGCAACCCCGGAGAAATTCCCGGCAACGGCATCGATGACGATAAAAATGGCTATATCGATGATATCTACGGTTGGAATTTTTTAGGGGGAAGAGACGGCCGGAATATGAGGCGCGCTTCGAGTGAAAAAGCGAGGATTTATCACAGGTACAAAGACCGATTTATCGGCATTGGAAAAGATACGCTCTTACTGTCACCCCAGGATAAATCAGCATACTATTGGTGGAAAAAAACGGCAGAAGAATTGCAGGGAGGTCCGGATGATGAAAATCAGATGCGCTTGATTACCATGACAGAGCGAACCCTGAATAAGTATGATGGGTTACTCAGATCTGAAATGAAGAAAGAAGTTTATTCTGTCACCGACCTGGAGAAATTCATTCCAACATCTCATGCTGGAAAAGATGCCAAGCTGGGATTCCTTACTTTTCTGCGCCTCATTGAGGCAGACAATGATGTCACCAATAAACAGCTGATGTTTGAACTGAAAACAGAGCTGGAAAAAATGCGGGCTGACTCAGCGGAACGCAGCGCCCCGCCGGCAGATATACGGGCACAGGTGGTAGGTGATGATTATTTCAATTTTTCAGATAGTCTCTATGGTAACAACGATGTGATGTCAGATATCGAGGGTGCTTTGCATGGCACCCATGTTGCAGGAGTTATCGGGGCGGGCAGAGACAATGGCATCGGTATGGATGGCGTTGCCGACTCGGTAAAGTTGATGATTCTGCGGGTTGTTCCGGATGGCGACGAATACGATAAGGATATTGCTTTAGCCATTCGCTATGCGGTGAACAATGGCGCAAGTATCATCAATATGAGTTTTGGCAAATCGTATTCACCTGAAAAACGCTGGGTAGATAGCGCTGTTTATTATGCAGAAGCGCATGATGTATTACTGGTGCATTCCTCAGGTAATGAAAGCGTTTCCCTGGATGAGAAAATAAAATTTCCCCATGCCTGGCTGGAAAAATGGAATCGCCCTGCCAAAAATTTCATCACTGTCGGTGCCAGCAGCGATTTGTTGTTTGGTCCCTGCTTGTCGGCATCATTCAGCAATTACAGCGGTCGTATAGTCGATCTGTTTGCGCCAGGGGTAAAAATTTATTCAACCCAACCCGGCGGCCATCTTTATGGCAAGCTCGATGGTACTAGTTTTTCTGCCCCGATTGTTTCCGGCGTCGCTGCCATCATCCGATCTCGTTATCCAGCCCTAACTGCATCAGAAATCATTGAACTGCTTAACAGTACTGTAACTTCCTTCAAAGGTGATAGTACTTGCCGGCCCGCAGCAGAAAAAAATATGCAACTTATTCAATGGACTGATCTTTGCAAATCAGCGGGCATCGTAAATGCATTTCAGGCTATTCAAGCGGCCGATGCCCTCTATGATCGTAAACAAAAAAGTTTTACCCGACCTAAAAAATAATGTCAACAGCACCACACCCTTTGATTTATCCCTCCTTTGCTGAAAACTATATTCGTTTGGCAGGAAGCACTTGTCCAAAAGATGCCCAGCAAATACATGGCAAAACATTGCTTGCGTTTTATTCAGGGCTTCCGGCAGCAAGGGCGCATGAGCGATATGCACCAGAAAAATGGACTATCCAAGCGGTTATTCAGCATATCATAGATACAGAGCGAATATTTGTCTATCGATTACTTTGCATCCTGCGCAACGAGAAAAACACGCTCCTCCCCTTTGATGAAAATGCTTTTGCGTTGGCAGCACAAACTGATCTGGTAAGCTGGGAGCAAACGATGGGAGAATGGCGGAGTTCCAGAGAGGCGGCTGCTACTATGCTACAGGGCATTCCTGAGAGTGGTTGGGATAAAATCGGGCAAGTGGGCGACTATTCCATTTCAGCAAGAGCCATCGGCTTACTATTGATCGGTCATCAACTGCACCACCGAGATATATTAATTTCGCGGTATGGGTGCTAACGTGTCATAGCGCATCATCAGTGTTCCCATTTCCTCCGTCAGCAGCTTGCGTAAGAGCGTATCTTGTAAAACTTCCCGGTAATGCATCTTTCTACCGTTCACCCGAATGATCTCATTGACCAATCTTACCCCATGACTATAATCCACATACCAATTAACGTGTCCGGCATAGAGAGGTTGAATTGCTTTTCCATTGAGCCGATGCCAACCATATATGGCTTCCCTGTTAGGTCGCACATGATTGATCACAATGGGTGAAAGTACCAGGTCTTTTTTGATACCGGCTATTAGTCCCTTCTGTCCCTTCCGTTGTCCTTCAATGATCAGGTGATGTTGGTACATAGTTACCGGGGAATCGCGAAATGCATACATTGGAACCGGTTCTAATTTCACTTTTGCTGTAGCATAAATTTCATCTACCATTTTACGGGTAGGCAGAAAACAATGCCAGGCATCAGCGATACGCTGGGCTGCCATGGGTGTTAAAGGCACCCTGCACCAATCCGCATCCGTACCAACACTCAGGTAATCAGATGTTACCTGATAGGATGCCTTTATGCGCTTTCCCTGATGATCTGTGAATGATGTATGTATGGTCACCCAATGATTTATATGCCGGGGAAAATTTCCCTTCAGTAGTTCCATGGTCGCTATAGAATCGCGAACAGCCAGCGGTAAGATATTTGCACGGCCAAAAAAGACAGAACCAGTCATCCGATCGGATGATGCCGGATATACAGGTATATCCGCAGGACTTTGCAATCTGGCACAACTGATTGTGCAGATAAAGAAGAAGAGCAAATAAAAACTACTTCGCCGCATATATCTATTTGACAGTAAGTTAAAATCTTTCCTTGAAAAACCCAGTAACTTAGTGGTATGACACGAATTGGGCTTTTGTCTGACACACATGGCTATCTCGATGATGCCGTTTTACGCCATTTCACATCGGTAGATGAAATCTGGCATGCGGGCGATGTGGGAAACCCGGAAATACTCGACCAATTAGCAGCCAGCAAGCCCCTCAGGGGTGTTTATGGAAATATAGATGGACAAGCTGTTCGGGCACGTTTTCCCGAAGCGAACAGCTTCCTGTGTGAGGAAGTGAAAGTGACTATGCTTCACATTGCCGGTTATCCTACACGTTACAATGCAAATGCGAAGGCCCTGATTCTTAGGGAAAAGCCACAGCTATTGATAGCAGGACACTCGCATATTTTAAAGATCATGTACGATCGGGAACTGGAGCACTTACATATCAACCCGGGCGCAGCGGGTCAGCAGGGCTGGCACCAGGAAAAAACGATTGTACGCTTTACCATTGATGGCAAAAATATCCGTGACTGCGAAGTAATTGAATTGGGGAAGCGAGGAGCTCAATGACCACCCGGGAACCAGGGTCTTCCAATGATTTCACGGAAAGGCCAGGGTATACTCACCAGTATCGCAATCAATGCAACCAGGAAGTAAGTAAAAGTTTTCGCGTAAGCAGCTTTTTTACCAAAGCTATATGCCAATGTGATACAGAGAATGGCAATGATCATACCCAGCGGATGCTCTAACCAGTAAAAGCGGTAGAACGTGTCTTTCATCGCACGGGTGCCTTCGGGTAAAGTAGTTGTAAAAAATCCATATCGACCCCAGCCCCACTGGTAAAGTCCGAGCAAGAGTGTTATATGAGCAGATATAAGCGTAAATAACCAGATGGGCTGTTTTCCTGCAGGGACAGATGCGGGGTTATTCTTAGCACTATACGCTTTAAAAATCGATAATAACAACAAGATCAAAATAATCCAGCGTAATAAATTGTGTAGGTGCAATAATCCGGTTTGCATAGCGCGTATTTTTTTTTGAAGTTACACAAATGAAAGCAATCGGCCTTCAAAAACCTTCTCTTATTCTACCCAGTCGGCAATGAAAAGATTGGTATCTCTGGTACCACCGTTATTGCGGTTAGAAGAGAATAAAATCTTTTTCCCATCGGGACTGAACATTGGGAATGCATCAAAACCTTTGTCTCGACTTATTTTCGTCAATCCGTTGCCATCGAGATCAATCAGGTACATATTGAAGGGGAATCCTCTTTTATATTCATGGTTACTGCAGAAGATAATATGTTTGCCATCTGGCGTAAAATTAGGTGCCCAATTAGCCTGACCCAGACGGGTAATTTGCTTTGCATTTTTACCATCTGCATCTGCAACAAAAACTTCCATGTTGCTGGGGGCAACCATTCCCTCCGCCAACAAAGATTTGTACTCAGCGATGGCTTCTGGTGATGTGGGTCGGCTGGCACGCCAAACGATTTTCTTCCCATCCGGACTAAACCAGGCGCCGCCATCATAACCCAGCTCATTGGTTACTTTGATTTCTTTTCCTGTTTTCAGGTTCATTACGTACAAATCAAGATCACCATCTTTATCACTACAATAAATCATTTTCTTGCCGTCGGGTGATAATGTAGCCTCAGCATCATATCCTTTTGCCGTAGTCACCTGGCGAATGATTTTGCCATTCAGATCTGCAATAAAAATATCATAGCTGTTGTAGAGGGGCCAGATATAGCGGTTACCATATTTGCTGCGATCTGGAACGGGTGGACATTCGCTACCACCGGGGTGGGTAGACGCATATAGGATATGTTTCCCATCGGGTAAGAAATAGGAACAGGTAGTTCGTCCCTTTCCGGTGCTCAACATCTTAAAGTCAAATCTTTCTCCGGGTGCCGGTGTCTTTCCTATGAATATCTGATCGCAATTGATTCCTTCCTTCGGGTTGGTTCTTTGAAAGGTGATCATGGATCCGTCATAACTCCAATAGGCTTCCGCATTGTCACCGCCAAAAGTTAGCTGACGAACATGCTTAAAATGCTTCTCCCCCTCAAATAAGAGCGTATCACCGGAGGAGGGCATGCCTTGCGCTACTGCTTCCCCGGCTGTAAAAACAAGTAAAAAAAAGACAAAAAAGCGATGGAAAGAGCGTAAAATCATAACCTGACTTGTTAATGAGGGTGCAAAGTTAGTTAAGTATCCAAAGTAAATGGTCAAAAAAGTTCCTTAACTTTTGATACAGCCTATTTTTGCCATATGAAAAAAATGCTGTCAGCAGGTATCCTCCTGACTTTACTGGCTTGTGGACCTGAAAAGGAAGAAAAAGTTACCCCCTTGGTGAAACCTGCACAGATTGCGCCGGAAGTAAAGCAACAGATAGATCTGTTGAATCAATATCCTGACAGTCTGCCCTTGCGGGAAAATGCAATTGAATTGCTCGATAGCCTGGGTGCTTTCCAAGAAGCTATGGCCCAAATGGATGCATTGATCAAAAAAGACAGTCTGAATGCTGGCTATTGGATGCGAAAGGGTGAATTGGCAGAAAAAGCCGGCGACACGAGTGCGGCACTGCGGGCCTATCGTTATTCGCTGCGCATCTATCGTTCACCGGAAGTATTGTTGCGGGCAGCGAATCTATTAGCGGAAACCAAAAATGATACGGCACTATTGATTGTCAATAGTATTTCAGATGAATGGACAGACAGAGCTGTTCTATCGCATGCAGCTTTTATTCGTGGTGTCTATTTTGCCAGAAAAGGACTAACAGAACAGGCAGTAAAGGCTTTTGATGCTTGTATAACTTATGACTACCATTATCTGGAAGCTTATATGGAAAAAGGTTTCCTCCAATGGGATGGCGCCAACTTCGCAGCTGCGAAGAAAATTTTTACCACGGTCATTCAGTTAAAAAGTACCTACCCGGATGGTTATTATTGGCTGGCAAAAACAGAAGCCCGGCTGGGAGACACTGCCAATGCTTCCCTCCATTTTCAACAAGCAGTCAGGCTGGATCCTGCACTGTCTGTGCCGGCATTTGCCATTGAAAAGAACGATAATAGCCGTCCCGTAAAAAAATAACTAATTTTGCACCATGGCCTTGATAGCTCCCTCCCTGCTCAGTGCTGATTTTTTACAACTCCGACAGGAGTGTGACATGCTCAATTCCAGCGAAGCTGACTGGTACCACCTCGACGTGATGGATGGCAGCTTTGTGCCAAATATCAGCTTTGGCATACCGGTCATTGAGCAAATTCGAAAGGCCACTAACAAGGTTTGTGATGTTCACCTTATGATTCAGCACCCTGAACTGCTCACCGAAGCATTTCACCGGGCTGGTGCCGATGTGCTCACCGTTCATTATGAAGCATGTATTCACTTACATAGGAATCTGCAACAGATCAAGTCCCTGGGCATGAAAGCAGGTGTAGCAATCAATCCGCATACCCCTGTTGCCTTGCTGAGAGACATTTTACCTGATGCTGATCTGGTATGCCTGATGAGTGTAAATCCGGGATTTGGTGGCCAAAAATTTATTCCAGGCACCTTACAAAAAATCAGGGATCTGGTTAAACTCAAAGAGGAAACCGGTTCCAAAGCCCTTATAGAAATTGATGGTGGGGTTACCCTCGACAATGCAGCTGAAATCATAGGTGCAGGTGCCCAGGTGCTGGTGGCCGGCAATACTGTGTTTAGATCTGCCGATCCAATTGCTACCATCGCTGCATTAAAGAAAATTTAACATCTTTTCGGGTTGAATTGTTCTGCCTGATGTCAGTTGACAGGGAAATATTATTTCCACATGTGTGCATAGAATAATTAGGAAATTAGAGTAATTAGGAATTAAATTTGGTATACATGGTCAATATAGAATTGACCCATCATCCATCCAAAAGAAAAGCAGCTTGACAGATACCATCATCAACCTCGACTCAGTAAATCCGATTGAATTTTTCGGCGTCAATAATGGCAAACTGGACATCCTCCGAAAAAAATTCCCCCTCCTGAAAATTTTATCTCGTGGCACGCAGCTCAAGATCAGCGGTGCGCCGGAGCAAATAGAATCTGCCCGTGAAAAAATAGATCTCGTAGTGCAGTACCTACAAAGGAATGGTCACTTGAGTGAAAATTATTTTGAGCAAATCATCGGGGGCGATGATAGCGAGACAGTTGACAATTTTGTAGACAACCATCCCAATGATATTCTTGTTTTCGGACCGAACGGTAAAACGGTTCGTGCCCGCACACAGAATCAGAAGAAGATGGTGCATGCTGTTGACAGGAATGACATTGTGTTCGCGATTGGTCCGGCAGGTACCGGTAAAACCTATACTGCTGTTGCGTTAGCGGTACGAGCACTAAAAAATAAGCTGGTCAAAAAGATTATCCTAACCCGTCCGGCGGTAGAAGCGGGGGAAAGTCTCGGATTTCTACCCGGCGATTTGAAGGAAAAGATTGATCCCTATCTGCGCCCGCTATATGATGCGCTGGACGATATGATTCCTGCTGACAAGTTGGGATACTACATGAGTACGCGTACGATTGAGATTGCCCCGCTTGCTTACATGCGGGGAAGAACACTGGATAATGCTTTCATCATTTTAGATGAAGCACAAAATACCAATGACCTGCAATTAAAAATGTTCCTAACCCGCATAGGTGCCAATGCGAAGGCCATCATAACGGGCGACCCTACACAGGTGGATCTGCCGAGAAATATGCGTAGCGGACTTGATAAATCAACCCGTATTCTAAAGTCGATTGAGGGCATTGCGCACATCGAACTAACAGAAGAAGACGTGGTGAGACACCGACTGGTAAAAGCCATTATCAAAGCTTACGAAAAAGACAAAGAAAGGGAAGAAAGAGAAGGCAAATAACCCAATCGGTCATTTCGTAACCTTTACGTACGATTGGTGAGAATATCATGTCCCAATTTATCGCGCTTGGTTTCCAGGTAACGTAAATTATAACTATTGGGGGTTGTTTCGATGGGAAGCACTTCGGTCACTTCTATGCCATACCCCTTTAAGCCGGCTCTTTTACGGGGATTGTTACTCAGCAATTTTAAACGGGTAACACCCAGATAACGCAAGATCTGTGCACCCACGCCATAGTTTCGGTCATCCATTCCAAAACCCAGCCGAAGATTGGCTTCGACAGTGTCAAGTCCCTCCTCCTGCAATTGATACGCTTTCAGTTTATTGATCAGTCCAATGCCCCTGCCCTCCTGGTTCATATATACGACCACGCCTTTCCCTTCCTTTTCGATCATCTGCATGGCATTATGTAATTGCTCGCCGCAATCACAGCGTAAACTTGAAAGAATATCACCCGTAAAGCAACTGCTATGAACCCTTGTCAGCACCGGTTCATCTTTTTCCCAGGTTCCTTTGATAAGGGCCAGGTGTTCTGCGCCGGTCAGTGATTCCCGAAAAGCCACCAGGGTAAAATGACCAAATTGGGTGGGCATATCAACCCGCACCAGTTCTTCAATCAGCGAATCGGTGCGCAAACGAAAATCGATCAGGTCTTTGATAGAAATAACTTTTAAGCCAAGGCGGGCGCCAATTTCCAGCAATTGAGGTAATCTCGCCATGCTTCCATCTTCATTCATCACTTCTACCAGGGCACCGCCGGGTTGCAAGCCTGCCAAACGAGCCAGATCTACGGTCGCTTCAGTGTGCCCTGCTCTGCGTAAAACTCCGCCCGATACAGCCCGCAGCGGGAAGATATGTCCGGGCCTACCCAACTGTTCCGGCCGGGTAGCGGGGTCTACCAAGGCCATGATTGTTTTAGAACGATCGTGGGCGGAAATGCCCGTTGTTGTATCATCGCTGATCAGGTCAACTGAAACAGTAAATGCGGTTTCGTGCAACGAAGTATTTGAGGTCACCATAGGAGCCAGTTGCAGGGCTGCACATCGCTCTTCCGTAAGTGCGGCACAGATAAGTCCTCTCCCCTCTTTCACCATGAAATTAATGATCTCGGGGGTCGCGAATTCAGCAGCAACAATAAAATCACCTTCATTTTCTCTATCCTCATCGTCAACCACAATCACCGGTTTACCCTGGCGAATATCTTCAATGGCGGACTCAATACTATGCAGCATAAAATAAAATTAGGGTGCAAAGTTACACCTGAAAAATGATACTGCAGTTAACTGATCCTTTCCGCAATGGGCAAAATAGTAGCGTGAAAAAACATGCAGAACATACGGCAAGTACTGAATTGCTTCCGAGTAGTCCTTTTTTTCTTTGAGTATGATAAGATACGGGCTACTATGTTGCTTGGCAGGTTTGTCGCCTCTCTGGGTTTTGGGGCAACCGACCACCGGTGAGTTAAGGGGGAAAGTTATCTGGGATGATGGGGCTATTGCGAACGGTGTAACAGTTACTTTAACCCACAAGCCATCCGGTACTCGGTATACGACTTTAACCAACCAGCGGGGCCTGTATCTTTTTTCAGGTTTGCATCCCGGATATGGCTACACACTGGAAGCCAGTCATATACAGGGAAGAATGGCCCCGTTAGAACCTATTCGCATCGGATTGGGTGAAGTAAGTGAAGCAGCCTTGATTTTACAGGTTAATCAGGTCAACCGGCTGTCACCCGTAATCGTTTATGCACGCCAGAAGAAACGAGAACAAGGGGATGGTCCATTTGATTTTAAAGCAACCGGAGAAGAAATGACCCGATTTGCTTCCGCCTCCAGACAAATGCATGAAAGTCTTCGCATCATTCCAGAGGTAACAATAAATGCCAATGGCCAAGGAAGTGTTTCGGTGGCCGGACAAAACTACCGATACAACGCTGTATATACTGATGGCATGGTGAGTCATGATATTTTTGGAATAGCTGCATCCGGCACCTATGGTGGATTAAGCGGTATTTCACCCGTATCAATGGAAGCGATCGAAGTGTGTAAACTAGTCACCACACCTACTGATGCCATGCAAGGGCATTTCACGGGTGCAGCACTGCATACGATAACAAAACGAGGCAGTAACAGGGCCTCGACCACCGGCTATCATTACTTTCAACATCCATCGTTCACGGGCAGAACTGCTTCTGAAAGCAGGGCCGGGTGGCGACCAGATGATTTTTATGTATCAACGAGTGGTATCAGCACGCAAGGAGCCTTCAAAAAAAATCGACTCTTTTATTTTTTTAATGTAGAAGAACAACAGCGACAGATTCCCTACTTTAACAACACTGATAATTATCAGGGGGAGGCAATAAAAAGTAACCTACTACCCATTATCCGGAATCAATTGATATCTGAATACGGTTATGACCCCGGAAGCTATGATGCAGCGAAGGAAACAGCCGTAGGTCAAAAGATGTTGCTGAGAATAGATGCAATTTTGAAAAAAAATCAGCAACTCATTTTTACGGGAAGATACTTATCCACCTCGCTACAAAAGCCCGGATTCGGTCATACAGATGAAATTCATTTTTCAAATAACGGATATCAATTCGATGCTGAGAGTTATCATCTTTCCGTAGAATGGAGAAAAAATAAAGAAAATAATCGGTCGGCACAATGGCTGCTGCAAATGACCCAATCCGATGAAGTAAGGGGAGCAATAGGAACGCCCTTTCCCCGTGTAAAAATAACTGATGGCTTAGGATCTATTTGGTTAGGCACAGACCCCAACAGCGTTGTCAACAGAACCCAACAATGGTTAGGCATCATTCGAAAACAAAATCAATGGATGATTGACCGACATACCATCCATGCAGGTATCGAAGCCATGTATGGTGCTTTCAGTCATTTGTTTATCCCCTACTCGTTGGGCTATTATATCTTCGATGAGCCGGCAGATTTTATAAAAAAAAGAGCACCCGTCTATTACCGTATCCATTATGGGTGGAATGGGACCACTGCCAATAATCAGCTATACCAACCCTTAGCCATTGGCACATGGGACCTTTCGACTTATGCAAGCATACGCATGCAATTATCCGATCGGGTGACCCTCTGGGTGGGTGGCAGACTTCAAAAAACTTTTTTCAATAGGGCTGTTGAAGAAAATGATTTTGTAAACCGTCAGCTTATTCCTCTTTTTACTGCTTATCGAACATTCAACACCGCTCCCACAGGTGTTCCTCCGGAGGTGCATTGGTCTTTTGGTCCGAAAGCAGCCATTGAATGGAAATGGCGAAACGGCTGGGCCTGGCAAACCGCACTGGCCTGGCAGGCGGGCAGGTTGCCATTGGTGTGGCCTGCTTCCCTCTATGCAAACAATGGGGATCGTTTACGTGGATTTGTTGCGGGGGGGTCGAGATTAGAGGCGTATAGGCTTCTGCCGGGGTATGCCGACTTCCGAAGAGTTGCCACGGAGACATTGATAGCCAACAATATCCCCCTATACCTAATGGAAGAAAAGATGCGGTTACCTGCTCAAATCAGGCTGCACACAAAATTGATTTTCCGCGATGAACAAAAGAGTTTTTTTGCTGAATGGTTATACACGCAAAATCGAAGAGAACCGGCATTTACCCAACTGAACTTATTACCTACAGAGCGAAATACCCCCGAACCGGGTAAAAGAAAAGTGTATGAGCCGGGAGGAAATGCTGCGATAACGCTGCCGGGGGGCATTTCGCACCCTTATACTCATTCGATCTTACTCTCAACACGCAATTCGAGTGGTGCAGGAAGTACACTTTGGAAAGTGGGCGGACAAATTCGGTTAACCCAGCATGTTCAGTTGGAGGGAGCCTATGCGTACAATGTAAGTCGATCATATATGGATGCAACGGGTAGCATATTCAGCAGTCTTTGGCAGCAAACAACAGCTGCGCAGGGAAAAAATGACCCTGAACTTTCCCCCAGTGATTTTGGTGTGCGAGAAAAGGTCGTAGTTGGATTTTCCTCTACCAAAACATCGGTCGACAAAAAGACAAACTGGTCACTAAGTTTACTTTGGGTTGGACAAGCTGGGGATCGCTTCAGTTATGTTTATACCGGAAAGAGTCTCGTAAGAGACAATGGGGCAAATGGTTTCAATGAGTTGATGTATGTGCCAACTATGGAAGAAGTAAAACAAATGCAGTGGGTACCTTTTCACAATGGTACACGGCCCATTGGAATAGCGGAGCAGGCGGAAGCCATGGAACAATGGATACAGACACAACCGTATTTGATGCAAACAAGGGGAAATTTTGCCATGCGTAATGGGGCACAAATGATGTTCCATTGGCAATGTGACCTCAAGTTGGAATGGCAGCAAAATTTTCATTGGGTTGCACAACAGGGGCGAATTACCTTGTCACTGGAATGTTTCAATTTGGCAGCTTTACTATCAAGGGGTGCCGGCAGCAAGTTTATGTTGCCGGATAATCGATTTCAGGGAATAACTTTTTTGGGGTTTCGCGATGAAACTTCGTTGACGCCCCTTTTTCGGTGTGACCCGGATCAACTTTTCCGGGATCAAATGACTGAAATCGGCGGATTTCAGTCCGGCAGGCTATCTCGCTGGCTCCTCCAGACGGGCATCAAAGTAACGTTGTATTAATTATATATACTATATATTAAAAGTCCTTATCGGGAGGGTGGAAGGGAAATCGGAATTTTGTTCGAAATTCAGGCGGTTCTTATCACCAAATAATGAACAAATTGGGGAGATGGTTAAATTATTTTAACATTAAATCGCCCTACGGGCGCTGAAAACCCCATTTTAGCTGCATATTTGCATTTCTAAAACTA
>CAYUXJ010000015.1:0-64611 GCA_964448845.1 uncultured Sediminibacterium sp.
CTCAAAAGCAGGGGTTTCGTTTTCTGTTGACAGTTTTGTGGTTGTAGAAAGATCTGTGGGCCGAATAAAGATTTATGGTGAAAAGTACGCCCATTCCCAATCTGCATAAAGTTAGTCGATACGCTATGACGACAATACCAATATTAAGCAGACAGGAATAAAAAACAATTTGTAGACATGAAAAAATATCAATTACTCCTTTGCTTCCTTTTTCCACTTATTGTAGCAGGACAACAGATTGACGTAAAAAAAATCGAACAAAAGAATGGACTTACCTATGAAGTTGGGAATGACAATCCCTTCACCGGGCAAGCTATTGCCTATTATGACAATGGTAAAAAGCAACGTTCCACTGAATATAAAGACGGAAAAATCAGCGGAAAAATTGAAGGTTGGTATTCAAGTGGAAATAAACAACTTGAAGGTCAACTTGTCAATGGACAGAAAACAGGTGTTTGGACTGCTTGGTATGAAAACGGAAATAAAATTAGGCAAGGCGCTTTTGAGAATGACAAAGAGGAGGGCGAATACATTTGGTGGTTTGTCAATGGTAAAATAAACAAAAAGGGAATTTACCATGCTGGCGTTTGTGACGGTAATTGGGAATGGTATTATGAAAATGGGCAAATAAAGCAAGAAGGAATTTTACGAGGAGAAACGAATGACGGAAATTGGAAAGAATGGCATGAGAACGGGAAACAAAAAATGTTTGGGGCATTTAAAAATGGAGTGAAAGATGGGGAATGGACTTGGTGGGACGAGAAAGGAAATATTACTTCGAAAAAGAAATATAAAGACGGACAATTGATGGAAAGAACAGATGACATTGATTCTTACATTGAGAAAATGGAATATGCTCTTAACCAAAAGGACTTCAAATCTGCATTGAGCAACATTGAAAGGGCAATTCGAACAATTGAAGACAAATCAGAGGGTAATAAAGTTTACATGGGTTTGGCCGTTTATCATTCCTTAGTTTATTCAATGTTTCAGCATATAGACGAGGCAGAAACAATTTTACTAAAAGCCACTGGCATTCCTGACAATGATGTTGCAGCAATCGTTACAACCAATTATCCACCAGCGACCAACGAACTAAACGCTTTGGTAAAAACTATTAGCAAGTATCCTGACATTAAAACTAAAGTAGCACCGCATATTGCTCTCGCTTATCTCTACAACATAATACGCGATTCCACAAACATGAATGTAGAGCAACAACTTATGATGGAGCGTTCAGGCTATAGTGACTGGGTTATTCAAATCTCCCTTGCACTTTATAAAATCAGAGGGCTAAAAGAAAACACTTACGGAGAAATACAATTCATAAAAGAAAAAGTATCCAAAGAAGGAGAGACAAGAGAAAACCAATTGCTATTGGCTAGCAAATTACTTACGATCGGTCAATTTAAAGAAGCAGGTTTGATTTCAGACAAGTATCTTGTAAAGAACAATAAGGACATTGACTTTTTATTAATAAAATTTACTATTGAAATGGCCATGGGTAATCTTGAAAAAATGGAGGATTATAAAAAGAAAATTCTTGCAATAAATCCCAAAGCATTTGACAAGTAGCACAATGACAAACGGACGAAGTACAGCGGCTTACCGCACATTAGCAAAAGCCGGGGATTCGAACTCCACAGACAGATTTGTGCTTCCCTGTCTGTTGGAAAGGAAAACGTCAACTTCTTGAGTTTGCAATATGTTACCTTCAAGTTTAAATGACTGCAACAATGACTGACAGAATCGAACAATTTTTCAGAGCATATTGGACAACAGGAATGAAGTCTGTTTATACTAATAAAGTTCCTAATGAAATGGTGCAATCAGTAATTGACAAAGAAGGTTGGTATGAATGGAAACTTATTCCCGGGACTTTAACAACTGTCGATTATAAAAACCTAGAAGCAAAATTTAAAGCGACATTTCCAGACAACTTTATCGAATGGCATAAACGATATTTTTTCCCAGACTGTGACTGTTCAATAATAAGACTCCCACATTCTTTACCGACAAAACCGTTGGAGAAATTAAGCGAAAATCTTAGCTGGTACATCTCTGAACAACTTATTCCGCTCGGACTCATTCCATTTGCAGACGAAGGGAATGGCGTAGGACCATTAGTATTCGACACGAGAAACACAAGTGATACGAAAGATTTTCCTATTAGAGTTTATGACCAAGAATATGGTGGCAACTTGGACGGTTTAAGCGAAATTACATTCTCATCATTTGATAAAATGTTAGAATGTTTAACGCATTTTTTAATTGAGACAAAGACGAAAAAACGCTTTGAAGTAATACCCGACTTTTATACAATTGATCATACTGGTGCGGGTTCGACAGGTAAATCATATTGGGCAAGTTGGACACAAATGGAAAAAGAAAATTTTGAAGAGTTTGGATACTAAATCAATTGTAGACAGAAAGCCAGCAGTTCAAAGGCGTTTGGCGTCATGCGGGTTGTCGTGCTTAAATTCAAGTGCAGTTTTTCAAATCAATTTTAGTGCTCGGTTGACAGTTTGTGCGCTGAAATCCCCCCATCAACCATTTGCCAACCTTTAGCATTAACCTATGTGTCGGTTTAACGTTGAAACTGACAAGCATGTAAATGACAATTAAAGCGATGACTACACAAAATATGATAAGAACATACTATCTAATACTTCTGATTGGATTTTTTACTGGGAATGTAAAAGGACAAGTTTCATTTTCACCAGTTGTTAGTAAATTACAAAAGATCAAAAATGAATTAATCTACTCAAGCTTTTCAACTACATTTAAGTTTCCGTTAAAACGACAAGTGTCAATTTCCCCACAAAATAATTTTGTGACCATAGACAGTCAGATATTACAAATCATGACATTAAAATTCGACGGGTATAAAAAGGACACAAAAGGAGAAAATCTTAATAATCAGAAAGAACTGCTTGCCTCTTATTCTAACAATGAATTGGAGTATTTTAAAAGCGACTTAAGCGTAGAGGTAATAAACCCTCGTAGTCAATGGGTCTTGACAAAATCAAAAGGGTGGTATATTTGGTATTTCAAAGTGGGTAAAGTTCCGATACAATTAGACACACAAACCGAAATTCAATTATTTGCAACGACAGTTATTGGAGACAGAATTTTGATAATTAACGCCCCAATTATTATCGGCGGAGATTTTTCAAAAGCTGCTCTTATTGTCAATGAATTTATGGAAGCACTGATAATTACGAAACAATGAATCTTAATAATTATAGGAAAAACTGGAAGGCAGCCGCTACCAAGGTTGGGCAAAAAAGTTGGTTCAGTTGTTAAATGAACATCTACCTCGGATGATGTTTTGTGGTAAAAGTCCCGCCCTTCGGGTAGCTGAAAAACATTATGGGCAGCATAAAAATAACAATATGATGAAATTTGTATCTGAATTTATTTTTGCGACACTATTGTTGCTAACATCATGTACAACTACTGACTGTAAATCTAAGTTCATTGGAAAATGGAAGTATGAGCAATTTTCAGCAAAGGATATGTATGTTGTCAGAACACTCGAAAAACAATTTGAATATGTTGAAAATGGAAAGTACTACTACGAATTTGATATTAACTGGCTCAGTGAATGTAAATATGAATTGACTTATGTTGGTACAAATAGTCCAAATCCTGCATTAGCAAAAGTTGGAGAAAGTTTTGCAGTAGAGATTATTGAAATAAGTCGTACGACAATGAAATATAAGACTATATTTCGCGAGTTGACAGATATTGGAGAAATGCAAAAAATAGAATGAAAGTCGGTCCATTAAAAAATGTTTTGCGTGAGGCGGAGTAATCCGCCAAAGGCGGATACTCTCCTGCCTGGCATCAGATAGGGATATCTACAAATACTTGAAACTGCCAACCGTTAGTGGTAATTTTACCAGACAACATAAATAGACATTTGATATGGACAAAAAAAGACTCAAAACATTGTTATTGGGGCTGACAGCTGGAGTGGCGTATGCTTTTTTAGTAATGCTACTTGTTACACATTATCACCAGAACGTATCCGTTGCTTATATTTTTGTATTGCCTTTAATTCTTGGTGCAATTCCTGTTTTATTTTCAACTAAAGAACAACTACAATCATATAAGACCTATTTACTGCTACCTTGGGGTATTACGCTGACATTTTTCTTTTTGGCTTTGGTATTTCGTTTTGAAGGCATGATTTGCCTGACAATTATTGTAGCACCATTTTTAGCAATTGGCACACTTGGAGCATTTATATACAGACTCGTTAGACTTAAGAAAGAGGGACAAGAAACCAAATTATATATTTCATTATTTGTTCCATTCGTAATCCTTCTTATAGAAACAAATATTCAGCCGACAACCCAAGTTCAAACTGTAACGACAAGTCTTGAAATTAATGCTGACAAGCTAAAAATTTGGGAGAATCTGAAAAATGTAAAGAATATTCGGCCAAACGAAATTAAAACTCATTTTGTGCATTTGATTGGAATACCAAAGCCGACAAATGGAGAACTTGACAAAGGTGAAGTTGGCGGAGTCAGAAATATAACGTGGGAAAAGGGAATTAAATTTAAAGAAAATATTAAATCGTGGGACGAAGGAAACGGATTTGCGTACGACATACAGGTTGACCCAACGTCAATCCCACCGACTACGCTTGACGAACATGTTATGATTGGCGGAAAGTATTTTGACGTGTTGGAAGGCAGTTACAAAATTGACAAACTCGGTCCAAAAAAAAACTTGGTAACATTATCCTGTACATACAGAGTAACTACAAATTTGAATTTTTATAGTACACTTTGGGCAGAGTTCATTCTTGGCGACTTTAACGAAATGATTTTAGAAATAATTAAAAAGCGAAGTGAAACTGAAAACTAGCAAAAAATATGCCCAACCTATACTGCTATGCTATTAAACCTCTCCCGTAAATGAAAACTATCACCCTACTACTATTTATATTTGCTCTCGTACAGACAGATAGTAAGGGTCAAGACAGGTTTGACAAACAAATTGATATTATTGCAACAACGTCAGTTTCAGGAGAAAAATACCAAATAAAAATTCAGACTACAACTGATAGCATACAAGTCTTAACAAGAATTCGCGATAGCATCTCTTCAAAAGTGGAAGACGATCGCGAGTACAAAAGTCTTAGAAGCCAATTAATCGCTCAACGGTCAATAGACGTAGGAGATCAAGCATTCTTGAAGTTGTTAAAGCGCCTAAGACAAATATCAGACAGCTATGAAATTTATACCGAAGAAATGATCTCAATTCCAATTCAGCATGAACTTCAGTTTCTCAAGCAAATTGAAATCATTTTTGCATCACCAATAGATAGCCTGACAAAAGAACAACAGTCTATCATCACTTTCGACGGTACCTCCATGCATTTCAAGTTAACGGACTCGTGGGGAACTAGAGAATTTAACCTTCATTCTCCCTCCGGACCAAACTATCCTGAAATTCAACATCTGTTAAGAACCATGAAGAGCATAATCAAACTAAGAACTAAGAATGAAAAAATCTCCAAGTATCAATTTAACTAACCCTAATAGTACTTTTACCAACCTGCGCTCTAGCACAATTTGGGCAGGATACAGCAACAACTTAGCTTTGCTATGGCAAACGACATTGTTACCATAACCGGCGGACACAGGGCCGATTGCCCAAGTTGCTGCAATGCGCTCAACATTGACAGCATTAGTAGGCAGTAGAAAACACTGAAATGTGCATGTAAACTATGACACAGACTGAAATAAAAGAACTTGAAAAATTAAAGTATAGACTGAATCTAATTCTTATCGCCTTTTTGTGCTCAACAACTTTAGCACCCTGTGTGATATTTTATTTTAGAGGAGAAGGTCAACTGAAATGGATGCTTATATTTATTGGGATAAGTTACTTAGTGAGTCGACTTCCAACAACATTCTATGACCGATTTCAAATTTCGGAAGATGTAAGAATTTACAAATTGTTGGGTGTCGATAAATTTAAACAACTATCAACAAATGGTGATTTAATAAATAGAAGAATCAGAAAGAAGTATCCGACTCATAGAAACATAATCAATTTTGAAACGATTAAAGATAAACTGAATGAAACTTACAAAATTGAGAAGTCGCACACAGTCTTATTTGTTTTCTGCCTACTGACAAACATCTATGCTGTTTTCACCAATTCAATAGGCACAGCAGTTATTCTATTCATTGGGAATATCTTGTTTAATTATTATCCGAATCTATTGCAACAATACAACCGAATAAGGTACAAAAGAGTAGTGAATACTTATTCACCAGCAGTAATCACCTATGACAAACCATGAAACCTATGCATTTACCACAGCTGCCCTCAGCCGTTCTACAAAAGCGGTGTTTCGTACTTGAATGAAGTAGCGTGCTACAAACCCCCCTTCGCCAAGCGCAGATCCGTTGAATAACCCAAGAAAAGTCAGATCATTGATCATGCAACCCCGGCTCATAGGTTTAGTCAGTAAGCCACTCCCCACTTTCTAAGGTTTTGTTCATAGACATTCACACCCTACCTTTGCGGGCTCAATTTGAGTAAATATTGCTCTGCATTTTTTCTATAAATCAATAGATATGAAAGTAATGAAGTTCGGTGGCACAAGCGTAGGTAAGCCCGAGCGCATGCACCAGGTAAGTGAATTAATTACTCGTGACAATCAACCTACGCTGGTTGTATTGAGTGCCCTCAGCGGAACCACCAATAGTCTGGTGGACATCAGCCAGGCACTGGCAGATGGAAATAAAGAAGCAGCCAACGAAAAAATCAACCAACTTCAACACCACTATCGTCAGTTTGTTGATCAGCTTTTATCACAACCGGCCACCAATGAAAAAGGGCACCGGGTGGTGACAGAGCATTTTGATTTTCTACAAATTATTTTGCGCATCTCTTTTAGTGAGGCCTTGAACAAAGATATTTTGGCTCAGGGTGAGCTGCTCAGTACCCGCTTGTTCTCCCTCTATCTCGAGGAAAGAGGTATCAACCATGTATTACTGCCGGCACTGGAATTTATGTCCATCGATCAACAGGAGGAACCACAGCTGCTCTTGATTCGTGAGCGACTGACCCGTTTGATCAATGCCCAGTCAGATAAAAAATTGTTCATCACCCAAGGGTATATCTGCCGCAATGCCCGTGGTGAAGTAGATAACCTGAAGCGCGGTGGTAGCGATTATACGGCTTCCCTGGTGGCAGCGGCTTTGCAAGCTGAGGTGTGTGAAATATGGACCGACATCGATGGTATGCATAACAATGATCCAAGGATTGTTGAAAAGACCATACCAATTGAGCAACTCAGTTTTGACGAGGCGGCTGAGTTGGCTTACTTCGGAGCTAAAATTTTACATCCTACCTGTATCTGGCCGGCTCAACAGGAGAATGTTCCCGTAAAGCTGCTGAATACGATGCAGCCCGATGCTGCCGGTACCGTTATCCGGCAGGAAGCTGGTTCAACCGGTGTGAAAGCTGTTGCAGCAAAAGACGGAATCACAGCCATCAAGATCAAAAGCAGCCGCATGCTACTGGCCTATGGATTCCTGCGTAAAATATTTGAAGTATTTGAGAAGTATAAAACGTCTATCGATATGATCACCACTTCGGAGGTAGCCGTGTCTGTTACCATCGACAGTGACCGATTTTTAAAAGAAATCGTACAGGAGCTTCAACCCTTTGGTAGCGTGGAGGTTGAAGCAGGACAAACCATCGTTTCTATTGTAGGCAATGAAATTGCTCAAACAGAGCATGTGCTGGAAAAATTATTCACCGCCATTTGCGATATTCCTGTAACCATGGTGAGTTATGGCGGCAGTCCGCATAACATTTCCCTGCTGGTGCCTGCCTCTCACAAGAAAACAATGTTGCAGGCCCTAAACAAAGGACTCTTTGGATTATAGTAAATCAATAGCAGGAAAATCAGAAAGCAAGACAATCAGACAATCAACAGGGCGTCGCCATAGCTGAAAAAGCGGTACTTGTCTTTGATAGCTTTCTTATAAGCTTCCATGGTCAATTCATAACCCGCAAAGGCACAGGTCATGATCAGCAAGCTGGTTTTCGGTAGGTGGAAGTTCGTTACCAGACTATCAGCCACATTAAAATTATAGGGAGGATGTATAAACAGGTTCGTCCATCCTTCACTGGGTTTCAATAATTTTTGCGCCGTAAAGCTGCTTTCCATGGCACGCATGGTCGTAGTTCCAATTGAACAGATGCGGCGGCCAGACTCTTTAGCTTTGTTTACAATGGAACAAGCCTGATCGGAGATGGCATAATATTCGGCATCCATTTTATGCTTACTGAGGTCTTCCACTTCAATAGGACGGAAAGTACCGAGTCCGGTATGGAGGGTAACTTCAGCAAAACGAACCCCCTGAATTTCACAACGTTTGATGAGTTCAGGACTAAAATGCAGACCGGCAGTGGGGGCAACAACGGCTCCTTCGTGCTTGGCATACACTGTTTGAAAGCGCTCTTTATCTTCCTCGTCTGGTTTGCGCTTAATATACTTCGGCAACGGGGTCTCACCGAGTAACTCGAGCATTTTCTTAAAGCTCTCGTCATCTTCATCCCACAAAAAGCGAATGGTTCTGCCGCGACTGGTCGTATTGTCAATCACTTCCGCTACCAGCTCCTCATTATCACCAAAGTATAATTTATTACCTACCCTGATTTTGCGGGCAGGATCTACCACCACATCCCATAAGCGGTTCGGCTTATTCAATTCTCGCAACAGGAAAACTTCAATCTTGGCACCGGTTTTTTCTTTTCTTCCATACATACGGGCAGGAAAAACCTTCGTATTATTTACAACAAAAACATCCTTATCATCATAATATTCCAGGATGTCACGGAAATGCTTGTTTTCCATGTGGCCGGTTCTGCGGTCCACCACCAACATACGGCTGTCTTCTCTTTTTTTCGTTGGGTTTTGTGCAATCAGGTTGAGCGGAAGGTCAAACTTGAATTGAGATAATTTCATGGGTCTTTTCTTTTGGTAGTGAACAACGGGCCGTTGCTCACCTCATGTTACGGCATGACTTTTTAGAAGGGTGCGAAGGTACTTATTTTCCATGGCTTTTCAAAATATATTCATTATCAGCTAGTTGTGTGGGGTTCGGCCCGGTCGATTGATTCGATACAACTGAGCTGTCTGATAATGATTCGATACGGAAGTACTTCCGTTAATTTTAGATTGCGTGAGCAAGAATGCATTTCTTTCGCTTATTTTTGCACTCACATTTGTTAGTTTTAAAGTCGGTTGTTCAGTTGAAAAGGGAAGCCATGATGCAAAAAAACTGGTGGAAAGCGCTTTGTGTTTTATTACTGTTGTACACCTGTAGTTACGGCTTCTTTGTGGCAGTACCTGATCCTCCGGGTGTTCCCCTCAAGCAAACCATTCGCAACCTGTTCTTCCATGTTCCTATGTGGATAGGAATGATGGTTTTTTTTAGTGTATCTGTTTACTATTCTATTGTATACTTGCGACACCTGCGGCCGGCTGATGACATACGCGCCACCGAATTCGCCAGAACAGGAATCGTATTTGGCGTTTTGGGATTGCTGACCGGAATGATCTGGGCCCACTTTCAGTGGGGAAAAGCTTGGAGTGGCGATGTGAAGCAGAATGGTGCCGCCATAGCAGTCTTGATGTATTTCGCCTATTTCGTATTGAAAGGCAGCGTACAGGATGAAGAGAAGCAGGCCCGCATCAGTGCCGTCTTCAACATCTTCGCCTTTTTCATGCTGTTCCCAACCATTTGGATTCTGCCCCGCCTATCGGAAAGTTTGCACCCGGGTGGTATGGGCAGTGAGGGGAATCCCGGACTAAATCCGCGTGATACGACATCCGCTATGCGGATGGTGATGTATCCGGCATTTCTGGGATGGACCCTACTGGGTGTGTGGATAGCTACCCTTCGTGTGCGCGTTCGTTTATTATCAGCTTAAAATCATTCCATGTATAAAATGAAAAGTCTTTTTACCGTGCTGTCTTTTTTATTCTTATCTGCTTCGGTAACGGCGCAAGAGGTAAGTTCCGGTTCTGAAACTGTGTTTACTTCTAACGGAAAGCTTGGTGTAGTGGTGGCGGTAGTCATCACCATATTGACAGGCATATTCCTTTATCTGATTTCTCTCGATAAAAAAATCACTCGACTCGAAAAAAATAAATAATTCAGGAACCTGCTGACCCATGGTTTCGTGTCTAGTTCTCTGTTTATCCACTCAAAAAATCGATGTATGGCAAATCATTCCAACTACAGCTTTTTTCACAGCGTTGAACAAAGTTTTGACAAGGCAGCAAATTTTACAAAATGGGACAAAGGACTGCTTGAGCAGATCAAAGCATGCAACAGTGTTTATAGTATGCACTTCCCTGTGAAGATGGATGATGGCAGAATTGAAGTAATTGAAGCCTATCGGGTACAACATTCGCAACATAAATCACCGTGTAAAGGTGGTATCCGTTTTAGCGAAGCAGTGAATCAAGATGAGGTGATGGCACTGGCTTCACTCATGACTTATAAGTGCGCCATCGTAAACGTTCCATTTGGCGGTGGTAAGGGTGGCATCAAAATCAATCCCCGTCAATACAGTGTATATGAATTGGAAAAGATCACCCGCCGATATACCAGTGAGCTGGTAAAGAAAAATTTTATTGGGCCCGGTATAGATGTGCCTGCGCCTGATTATGGTACCGGTGAGCGGGAAATGGCCTGGATAGTTGACACCTATTCTTCTTTGAAACCCGGAGAAATTGATGCAGCCGGTTGTGTTACCGGTAAGCCCGTATCTCAGGGTGGTGTGCGTGGAAGGAAGGAGGCAACAGGGTTAGGCGTTTTTTATGGTGTGCGTGAAGTATGTAACATGCCCGATGTGATGCAAAAGTTAGGACTTACGCTGGGTGTGAAAGGAAAGCGTATTGTTGTGCAGGGGCTGGGTAATGTGGGTTATCACTCCGCTAAATTTTTCCGGGAAAATGGTTCTAAAGTAATCGCCATCGCTGAATTCGAAGGTGCAATCTTCAACGAGGATGGCTTGAATGAGGAGGATGTATTCCAGCATAGAAAAGCCACCGGCTCTATTTTGAACTTCCCTGGCGCTACCAACATCACCGATAGTTCCAAAGCACTTGAATTACCTTGTGATATTCTCATTCCTGCTGCATTGGAGAACGTGATCAATAAAGACAATGCACCCAATATTCAGGCGAAGCTAATCGGCGAAGCTGCAAATGGTCCGCTTACGCCAGAAGCAGATGAAATACTTATCAAGAAAGGAGTAGTAGTTATTCCAGATATGTACCTGAATGCTGGTGGGGTGACCGTCTCTTATTTTGAGTGGTTGAAAAACCTGAGCCACGTGCGCTACGGAAGAATGGAGAAGCGTTTTCAGGAAAATATGAATGCCCATATCATCAGCCAGATTGAAAACCTGTCAGGTAAAAAAATTGCCGACACCGAACGTGCTTTCATCATGCACGGAGCTGAGGAAGTGGATCTGGTGCACAGCGGATTGGAAGAAACCATGATCGCCGCCACCCATGAGATCATGGACATCTGGCGGAAGAATCCGGAGATTCCCGATATGCGAACTGCAGCTTATGTATGTGCGATTAATAAAGTAGCTACGACGTATACTGAGCTCGGTATCTTCCCATAAGATCCTTACTTAACATACGGAGGCAACGCACTTAGTGGCAAGACAGCGCCCGTTGGATTGATTTCAAAACCCAGGGTGAGATTACCATTGGTGACTACCAGGTAAGAACAGGGGATAACCGATTTATAAGCTAAGAGTTGCTGTAAGGTTTGATCATTTAATGTCACCTTCGGTTCCTTACATTCAATCAGCATCCAGGGACTGTTTTCTTTGTATACGACGACATCTGTTCTGCGATGTAGTTCGCCTACCTGCCAACTTTTTTCAACTGCAAAGCAAGCAGCTGGGTACGAAAGTGACTTCACCAAGTATTGAATAAAGTTTTGGCGCACCCATTCTTCCGGCGTAATCACCACCCATTTTTTACGAATGGAATCGAACAGCCAGTCTTTGTTATCCTGCTGACGCATGTTGAAGTCGGGCGTTGGGTAAATCACATCTATCATATCTTGGGTAATCGCTCTTTTTTTCTTATTTTTGGAGATTATCTTTTCAAAGGTAGGGATTCGGAATAATGCCGCAGCCCGCTTATTTCCAACTCCCCTCCACAGATTCAGGCGTATGAAAACAAAAGAGGATATCGTCAATAACTGGTTACCCCGTTACACCGGCGCTCAGCTGGAAGACCTGGGTAAATACATACTGCTGACCAATTTCAGCCACTACGTATCTCTTTTTGCCAAGTGGAATAAAGTTAAGGTCATAGGTCAAGATCGACCCATGCAATGTGCTACAGCCAATGGCATAACCATCATCAATTTTGGTATGGGTAGTCCGGGTGCAGCCACCATCATGGATTTGTTGACTGCCATATCTCCTGAGGCCGTATTGTTTCTGGGTAAATGCGGAGGATTAAAGAAGCGTAATAAATTAGGTGACCTGATATTGCCCATTGCAGCGATTCGCGGTGAGGGTACGTCCAATGATTACTTTCCACCCGAAGTGCCTGCTATGCCGGCATTCGCACTACAAAAAGCTATTTCCACCACCATTCGTGACTACCAGGTAGATTACTGGACCGGCACCGTTTATACTACCAACCGTCGTGTATGGGAACACGATGAAGCTTTCAAAGAATACCTCACGCGCGTACGTGCCTATGCCATCGATATGGAAACAGCCACCATCTTTACGGTTGGCTTCTACAACAAAATACCTACCGGAGCACTCCTGCTTGTAAGTGATCAGCCCATGATTCCGGAAGGCATAAAAACTGAAGCAAGCGATAAAAAAATTACTGCCAGCTTTGTAGAAACCCACCTGAAGATCGGCATCGACTCTTTAAAGCAGTTGATTAATAACGGACTTACTGTTCGGCACCTGCGGTTCTAATCTTTCCAGAGAAAGGGGAAAAGAATGACCGACAGCACGACCACCATGATGTCTAATGCCACTAACAGGGCAATCATTTCAAGCAATCCCGCCTGCACGACCGATGAAAAAGCAATGGTTGCAATTTTCATCAGTAGCAATAATTGAGGAATGATGAGGGGGAATCCCATCACCGCCATGAGTGCTGTAGACTGACGGGCGCGGGCTGCAATGGCAGCTAAGAAAGTAAATACCAGTCCGATACTTGCGCCGCCGAGACAAGTGATCAGCAAAAATCTTCCGGCATGCGTTAATGGATCTCCCAGTAAAAGGATGAATAACAGCAGTGAGAGCATGCCCATTACTGCCATCAGCAACATATTGAACAGCAGCTTTGACAGAACAAAATCGCGGGCACCAGCTATCGTGTAGAAGTAAAGTAAGCGACCATGGCTCTCTTGCAGAAAACTTTTCGCAACCGCATTCACACAAACAAAAAGCATCACCACCCAGAACAAACCATTCCAGCTTTTTTCATCAGGTTGACCCATGGTTTGGTATATCACAAATATGGTGGAGGCAACATACAGCAACATGCCATATAAGGTATATTGCTGCCTGCTTTCCAGTAGCAAATCTTTTTTTACCAGCTGCCATATCCGTGTCACAGATTTCATGCTTATGTTAGCTGATTAAGGTTCGTGGTAACATTTTCTGCAACGGGGTTCATAGGTATCTGTTGCTCCCAATAAGATCTGGCCGTCATCTGCGGCTTTCCGAAATGAGATACTTGCCAGGTTGCCACACTTCACACAGATGGCATGCAGTTTTGTGATGAAGTCTGCCACAGCGAGTAATTGCGGCATCTGCCCGAAGGGTTTACCGAGATAGTCCATGTCGAGACCCGCCACAATCACCCGTACTCCCCGGCTTGCCAGCGATTCACACACCGAAACAATTTGGTCATCGAAGAATTGCGCCTCATCGATACCAACCACATCTACCTGGTCGGCCAGCAGTAAAATTTTTTGGGAGTGGTCGATGGGGAAGGAGGGTATCGAGTTGGCATCGTGGCTGACGACTGCCTCCTGATTGTATCGAATATCCATGGCCGGCTTAAATATTTCTACTTTCAGGTTGGCGATGCGCGCACGCTTCAACCGGCGGATGAGTTCTTCGGTTTTACCGCTGAACATACTACCACAGATGACTTCAATGGATCCTCTTCTCTCCCCGGAAATATTCGGCTCAATAAACATGATAATACTAAAAGGATTGTTTTTTCGTTGTTCTTAGTAACAGTAGGTGATTGCAGACCCCAAATGTATTACATCCGATGGAAAGAGCAGGCTACCTCATTAATAAATTGAAGGAGCAACTTCAGCTCAAGGAACCACCGACGCATCTCCTGCTCACCCTGGATCTGTTGCGGAAGGAATTGATAGGACAGTTGCAGGCCGACCCTGACAACCTCAGTTTACCACCGGAATTATTGGCATTTCGACCTGTTCCCGCTACCCGGCCCCCTGATGCGGCGTTGTATGACATGGACTTAACCAAGGAACTACCCACTTTCGCCCACCAAAATTTCTGTCCCCTCCCCACTACCGATAGCATCTCTACTCAACTTTCCACTGACCTGACCGGGGCACCTAAATCTACCCCATCTCCACATCGGGAGGAAAAGGAGGACCTTCTGGCTTCCAATGCACCCATCAAAGATTTGAAGCGTGCCATCAGTGCCAGCAATCGTTTTCTGTTCATCCATGAATTATTCCGGGGCGATGAAGTGATGTTTGAGCGGAGCATTAAAACGATACAAGGCTTTACCATCTTCCCGGAAGCCCGCTTCTGGATTGAGCGGGAACTAAAGACCAAACTGGGCTGGCAGGAAAGCAGTCCGCTGGTGCAGATGTTCGATCACCTTATTAGGAGGCGATTTTCCTGAATGATTTGAATTACACGTTCCGCCGCACCGCCACCTGAACGCGTGAAATGCTGTGCTTTTGCGCCGGTTCTTGCGCTTATATCTCCATCATTCAACAGAAGACGTAATTTTTCTTCCAGCTCAATGGCAGAAGTGACCGACACCAGCCCCTTTTGTGCTATCAATTCAACGGCCTCTAAAAATTTATTGTAGATCGGACCAATCACTATCGGTTTCCCATAGACAGCTGCTTCCAGCACATTGTGAATGCCATCTGCCCCAAAACCGCCACCCACATAAACGATGGTAGCATAGCGGTATAAACTGCTCAGCATACCCATTTTATCAATGATCAGGGTTCGATGGTTACCAGGAGCTCGTTCTTCCGCCTTCCCTGTTTGTAGATAATCACTGAAAATGATGGCGTCTGTATAGATTTGAAGACATTTCGCAATGCTATCTGCATCAATAAGATGTGGAACGATGATGCTTCGTATACCCGGCGTTTGATTCACAAAATGCTGAAGTGCCTTATCATCTTCGGGCCAGGTACTACCGGCAATGAATACCCGGGCACCCTTTATGAATTCCTCTATTTCCGGGTAGGCAGCCGGATGAGCTGCTATTTGCAAAACCCTGTCAAAACGGGAATCGCCGGCTATGGTGACCGGGCTAGCCATGTTCACCGTTTGTAATTGTCGGGCAGAAGCTGCATCCTGCACCAGTATATGACTATAGCAAGCCAGCATCTTTCTGTAAAAGCCACCATACCATTGAAAGAAAGGTTGCTCTTGTCGAAAGACGGCTGCCACCAGCAGAACAGGGATGTTGTTACTACGAAGGGCATGGAGATAGTAATACCAAAATTCATACTTGATGAACAGCGCCATCGCCGGCTGTATTTTTTTTACCCAGGTTATAGCCGTTTGAGGTCCATCCAGTGGCAGATAAACAACTTTTTCAGCAATGGCGTGGTGTTGACAGGGCTCAAAGCCAGAGGGTGAAAAAAAGCTCAGTAAAATTTCATATCCCGGATAATCTCTCCGTATGGCTTCCAGCACCGGTAACCCTTGTTCGAATTCACCTAAGGAAGCACAATGCATCCAGATGACCGGTTTTTGAGGCTGCCACTGATCCAGTTCAGATAAAGCATTTTTCTGTGCCTGGCACCATTTTCTAGCTTTTACGTTGAAAATGCCCGCCAAACGGGCTGCCAGCGGATAGAGCAACAGGAAAATCCGATACAACAACATACAGGAGGTTGAAATGTGAAAATACTCAATAAAATGAGAATGATACCTGAACTGTTCATGCTAGAGGTCCGCCATCGGCGTCAATGCTTATTTTATAGTAATTTTGCCGCTTTAATACCAAATTCACATGCGTCCGATTCAAATGGTAGATACCCGCACCCAGTACCTCAACATCAAATCAGAGGTCGATGCTGCCATTCATGACGTGCTTGACAGCGCAGCCTATATCAATGGCAAATGGGTGAAGGACTTCTCTGAAGATTTAGGGAAATACATGGGGGGTGTTCATACCATCCCCTGTGCCAATGGCACCGATGCCCTCCAAATCGCTATGATGGCATTGGGACTTGAACCGGGAGACGAAGTGATTACCCCTTCTTTCACTTACATAGCAACCACTGAAGTAGTAGCCTTATTGCGCCTCCATCCGGTATTCGTAGAGGTAGATCCAACAACATTTTGCATGGATCCCGATGCCCTGCGGAAAGCCATTACGCCCCGCACGCGTGCCATCGTTCCTGTGCATTTATATGGTCATGCAGCACCAATGGATGAAATTCTTCAGATCGCACGTGAACATGGACTTTATGTCATCGAAGACAATGCCCAGGCAATTGGATGTGACTATACCTCTGCTGACGGAAATAGGTACAAGACAGGTACGATGGGCACCATCGGAACAACCTCCTTCTATCCCAGTAAAAACCTCGGCGCTTTCGGAGATGGTGGTGCCATCTTCACGCGGGATGCTGAACTGGCCAAACAGTTGACAATGATTGCTAACCATGGCCAGCAAAAGCGCTATTATCATGAAAAAGTTGGTTGCAATTCAAGACTTGACTCTATGCAGGCAGCCATCTTACGTATTAAGTTGCAACACCTGGATGCTTATAATGGCGCCCGCAGAAAAGTAGCTGAATTTTATAACCAGGCGTTTGCCGGTCACTCCAACATTCAGACACCTGTGGTTGCACCCTATAGCTCTCATGTATATCATCAATATACCCTCCTTATTCAGGAGGCAGATCGCGATGCACTGTCCAAATACCTGTCTGATCATCAGATACCATCGATGATCTATTATCCTGTGCCGGGACATCGTCAGCCGATGTTTGCAGGAAACACGGCTGCATTACCAGATTTACCCATCACCGATTGGCTAACGGAGCGGGTGATCTCATTGCCGGTGCACACAGAAATGGATGAAGAACAATTGAATTGGATTAGCCGTCACGTATTGGAATTTCTAAGTTAAAAATATTTTTATGAAGATCGCAGTGGTTGGAACGGGTTATGTTGGATTGGTTACCGGTACCTGTTTTGCAGAAACAGGCAACAAAGTTACCTGTGTTGACATTGATGCCAATAAAGTAAAAAAACTGGCAGGCGGAGAAATTACCATCTATGAGCCCGGACTGGAAAAAATATTCCTGCGTAATCTGCGCGAGGGAAGATTGCATTTTACTACCAGTCTGCAGGAGGGCATCAAAGATGCTGAAATTGTTTTTCTGGCACTGCCTACACCTCCGGGTGCTGATGGCTCTGCCGATTTGCGCTTTGTTTTAGGGGTGGCTGCCGACCTGGGTGGATTATTGAATGACTATAAAGTAATCGTTGATAAGAGTACGGTTCCGGTGGGTACCGCAGAAAAAGTACATACGGCCATTGCTGCCCGATACAAAGGAGCGTTTGATGTGGTGAGTAATCCGGAGTTTTTGCGCGAAGGTGTGGCGGTGGATGATTTTATGAAACCCGATCGGGTTGTTATCGGCACTACCTCCGAGCGGGCTCGTCAAATCATGAGTGACTTGTATGCGCCCTTTGTTCGTCAGGGTAATCCGGTTATTTTCATGGATGAAAAATCAGCGGAGTTGACAAAATATGCTGCCAACTCTTTTCTGGCAACAAAGATTTCTTTCATGAATGAGATTGCTCAGCTTTGTGAACGCATGGGTGCCGACGTAGATATGGTAAGAAAGGGAATCGGAAGTGATGAACGCATCGGAAAAAGATTTTTATTTCCCGGCATCGGATACGGGGGTAGCTGTTTCCCAAAAGATGTGCAAGCACTGATTCATTCAGCGGAGGAAGTGAACTATGATTTCAGTATACTCAAGGCGGTTGAAGCGGTGAATGAGCGGCAGAAAAAACATCTGTTACCTAAGATACTTCATTATTTTGATCATAACCTCCAGGGTATTCGTTTGGCATTGTGGGGATTGGCTTTCAAACCCAATACCGATGATATTCGCGAGGCACCGGCTCTTCACCTGATAGAGGCATTAACAGCAGCGGGTGCAACGATAGTAGCGTTTGATCCGGAAGCGATGAACAACGTAAAACGACTCTTGGGTGATAAAATTCAGTATGCTGAAAGTCCCTATGCCGCCATCGAACAGGCAGATGCACTGGTGATTGCAACGGAATGGAGTGAGTTCAGAACACCCGACTTCGATCGTATTTCACAGACCATAAAAAATAAGGTCATTTTTGATGGGCGGAATTTATTTGATGTCAAGCAGATGAAGTCCCTTGGATACCATTATGAGAGTGTTGGTCGCGGCACATCCCCTGCCTAATTAAACTTATGTTATGAAAAGAGTATTGATTACCGGCGCTGCCGGATTTCTGGGTTCCCATCTTTGTGAACGGTTCATCAAGGAAGGTTATCAGGTGATCGGCATGGATAACCTGATCACCGGCGACCTGCGCAACATTGAACATTTATTCAAACTACCTGCATTTGATTTTTATCACCACGATGTATCGAAGTTTATTCATGTGAGTGGTCCGCTGGATTACATCCTGCATTTTGCTTCCCCTGCCAGTCCGATTGATTATCTAAAAATTCCCATTCAAACCCTCAAAGTAGGAGCACTGGGAACGCATAATTGTCTGGGTTTGGCCAAAGAAAAGAAAGCAACGATTCTAGTAGCATCTACCAGTGAAGTATATGGAGATCCGCTGGTGCATCCGCAAAATGAAGATTACTGGGGTAATGTGAATCCGGTGGGACCCCGTGGCGTATATGACGAGGCAAAGCGCTTCATGGAATCCATCACCCGGGCTTACCATACTTTTCATGGCGTCGATATTCGTATCGTACGCATCTTCAACACCTATGGGCCGCGGATGCGACTCAATGATGGTCGTGCTTTACCTGCTTTCATCGGCCAGGCACTGCGGGGAGAAAACCTGACAGTTTTCGGTGATGGCAGTCAAACCAGGTCATTTTGTTATGTAGATGATTTGATTGAGGGCATTTATAGACTGCTCATGAGCAATTATACCATGCCTGTCAATATCGGTAACCCGCATGAAATATCGCTGCTGGAATTTGCCCAGGAAGTACTGAAACTGACAGGGTCCTCGGTTTCCATAGAATTTAAGGACTTACCGGTGGATGATCCCAAGCAACGCCGACCAGACATTACCCGCGCAAAAGAAATATTGGGGTGGCAGCCAACAGTCGATAGAGCTAAGGGGTTACAAATTACATATGATTATTTCCGCTCCCTGCCAAAGGAGGAGTGGAGTAAGAAGCCGAAAGAATTTTAATCTTTTCAAATGCAGGCGAACAGTCAGCACGCACCGGTAGTAGTTTCAGGCGGATCCGGACAACTGGGGCAGGAATTACGTATTGCCTTTTCAAACAGTTCTATTCATCGACCTGTTATTTTCACCGATCGGGAGGAACTCGATCTCTCCAAGCCCGAACTATTCGAAGTTTTTTTTCGTACGCACCAGCCGGCCTATTTCATTCACGGAGGTGCCTATACCGCTGTAGATAAGGCAGAGGAAGAAAAAGACCTCGCTTATCTGATCAATGCCACCGCCACCGGAGAAATTGCTCGCTTGTGTTATGAATACAATACCCGGCTGATATATATATCGACAGATTATGTGTTTAATGGACAAGGCACTGCGCCATATGCAGTGGATGCTGCAACTGCGCCCGTCAATCATTATGGCTATACCAAATGGATGGGAGAGGAGTTGATTCGCAAGTCCAACGTTTTTTCAGCTATCATTCGAACCTCCTGGGTATTCAGTTCCTATGGACACAATTTTGTGAAGACCATGTTGCGGTTGATGAGTGAGCGCTCGGAGATCAAGGTGGTGAATGACCAACGCGGTTGTCCGACCTATGCGGCAGATCTGGCAGATGCGATCAGTACGATTGTACAGGCTTGGGAGAAAGGCGATGAACATGTTGGCACGTATCATTTCAGCAATAGGGGTGATATCACCTGGTATGAATTTGCAAATGCCATCCGTGATATGGCAGACAAGAACTGCTCAGTGTTGCCCATACCCAGTGCTGAATTTCCAACACCTGCACGAAGACCGGGCTATTCTGTTTTGGATACAAGTAAAATTTCGACAGACTTTGGCATAGAACCCAAGACCTGGCAGGAAGCATTGCACAACTGTTTGCTTCGGCTGAATGCTTCCTCAAATGAAGGGAAAGGTGAAAGCTAGCGGCCGGATGCTTTATTCTTTGGTAAAATTAATTGTTCTACCGGCTTGTTTCATTTGCAAGGTTTTCTTTTCCGGATCGAATTCCATTGAAACACCTGCCTGTTCATATTGAAACTTGTGTTGAGCAATTGGACTCAGGGGGAAGGCGGGCTGCCCTGTTGCCTGCGCCATCAAAGAGTTGCCTTCTCTGCTAATGGTGATTATTAAAGGAAAGTTAGGCGTAGAGTAGGTTCCTACATACAGATCTAATTCTTGTATGCTCAGTTCAAAAATTTTGAACACCGGAATGTCAAAGGGTCGGCCAAACACTGCACTCAATAGAGCTATTGAGATTTTGTTGTTGATGAAATTGGTTCCATTGGAAGTGAGTGCATAGGCAACTTTATCTTCGGGGAAGTAGGAGAATACTGCGTTAAATCCATCAATCCCTCCTGTATGTCCATACCCTTTTTTGTCATAGAATGGAATGACAAACAATCCAAGTCCATAATTATCTTTCATATTGGTCATGATGACAAGACTTTCCGGTTGAATGATTTTTCCATTGAAGAGTGCTTCACTGAACAGAATGATGTCGGCAGGATTGGATACAATGGCTCCGGCCCCTAAGGGTATTGACATATCTGTTTCCGATTCAGCTTTCCAGCCGTCTCTGTAAGTATACGATTTGCTTTCATTCTTGCTGACATTAATTTTTCCTCCGTAAAAAGTATTTTTCAGACCAATGGGTTGAAGGATGAATTTTTTCAGGAGAGAGGGATACTTATCTTTCATTACTTTCTCCAATAAAAAAGTAAGCAGTACATAATTTGAATTGCTGTAGCTGAATTTATAGTCAGGTTGAAAATCACTTCCCAATTGGGAAAGCCTTTCCATCATTGCTTTTTCAGATTGGGGTTGGGTATTCCAGGTCAGAAAATCTTTGTCGTCTGTAAAGTTGTGGATGCCACTGCGGTGACTGAGCAAATGGCGAATGGTGATTTTATTGGCATTTTTGATGGTGGGGAAGAAACCTTCGATGGTTTGGTCAAGCTGGATGAGTTGCTGCTCAACTGCTCGCATAACCAGAACAGCTGTGAATGTTTTTGAAATGGATCCAATGCGGTATGTTGATTGTTCGTTGGCTCTTTTATTTCCCTCTACATCCGACAGCCCTACCGATCGCTGGTAGAGCAGGGTTCCGTTTTTTGATACGGCCACCGAGCCCATGAACTTATTGTTCTTCTCCAGTACATTGAAATAATCATCCAGTTTGGCTTTATCCGGTAGTTGGGCAAATGAAAGAGAGCAAAACAGCAGTCCGCAAAGAATACTAAGTAGATATTTTTTCATAGAACAACAGTTGATCATGCATTTGTTGCACGAATATTTGTGCAATACAATGTGCGCAACAAATCTATACTTATTTCTGCTTCACCGTCTTCATCTGGATGATATCAACCAGGAATGCAAATGCCATGGAGAAATAGATGTAGCCCTTGGGAATTTCAAATTGCAGTCCTTCTGCCATCAAGGCTACGCCTATCATCATCAGGAAGCATAGGGCCAAAATTTTAAAGGAGGGGTGCTTCCTGATAAATTCACTGATGGGTTTGGCTGCTACCAGCATGATGATGACGGTAACGATTACTGCGGTGTACATGATCCATAGTTCCTGTACCATGCCGACGGCGGTGATGATTGAGTCAATGGAGAAAACGAGATCCAGCAGAATTACTTCGGACAATAATTTTCCAAAACTTTGCTCACGGGGAACTTGGGTTGTATCCTGGTGTAGCTCTGTTTTGTAATAGATTTCTTTGGTGCTTTTATAGATCAGAAAGAGTCCGCCTGCCAATAGAATAAGTCCTTTTCCGGAAAAATCAATTCCTGCCAGGTTGAACAGGGTTTTATCCAGTTGAAGTATCCAGGAGATGAGTGCCAGCAAAGCCAGTCGCATGGCGAGGGCGAGGCCGATTCCCCAGAACCTGAGTCTGCCCCGCTGGTGCTCGGGTAGTTTATCGGCCAGAATCGATATGAAGATGATGTTGTCAATACCGAGGATGACTTCGAGGGCTATTAATGAGAGCAGTGGTATGATAATTTCGGTCATGAGGTATGTATTTCAGGTAAAAATAAGTCACCGAAATTAAATAAAACAAGCATAGCATAGCATAGCTCTTCGCGTGCGCCCACAAGTAGGCGGGGGTAGCTATCTGCTGTTGATAAAGGTATTGAAGGGCGCTCTGGCTATTGGCATTTCAAAGAGGGCAGGATGTTCACCTCCGGGAAGCTCAACCACCTGCACCTGGCGACAGGTTGTGCAGTTTTGGACTTCCTGTTTGAATACCGGCCAGGAATACATGTGAATGGGTGAATCTTTCAGGCCCTGGAAGAAAATAATGTCTGATTTAAAACCTTTTGTGAAGTTCAATAAAGAGCGGTTAAAATAGGCGGCAGGGTTGCTGGCAGTTGTTCCATAAGTATTTCTTAGTCTGGTGCAGTAGGTACCATCTTGCAAGGTTCCGGCTTCTTCCAGTCCACAACGGTACACGAGGTTCAATGGCCCCGGTGCATTCGCTATTACTCCGTTGGTGGCATGCATAGTGTTCAGTTTGGTGACCATGTATCCACCCTGCGAATGACCGGCTAAAAAAATCTTTTTTACCTGGATGCCCAGTTCCTGTGATGCCTTGTTTTTTAACCAAAGTAAGGCCGCTTCACCTACGACGATGTTATCACCCAGCAATACATTTTCCTGGGGATAGATGACACTGATAATCATCATGTCTTTTCTGTCGAGGATATTCTTGAATTGATCCAGGGTAGTATTGGCAGCTTTCAACAGGTTGCTGTCATAGGCGACCGAACCATGAAAGACCAGTAGCACATCTGCCGATGCTGCAGCGGGTTTTTCCAGGATGATGCTGACCGAAATATTATTGTAGTTAATCTCGCGCGATTCCCTGGGGGGTGCGGGGGTATCTGTTGGTTGTGATTTAGTGCAGGAGCTGAAAATGATCGCAAGTCCAATAAGGTATTTCATTAAATCTCATTTCCAACTTTGACCTACAGGCAAGAAATTGGTTTAATGGAAATTTTTGTTGGCAGGTCAGTCGATAGATTTATTTGGTTTGTTTTCCCCTTACCTCAGTGTATCCCTCTATAAATCCTTGTTTTATTTCCTCGAAATTTGAAACAACATAAATCATGGCTAGTACTGCAATGATGGTAAGTTTATGCTTCACTAGGAGGTTTCCTATGTCTTGCATTAATTCTTTCATGGTGGTATCCTTTGGTGGTCATCAAATATACTAATTAAATATAATTCAATTGACAATAGCTGCTTACTTTGCAAGGGATTGTTGGTGCAATGCCATAAAAAAACCCACCGGATTCCGGTGGGTGGCTGGATGTTGCCTGACCTGGATTCGAACCAAGACAAACTGAACCAAAATCAGTTGTACTACCCTTATACTATCAGGCAATCCTTGAATTGAGCCGAAAAGGCTTCGTTCGGGGTGCAAAAATACAATAGCCGAAGAATTGTTCCAAATCTTATTGGAATGCAGCATATTAGCACCCCCTCCCGGCTGAATTCGGCCGAAAAAACTTAATATTAATGCTTCAAACGATTTTTTCATGAAAACGGTCTACTTCACCCCTCTCATGGCTATCCTTTTGTCAGCCAGCTCCTTTTTCCAGCCCCCCCGAAAGAAAGTGATATTTTTTGGAGACTCCATCACCGAAGCGGCAGTGAAGCCGGGAGGCTACATCCAACTGATGGACTCGCTTATTGCAGCAGGGAATAAGTCTTCACAATATGAACTTGTTGGCGCCGGCATCAGTGGTAATAAAATCTATGATCTGTACCTGCGCATCGAAGACGACGTGATCAAGCAGCGCCCCGACATCGTAGTAATCTATGTCGGCGTAAATGATGTTTGGCATAAAGCAAGCAGTGGCACCGGTACCGACTACAGCAAATTTGGCCGATTTTATGAGGCCGTAGTGAATAAACTGCAGGCTGCAGGCGCCAAAGTAATTGTTTGTACACCCGCCGTTATTGGCGAACGAACCGATCATTCGAATCAGCAAGATGGTGATCTGAATCTCTACAGTCAATGGCTACGTACTTTCTGCGCTAACCGGCAATTACCCTTGGTCGACCTCCGCAATATCTTCATCCGGTATAACCTGGAAAATAATCCACAGAATAAGGAATCGGGCATACTCACCACCGACCGCGTTCACCTCAATGCTGCGGGTAACTTGCTGGTAGCCACTTCCCTCTGGAAAGCGGTAGAGAAAATACAGTAAAGTGGGTTGGCAGAAATTGCCGGTGCAAGATGAACCAATTGCTGCAAGCGGCATTGAACCAGCGCCCCCCAAAGTATACTTATGAGCTACGAACGATCAGGTCGAGGTGCTTCTTGCCTCTGCGTACCAGAATATATCGCTGATTGAGTAGATCTTCATCACCTATCATGGTTTGAATGTCGGTCACCTTTTTTTCATTGATGCTGACCCCGCCCCCCTGGATTAATTTTTTTGCTTCTCCCTTACTGGGTAAAACACCTGCCGCTGCCAACAAGCTAACTACATTCACAGGCCACTCGCCACTATACGGTAAGGTGGGTAATCCACTTCGCTCCAAAACTGCCGGACTGGTATGCTGTATGAAACCTACAGCATCACCACCGAAAAATCCTCGCGTTGTTTCTAAAATGCTATCCAGTATTTCCCGTCCATGCACAAAGGCAGTTACTTCCAGCGCGAGACGCTGCTGTAATGACCTGGCTTCGGGCTGTTTCCGATGTTCCTCTATCAATGAACCGACAGTAGACTCCGGTAATAGCGTAAAAATTTTAATCCATTTTTCTGCATCTTCATCTGCCGCATTCAGCCAGAACTGATAAAATTGGTAGGGACTGGTTTTACTTGCATCGAGCCAGACATTCCCTTTTTCTGTCTTCCCAAATTTACCTCCATCCGTTTTGGTGATCAAGGGACAAGTGAGTGCGTATGCTTCGCCGGCACCTTTTTTACGAATCAATTCCGTACCGGTTACCATATTTCCCCATTGATCGCTGCCACCCATTTGCAAGCGACAATTATAATGCGTGCAAAGCCAATAAAAATCATAGCCCTGTACCAGCTGATAGGTGAATTCCGTAAAACTCATGCCCTGCTCAGATTCCAGCCGCTTCTTCACGCTGTCTTTGGCCATCATATAGTTAACAGTAATGTGCTTCCCTACATCCCGAATGAATGTCAGGAATTCCATTCCTTTGAACCAATCATAGTTGTTTACAAGAAGGGCACCTGTGGGATGGTTAGAAGAGAAGTCCAGAAATTTACTTAACTGTTGGCGAATGCCGGACAGGTTATGCTGTAAAGTAGCTTCATCTAATAAATTTCTTTCTTCACTCTTGCCGCTTGGATCTCCCACCATACCCGTAGCACCTCCTATCAATGCCACAGGCCGATGACCGGCTCTTTGTAAATGAACCAACAACAGAATGGGTACCAGGCTTCCAATGTGCAGACTGTCAGAAGTTGGGTCAAATCCAACATAACCCGTAACGGATTCTTTATTCAGCCATTCTTCCGTACCCGGCATGCAATCTTGTAACAGGCCTCTCCAGCGCAGTTCATCGATGAGATTGATTTCTCTGTTCATAGAACAAAAGTAAGGAATGATCCCAATGAGGCACAGCGGAACTACAACTTGCCTACCTTTGCAGCTATGAAAACGACCGGTGAGGGTACCCGCATCTTGAATTTCATGGTGGATACCACCCTGATTTTATTGGCGGCTATGGTATTGATGCGCAGCTGGAACTGGTATGTCTTTTTCTGGGGATTTATGCCCCTGAATTTTGGCTGGTTCTTCTTCGGCTTTCTGTTCCTCTATTATTTTCTCTGGGAATCATTTACCGGGCGAACTCCGGGGAAAATGATCAGCATGACCAGGGTTGTCAATCAAGAAGGTCGCCGCCCCGGTATTGGTCGTATTTTCATTCGGTCGCTGGTGCGGCTCTTCATCCCCGACCTATTCTTTCTTCCATTTCTCGGCATGACCCTCCACGATTATCTGAGTAAAACAAGGGTCGTTCGATTTGAATAGCTTTTCCTCATCTCGCAACCATTCCACCCATTGGGTGTTATAACTTTGCCGCCCGGCAACGGAACTTTATTATGGCAAGAATACCTATTAACATAGCTACCGGCAGTTTACAACAACCAGAGATGATTGTCGGCATCGATTTGGGCACCACGAATAGTCTTGTTGCCATTCTTCACCCGGAGAGCAGACAGCCCGTGGCACTGAAAGAATTTAACTCCAGCAGTCTGGTACCCAGCATTGTGCATTTTGATGCAGCCGGCAATGCCGAAGTAGGGGAAGCAGCCCGGGCTCACCTCGAGACCGATCCACAAAACACCATTTTCAGTGCTAAGCGATTAATGGGTAAAAATTACAATGACATTCGGGCGCATGCTGACTTCTTTACTTACCGCATCATTGATAATGACGAAGATCAGCTGGTGAAAGTGCAGGTGGGCGATCGATTTTATTCTCCCATTGAATTGTCTTCTTTTCTCCTGAAAGAATTGAAGCAAAGGGCAGAGCACATACTGAAAACGCCGGTAACGAAAGCAGTGGTCACCGTTCCTGCCTATTTTAACGATGCCCAGCGGCAGGCCACACGCGATGCGGGAAAATTAGCAGGACTGGATGTGTTGCGAATCGTTAATGAACCAACCGCCGCAAGTCTGGCCTATGGTATCGGTCTCGACCCGACAGAGGAAAAAACGATTGCTGTGTATGATTTGGGTGGCGGAACATTTGACATTTCACTGCTTCACATCACACAAGGAATTTTTGAAGTACTCAGTACCAATGGAAATACCTATCTCGGTGGCGATGACTTCGATCGCCTGATTGTTCAGCATTGGCTGCAACAGTTGGGCATGGATAGTGCCACTGCATCAAAAAATAAACAGCAGTTTCAGCAATTACGTTTGCTGGCAGAACAAGCCAAACGACACCTGAGTGCCAATGAAACTTTTTCGGCGAATTGGCAAAGCCATTCGATTGCTTTATCAAAAACGACCTTTGAGCAATTGGTAGCGCCTTTGATTGAGGCAACCATCGATTGCTGCAGGAAAGCGATGCAGGATGCGGGAAAAAAAGTGACGGAAATCGATGCCGTTGTGATGGTAGGCGGTTCTACCCGTGTACCTGCAGTTAAAGAGGCGGTCAGTCGTTTCTTTGAACAGCCGGTCAATGATACCCTCAATCCCGATGAAGTAGTTGCCTTAGGTGCGGCCATACAGGCAGATATTCTGGCCGGCAACAGTCGGCAGTTATTATTACTAGATGTAACCCCCCTCAGTCTGGGCATTGAAACCATGGGCGGACTCATGGACGTGTTGATACCGCGTAATTCAAAAATTCCCTGTGCTGCTGCCCGTCAGTATACGACCCAGCGCGATGGCCAGGGTGATATGCGCATTACTGTATTCCAGGGTGAACGTGATCTGGTGAAAGATAATCGTCGACTCGCATCTTTCAACCTCAAAGGTATTCCCGGTATGCCGGCAGGACTACCCAAAGTGGAAGTAAGTTTTGCCATCAACGCGGATGGTATTTTGTCGGTGAAAGCAAAAGAACTGCGCAGTGGTGTTGCACAGGAGATTGAGGTGAAGCCACAGTATGGGTTAAGTTCGGAAGAGATTGAACAGATGCTACGGGATAGTATTACCCATGCGCAGCAGGATATGCAGGAGCGTGCTTTGGTGGAGGCGCGAACGGAGGGAGAGCAGTTGCTCGAGGTTACAGAAAGATTCATTGCTAAGCAAGCAGCAGATTTAACGCAGGAAGAAATTCATGCTACCGCTGCCGCCCTGCAAGCTTTACAGTTATCGCTCACGATGACGGATAAAAATTTAATTCAGGCCAAGTCAGAGGAACTCAACGAAATTACCCGTCCATTCGCAGAGCGCATGATGGATGCTTCCGTAAAAGCAGCTTTACAGGGAAAGAAGGTTTAATGATCGGTTGTCTGCTCCAGACTCCATTTGCGCTGTAGGTATTTACCGAGCAAGTCAAACTCCAGGTTCACGAAATTGCCCGATGTTACTTCACTCAGATTCGTATGTGTATACGTATAGGGTATAATTGCCACTGAAAAAGCTGATCGGTCTACATCAAAGCAGGTCAGGCTGATACCATTCACTGCGATGGAGCCTTTTTCAATCACCAGATGAGCAAACGCTGCCGGGAATGAAAAGCGGTAGAGCCAGCTACCATTCAAATTTTCCCGATGGATGCAAGTTCCCTTGGTATCGACGTGCCCCTGAACGATGTGGCCATCAAATCTACCGCCGGCTTGCACACAGCGTTCCAGGTTCAGCAGGGTACCGGGTTGCCAGGTGTCACAAGTTGTTTTATCGAGGGTTTCACGAATGGCCGTCACCCGATGTTTATCGTTGGTGATTGCTTCTATGGTCAGGCATACCCCATTGTGAGATAAACTTTGATCCACTTTCAGGTGTGCTGCTAGGGGCGATTCGATTTCGAAAACCATCCCTGAGCCCGCCGGGGTGGCCGACACAACCTTCCCCATTGCTTCAATTATTCCTGTAAACATGGGGGCAAGGTACAGCCCCGAAAGGTTTTGTAGGGTTAATTTGGACTAAAATCTCTTTAAATATTGGAATTTTCGCAGGAATTAATATCTTTGCACTCCTAAAAACTACCGAGGAGGTATATAATTATGCTGATCATCGATTCAAAAGACTGCGAAAACATTGACAAGGCGCTCAAAAAGTACAAGAAGAAATTTGAGAAGAGCAAGACATTACTGCAACTCAGAAGCCGTCAGGCTTTTGTAAAGCCTTCAGTGGTGCGTCGCGGTGAAGTGCTGAAAGCCATCTACAAGCAAAACCTTGCGAGCGGAAAAATTACCAAGTAATTCCGTCACCTGATACTTAATTGAAAGTAGCCTGAGTTTGTTAACTTTAGGCTACTTTTTTTATGTCCATACCTTCCATCATAGCCTTTATCCAATATCTCCGGTATGAACGGCGATATTCACCGCATACGGTTACAGCGTATGAGTTGGATCTCAGTCAATGGTCGGCCTTTCTGGCTGCTGCCTATGATGCTCCGGCACCGGCGGCTGTAACAACCCCTATGGTTCGAAGTTGGCTGGCGGAACTCAAGGAGGAGGGCATCAGCTCCCGCAGCATCAACCGAAAAATTTCTGCTTTACAGTCCTACTTTCGTTACCTCATGAAAATCGGGGAATTGGCAAAAACACCTATGTCAACCATTCTTCCCCCAAAAGTGCAAAAGCGATTGCCTTCTTTTGTGGCTGAGCAGGACATACAGAGGATGCTGGTTCAGTTGGCAGGTGATAAAGCCTGGAATGGCAGAACGGAGTATTTGATTCTCTGTGTTCTTTATGCAGCGGGTTTGCGGGTCAGCGAGTTGGTCAACTGGCGGAAAGATCAGTTTGATCCGGCGAATCGGCAGATGCGAGTGACCGGGAAGGGAAACAAGGAGCGGATTATTCCCTTATCGCCTGCATTGATTGGAATGATACAGGAATATATAAAGGAAAGACCAATCGAGTGGCAGGCTATACCTGAAGTCTTTATCCATCCCCGCGGGAAAAAATGGTCGGCGCGTCAGATTTATGATTTGGTCAAGAAGCACCTCAGTCGCGTGACGACCCTGCAGCGAAAAAGTCCGCACATTTTGCGCCACAGTTTTGCAACCCACTTGATGAATAATGGGGCTGAATTGATGGCTGTCAAGGAGTTGTTGGGTCATAGCAGTCTTGCAGCCACCCAGGTGTATACCCATAATAACATTGAACAATTGAAAGAGGTTTTTCGTAAGACGCATCCCCGGGCATGATTGGTTTTCTAAAAAAAAGCAAAAAGATGATGAATGTCATTTTTTTGGCTCAGTAATGGTGTAACTTACTTGTTCCATACCGGAATGGTTCAGCAGATGGGGCTGAAGGCCGGATATTTTTTCACCATAAATGTTTTGCCATGAACTTACAGATTCACACCGTGCATTTTGATGCAGATGCCAAATTAGTTGATTACGTATCACGTAAAGCGGCCAAATTGAACACTTTTCATGACTCCCTGATCAAGGTTGAGGTCTTTCTTAAGTTGGATAATGTAGTTCATAACATCAAGGATAAAGTGGTGGAGATTAAGGTGCATGTGCCCCGCCACGATTTCTTTGCCAAATGCAGCACAAAACAATTTGAAGAATCTTTTGATAAGGCAATGGATTCAATGATCAGCCAGTTAAAACGCCAGAAGGAAAAGCAGGCGGCTTAACTGCGGCACAGCGTTTTTGTAGGATAGGTTTATCGGGTAGTATGGGAATAGCCAGGCTGCCCGATTTTTTTTATGGTATACCCTGCTGGGGGCTTCCCAACCTCCGGGTTGGGAGAGGGGTTGGGGAGGTTGGAAAAAATTAGGTGTAAAATTTTAAAGTATAACAATTTCCATTACCTTTGCCGTCCCAAAATAGGGGATAGTTCTTTGCATTTTGCCGCTGTACACCTTACCCTTAGGGGTTGATACATAGGGTATAAGCCGGCAAAAAGTAGACCAATCACGCCGAAGTAGCTCAGCTGGTAGAGCAGCTGATTTGTAATCAGCAGGTCGCGGGTTCGAGTCCCATCTTCGGCTCTCCAACATACATGGAGAAACAGAGAAGTTACGGATCGGAAAAGGTTCGTGTTTTTTTACTTCGTGTGATGTATACAGGGGCAGATGGCCGAGCGGTTAAAGGCGACAGACTGTAAATCTGTTCTCTCACGAGTACGCAGGTTCGAACCCTGCTCTGCCCACTTCCATTGTTCTCCGGAGCAATGTATGGTTCTTTTAGTCTGTGACTGGAAGGCTTCGGTCTTCCTTCAGCACAAGCGGAAGTAGCTCAATTGGTAGAGCGATAGCCTTCCAAGCTATAGGTCGCGAGTTCGACCCTCGTCTTCCGCTCCAGATGGTTTACTGAGTGATTGCCGTTGTAGCTCAGTGGTAGAGCACTTCCTTGGTAAGGAAGAGGTCGTGAGTTCAATTCTCATCAACGGCTCTGCTTCTACCGTTCAACGGTAAAAAAAATGATTTAAGGCCCGGAGTTGGCCGGTATCGCGGGGAAATGATTACCTTGCGCGCTGAAAACTCAAAAAATTGTAAAAACGGTTGCCTGCAACCACCATTGAAAACACAAAAAAAACGATAAAAATGGCAAAAGAGACCTTTAAGCGGGAAAAACCCCACGTAAACGTAGGTACCATCGGTCACGTTGACCATGGTAAGACTACCCTGACTGCAGCTATCACTATGATCTTGTCCAAGAAGGGCATGGGTAATGTGGCAAAGAAGTATGATGAGATCGATGGTGCACCTGAAGAAAAAGAAAGAGGTATTACCATTAATACGGCGCACGTAGAATATCAAACTTCTGCCCGCCACTACGCACACGTTGACTGTCCAGGTCACGCTGACTATGTGAAGAACATGATTACCGGTGCTGCACAGATGGATGGTGCCATCCTCGTTGTTGCTGCTACGGATGGTCCGATGCCACAAACGAAGGAGCACATTCTGCTGGCTCGCCAGGTGGGTGTACCCCGTATCGTTGTATTCATGAACAAGGTTGATCTGGTGGATGATGCTGAACTGCTGGAACTGGTTGAAATGGAGATCCGCGAACTGTTGAGTTCTTATGGTTTCGATGGTGATAATACGCCGATCATTCAAGGTTCTGCTACCGGTGCTTTGGCTGAAGATCCAAAGTGGGTTGCTAAAATCGATGAGCTGATGGAAGCTGTAGATACTTACATTCCGCTGCCTCCCCGTCCGGTTGATATGCCATTCCTGATGAGTGTGGAAGACGTGTTCTCTATCACTGGTCGTGGTACGGTTGCTACCGGTCGTATTGAGCGTGGTCGTGTGAAAGTTGGTGAAGCCATCGAAATCGTAGGTCTGATGGAAGCTCCACTCAGTTCTACTGTAACCGGTGTTGAAATGTTCAAGAAATTATTGGATGAAGGTGAAGCTGGAGATAATGCCGGTCTGCTGTTGCGTGGTATTGAAAAAAGCCAAATCCGTCGTGGTATGGTTCTTTGTAAGCCAGGCTCTATTACTCCGCACACTGAATTCAAAGGTGAGGTATACGTACTGAGCAAAGAAGAAGGTGGACGTCACACGCCATTCTTCAACAAATACCGTCCTCAGTTTTATTTCCGTACGACAGACGTTACCGGAGAGGTGACCCTGCCTGCAGGAACTGAGATGGTGATGCCCGGTGATAACATCAACCTGACTGTTAAGTTGATCCAGCCCATCGCCATGGAAAAAGGTCTGAAATTCGCTATCCGCGAAGGTGGACGTACCGTGGGTGCCGGCCAGGTTACTGAAATCTTAAAATAAGTTTCGGGGGGCTTCCCCGGGGTTTATTTGCAAATGTTTAGATATATTTGCTGTCATTTCTAAAAGCTGTTCCGGCCCTCCGGAATAGCTTTTAGCTTTAATACGGGCATAGCACAACGGTTAGTGTAGAGGTCTCCAAAACCTTTGATCTGGGTTCGAATCCTAGTGCCCGTGCAACCTACTGATAAACGATACGTATGAATAAGATCGCTAATTATTTCCGGGAAAGCTACCTGGAGTTGCAGGAAAAAGTAACCTGGCCTTCCTGGAATCATCTCCAGCAAAGTACCATGATTGTTCTGGTGGCTACCATTATCATTACCGCCATGGTTTCACTCATGGATTTTGGCAGCAATCAGTTGCTGAAACTGGTTTATTCACTCTTTAAGTAAAGAATTATGGAAACGATAGAAACGACTGCTTCAACGGTAGAAAATACCGCCCCTCCGGCACCGGAAACCAAATGGTATGTGCTGCGGGTTGTAAGCGGTAAGGAGAGAAAAGTGAAGGAGTACCTGGATAAGGACATCATTCGCAGCGGCTGGCAAAATACTATTCGCCAGGTTTTCCTCCCGATGGAAAAGGTGTATAAAGTGCAGAACGGAAAGAAAGTAATGCGCGAGAAGAACTACTTCCCCGGATACGTTATGCTGGAAGTGCTCGAAGGTAAACTGTCTGATGACATCGTACAGCACATCAGCAATATCAGCAATGTAATGCACTTCCTGACCGATGGAAAAGGGTCTAAAGGCATCATCATTTCCCTGCGTAAATCTGAGGTTAATAAGATGCTCGGTAAAGTAGATGAAATGAACGACCAGGGCGTATCCATGAGTGAACCATTCATCATTGGTGAGACCATTAAAATAGTGGAAGGTCCGTTCAATGATTTCAATGGGGTGATTGAAGAAGTCAACGACGAGAAGAAAAAGCTCAAAGTAACTGTAAAAATATTCGGTCGTTCTACCCCGGTAGAACTCAGCTATATGCAGGTCGAAAAGATCAGCTAAAGGCAGATGGCCGCCTCATTCTCAGCCGCCCCGGATGCATTTCGGGGCGGTTTTTTATGCCGGTAGCATCAAAAAAATTGGCGGTTAATCGAAATAGTGTTAGCTTTGCCGCCCCAAAAGTTCTTTAACGAGAATGATTGATTTGGGAGTCCCGATACAAATCGGGACGCTATCACCAATAAAATCGTAAAACATGGCCAAAGAAATCTCCGGCTTCGTAAAGCTGCAGGTAAAAGGCGGACAAGCCAACCCTGCACCACCCGTTGGACCGGCCCTCGGTTCCAAGGGGGTAAACATTATGGAGTTCTGCAAGCAGTTCAATGCTAGAACGCAGGACAAAATGGGTAAGGTTGTACCTGTACTCATTACGGTATATACCGACAAATCATTTGACTTTATCATCAAGACTGCCCCCGCTGCTGTTCAGCTGATGGAGGCCGCCAAGATCCAGTCCGGCTCTAAAGAGAGCAACCGCCAGAAGGTGGGAAAAGTGAGCTGGGACCAGGTCGAGGCCATCGCGAAAGATAAAATGTCAGATCTCAATGCTTTCACAATGAAAAGCGCCATGAGCATGGTGGCCGGTACGGCCCGCAGCATGGGTATCACTGTGGAAGGTCAAGCCCCCTGGGAAAAATAATCATTTATTCACCTGACAGCCCCGCTGTCTAAAAATTAGCACATGGCACTTACTAAAAAAAGAAAAGTAGCAATAACTAAGGTGGATAAAAACAAAGTGTATTCCCTCCGGGATGCCTCCGCTTTAGTAAAAGAAATCAACTGCACGAAATTCGACAGTTCAGTCGATCTGCACATCCGCTTGGGTGTGGATCCAAAAAAAGCCGACCAGCAGGTTCGGGGTACTGTATCCCTGCCACATGGTACCGGTAAAACAAAAAAAGTACTTGTACTCTGTACGCCTGATAAAGAAGCTGCTGCCAATGAAGCTGGCGCTGACTTTGTAGGTCTTGACGAGTTCATTACAAAAATCGAAGGTGGATGGGTAGAAGTAGATGTGATCATCGCTACCCCCGCTGTGATGCCTAAAATTGGTAAACTGGGTAAGGTGCTCGGTCCGCGTAACCTGATGCCGAATCCAAAGACCGGTACGGTTACCAATGATGTAGCAGCTGCTGTAAATGAAGTGAAGGGTGGTAAAATCGCCTTCAAAGTAGATAAAACAGGTATCGTGCATGCGTCCATTGGTCGTGTGTCTTTCTCTCCTGAGAAAATCGCTGAAAACAGTGCTGAACTTATCAATGCCATCATCAAACTCAAGCCTTCTTCAGCGAAGGGCATTTATCTCAAAGGCATTAGCATGGCCAGTACGATGAGTCCGGGTATTGCCCTTGACACTAAATCTTTAATCAACTAATCCCTGTGATCTGTGCGCCTTTGGCACATAGAAATGACCCGGGTACTAAAAAAAATTAGTTATGACCAAGACAGAAAAAAATGAAGTGATTGAAGTACTGAAGGAGAAATTCGCTCAGTACAATAACTTCTATGTTACCGACACCGAATCACTGACCGTAGAACAGGTGAGTAATTTGCGCCGCACCTGCTTTAACCAGGGTGTGGAAATGAAAGTGGCCAAGAATACGTTGATCCGTAAGGCGCTGGAATCATTGGATGCAGAAAAATATGCTGGTGTGTACGATTCACTGCACCGCGTAACTGCCCTGATGTTCTCCGACAATCCTAAGGAGCCGGCTGTTATTATCAGCTCTTTCCGCAAATCAGCTAACAGTGATCGTCCACACCTCAAAGCTGCATTCATTGCAGGTGATGTTTTTGTTGGCGACAGTTCACTGGCTGCCCTCACCAAGATCAAGACGAAGAACGAATTGATCGGCGAGGTGATCGGATTGCTCCAGTCCCCTGCAAAGCGCGTGTTGGCAGCCCTGTTGCACCACCACGAGCAGCAGGCAGGTGCCGCGCCCACAGAGGCATAATAACCACGGATTTTTTAATTCAGATAACCGCCTAACGGCAAAATTTTTTTAAACCCTCCGTCGGATCACCCAGGTGATATGAAGACGGAAAAAATTTACAAACTATGGCAGACGTAAAAGCACTGGCCGAAACATTAGTAGGCTTAACAGTAAAAGAAGTACAAGAACTCGCAGATGTTCTGAAAGCAGATTATGGTATTGAACCCGCAGCAGCAGCAGTGGTAGTAGCAGCCGGCGACGGTGGCGGAGCCGCAGCAGCTGAAGAGAAAACATCATTCGATGTGATTCTCGTGAACGGTGGTGCCAGCAAGCTGACTGTGGTGAAAATTGTAAAAGAGTTGACTGGTCTCGGACTGAAAGAAGCGAAAGACCTGGTAGACGGAGCACCCAAGCCTGTAAAAGAAGGCGTTTCCAAAGCAGAAGCAGACGATGTGGCTGCGAAGCTGAAAGAAGCTGGTGCAGAAGTAGAGATCAAGTAATTTCTTCTTACTTCATATGTTTAGAACCGACCCGCCTTTGGCGCGGTCGGTTTTTTTATGCCCCCTCACCCTGTCTACAAAAAAGCGCCGTTCATCCAATTTTGGGAGGTTGGGTAATATCTGTGTATATATTTGAAAAAAAAACATGAAACGCTATAACTTTTTCCTGGTAGTCTGCATAGCCATTGGGCTTGCTTCCTGTAAAAATTCTGGTACAACCACCCAGGCCGCATTCGACACGGCAGGTATGGATACCACCATTCATCCGGGGGACAATTTTTTTAAATATGCCAATGGAAAATGGTTGACAAACACCCAAATTCCAGATGATCAATCGGGATGGGGAAGCTTTTATACTTTGTATGACAATAACCTGAAGAGTCTGCGCACTATTTTAGAGGAGTTAGCAGCTACCACCAACCATAACAAAGGAACTGCTGCGCAAAAAGTAGGTGATTTTTATGCCAGCGGTTTAGATACCCTTACCATAGAAAAAAAGGGCTATGAACCACTGAAACCGGTATTGGAAAAAATCTATGCAGTAAAAAGTTACCAGGAATTGATTCAATTGATGGGGAGTGAAATGAAGCAGGCCAATGATTTCTCTCCCATCGGATTTTATGTTTCCGCTGATGAAAAAAATAGTAGCCGAAACATTCTCGTATTGGTACAATCAGGACTGAACTTGCCGGAGAAGGACTCTTACACCAAAACAGATTCCGTTTCCATTCAAATACGCAAGGAGTATGTGAAGAACATCCAAACTTTTTTAGCACTGACCGGAACAGAACCGGTTCTTGCACAGAAACAGGCAGAGCAAGTATTGGCATTGGAAACCAAGCTTGCAGCGTCACACCTGACACCGGTCGAATTACGCGACCCTATCAAGAACTATCATAAGATGTCTGTTGCAGCACTTCAACAGTTGTCTCCCCAACTCAACTGGTCCGATTTGTTGCCCCAAATTGGTATTCAGACAGATAGCATCAACGTTTCCCAACCGGCCTATTATTCAGCTCTGGGAAAACTGCTCGCATCCGAACCCATAGAGGTTTGGAAGCAAAAAGCTGCTTATGCATTTATTTCCGGCAATGCACAATACTTGAGCAAACCCTTTAGAGATGCCCGATTTGAGTTTGAAAAAGTTTTTTCCGGTCTCGCAATACAACCTGCCCGCTGGAAGACTATGGTGGAGTGGACAGATGGTAACTTGAAAGATCTATTGGGCCAATTATATGTCGCAAAGTATTTCCCTCCAGCCGCCAAAAAGCGCATGGATGAGCTCGTGAATAATTTACAGATTGCTTTTCAGAAAAGAATAGACGGATTAGATTGGATGTCGGATACCACCAAGGCAGCTGCCAAGAAAAAACTGAGTGCTTTCATTAAAAAAATCGGTTATCCGGAAGTCTGGAAAAATTATGATGACGTGACCATCAGCCGCAACAATTTCTTTGAAAATATCCGCAGCATACAACGGCATGATTTTGCTGAGGAAATCCGTAAAATCGGCAAGCCTGTGGACAAAACGGAATGGGGCATGACAGCACCTACCGTAAATGCTTATTACAATCCCACATACAATGAAATTGTTTTTCCTGCCGGCATACTTCAACAACCTTTCTTTGATCTTTCTGCCGATGATGCCATCAACTATGGAGCCATAGGATTGGTTATAGGGCATGAAATGACTCATGGATTCGATGACCAGGGAAGACAATATGATGCTCAGGGCAACCTAAAAGACTGGTGGCAACCCTCCGATGGTGCAAAATTCTTGCAAAAGGCAGGGGGCGTGATCCAACAATACAATAACTATCGTGTGTTGGATAGTTTACACGTGAACGGAGATCTTACATTAGGTGAAAACCTTGCGGATATCGGGGGACTTGCAATCGCGTGGGATGCGTTTCAGTTAACTGCACAAGCCCGCAGCAAAGAAAAAATTGATGGATTTACACCAGATCAGCGATTTTTTCTTGGATTTGCACAGGCCTGGAGATTAAAAAACCGACCTGAAACAATGCGCACAAGGATAACAACAGACCCCCACTCACCTGAAGAATTCCGGGTATTGGGTCCTTTGAGCAATTTCGATCCCTTTTACACCAGTTTTGGGGTAACCGAAAAGCATGCGATGTACAGAAAACCGGCCGACCGGGCCAGAATCTGGTAAATCCGGGGAATATCTACGCTTGGTCAAAGGGTGCCAGCAAGCTGACTATGGTGAAAATTGTAAAAGAGTTGACTGGTCTCGGACTGAAAGAAGCGAAAGACCTGGTAGACGGAGCACCCAAGCCTGTAAAAGAAGGCGTTTCCAAAGCAGAAGCAGACGATGTGGCTGCGAAGCTGAAAGAAGCTGGTGCAGAAGTAGAGATCAAGTAATTTCTTCTTACTTCATAAGTTTAGAACCGACCCGCCTTTGGCGCGGTCGGTTTTTTTTGCTAGCAAGCTGCCTGCCAATAAAATAAACCAGCAATAAGTTATATAAATAAATAATATATATTTGTTTGCTATTAAGCGTATTAACAGACTTGTTTCTTATTTTCATGTTTTTCACGGGTTTTTTTGCACAAAAGGGGAGTTTGGTCTAAAATTTGTTTTTGGGGTTCCTCCTTATTTCATACCTTTGCAATCCTTTATTTTGGGCTATTTGGGTACCGTGCACGTTCCCTGCAGTTGGGAACAATGTATTTGTTTGATTTTCAGTGCTTTTAAAGGTAACCCGCCAACCCGAAATGACACCCACGAAAACGCTTTTACGCACATATGTCAACTACTACCTTGCACAACAGAGTCGGCTTCGGAAAAACTAAGCATTTAGCAGAAGCACCTGACCTGCTCGACATTCAGTTAGAATCATTCAGAGAATTTTTTCAGTTAGAGACCACGCCCGACAAACGGAACGTGGAAGGCCTCTTCCGGGTTTTCAAGGAAAACTTTCCTATTACCGATACCCGCAACATTTTTATGTTGGAATTCCTGGATTACTTCATCGATCCGCCCCGCTATACCATTGAGGAATGTATGGAGCGTGGCCTGACTTACGCTGTTCCGCTGAAAGCGAAACTGCGCTTAAGCTGTAACGATGAGGAGCACGTAGACTTCCAGACCATTGTGCAGGATGTATTCCTGGGCAACATTCCCTACATGACGCCGCGCGGTACTTTCGTGATCAACGGAGCTGAGCGCGTTGTCGTTTCGCAGTTGCACCGTTCACCCGGCGTATTCTTCGGACAAAGCATACACCCCAACGGAACCAAAATCTATTCCGCCCGCGTAATACCTTTCAAAGGCGCCTGGATGGAATTTGCTACCGACATCAACAACGTGATGTATGCCTACATCGATCGTAAAAAGAAATTCCCCGTAACCACCCTGCTGCGCTCCATCGGATTTGAAACTGATAAGGACATACTGGAGTTATTCGGTATGGCTACGGAAGTGAAAGCCGATAAGAAATCATTGCATGCGCACGTTGGTAAAAAATTGGCTGCCCGCGTTCTGAGAACCTGGGTGGAAGATTTTGTGGATGAGGACACGGGTGAAGTAGTAAGCATCGAGCGGAACGAAGTGGTGATGGAGCGTGATACCATTCTGGATGAGGAGGCCGTTGCTACCATCATTGAATTGAACGTGAAGAGCGTATTCATTCAACGCGAAGATGTAGGTGGCGATTATGCCATCATTTACAATACACTGAATAAGGATACTTCTAACAGCGAACTGGAAGCCGTACAGTTGATCTACCGCCAATTGCGCGGAGCCGATGCCCCCGATAACGAAACAGCTCGTGGCATCATCGACAAACTGTTCTTCAGCGACAAGCGCTATGACCTCGGTGAAGTGGGTCGCTACAAAATCAATCGCAAACTCGGTCTCGACTTCCCGCTGCAAAAGAAAGTATTAACCAAGCAGGATATTATTGAAATCATCAAATACCTGGTGCGCCTCACCAATGCGAAAGCAGAAATTGATGACATCGATCACCTGAGCAACCGCCGTGTTCGTACTGTAGGTGAGCAATTATATGCTCAGTTCGGGGTCGGTCTGGCCCGTATGGCACGCACCATCCGCGAACGCATGAACGTACGCGACAACGAAGTATTTACTCCGGTCGATCTGATCAACGCCCGTACCCTTTCATCTGTTATCAATTCCTTCTTCGGAACTTCTCAGCTATCACAGTTCCTCGACCAAACAAATCCGTTGAGTGAAATCACGCACAAGCGTCGTATCTCTGCCCTCGGACCAGGTGGTTTGAGCCGCGAAAGAGCTGGTTTCGAGGTACGTGACGTACACTATTCCCACTACGGAAGATTGTGTACCATTGAAACGCCCGAAGGACCCAACATCGGTTTGATTTCTACCCTTTGTGTGCACGCATCTATCAACGATATGGGCTTCATCGAAACCCCGTATCGTAAAGTGCAGAACGGTAAAGTGAATATGAAAGAACTCACTTTCCTGAGCGCCGAAGAAGAAGATACCGCCAAAATTGCCCAAAGTAATTCACCCCTCAATGAGAAAGGTGAATTCGTAGAAGACAAAGTAGTTTCCCGTCAAACCGGTGATTTCCCCATTCTCGAAAAAGGAGAAGTGGAATTCATGGACGTAGCCCCCAACCAAATTGTTGGTCTGAGTGCTTCGCTGATTCCATTCCTTGAACACGATGATGCGAACCGTGCCCTGATGGGATCAAACATGCAACGTCAGGCTGTTCCCCTCCTGCGTCCGGAATCTCCCATCGTAGGAACCGGACTGGAAGGTAAAGCTGCCCGCGATGCCCGTATACAAATGCACGCTGAAGGTAATGGTGTGGTTGAATTTGTAGATGCCAATGAGATTCACGTGCGCTACGACCGCAATGACATCGATCGTCTGGTAAGTTTCAATGAAGACCTTCAGGTATATAAACTGACCAAATTTGTAAAAACCAACCAGGCTACTTGTATCAACCTCCGCCCTGCGGTTCGCAAAGGTCAGAAAGTGAAAAAAGGCGACTTCCTCACAGAAGGCTATGCCACCAAAGATGGTGAACTGGCACTCGGTCGTAACCTGCAGGTAGCATTCATGCCCTGGAAAGGTTACAACTTTGAAGATGCCATCGTAATCAGCGAAAAAGTTGTACGCGAAGACCTCTTCACCTCAGTGCACATTGAAGAATATGAACTCGAAGTAAGAGATACCAAACTGGGTGAAGAAGAACTTACGCCCGATATCCCCAACGTTTCAGAAGAGGCGACCAAAGACCTCGATGAGCATGGTATCATTCGCATCGGAGCTACTGTAAAAGAAGGTGATATCCTGATAGGAAAAATTACCCCGAAAGGAGAATCAGATCCTACCCCGGAAGAGAAACTGCTGCGCGCTATCTTCGGAGATAAAGCCGGTGATGCCAAAGATGCTTCTCTGAAAGCCCCCAACGGAACAGAAGGTGTGGTGATTGACAAAAAACTTTTCCAGCGCGCGAAGAAAGATAAGAACGGAAAAATCCGTGAGAAAGCCTTGCTGGAAAAAGTTGAAAAAGTACACACCCAGCATGTCGGTAATTTACAGGAATTACTCCTCGATAAATTGCAGACCCTATTGAAAGATAAAGCCTCTGCAGGCGTGAGCAATAACTTCGGCGAAATGCTCATCAGCAAAGGGTCTAAGTTCAATCAAAAGAGTCTGAGCGGCATCGATTATCAGAATGTGAATCCGCTGGGCTGGACAGGCGACGCAAAAACCGATGACCTGATCAATACCCTCTTGCACAACTATAACATTAAGTTCAATGAGGAACTCGGACGCTACAAGCGCGAGAAGTTCAATATCTCTATCGGAGATGAACTTCCTGCCGGTGTACTGAAACTGGCTAAGGTTTACCTTGCTGTTAAGCGGAAGCTGAAAGTGGGTGATAAGATGGCCGGTCGACACGGTAACAAAGGTATCGTTGCGAAAATCGTTCGTGCAGAAGACATGCCATTCATGGAAGACGGTACACCGGTTGACATCGTACTGAATCCTTTGGGCGTACCTTCTCGTATGAACCTCGGACAGATTTATGAAACCATCCTGGGCTGGACCGGAAAGAAGCTGGGACTGAAATTCTCTACCCCCATCTTCGATGGTGCTTCTACCGATCAGATTGAATCTTATTGCAAAGACGCCGGTATACCACGTAACGGACATACGTATCTCTATGATGGTGAAACCGGAGAACGCTTCCACCAGAAAGCTACGGTGGGTGTGATCTATATGATTAAACTGCACCACATGGTAGATGATAAGATGCACGCACGTTCCATCGGACCATACAGTCTTATCACGCAACAGCCACTGGGTGGTAAAGCCCAATTTGGTGGCCAGCGTTTTGGTGAGATGGAAGTATGGGCACTGGAAGCATACGGCGCCTCTAACATCCTCCAGGAACTGTTGACCCTGAAATCTGATGACATCATAGGAAGAGCTAAGACCTATGAGGCCATCGTGAAAGGCGATAATATTCCGAGAGCCGGTGTTCCCGAATCATTCAATGTACTCGTACATGAATTGAGGGGCCTCGGTCTGGATCTGAAATTTGAATAATTGATGTGCGTCGGAACCTGCCTTACAGCATTCGTTCCGCAGTTCGCCGGCAGAGGAAAGCTTTTGCCGGCGAATACGCCTCACAAAAAAATAACCAGCGCTACCTAAACTTCACCTCTAATTTTCATCAGATATATGGCATTCAAAAGAGACAATAAGCCCAGACCTTCCTTCTCAAAAATCACCATTAGCCTGGCTTCACCCGACAGCATCCTTGAAAGAAGCTTCGGTGAAGTGTTGAAGCCTGAAACCATCAACTACCGTACCTATAAGCCGGAGCGTGATGGTTTATTTTGTGAGAGAATATTCGGTCCGGTAAAGGATTACGAATGTGCCTGTGGAAAATACAAGCGCATCCGGTATAAAGGCATCGTTTGCGACCGCTGCGGTGTGGAAGTAACGGAAAAGAAAGTGCGCCGCGAACGCATGGGTCACATCAAACTCGTTGTTCCCGTCGTTCACATCTGGTATTTCAAAAGTCTTCCCAACAAGATCGGCTATCTCCTGGGTATGAGTTCCAAGAAACTTGAAACGATCATCTATTATGAGCGTTTTGTAGTTATACAGGGCGGTATTCGTGAAGAACTGAAAATGGGTGATCTTTTAACAGAAGAAGAATACCTCGACATCATTGACGCCCTTCCGAAAGAAAATCAATATCTGCCGGATGAGGATCCCAATAAATTTATAGCTAAAATGGGTGCTGAAGCGGTTCACGCCCTGCTCGAACGCATCGACCTAGACGGCCTCAGCTTCTCACTGCGTAACTCTGCCGCTACCGAAACTTCCCAGCAAAGAAAGGCAGATGCCCTGAAAAGATTGAGTGTGGTAGAATCCTTCCGCGAAGCGGGCGGACATATCACCAATCGTCCTGAATGGATGGTGATGCAATACATTCCGGTTATACCTCCGGAACTGCGTCCACTTGTGCCGCTGGATGGTGGTCGTTTCGCCAGCTCTGACTTAAATGATCTGTATCGTCGTGTGATCATCCGCAACAATCGTTTGAAGCGTTTGCTGGAAATCAAAGCACCTGAAGTGATTCTGCGCAACGAAAAAAGAATGTTGCAGGAAGCTATTGACTCCCTCTTCGATAACAGCCGTAAATCTAATGCGGTGAAAGCTGAAGGTGGTCGTGCCCTCAAATCTCTCTCCGATGTATTGAAAGGAAAGCAAGGTCGCTTCCGTCAGAACCTCTTGGGTAAGCGTGTTGACTACTCCGGTCGTTCTGTAATCGTGGTAGGACCAGAACTCAAAATACATGAGTGTGGATTACCGAAAGACATGGCAGCCGAGCTGTTCAAGCCATTTGTTATTCGTAAATTAATCGAGCGCGGTATCGTGAAAACAGTGAAATCTGCCAAGAAACTGGTAGACCGCAAGGAAGCTGTTATCTGGGATATCCTTGAAAATATTCTCAAAGGTCACCCGGTTATGCTGAACCGTGCCCCAACGCTGCACCGCCTCTCTATTCAGGCGTTCCAGCCAAAATTGGTAGAAGGAAAAGCCATCCAGCTGCACCCGCTGGTTACCTCCTCCTTCAACGCCGACTTTGATGGTGACCAAATGGCTGTACACGTGCCCCTGAGCAGTGCTGCCATCCTCGAAGCACAATTATTGATGTTGTCTTCCCACAACATCCTCAACCCACAGAATGGTACGCCCATCACCCTGCCTTCTCAAGACATGGTACTCGGACTGTACTACATTACCAAAGGGAAGAAATCTGTCGATAAAGAAGTGGTTAAAGGACAGGGAATGGCTTTTTATAGCATGGATGAGGTAATCATCGCCTATAATGAAGGTCGGGTTGATCTCCATGCCAACATCAAGCTCAGAACCAATGTGCGTGAAAACGGACAATTGTCGAAGAAGCTGATCGATACCACTGTAGGTCGCGTTCTCTTCAATCAGCATGTGCCGGAAGAAGTTGGTTTCGTAAATGCCCTGCTGACCAAGAAAAGCTTGCGTGAAATCATTGGCGATATCATCAAAATCACCAATGTTCCAAAGACAGCTCGCTTCCTCGATGATATTAAAACCCTCGGATTCCGCATGGCATTCAAAGGCGGTCTTTCTTTCAGCGTAAACGATCTCATCGTACCTGAAATAAGAAATGAACTGCTGAATTCAGCCAAAGATCAGGTGGATGAAGTATGGGAAAACTATAACATGGGTCTCATCACGAACAACGAACGCTATAACCAGGTAATTGATATCTGGGGACGTGTCGATATGAAAATTACTGAGAGCCTGATCCGTGAAATGACAACCGACAAACAGGGTTTCAACTCAGTATTTATGATGCTGGATTCCGGTGCCCGTGGTAGCAAAACACAGGTAAAACAGCTGGTAGGTATTCGTGGTCTGATGGCCAAGCCCCGAAAGAGTGGCAGCACCGGCAGCGAGGTTATTGAAAATCCAATTCTCTCGAATTTTAAAGGTGGATTGAACGTATTGGATTACTTTATCTCTACCCACGGTGCCCGTAAAGGTCTGGCCGATACTGCCCTGAAAACAGCCGATGCCGGTTATTTGACCCGTCGTCTGGTAGACGTATCCCAGGATGTAGTGATCAGTGAAGAAGACTGTGGTACACTGCGTGGTATTGCAATGACCGCCCTGAAAGACAATGAAGATGTTATCGAGCCACTGAGCGATCGTATCGAAGGAAGAACCTCCCTGCATGATGTTTATCATCCCATCACAGATGAGGTGATTATCAGCGCAGGAAAAGAGATCTCTTTTGACGAAGCTAGAAAAGTGGAAGAAGCAGGAATCGAAGTAGTGGAGATTCGTTCTGTACTCACTTGCGAGAGCAAGCGTGGTGTTTGCGTGAAATGTTATGGCCGTAACCTGGCAACCGGATATATGACACAGCGGGGTGATGCAGTAGGTATCATCGCTGCCCAATCTATCGGTGAGCCTGGTACACAGCTGACACTGCGTACCTTCCACGTGGGTGGTGTTGCCGGTTCAGCTTCTGTTGAATCAGCCCTCCCTGCAAAGTTTGATGGTACCATTCAGTTTGACGGATTAAGAACCGTTGATGCACTGAATAATGAAGGTAAAAAAGTGAAAGTAGTTATCGGTCGTACCGGTGAAGTACGTATCATGGACCTGAAAAACGATCGACTGCTGATCACCAATAACGTTCCTTATGGTTCTATCCTGGGTGTGAAAGATGGCGCTGCCGTTAAGAAGGGAGATGTTATCTGTACATGGGATCCATTCAATAACGTTATCATTGCTGAGATCAATGGTTCTATCAAGTTCGATAACATCATCGACGGTATCACCTATCGCGATGAGTCTGATGAACAAACCGGGCACCGCGAGAAAGTGGTGATTGAGACCAAAGACAAAACCCGTATCCCTACCCTGATTGTAGGTAGCGGCAAAGAAAGCAAGCAATATAACCTGCCCGTAGGTTCTCACATTGTAGTAGAAGAAGGTGATGAGGTGAAAGCCGGACAGGTACTGGTAAAGATTCCACGTATCCTCGGTAAACTGCGTGATATCACCGGAGGTCTGCCACGTGTAACTGAACTCTTTGAAGCCAGAAACCCGGGTAACCCTGCCATCGTTTGTGAGATTGATGGTGTAGTTAGCTTTGGTGGTGTGAAAAGAGGTAACAGAGAGATCACGGTAGAATCTAAAGATGGTATGGTGAAGAAATACCTGGTTCCGCTGACCCGCCAGATTCTGGTGCAGGACGGAGATTTCGTGAAAGCCGGAACACCGATGTCTGATGGACAGGTGGCCCCTGCGGACATCTTATCTATCAAAGGACCCTACGCTGTTCAGGAATATGTTGTGAATGAGATCCAGGAAGTATATCGTTTACAGGGTGTGCGTATCAACGACAAACACATCGAAGTAATCGTTCGTCAGATGATGAAGAAAGTAGAGATTGTGGATGCCGGAGATACCAAATTCCTGGAGGAAGATCTGGAAGATCGCTTTGACTTTATCGACGAGAATGACCGCATTTACGACAAGAAGGTAGTGACCGAACCGGGTGACAGTTCTAAAATGAAAGCCGGACAAATCACCACCCTGCGTGAATTGCGTGAAGAAAACTCCATCCTCCGTCGGAGCGACAAGAAATTGGTGGAAGTGCGTGATGCTCGTCCTGCAACAGCCAGGCCAGTTCTGCTCGGTATTACCAAGGCATCGCTGGGTGTACAAAGCTGGATTTCAGCTGCCTCCTTCCAGGAGACGACCAAGGTATTGAGCCAGGCGGCCATACAGGGTAAGGCAGACCTCATGCTGGGATTGAAAGAGAATGTGATCACAGGTCACCTCATTCCGGCCGGTACAGGTCTGAAAGAGTTCGACAGCCTCATTGTTGGCAGCAAGGAAGAATATGAAGTGCTGACAACCACCCGTGAGGCCATGAGCTTTGACGAAGAGGAATAATTGATTTAATGCTTTTGCTCTATACAAGCAGCAGGTAACCCCTGCTGCTTTTTTTTTCGATGAGTAGCCCCAATCCCTGCCTGTTTTCGCTAAATAGCTTATTTTGCAGCCAATATTTTAACACCCCTCTACAAGTAATTTCATGAAAAACAGTAATCAAATTATACAGGCTGCATTGGGCCTGGCCGTGCTCGTATTATTCTACCTGCAGTTCTCCGGCAAATCTGTAAAAAGCAGTTCTGATAAAAGTATTGCAGTACCTACCGGTAATTATAAGGTCGCATATTTTGAAGGAGACTCACTGCAAAGTCAATTTGAATACTACAAAGAAGTTCAGCTGCAATTACAGACAAAAGCGAATGAGAATCAGCGTCAGATAGGTCAGATGCGTACCATCCTGAGCAATAAATACCAGGAACTGCAGAAGTTGAGCCAGATGCTTTCACAGGCAGAAATGGCAGCCAAGCAGCAGGAATTTTTACAGCAGGAGAAGGCATTTCAGGGGAAAGAAAAAATGCTGGCAGATGAATTCCAGGAAGAACAGATTAAGAAATTACAGGATGTAAAGAAGAAGATTGAAGATTTTCTTAAAACCTACAACCAGGAAAAAGGATATGCCCTCATTTTGAATAATTATCCTGACCTGATTTACTATAAAGACCCGGCTTACGACATCACTGCTGATTTAGTGGCAGGTCTGAACAATATGTACCAGAAGAAATAAATCTCGTTTCAATTTATTATCTTCCCTTCCCGTACAAAAGCGGGTCGGAGCAGATATGAATACACCTTCTTCAGAATTCAAACCATCCCTGGGGCTCCTGGATGCCACTATGATTGTGGCAGGTAGCATGATTGGCTCCGGCATTTTCATTGTAAGTGCCGATATTACAAGGCATGTAGGCAGTGCCGGCTGGCTGGTGGCTGTCTGGCTAATTACAGGCTTCATGACATTGACAGCCGCGCTAAGCTACGGAGAACTTAGTGCTATGTTTCCCAAAGCAGGCGGACAATATGTTTATCTCAAAGAATCGTATAATCCCCTCATAGGGTTCCTGTACGGATGGAGCTTCTTCTCTGTTATACAAACAGGTACGATAGCTGCCGTGGCTGCGGCTTTCTGCAAATTTGCAGCCTATTTCTTCCCTGTATTGGAACTCGCAGACGCGAACATAATTTTTTCTATCGGTAACTGGCATGTCTATGTGGCACAATTGGTAGCCATCGTTATGATTATTCTGCTGACCTACATCAACTCCCGCGGAATTCAGGGCGGAAAAATGATTCAAACAACTTTTACCGTCACGAAACTGCTCTCCCTTTTTGGGTTGATTGTGGCTGGTTTATGGATGTTACAACCGGATATTTGGCAGGCCAACTGGCAACAAGCCTGGGAAATGAAGTCGATGACTGCCCCGCAACCCGGATCTGAAATCAGCTGGCAACAACTGGTGCTTCCTTTGACCGGTGCCGCCGCCGCAGGTGCCATTGCCTCTTCCATGGTAGGTTCCATCTTCAGCAGTGATGCGTGGAATAACGTAACATTCATAGCAGGTGAAATAAAAAACCCCCGCCGCAATATTGGGTTGAGCCTCCTCCTTGGTACAGGAATGGTTACACTGATCTATGTTAGTTGTAATATTATGTACCTGGGTATTCTTCCCCTGCAAGACATTGCATTTGCAAAAGCTGATCGGGTGGCAGTTTCGGCTGCTAACGTGATATTCGGCGAAACAGGTACCTATGTGATTGCACTGATGATCATGGTGTCAACCTTTGGTTGCAATAACGGACTCATATTAGCGGGTGCCCGGGTTTATCATACGATGGCAGGTGATGGACTTTTCTTCCGCAAAGCCGGCAATCTCAATCAGTTTCAGGTGCCCGGCTGGGCCTTGTGGGCGCAATGTGTAGTGGCATCCCTCCTTTGCCTCAGTGGTAAGTATGGCGATCTGCTTGATATGGTTTCCTTCGTGGTGGTTATATTTTATGTGTTGACCATCATAGGCATATTTATTTTAAGAAGGAAACAGCCAAACGCTGAAAGACCTTATAAAGCGGTGGGCTACCCCTTCCTGCCGGCCTTATATATTTGCATGGGCATTGGCTTTTGTGTTCTTTTGTTGCTCTTTAAAAGTGAGTATACCTGGCCCGGACTCCTCATTACCCTGTTGGGTGTGCCGCTCTATTACCTTGCTGCGCGCCGTGCAAAAAAAATTGATGTATGAAACCGGAAGCTTTATTTGAAAAAATAAATGGACTGCGAGTTTTGGTTGTGGGTGATGTGATGCTTGATACCTATTGCTGGGGATCGGTTGACCGCATCTCACCAGAAGCCCCCGTACCGGTTGTGGCAGTAAAGAAAACCGAAACGCGCATTGGTGGAGCAGGCAATGTGGCCATTAATACAGCCGCATTGGGTGCAGCAACTACCATCATCAGTGTGGTGGGTAAGGATGCAGCAGGCGAGCAACTTTTGAATCAAATGCAGGCAGTTCCGATTGATACGTCCTTCGCAGTTATTACGCCACAACGTCAAACCACCAATAAAACCCGTATCATGTCGCGTAACCAGCAAATGCTGCGACTTGATCAGGAAGAAACAGGGGATCTCTCTGTAGAGCTGGAGGAAGCCGTATGGAACCAGGTAGAAGCCTATTTCCGCCAACAGCCACCTGATGTATGTATTTTAGAGGATTACAATAAGGGAGTACTTACGCCCACTTTGATAAGTAAAATTATTGCTCTCTGCACGGAAAAATCTGTTGTAACAACGGTTGATCCTAAGCAAAAGAACTTCTTCAGCTATAAGGGCGTCACGCTTTTCAAGCCTAACCTAAAAGAGGTGCGGGAAGGCTTACACCTATCGCTGCCTACTGTCGACCAGCAAGCTTTAGATTCGGTACATCATCAACTAGCCAATCAATTACACCATACCATTTCCTTCATCACACTCAGTGAGAAAGGAGTTTATTTCCATGACGGAAAACGTTCTGCCTGGTTACCGGGACATATCCGAAACATTGCCGATGTCAGCGGAGCAGGCGATACGGTGATCGCCGTGGCATCACTGGTATACGCAGCAACACGAGATATGCAAGTAGCTGCTGAAATTGCCAATATTGCCGGCGGACTGGTATGTGAAGAAGTAGGAACAGCGCCCATTCGAAAGCAGTTACTGCTGGAAGAAACCCTGCGACTTTTGCCCGCCTGATTGTACTTGTAAAAATTTTAATGATTTACCCGGATCCTTGTAATTCCTTTAATGGACTTGCCAATTTCTTCAACATTTTATCTGTTGTTGGGAATTAACTTTGCCGTATAAATCTTTGTGCTATGTATACGCTGGTGATTCATGGTGGTGCGGGAACGATCATAAAGGAAGATATGACACCCGAATTGGAAAAGGCATACATGGAAGGGTTGAGTGATGCCGTGCAGGCCGGTTTTGCTGTGTTGGAAGAAGGAGGTACTGCCGTAAATGCAGTTAAGGCAGCATTGGTTTTGCTGGAAGATCACATCTTATTCAATGCCGGTCGGGGTGCAGTGTTTACTAAAAAAGGAGTGCAGGAAATGGATGCCGCCATTATGGATGGTAGCAGCCTCGCTGCCGGTGCCGTAGCCGGGGTGAGAAATGTTCGCAATCCCATCGAATTGGCGGCAGAAGTGATGCGCAACAGCAACCATGTTTTTTTAAGTGGTAAGGGGGCTAATGATTTTGCCATCAAACAGGGAATCAAACTGGAACCGGATGAATACTTTTTTTCTCAGTTTCGATATGATCAGTGGAAAGCCATTCGTGACTCTGACCGCTACTCTTTAGATCATACCCATCATCACCTGGAGGAAATGATGCGGGACAAAAAATTCGGAACAGTAGGCGCCGTTGCCTGCGATAGCCATGGACATCTGGCGGCTGCAACTTCAACGGGCGGTATGACGAATAAAAAATATGGTCGTATTGGCGATAGTCCGCTTATCGGAATAGGCACCTATGCCAATGATGCGACCTGTGCCATTAGCTGTACCGGCCATGGTGAGATGTTTATACGTGCTGTAGCGTCTTATGATGTAAGCTGTCTGATGGAGTACAAAAATCTGACCTTACAACAGGCAATGGAAGTAGTGGTGCATGAAAAATTAAAGGCCCTGCAGGGTGAGGGTGGCATGATCGGGGTTGACGCAACAGGTCAGCATGCGATGGTATTCAATAGTGCCGGTATGTATCGTGCCTATAAAAATAGCCAGGGAACAACGGATGTATTGATCTATCGTTGAAATACATTTTCTTCTCTCGGTGAAGCCCCTTTTTTCATACCTTGCTAATTACCTCAGACACTGAATAGACCTTGCCAGGAGCGCAAATCTTGCTTCTTGTTCGATATGAATAATCTGCGAAATACACCCAAAACAGCCATCATAGTAGCCGGTGGAACCGGTGCCCGCATGGGCGCCGATAAACCGAAACAATTTCTTTTATTAAATGGTCAGCCCGTTCTCTGGCATACCCTTGTAAGTTTTCTGCAGAGCTATGAAGATTTGGACATCCTTCTGGTATTGCCGGAAGCTCATTTTTCGGAGGGAGAAAAAATTATTGCCAGTCTTGATAAGGGAAGAAAAATTCGGTTGGTTAAAGGGGGTGATACCCGTTGGGAAAGTGTGCGCAATGGATTAGCGCACGTAACGCACCATGGTCTTGTATTGGTACATGATGGTGTTCGCTGTTTGATTCAACCTGATCTCATCCGTAATTGCGCTGAATGGGCATTTGTACATGGAAGCGCTATTCCGGTTGTTCCCGCTACAGATAGCATTCGGATGATAGAGGGGGAAGAAAGTAAAGTGGCCGACAGAAATACCATTCGATTGGTTCAAACTCCACAGACCTTTGAAGTCGATGATTTGAAAGAGGCATTCAGCCTATGCCGGAGGAATGATTTTACTGATGAAGCAGCCGTATGGGAAGCAGCCGGCAGAAAGGTTTCATTGGTTGATGGTGCCTATGATAACATAAAAATTACACGACCTGTCGATCTGCTCATTGCCGAATCTGTTTTACAACATCGTTCAATGCTTGAGTAAGCGAAGGGGCCACAGTAATCGGTTGTGGTGCACATGGAAATATGTTTCCCAATCCCCGCCCCAATGCAGATAAAATGCTTGTACACCCGGTAGTTCAGAACCCTCCAAATCGAGTAGCAAGGGGTTTCCCGACCACTCTTTCAATAATTCATTGAACAAATAATAATTGGCACTGCATTTTCTGCCTTCCGGAGTCGTCAGGTTGAGTAGATTATATATCCTGCGTTCATCTTTCAGTCCGACAAATGCAGCCAATAATTGTTCATGGGAATCCATTACGCATCTTACAATATGCTGACCTGATTCGTCGAATAGGGTACACGCAGTATGGAAACGATTCATTGTAAATGAATCGGGTGCACCGGGATACTTCATTTGTTGAAGAAATGTTGTCATGGCTTCTGTTGATTTTCCTTCCCGGTAATGCAGTTTCGCCTGTGATGCCGAAAGTATATTTCTTCGTCCGTCTGAGGAAAAATCATTAAAGAGGTCGGCATAGTTTTTTTTAAGATCGACAATTCGATTTCTTCTCCTTGTTACCGCTGGAAATAATGCCGGAATAAAAGTATTTGAAGCGTTAAAATGAAGATCGCCATAAAGAAATTCCCTGGTGATTCGTTTGATTGCTGTTGTTGCTTCTTCATCAGTAAGGGTACCTGTAATTCCCAGCTGTTGCATGAAAGCAGGTACATACATGTAGCGCACACCCCATTTTTTTCTCCAGGGTACTGGCATAACTGCCGCATAATCATTCATCACCAGTCCTGACCAATTATCGGCCATATGATCGAGATAGGTTGCATGGGAGTATATCAGTCCGTTCGAAGCCGACTGAATGCAGCTATTCCATTTATCTCTGTCAATTTTGTGCGCGGGTATGAGTTCAATAGCTGTTTGCATAAAGGTCATTTTCCTTTACCTGCCAGAATGATCTGCAGGGTATGCATCATGATTTTGAAATCGAGTAACAGCGAGGCATTTTCAATATAGATGAGGTCGTATTTCATTCGATCGAGCATGTCTTCTACACTGGATGCGTAACCAAATTGTACCATTCCCCAGGAAGTAATTCCGGGCTTTACCCGCAGCAGGTAGCTAGAGTATGGTGTCATTTGTTGAAGTTGATTGGCATATATTTTTCTCTCCGGTCGAGGTCCTACCAGACTCATTTCGCCTTTTATGATATTCCAAAACTGGGGTAATTCATCCAATCGCCATTTGCGCATGGTTTTTCCCCAATTAGTAATCCGGGGATCGTTATCGTAGGAGAGGGCAGGACCGTTGATTTCAGCATCTTCCACCATGCTCCGAAACTTGAGGATGGTAAAGGATTGCCCTTTGTATCCGATTCTAGACTGTCGGTAAATGACCGGACCGGGAGATGAAAGGGCAGTTCTTATGGCAATGAACAGCAGCAGAGGACTCAACAGCAGCAGGGCTGAGATGGCCACTAAAAGGTCTACCGTTCTTTTTATGTGCCTTTCCGTTCCAGAAAGTGGATTGCTTTGAACATCAATCAAGGGGGCGCCGAGCACGTTGTTGGTTTTTACAGCACCGGTTATAATGTCAAGCAGGCGAGGGGCTAATTTAATATCTGCTTCCTTAGCAGCAATTTTTTGTACCAGGGTTTCAATGAATTGAACATCTCTTTTTTCAGGTGCCAGTATTACTTTTTCTATTTTGAATTGATCCATCACCTGTTCTATTTCATCTAGTCTGCCCAATAGAGGTACAGAAAACGGCGGTGTCTGAGATTGATTAGTATCTGTGGTAATGTAACCAATGCATTGGTAGCCCAGGTAGGCATAATTTTTTTGCAGGTCATCCACCATTTTTTGTGCCGTAGGACCTTGTCCAACAAGCAGTGTTTTGAAGGAGATAGATCCGTTGGTGAGTGTTTTTTTTACCAGCCAAAGTATCCAGCTTCTGCCTGCCAGTATCCAGGAAACGTGTAGTAGCCAGAATAGAAACCAGTTGCTCCAGGTTGGGAACCAATTCGGAAAAAGCAGGTGTAGGAACAGACAAGCTGAGAGGGTATTGATCAACGTGATGCTCCATTCATTCAGGCGTGATCTTTCTGCCAAGGGTTGGTAATAGGCACCTGTAAAGGCGAACCAGAGCAGCCAGCTACCCATATAAAGAACTGCATGTTCGGGGCTATAAATGGGCAAACCAGACCAGTTGCCTATGTAATAGAGAAAAAAGAGTGCTACAATTACGCAGAGGCAATCGCTGACAACATAGGCATAACTGTTTTTCTTGGCATTCATTCAGTTAAAGCAGCGATGGCGTAAGGTTGATTTTTTCCATGATCCGATGCCCCACTTCCATTGCCATCAACCCATCAATTTCACTCACCTGAACAGGTTGTTGATTGCGGATCGCATCAACAAAGGAAGTTAACTCGTCTTTCATTGCATTGGAAGGTTCAATAGAAGGAGTAGCAATGGCAATGGTTTTTTTACCCTGGCGGGTCTCAATATCAAATGAAAACACTTGTGTATCTTCCGGCTGTTTCAGCTTGATGATTTCTGTTTTCTTTTCGAGAAAATCAACGCCGATATATGCATCTTTCTGGAAGAGTCGCATTTTTCTCATTTTCTTCATGCTGATGCGACTACTGGTGAGATTGGCTACACATCCGTTGTTGAATTCGATGCGAACATTCGCAATATCCGGTGTATCAGTAATAACCGATACGCCACTGGCATAAATATTCTTCACATCGCTTTTTACAATACTTAATATGATGTCAATATCATGAATCATCAGGTCCATGATAACACTGACTTCGGTACCCCTCGGGTTAAATTGAGCCAGCCGATGCACCTCGATAAACATCGGTTGTAAGGCCATTTTTTTAATCGACAGGTAGGCTGGATTGAATCGCTCGATGTGGCCGACCTGCAGTTTCACATTGGCTTCCCGAACCATTTTCACCAGGTCCCGGCCTTCTTTCACAGTGGCTGCCATGGGTTTTTCTACAAATACATGTTTTCCTTTGCGCACAGCTTGCATACATACTTCAAAGTGACGGTCGGTGGGTGTGATGACATCAATGATGTCACAGGCGTCTATCAGCTTTTCTGCATCGGTGAACCTTTTTAATCCATATTGTTCACTTACTTCCTTAGCAGTTTCGTTGTGCGGATCGAAAAAGCCAACCAGCTTGGTGCCTTCTATTTCTTTCCAATTGTTCAGGTGAAACTTACCCAGGTGGCCGACACCAAATACACCCACTTTTAGCATGACATTCATTTATTAAGGCGATAAAGATACTTATTCCTCTAGCCCGGACGATGATTCAGGGGTCGATGTGGATATTATGCCGATGTAGACTTTTTCCAGTCATTTTCAGATAGTTGTGTCAACATTTCGGGGCGGCAGATGGTGGCCTCAAATGCAGCTGCATGGCTGAGTTCATAGCGAAAATAGAATTCCATGGTATGTAGTATGAATTTCAATCGTTCCCGCGTGCTTTCGGGTAATTGTTCCTTATTTGTCAGTTGATGACTGGCTGCAACACCCATCTTCAGCCATTGCCAGCCGATGACGATATAACTTGCCATTTCCATAAAGACAGTCGCATCTGCCAGGAATTCATTGGCTTTTCCGCTCATCAGTCGGGGCTGTAGATAAAGCACTACCTTTTTCATTCTTTCTATTTCGGCCACCAATTGTTGGCTGCATTGGGTGAGTGCCGGATAGGTTGCTGCTGACTGGAGGGTTTCCTGCATAGCTCTTAATAAGACCAGCATTGCCTTTCCCTGCTGCATGGTGACTTTTCTGCCCAGCAAGTCGAGGGATTGTATACCTGTTGTTCCTTCATACAGTGACATGATGCGAATATCTCTGTACAGTTGCTGTATGGGGAAATCTATCGTGAAGCCATATCCACCCAATATTTGCAAGGCGTTTGAAACAGAACGAATACCCTGTTCCGACGCATACGTTTTCATAATAGGGGTAAGAATTTCAAGCAGCAGGAAATGATTTTCTTTTTCTTCTCCACTCGTCACTTCGCAGAGGTCATAAAGTTTTGTACATTCTATTCCCAGAGAAATGGAGCCACCGACGATGGCCTGCTGGGTGAGTAACATTCTTTGTACATCGGCATGGTTGATGATCAATGTAGGGGGTTGCAGTGGATCTTTTTCGGTTACATGTCTTCCCTGGGGGCGCTGCTGGGCATACGATAAACTGTATTGCATGGCCGCCATGGCCACCCCTGCTGCACAGAGTCCAACGCTGATCCGGGCTCCATTCATCATCTGGAACATGTAGGCAAGTCCTTTGTTTGGTTCACCTACCAGGTATCCCCTACAGTTATCATGATCGCCAAAAACAAGGTGAGTGGTTGCATACCCTCGTTGCCCCATTTTTTGAAAATCACCGGCACAAAAAACATCGTTGTTTTCAAGTGAACCATCTGTAGTAGGTCGAAGGGCCGGTATGATAAAAAGCGAAATGCCCTTTGTGCCCGGCGGGGCATCTTTTATGCGGGCAAGGGTTAAATGCACAAAGTTTTCTGCTGCCTCATGTTGACCTCCTGAGATGAAAATCTTTTGTCCCTTCATCAGGTAATGTCCCCCATCCGTTGGATAGGCCGTCGTAGTGATATCGCTGAGTGAACTGCCTGCCTGGGGTTCTGTCAAGGCCATGGTTCCCTGCCACTTGCCATTGAAGATGTGCGGTACGTATGTTTTTATTTGATCTTCATTGCCAAAACTGGTGATAAGTCCGGCAGCCCCACCGGAGAGACCAATATAACCCTGAACTGCATTATTAGCTGCCTGAAACAAGAGGTGACCAGTACTGAAAAGCATTTCCGGTAATTGAAGTCCACCCAGTTCAAATGAAGCATTTCCGCCAATCCATCCTTGTTCTGCAGCAAGGGCAATGATTTTTTTGAGTTGAGGGTGTGTCAATACTTTTCCTTTACCATCATATTGGGCCGGCGTTTCATCCATTGATTTGAAAAAGGGAAACATTTCCTGCCCGGCAAATAATCCGGCTGATTCAATCATCATCCAGGCTTGTTCTTCATCCAGGTGGGCATAGCGGGGATATTGAAAAAGATCGTTCAGCCGATGTACATCGAGCAGTAAAAATTTTAGTAAGTGTTGATTTGCGAACGCTTGCATAGTTGTGGGTATAGATTAGGCAAAAATAAGACTTACCAGTTCTGCCACGCAGGCAGGTTTTTCGGCATGTTCTACTTCGATGGTGCAGGAAATGAAGAGGAGGGTGCCTCCCTGTTTGCCCGGCTCTGTATGCGAAAGGGTCGCCCGCATGCGTATCCGGCTGCCGGCTTGCACAGGTGTTATGAAACGCACTTTGTTCGTTCCATAATTGAACATTTTTTCTATGGCAGATATGTCAATCAGCTGGTACAGCAGGCGGGTGGCTAAGGAAAGCGTAAAAAATCCATGTGCAATGGTTTTTCCTCCCGGCATTTCTTTGGCAGCTCGTTCGATGTCCACATGAATCCATTGTTCATCGCCCGATAGTTTTGCAAATTGCTGTATCATGGGAGCAGTCACGGTAAACCATTCTCCGGGCCCCAATTCTTTTCCCAGCAGCGCTGTAATATCTCGCAGCTGGGTAATGCGTGCGGCATGATTGCTTTTTTTCTGAGCAGGTTGTACTTCGACCGGTGGGGTTGAAACGAGGGGTTGAGAGCGAGGCTGCTGTTGTAGGTTGATAACTGCTTTTCCGATGACCAATCGTTTCTTTAGATCTTGGAGTGCAATGGGTACTTCCTCTAGGGCGTATGTTTGATGAATCAGGGGTTGAATCTTTTTCTGCGCAAGCCAATCAAAGATCTGATGCATATTGGCTTGATGTGCTTTCGGTTCTTGTTGGAGAAAGCTTCCCCAGAATACACCAAGTACTGAACATCCTTTCAACAGGGGTAGGTTGAATGGCAGATTAGGAATGTCACCTGCGGCAAAGCCCACGACCAGGTACCTGCCTTTCCATGCCATCAGTCGAAAAGATTGCAGGGCAAGTTGTCCGCCGACGGGATCAAAAATAACATCGACTTTACCGCCTGGTATCGCAGCCGCTAAATCGGCTGTTTTAGATTTCTCAGCGGTGTTGATAACATGATGAGCGCCTTTTTCAAGACAGGCGTTCAATTTACGTTCGCTGGAAGCTGCAGCGATTACATTCGCCCCCATTAGCCTACCTAATTCAACTGCAGCCAATCCGACTCCACTTCCTGCCCCCAATACCAATAAAGATTCTCCTGGTTGCAGTGTTGCCAGGTTTTTCAGCGCATACAGTGCCGTGCCATATTGATAAGTAGCAGCTGCCGCAGTAGTAAAGTCAATGTCATCGGGCAGTAAGATGACCTGGTGTTCTGCTACGGTGACCATCTCAGCAAAGCCACCCCAGCCCGATACGGCCAGTACTCGATCACCGGGATGAAACCGGGTTACAGCAGTGCCGGTAGACACAATCGTACCGGCTACTTCGCCACCGGGTGAAAAAGGCAGCGGTGGTTGAAACTGATAGAGTCGTTGTATTAACAAGAGATCCGGAAAATTTATGCCACAGGCTTCCACCCGAATCAGTACTTCTTTATCTCCGGGTGTAGGGTCTGCCATTTCTTGCAGCGATAATTTTTCCGGTGGTCCATATTCATTACAGATGATAGCTTTCATGCAATTGCGAATTAAGTGGGGGGTATTCATTTGTCCGCCCTCGGCGGATAAATGAAAATACAATGAATCTCTGAGAGTTTCGTGCTATTTTGCCTTCAAATCAGCTGATGCGAAGATGCAGGTAACCGCCCTCTTTTTTTGGTTAACGCTTTCCATGGTTTTTTATGCCTACCTGGGGTATCCATTGTTGCTGGCATTATTTGTTTGGGTAAAGGAAGTTGTCTGGCCGTTGAAAGTAAAGCAGCAAGTAAGTTGGCCTTCTGTTACCATGATCATAGCGGCTTACAATGAAGCAGACTGCATAACTGAAAAGCTGCGAAATGCTATTTCTCTGGACTATCCACCTGAATTATTGGAGATATGGGTTGTTACAGATGGATCTACAGACCGCACCAATGAACTTGTTCTTCAGTTCCCTCGGGTAAAACTTTTTCATTTGCCGGCACGGAAGGGGAAGATAAATGCAATTCAGCGGGTGATGGCAGGGGTACAGTCAGGATGGGTGGTTTTTACAGATGCCAATGCCATGTTGGAACCTGTAGCTATAAAGGCGCTGATGGAGGCGGGTGCTGATCCGGTTGTAGGAGTGGTGGCTGGTGAGAAGCGGGTAAGACATGGAGCTGCCGGGGGGGTAGGCGGTGAATCATTGTATTGGCGGTATGAAGCCCTGGTAAAAGAGTTAGAGGGCAGGTTATATGCCGTTACCGGTACGGCTGGAGAATTGTATGCTCTTCGAACGGATTTGTTTTCTGCAGTACCGGAAGATACCATTTCGGATGATTTGGAGATTGGTTGGGCCATCGTTCAAAAGGGATATCGCATAGCATATGCAGCAGCTGCCGTGAGTTATGAGGAAGAGATGGCGGATGATAAGTCAGCCTTCAATAGGCGCGTACGCGTGGCATCCGGGTCTGTTCAAGCTGTGATGCGGTTAATAAGGGAGGGAAAGTCTGGCTGGCACCCATGTTTCTGGTGGGAAGTAGTTAGTCATAGGGTTTTTCGCACGCTTATCGTGCCCTATTGTTTACCCGTCAACTTCTGCTTGAATTTTTTATTAATAGAACAGGGACTCATTTACGGGTTCATTTTTTTGGTGCAGACTTGTATGTACCTGGTTGCCTTTTTGATTTGGTTTTCAGCGTCGGTGCGTTCTGTTAGTGGAATGTTAAATGGGGTCTCATTTTTTGTTATGGCACATCTTGCGATGATCAAGGGTGGATGGGTTTTTCTGCAAGGTCGCCATACTGTTTTGTGGGAAAGATTACCCCGGACAAAGGCGACCCCATAGGGGAAAAATTGACCTAATTCGGCATTTTTGACTATTTTACAGCGCTTTTACGTTCTATAGGTATCAGCTTTGTGAAAAGTTGATACTGGTATGCATGATAAAAGTTATTGAAGTTGGCGTATACCAACTGAATAACACGCTAGTAAAGTATGAACACAACTGAGCAAACGCCAATGATCAAAAAAGTCTTGTGTGTGGACGATGATGCTTTATCGTTGACCATATCTGAGTTGATGTTAAATAGTGTTTCTTTTACTGAGCAGATCGACAAGGCGATGGATGGTAAAGATGCACTGGAGTATCTGGACAAGATTTTGGAAGAGAAAGATATGACAGGTAAAGCGCCGCAATTGATTCTGTTAGACATCAATATGCCGGTGATGAATGGTTGGGAATTTTTAGAAGAGTTTGTTCCGGCTTATGCTGAAAAACTTCCGGGTACAAAAATTATTATTTTATCATCAACCATTGATCCGGAGGATTTTGCCCAGGCAAAGAAATTTCCTGTCGTTGTTGATTTTATCAGTAAGCCATTAGATTTGCAAATGCTCGAATCGCTCAAGGAATCTGAGCATTTTCGGGTTTTCTTTGCAGGTTCTGATTCTTCCACAAACAATGAGTGACGATTACAAATTTGAATATTATGACAATTGAGCAATTCAAGGAATTGAGTTTACCGGAGAAATTAAATGTGATACGTTATGAAGCCACTTTATTGGGTTCATATGAGCGAAATGGAGAACACAACGGACCCAAGACACCCGGTGATATTTATGCTTTGCATGATTTCTGGGTTTTCTTAAGTGATGATGAGTCTATGGTGATTCCTTCCAGGAGGAATCCACTACCTGCTGAAGAATAATCTATGTTCTGTTTTTTGCAGGGTGCGATAGAAGTTCTTGAAGTGTTAGGATAGCGATTAGAAACAACAGCATATAAGTAAGCATTTCCTGTATGTCGAATTTTTTATTGATTGATGATCATTCTGTAGTGAGAGCTGGAATCAAGCTTATCATCATGCAGCGCTTTCAGGATGCGGAGGTGCAGGAAGCTGAAAATGAAAAGCGGGCAGTTGATATTTTGCGTAACAAGGAAATGGATTTGATTTTGATGGACTTGAATATGCCGGATAGCGATCCGATTCGTTTGATACATTATATCACTTCCAATTATCCTAAGACTGCCATTATTGTATTGACGATGAATGATGAGAATGTTTATGCCAAGCGGTTTTTCAAGCTGGGTATTAAAGGCTTTCTGCATAAGTCTTCCGATAATACTGAAATCATCAAAGCAATCGAGCAGGCACTGGTAAATCGTGTTTACATGAGCGATAATTTGAAGCAGACGATTGCCGAATCATATTTTACAGGTCTATCTGAAAATCCGTTTGATTTATTAAGTGATCGTGAGTTTCAGGTCGCAAAAGAGATGTTAACCGGAAAAGGTATCGCAGAAATTGCAGCTTCGTTGAGTATTAATACTTCTACTGTATCAACCTATAAGGGTAAGGTATTCGAAAAACTTAAGATACCCCATAACAATATGGTGGAGTTAATGTCTTTGGCACGTCAGCACCGGATTGTGTAAGGAGGAGGTACTATTATCGGGAGAGCGTCTCCTGCGACAATTATTTACTATAAAGTTTCTTCCTCGTTTAGGAAAATATAGCGGTGGGCAGGTAATTGCAAAGTGATTTGCGTTCCTTTATCTGCAGCACTTTTGATATGGATGCTACCTTTCATTTTTTGCATAAGATCATAAACGATTCGGTATCCAATTTGTGTGCTTTCGGAGGTCTTTTTTGTGATAACACCGCTTTCCAGTTCTACAATTTTATCTGGCGCAATACCTGAACCTGAATCAGAGATGATGATATATTGCAGGCGTTCATCAATGTGGGCTGTTATTTCAATTTTTCCTTCGCGCGTATTTTTGATGGCATTGTCAAGCAGGTTTCTCAGTACAATCGAAAAAAGACTAAAGTCAGCAGTTATAGATATATTATCGGAAGCCAGTAAGTTGAATTGTAGTTTTTTCTCTGAAGCAATTTTAAAGTATACCGCACAATTGTTTCTGATAAAATCATTTAATTTTTCTGTCGTGTAGGAAAGCTTTATATTTTTTTTGGTGCTGTTCAGCCACTGAAGCAGGTTATTTACAAAGTTGTTGATATCGAAAGTCGTCTGATAAAGTTCAAAGCTGAGGCGGTGCAGATCAGTCTGGCTAATAGTGGAATTCGATTCGTACATCGCGGCTGCGATTTTGTGCACAAAATTCAGGGGAGATTTCAGGTCATGCATTACAATACTGATCATTCTTTCCCGAAAGGCCAGGTTATTGGTGAGTTCGACTTCGGTAGCTTCTAATTGTAATAGCGAAAATCGCAGTTCTTCGGTTTTTTGCGCAACTACTCTTTCCAGGTTCTTCTTTTGCTTTCTCAGTTGTAGAAGTAGAATGGCTGCCATGACGGCAAATACCACAAATCCGGCCATAAACATATAGGCAAGGGGGCTAAAAGCCCTCAGCATAAATAGCAGTTGTTCTATATGCATTCGCCTATGGTTGAAAATTTAAAAACAGGTGACGGCTAAGGTAGTCATTATTTAGAGATTTCAAGTTAAAGCACAGCCAAAAAATAATTATATAGCTATAGTGCATAGCTATATAGCTATGTCATAATAATTATAAAACTATAAAATTAATCGTGAAAAAGCTATGTTCTTTCAAAATTTCTCCTATTTTTGTCATCACAGTTGGTTTTTTTATAGCAATTTTAGGTTAAAGTCCAATGTCCTACAAATAGCCGGTGAGCTAGATCCAAAAAAAGCTTTCTAGTTAACCGGCTATTTCAATTCAAAAAATAGCTAGATGATAAATATAATAAGAGCCATTAACAAAACGTTGATAACTTTAGGTATCTTGCGATTTGTATCCACACTTTGCAGGACTGAAACTTTAAGTATTATTATTGTTAAATATCCATTTGAAGTGAGGGGAGTTAGCGGTGAATTTGGAGGTGTGAATGGCAGACGTAGCGTGATTTGAGGAGGGAGTTGTGTGAGAGAACCAGGGGCAGAAATTAGATTTTTTATTATTTATAATAGGTTTTGTCTATCAGATCGAATGTAATTATATCGACTGTTAAAGCACTTTTTGTATCCAATGCGATAGTACTTCTACTATGCGCCTTGTTACATTATAAGCCCTGCGGCAGCAGGCAACCTTCAGTTGTCCACAATGCACCTTCTTTTGAGCCAGCCGCCTTACCGGAAACGGCCGGCCTTTGTCCTCTTTCAACTCCTTCTACTCAGCTTATGCTGTATCCGGATGCTGCTGAATTGCCTTTAACGGCTGATTTTATTCATTTTGATTGGATTTCGCTGGTTGATCCGCCAGTCACTTCCTACCAAACCGGCAGGATAGGTGTGCACCTGTCTACCGGTCCCCCCTCCGCTGGTTTACCATACTATATATATAGGTATGGAGAGGGGTCGATTCGATTTTCTTTCCGCGGTACTGCTGCCACTCCATTATGCGGAGGGGCTCTTGTTTTTATTGGCCGTGTTGATTTTTCTTTTGAAACATGCCCTATTCGATATGCGGCAAATTATTCATCCAATTCACAGATTGCTTGAGTAAGCTAACCACCATATCGAACTTTTTCATCAGTAAGATGGCACATACTGCTAAAGTAGCTGTGCTCTTATTGACCGTGCTCTTGTTTGCGATGAGTGCGCAGGCACAGTATACGGGTGGTAATGGTGATGGACATACTACGATTGAGGGTTCGCAGGATTATTCTATTCCGGGGATTGGCGCAAAAGTAGTCACCACCTGTAGTGGAGTTAGTTTCTCTGTTTCGCCCACCGATAATGTAAATGGCGATATTGTTCCTGCCAATACAACGTATTCCTGGTTGGCGCCTACCGGAATTTCTGGTATTGAGGGTCTGACCGGTGCTAGTAGTGTTGGCTTTTTTTCTGCTACCTTAACAAATACGACCAATGCGGCAATAAC
>CAYUXJ010000015.1:64711-67286 GCA_964448845.1 uncultured Sediminibacterium sp.
CCCGGTGGTTGTACTTCCAGTGGATTTACGCTCACTGTGGGTGTTTTGCCCGTTGCAACAATTAGTAGTTTCACGGCAACTATTTGTACCGGACAAAACTTCAATCAGGCATTCAGCGGAACGGTGCCTGCCGGAACAACCTATACCTGGAATGCCAGCGGTGTACCTGCATCTCTCACGGGAGGGACAAGTGGAACTGCAACTTCATTCAGTGCTACGCTGACTAATAACAATGCTTCCGTTGTTACTGCTACTTACTTTATTACACCAATAGTTCCCGGTAATTGTACTTCTTCCGGGTTTACCCTAACACTAGGGGTATTGCCTCGTGCTTCTATTTCATCCTTTGCAATTAGTAATTGTACAGGAATAACTTTTAGTCCGACCATCAGTGGAACGATTCCTGCAAATACTAATTATAGTTGGGGTCTACCTACTATACAAGGGGCTTTAAGCGGTGCTGTAGGAGCTACCAATGCCAGCAGTTTCAGTGGAACACTTACCAATACTACCAGTTCGGTAGCCACTGCAAGTTACTTTGTAACCCCCAGCGTGCCGGGTGCTTGTACCTCAAATGGATTTACCATTACGGTGAGTGTATTCCCAACTGCATCTATTTCTCAATTTGGTTTAACGACTTGTACGGGAGTTCAATTTAATCCGACCTTATCAGGCACTATACCTGCCAACACAACATATAGCTGGGATCCTCCAACCACTTTGGGTTCTATCAGCGTAGGTGCGGGCGCTACCAATGCGAGTGGATTTAGTGGAATACTAACCAACTCTGGCGCAACAGCGGGTACTGCAACCTATTTTGTTAGACCTATTGTTCCGGGTGCTTGTGCTGCCAATGGCTTTACTGTAACGGTAACCGTACTTCCTGCAGCAGCAGGTATGAATGCGATATCGCTCAGTATTTGTTCCGGTGCAACCTTTAATGTTACACCAACCGGCACAACGCTGCCTTCCGGAACACTTTACAGCTGGAATGCGCCGAATTTCACGAGCAATATTACAGGAGGTGCAACCGGTACGAATGTGACAACTTTCAGTGGTACCTTAACAAATACTTCCAGTTCAATACAAACAGCTACCTATAGCATTACGACCAATTCAGCGGGATGTGCAGGACAATCCTTCTCTGCTACAATAACTGTATTCCCGGTAGCAAGTGGTATTGGTAATAGTACAACTGTAGTATGTAGCGGTGTTACATTTAGCGTTCCAATTACTGGCACCATTATACCTTCCGGTACTACTTACAGTTGGAATACTGGTGGAATACCCACATCCTTAACGAATGGTACATCAGGTAGCAATGCGAGCAGTTTTACCGGAACACTTACTAATAACACGAATGCGATTGCTACTGCTACTTACTTTGTCACTCCGAATGTTCCCGGAGGATGTAGTTCTGCTGGATTTACCATAACGATTGGTGTATTGCCGGTGGCAACTATTTCAAGCTTCACAACAACGATTTGTAGCGGACTAACCTATAACCAGGCTTTTACCGGAACTATTCCAGCGAATACAACTTACACTTGGAATGCCAGTGGCGTACCGGCTTCTTTAACAGGTGGTGGCTCAGGAACGGCAACTGCTTTCAGTGCTACGCTGACTAATAGCAATGCCTCTGTAGCAACGGCTACTTATTTTATTACACCCAATGTGCCGGGGGCATGCGCTTCTTCTGGATTTACGCTCACCCTTGGTGTATTGCCTTTGGCGCGCATCAATGGAATTACACAGGTAATTTGTAGTGGAGGTTCTATTGACGTAGATCCTAATTCCATTATCGGAAATATAGTACCATTCGGTACTACGTATTCTTGGGTATCTCCGAGTGCTAATCCAGGCGGCTCTTTATTATCTTCTGTTGCGTTAAGTGGACAAAATACAATTATTGCTTCCCTTACCAATACAACCAATTCCGTAGCAACGGCAACTTATACCGTTACACCAGTATTAACTTCTGGTTGTACCAACAGTGCTCAATTTACCATTGTTGTTACTGTGAATCCGAAAGCAACAATTGGAACCCTAACTACAACCATCTGTACGGGAGCGACCTTTACGGTTAGTCCTACCAATGGTCAGCAGGGTAATATAGTACCTGCGAATACTTTGTATTCATGGACAAATTCAACATTACCTGCAGGATTAACGATAAGTGCGGGTGAAACGGGAAGTTCATTATCATTTATCAGCGGAGTAATCAGCAGTACAAGTTCGGTTCCATTAACGGCAAGCTTTAATGTAACACCTGTTCCTCCTACAGGAGCATGTGGTAGCGCTGCGTTTAGTGTAATTGTAACGGTGAATCCAAGTGCCAACATCAATCAGATATTTACTACTACTTGTAGTGGAATACCGGTAGTAATCTCACCGGTTGATGGAGTAAGTGGTAACAGGGTGCCGGCATTAACTACCTATAACTGGACGGTTTCCGCGGTTGCTGGGTTGAGTCCATTGTCTGGCTCAAGTGCCAATACCTCATCTTTTAGTGCTATCATTAATAATACGACTGCTGCGCCTCTAACGGCAACATATACTGTAACACCTAGATCAC
>CAYUXJ010000016.1:0-61043 GCA_964448845.1 uncultured Sediminibacterium sp.
TGCAAGTGGAGTGAGCGGGAACAGTATCTGCGAAATTGTCCCGACCCGGCACTTTTGCTTCCTTGGGGTTAAGACAGTTAGCATGTTGCGTTTTGTCTGAATCAAGCTTTATTTATCATTTTTATGTAAAAATGTCATTAAAATGACTAAAATATATATAATAATGTCATTATAATGACAAAATTTAGTATTTTTAAGTAAACATAGATATAAATGTTTATACATAGAAAATTGGAAGATGCGGTTATCAGCAAAATTGGAACCAATAAAGTAATCTTGATTTTAGGCACAAGGCGTGTAGGAAAAACCTATTTGATTAATAGCGTAAGTAAAAAATATACGGGGAAAAAAATGCTCCTTAACGGAGAAGATTTTGATGTGCAGGAAATTCTGAAGAAGAGATCAGTAGCCAACTATAAGCAATTAATTAATGATACGGACTTGTTGATGATTGATGAAGCACAAGCGATTCCGGAAATCGGTTCTATAATGAAGTTAATGATTGATAGTCAACCCCATTTAACAATTATAGCAACTGGTTCTTCCTCATTAGACTTAGTAAATGCTTCCGGTGAGCCTTTAACGGGAAGAAACTACTCCTATAATTTATATCCCATTGCTCAATTAGAGTTGGGAAATAATCCTTTACAGGCACAAGCAGATTTAGACGAAAGATTGGTTATTGGTAGTTACCCCGAAATTTTTCATATTCAAACCAGGAAAGAAAAGGAACAATATCTAAGAGAATTGATCAACTCGTATCTGTTGAAAGATATTTTATCCTATTCTGGTATCAGACAGTCGTATAAGTTGATGGATTTGTTGCGATTAGTAGCATTTCAGATTGGATCGGAGGTTTCTTATAATGAAATTGCCAGTCAACTAAGTATGAATAAAATTACGGTTGAAAATTATCTTGATCTTTTGCAAAAAGTATTCATTCTTTTCAAGCTGCCCTCATATAGTACCAATCACCGAAAGGAAATTTCAAAAGGTGTGAAATGGTATTTTTATGACAATGGAATAAGAAATGCAGTTATCAACGATTTTCGGCCAATTTCAATAAGAACTGATATCGGTATGCTTTGGGAAAACTATATTATCTCCGAGAGGATTAAATATAACTCCTATAATCAAGCAGGTAGCAAGATGTATTTCTGGCGAAATTTTCAACAACGAGAAATTGATTTAATCGAATTGAAAAATAATTTTTTGAATGCGTATGAAATAAAATATAGCAAGGATAGCAAAGCTAAAATTCCTTTAGCTTTCAAGTCAGCCTATCCGGAAGCAGGTTTTCAAAAAATTGATCAGGATAATTATTTGGATTTTATTATTTAGAATACACTTGAAGTATTCAACATTAATTAGATAAAAGCTGTATTTATCTGATAAGTAAAATTATCCGGATTTGGTGCTTTTGCTTCTGTGGGCTTAATTAAAAGGAATACACTTCTGAAAGATGCGGATATATTTTACAGGAACAAGTTTATCTCTTTCCCTTTTTGTCGCCCTATTTTCTCTGCCAGAGATGGACATACTTCCCCTTAGAACTGCGGAAAGATTACGCCCTTCCCATTGCATCTATCTCCGCAGAATCATACATAAAATTACCTGCATTGTTTTTCTGCGCTGCCCTGTACATAGCTCGAGCAATGTGTTCTGCCGGAATGGGCGCATATTTTTTCAGCGGTCCGATAAACAGCGGTGATAGAAAGGAGAAAATGGCTAATCCGATCCGCTCACCCGGCCTCGATTCCTTGCGATGCCCCGCAATAAAAGAGGGCCGGAAAATCTGTACACACTTGTACCCTGTTTTTTGTAATGCTTCTTCGAGTTCCCCTTTCACCCGACTATAAAAGATGGAAGATTGGGCATCTGCACCAATGGCCGAGACCAATAAAAACTTCTGTGAGCCACCCTGCAATTGTAGCTCTGCCAAATGCAGTGGATAATCATAATCAACCTTTCGAAAAGCTTCCTGAGAACCTGCCTTTTTGATGGTAGTTCCTAAACAACAAAAAACATCATCCGCCGGCACGGGCGCATCTAATTGATCCCAATCCATCACTACCTCCCTTAACTTGGGATGCTGAAGTCTTGAACGCTTTCTTACATACGCTATTACTTCCCGGTACTCCGGCGCTGCCAACAACATCTCTAATAAAAAACCTCCGGTCAATCCGCTGGAACCCGCTATGAGCGCAACTTTGTTCATCCCTGTTGAATTTTACCAAAGGTAGTTGAAATGGATTTAGTAGTTTTGAATCAATGTCTGACCTTCTCCATACACCCGGCGCCTCATTGAACCCCGCTGAGCAGGAATTCGAAAATGCTATCCGACCGCGGGAACTCGACGATTTTTCCGGTCAGCCGCAACTCATCGAAAACCTGATTATTTTCATCAAGGCCGCTAAATTACGTGGTGAAGCACTCGACCACATCCTTTTTCATGGTCCTCCCGGACTCGGAAAAACTACCCTGAGTCGCATTGTCGCCAATGAACTCGGCGTCAACATCCGCGAGACCTCCGGTCCCGTTATCGAAAAGCCCGGAGATCTGGCAGGATTGCTTACCAACCTGCAACCCAATGATGTATTGTTCATCGATGAAATCCATCGCCTGAGCACAGTAGTAGAGGAATATCTCTACGCTGCCATGGAGGATTTTCGCATTGATATCATGATCGACTCCGGTCCCAATGCGCGCAGCATTCAAATCAACCTGAATCCGTTTACACTGGTAGGCGCAACAACAAGGAGCGGCTTATTAACCGCACCTCTGCTATCCCGTTTTGGTATCAAGTCGCGCCTGGAATACTATCCGGCACCTGTTTTACAAAAAATCATTCACCGCAGTGCAGATATTCTACAAGTGCGTATCTCTCCGGAAGCTGCTGCTGAAATTGCCGGCAGAAGCAGGGGAACACCCCGTATCGCTAATAGTCTGCTTCGTCGGGTGCGCGATTTTGCGCAGGTGCTGAACGATGGTACCATCGACCTCGGTATTACCCGTCACGCACTCAAGGCACTGAATGTAGATGAACATGGTCTCGATGAAATGGACAACCGTATACTGTCTGTTATCATCGATAAATTCAAAGGGGGGCCGGTGGGAATTACCACTATTGCCACTGCTGTCGGCGAGGAATCAGGTACGATTGAAGAAGTGTACGAGCCCTTTTTAATACAGGAAGGTTTCCTGCAACGCACACCCAGGGGAAGGGAAGCCACTGCCAAGGCCTATACCCATATTGGCAGGGCGCAACCCGGCGGCTTACAACCCGATCTCTTTACCTAAGAAATACTAAGGCGCAACGAGGCGGAATCCATTGCCATGGATATTCACGATCTCAATGTTGGTATCATCTTTTAGATACTTGCGGAGCTTCGCAATGTATACATCCATACTCCGTCCGTTGAAATAAGTATCGCTGCCCCAGATTTTTTTCAATGCTTTCTCGCGCGGCAATAAGTCATTCTTATGCTCAGCCAGCATTTTCAGTAAATCATTTTCCTTAGGTGACAGGGTTTGTGTATGGCTATCGTGTTTCAGTTCACGCAGCTTGGGATTGAAATGAAACTTACCCATGTCGAACTCAATGTTCTCATTCACGCGATTCTGCTCCTCATTTCTTTTCAGAATCGCTTTGATTTTGAGCATCAACACTTCAAAATCAAAGGGCTTAGTGATATAATCATCAGCACCCAGGTTGTATCCTTGAATGATATCTTCTTTCATGGTTTTAGCACTAAGGAAGAACAGCGGAATATCCGGGTCAACATTTCTGATCTCTTCAGCCAAAGTGAATCCGTCCATGTTGGGCATCATCACATCGAGGAGGCACAGATCGTAACGCTCCCGCTGAAAAGCGGCCAGTCCTAAACGACCATCCCTTTCCAGGGTAACATCAAAATCGTTCAGTTCCAGGTTGGTTTTTAATACCATACCCAGGTTTGCATCGTCTTCGCAAAGGAGGATCTTGGTCTTTTTTGCTTCCATATAAATGTTATTTAACGTGAAATAAAGATAAAACAATGCCAAAACCCCCCACTCAATTCCAATGTTTTGTTAAAAACACAAAAATCGTGCCGCCCCGGTACGTTCCTTTCCCGCCCCGGTAGGACCTTGGCCAGCTATGAATCTCGTATTTTTGTAACCTCAAATCATCAAGCTATGCTGCTTACTTCCGATAACAAGTTCAAGAAACTCATTGTAATAGGTGACCGGGTGCTGATACGACCTTCCAGTCCGGATGAGAAGACTTCCAGCGGCTTATACCTGCCACCCGGGGTACAAGAAAAAGAAAAAGTACAGCAGGGAAAAATCATTAAAATCGGTCCGGGCTATGCCATTCCCATGCCGGTAGAAGACGAGCCCTGGAAAACGGAAGAGGAGAGTGTTAAATATGTTCCTCTGCAAGCCAGGGAAGGTGACCTGGCCATCTTTTTGGTGAGTGGAGCCACGGAAGTTATTTACGAGGGGGAGAAATACTTCATCGTTCCCCAGGGCGCCATTTTATTGTTGGAGCGGGAAGAGGAAATGTAATGAGGCATTGCAGGTTGCTGCATTATTTTCGGCAAAGCAGTCCTAGCTCATTTCGAATGATTACCTCTTCCTGTAACAGCCGGTGGAGGGTCTCTAAGGCCTGTTTTTTTTCTTCTCCTGCAAACTGCTCCATCAGTTCTTCAACAGACATAGGTTTTTGTAGTAGCACATTTATTTTTTGAAATAACTCCGGGAATAAATCGCGCTGTACTTTTTTATGCTTTCTGAGACATACATCACATTGTTGGCAGTCTGCTGCGGTGCTCTCACCAAAATAATTTTGAAGCATGCGACTGCGACAACTTGCTTTGTTGGTGATGTATTGAATCATAGAATGCACTCGATCGGTAAATGCTTTTTTTCGCGCAAAATACCTGTCAAGATCAATATACAGAAATGCTGCCGTGGCCCTGTTGAGCAGGAAATGAATTTGTGGTGATTCATTGGAGGGTCTGTATGCAACTATACCCAATTCGGTTAGCTTTTTGAGTTGCTCTTTGACAAGGGTGGATGACATCCCACTCAGTCTGGCCAACTGTTCTTCATAAATAGTTACCCTATAATCAAGTATACCGGGATAGGTTCTCAGGAGTGCCTGCAGCAGGGGCGAATAATCGGGGTACAATTGGTCGAGTGAACGTACAGTCAGCCGGTCGGTGGTAAAAACCAGTTTAGCAGGTTTGTATATGCTGGTATTGTATCTTATATGACCCTCTTTTTCGAGCAGGTCCAGTACATTTATCACCAGCAGTGGGGCGTGGTGAAAACGGGTGCAGAAAAGTTGCAGATCAAAATCAAAGGTTTGTCCTTCCCCGGTTCCTGCCGGTATTTGTAAGAAGCCTGCCAGATCGCGGTAGATATTTTTAATCGTATCGATGGAAGGAAATTTTTGTTCGGCAAGTTCCTCCAAGCGTTGAACCTGGTTCGGTGTCACAAGTAGGATGGCATCGGCAGGTTGTTCATCTCTGCCGGCTCGTCCGGCTTCCTGGTAATAGTGTTCAACACATTCCGGTGCTGCAAGGTGTATGACCAGTCTTACATCAGGTTTGTCGATGCCCATGCCAAACGCATTGGTGGCAGCCATTACCCGTACCTGATTGTTAATCCAGTCCGTCTGATTTTTATTTCTTTCTTCCTGCTTTAATCCGGCATGGTACGGAGCCGCACTAATTTGATTCAGTTGTAACCAGTTCGCTATGTGGTGGGTTTGTTTTCTGCTGCTGCAATAAACTATGGCACTGCCCGTCTTTTCTTTCAGCAGGGTAAGCAGGATGCCGTCGGTGGCTTCTACCGGCAGGCATTGGTAATGCAGGTTGCTTCTGTAGAAAGAATTGATGAACCGAGCTGCTTTTGGCATCTTCAGTTGCAGCAGGATATCTTCCCTTACCGCCGGGGTGGCTGAAGCTGTGAGGGCGATCAATGGCACATCCGGCAGGTAAGCACGCAACGCAGCAATGCGCAGGTAAGCCGGTCTGAAGTCATACCCCCATTGTGATACACAATGTGCTTCATCTACAACCAGGAGGCAGACCTGCATCTGTTCGAGGTATACCAGGAACAATTCGCTGTGGATTCTTTCCGGTGAAACGTATAAAAATTTGAGTTCACCCGCTGTGGCTTGCATCAGCAATTCTTCCATTTCCTCTCTGCTTTGGCCGCTGTGCAGCGCTGCTGCTGCCATCTTTTTTTCCTGCAAGCGGGCAACCTGGTCATTCATTAGGGCGATTAACGGACTGATTACAAGGCATACCCCTGATTTGAGTAGGGCAGGAATCTGAAAGCAGATGGATTTGCCGCCACCGGTAGGCAACAACGCGAGTGTGTCTTTTCCTTCCAACACCGATTCAATAATAGCCAGTTGCGAAGGCCTGAATTGCTGGTGATGAAAGAAGCGCGTAAGCAGGGTTTGCGGAGTATTCATGGGCTTCCATCTGTCGGTTGACACCGGTAACTTACGTAATTTTTCGTGTCAGCAATCGAACTGAATTGATACCCAGTACCACATCGCTGAGGCCCATGGCTAAGGCGCTGAGGGCCGGACTCAACATACCCACTGCAGCCATGGGAATAGCAATGATGTTATACGCAAAGGCCCAAAAAAGATTTTGCCGAATCGTTTGGTAGGTGGCTTTTCCAACACCCAGTGCCAGGGGAAGATTTTTTAGACCATTGTTCATTAAAACAATATGGGCACTCTGCATGGCAATCTGTGCTGCATTACCCACAGAAATACCAATGGTGGCTTTGGCCAAAGCAGGTGCATCATTGATGCCATCACCGACCATGGCTACCGGTGCAATGGCATTCAGCGCTTCTATGCGTTCCAGTTTTTGTTCGGGACGCTGTTCGCCATACCATTCTTCTATACCCAGTTCTTCTGCCAGTTGTTGGCATTTGAATTTCCGGTCACCGCTGAGTAAGATGGTTTTATAACCTGCCTGCCTGAGTTGATTGATAACTTGCGCTGCTTCCGGTCTGATCTCATCGGCCAGGTCAATCCATCCCACCCAAATACCATTCCTGGTTATGTAGATGTTATGTGTGTCATCGGCGGTCTGTTCTTTCACTAATTCGTAGGAACCCGCCCTGTATTCATCTCCCTGCTTATCGATACCGCGAATACCAATGCCTTTTAGTTCTTCGATGTTGTTCCAGCGCAGCTCCTCTTTCCCTTTCCATTCTCTGGTCACTGCCACCGCCAGGGGATGATTGGAATATTTCTCCAGCGAAAACGCCCACTTTTTCAGCATGCTATTTCTTTCTTCTGTTCCCGGCATGGTATCATTTCCGAAAAGCTGCTGGAATCCTTCTTCGCGCGCCTGAAATTCTTTGATGACAAATCCACCTGTGGTGAGGGTGCCTGTTTTATCAAAAACTACCTGGCGAAGGTGTTGGAACAATTCCATGCTGGCCGCATTTTTTACGAGTATCCCATTGCGGGCAGCCCTACCCAAACCTGCTGCCACTGCTGCCGGTGTTGCCAGTCCCATGGCACAGGGACAAGAGATCACCAACACAGCAATACCACGCAACAAGGAAGCCCCCAAGCTAAGGTCTACTAGCCAGAAGTTGATGGTCCAGGTAAGCAATGCAATAATGATCACGAGAGGAACGAAAACGGCGCTGATCTTATCTGCCAGCAATTGTATGGGTGGTTTATTGGTCTGGGCATCTTTCACCAGCCGCAAAATTTGCGACAAGACAGTGGCATTGCCGGTTGCGGTCACATAAGCTTTCAGGGTGCCATTGACTACCACACTTCCGCCAATCAGTAAATCATTCATTTTCTTTTGTACCGGTAAGCTTTCCCCGCTGATGAGTGATTCATCAATGCCGGCTTCTCCCCAAAGAATTTTTGCATCGGCAGGAACTTTTTCACCCGACTTAATGAGGAGCAGGTCGCCCGTTTTGAGCTGACTGCTTTCAACGGGGAATATATGTTCCTGGTGCTGGTCATCGAAGGCGATCATATTTGCCATGATCTTCTCCTCTTTTGCCAGTTCTTTCAGAGCCCGCTGGGTAGATTCCACCGATTTATCTTCCAGCCAATACCCCAGAAAAACCAGGGTGAGAATGGTTGCGGTGGTTTCATAAAATTGAAAGGTAGGGCCCTTGCCGGCTATTGTGCCATAAAGACTATATCCAAACGCGGCCAGTGCTCCCAGTGTGATGAGCACATTCATGTTGGGAATGCCCTTCGTCATTGATTTCCATGCACTCTTGCCAAAGAAATTCATACCGACAACCAATACAGGAAGTGTCAGCAAACATTGAACAATCGGATCCATCAGCCAGTGTATGTGCACACCGGGTATCATGTGTACCAGTAAGGGTAACGTGAAAACAAGGCAAAACAAAAAACGATGTAAGTGATTGTTTAAACGGAAACCCCGGGGTGACTCCTGATCTTGGGGTCCATTCAGTACCTGGTAACCCAATGATTGAATGCCACTCACCAGTTCTGCCGGTGGAATCAGCTGGTTATTGTCAAAGCTTACTTCGCCACCGATGAAGTTCACCCGAACTTCCTCCAATCCTTTTTTTTCCAGGTAATGTTGTATGGTAAGGGCACAGTTGGTGCAGCTCATGCCACCTACTTTCCAGTTCACTTTTTCCATGAGATCAATTTACTTCGGTTTGGACCCGATCGTGGCGATAAAGTTACGATATTCATGTCGCCCTGCGGGATGTATGGATGAAGGAAACCAGTTAAAACGCCGGCAGCGTGTATCTTTGAGGTATGGACATCGTTTTTACGTTGGATGAACTTGATCAGGCTGTAGCCCGTTTGTGGGACGAGGGGAAGCAGCATCGGGTATGGGCTTTGCATGGACAGATGGGGGCGGGAAAGACCACCCTTATTGCGCGTCTGTGCAGGTTTTTGTCTGTCATAGATCCGGCTAGTAGTCCCACATTTTCCCTCATCAATGAATACCGGTTGCCGGATGGAGGGATACTCTGTCATATGGACTGGTACCGGCTAAAAGATCGGGAGGAAGCTATTCAGGCAGGGGTCGACGATCGGATATGGGGAGATGAGCGATGCCTGATTGAATGGCCTGAGCGAGCAGCAGACCTGCTACCTGCAGATACTTTTCATATTTCCCTGACCGTAGTGGATGCTAACACGCGCCGGCTGTCAACGGACTGAGCATGTTCGATGAATAGCCCTATATTGCTCATGATTCTGCTACAAAAAAGTTATATTTATACGTTCCTGACCTAATCTATTTTTCATGGCAACAAAATCTGCAGTCCGCGCTTCTTTTCAATATGAACCTCAGGAAGAGGTATTGGATGTAAAGCCCCAGGGTACAAAGTTGCACATAGGAATACCTAAGGAAACCGCTTTTCAGGAAAACCGTATAGCACTTACGCCGGATGCAGTAGGTGTGTTGGTTATGAATGGTAATCGGGTAACGGTGGAACATAAAGCCGGGGAGTCGAGCCATTTCTCTGATCGTGATTATGCTGAGGCCGGGGCTACTATAGTTTATGACCGGCAGGAAGTGTTTCGTTGCCCCATACTGGTGAAAAGTGCACCACCGGTAGAAGAAGACATGCCGCTGATACAAATGAACCAGACCATTATTTCACCCGTTCATTTTTCTGCATTGAAGAAAGAGCTGATAACGCAGATGATGGACAAGCGGGTGACTGCTTTGAGTTTTGAAAATTTCAAGGATGAAAGTGGCACCTACCCAATTGTTCGCAGCATGAGTGAGATAGCGGGTAGTGCGGTGATGTTGATTGCCGGACAATACCTCAGCAGCTTCAACCAGGGCAAGGGTGTTTTATTAGGTGGTATTAGTGGTATTCCACCCACGAAAGTAGTGATCATAGGTGCGGGCATTGTGGGTGAATTTGCAACACGCAATGCACTGGCTTTGGGTGCTTCTGTAAAAGTATTTGATAACAATGTCTATCGGCTGAAGCAATTACAAAATAATTTAGGCCAGAGAATATGGACCAGTGTGCTGGAACCTAAGATACTTGCCAAACAACTTAAAACCTGTGAAGTGGCGGTAGGTGCGTTAAGCAATGAGGTAGGTCGGGCACCGGTGGTAGTCACCGAGGCCATGGTGGCTGCCATGCGCGAGGGAAGTATAATCATTGACGTGGCAATTGACCGGGGTGGATGTTTTGAAACCAGTGAATTAACGAGTTATGAAAATCCGATTCGCATTAAGCATGGGGTGATACATTATGGGGTGCCTAATATACCCAGTGGTTTTGCCCGCACTGCAAGTCAGGCCATCAGCAACGTGCTGATGCCTTTGATACTCGAAATCAGTGATGAGGGTGGTTTGGAAGAAATGATCTGGCACCAGTTGCATGTGCGTGAAGGGGTATATATATTCCGCGGTGCGCTGACTGATTTTTATATCAGCGAACAATTCGATTTGAAGTTTACTGATCTGAATTTATTGATTGCCAGCAGAAGGTAAGTGCCGCTGTTATCAGCGATAATCGGGTAAGTGAATTCGACCGGTGCAGTGTTCTGTTTCTACCGGGTCGTTACTGCCAATGATGGTGAGTCTGTTTTTCCCCGGGCCCTCACACAATGTTTTATAAAATTCGAATCCATTACGGTCGAGGTTGGTGCAGGGCTCATCGAGCAGTATGACCGGCACATCAGAATAAAAGGCCTGCAATAATTTCAGTCTTTGTTTCATGCCGCTGCTGAAATAGCGAATCTGTTTTTTTGCAGCTGCCGCTAAGCCTGCCACTTGCAGCATTTCTGTTGGGGTAGTTCCGGGTAGTAGGGGTTTGAATTGCAGGTGAAAATGCAGAAATTCCAGTGGTGTCATTTCCTCAATTAATTCCAGGTAGGGTGCAGCCATAGAAAGAAAGGTATGAACCTGGTCATCGGGTATTGGCTCGTTGGTTTTTACCGAATAAGTCAAGGTGCCATCGCTCAGCAAGCTGGCGCCGGCGATACATTGCAGCAAGGTGCTTTTACCACTACCATTCGGACCGGTGATGGCATAAGATTTACCCGATTTGAACTGAAAGGTTAGTTGACGAAAGATCCACTCCCGGTTGTATTTTTTTCCTGCATGGGAAAGCAGGATGGAGCAGCTCTTTTCAGTCTGTTCGCTGGGAGTATTCAATGGAATAGCGGGTGATGTCATGCCGGGCAGTTAAAACCTATGCAGGCGTCTGTATTATTCATCATCCGAAGCACCTTTCACATAGCGTTTGATGATGCCCCTGCCGCTTTCTCTCACAAATGTCACTATCTCGTCGCGTTCGTCGGTGGCAGGAAGTTCTTCTTCAATGAATTCGAGGGCCTGGGATGTATTCAATCCCTTGTTATAAATAGTTCGATAAACATCGAGAATGTGATTGATCTGGTTCAGGGGGAAACCACGTCTTTTCAGACCAACGCTGTTTACACCACCATAGCTTAGGGGGTTGCGGACAGCTTTGATATAGGGTGGAACATCTTTACTAACGAGACTACCTCCTGCAACGAATGCATGTTGTCCGATTTGTACAAACTGGTGAACGGCACTTACCCCACCCACAACGGCCCAATCTCCGATGGTTACGTGACCAGCAACCTGAACACTGTTACTGAGAATGCAATTATTTCCTATGATACAATCGTGTGCGATGTGGCTGTAGGCCATAATCAGACAATTATTTCCTACCACGGTTTTTCCCCGGTCGGTAGTACCGCGATTGATTGTAACGAATTCACGTATGGTGGTATTATCGCCAATTTCTACGGTCGTTTTCTCACCGTTGTATTTCAGGTCTTGTGGTATGGCACCCAGAACAGCCCCGGGGAATATGCGGCAATTCTTACCGATACGAGTACCTTCCATGATGGTCACATTGCTTCCAATCCAGGTGCCCTCGCCAATTTTCACATCCCCATGGATAACTGTAAAAGGGTCAATTTTTACATTCGGTGCCACCGAAGCGTTGGGGTCAATATAGGTATAAGGATGTGTCATGTTGCGGCGGTTGAATAAATTGTTGGTATCAGTTTCGCTTGACGATCTGGGCTACCAGGTCGGCTTCAGTAGCAATTTTGCCGCCCACAAAAACAGTTCCTCTCATTTCACAGATTCCCCGGCGGATGGGGCCTGTCATTTCCAGTTTCAATACCATGGTATCACCTGGCCGCACCATTTGCTTGAATTTGCAATTGTCAATCTTCAAGAAATAAGTGTCATACTTGCCTTCAGGCATGGAGTTGATACAGAGTATCCCCCCGGTTTGGGCAAGGGCTTCAATCTGTAAAACGCCCGGCATTACCGGGTTTCCGGGAAAATGGCCGGGGAAGAACCATTCATTGAAGGTGACATTTTTAATGCCCACAATATGGGTATCGCTGAGCTCAACAATCTTATCGACAAAAAGAAAAGGGTGGCGGTGCGGAAGTGTTTTTTCAATCTGATCAAGTGAATATACCGGCGGAACGGAGGGGTCATACACCGGCACATTCTTCACGTGCTTATTTTTACGGATATAGTGCTTGATCTTTTTAGCAAACTCTATATTGGTGCTGTGCCCCGGACGATTGGCGATGATGCGCGCTTTGATGGGGTAACCGATGAGCGCCAGGTCACCAATTACATCAAGAAGTTTGTGCCGCGCCGGTTCATTGGGGAAGCGGAGTTCCAGGTTATTCAGATAACCCTCGCTCTTTACTTCTATTTTTTCGCGGTTGAAGATTTTGGCGAGCCGAGTCATTTCAGCATCTGAAACGGCTTTGTCTACTACTACAATTGCATTATTGATATCGCCACCTTTAATGAGGTCATTATCAATGAGCATTTCCAGTTCGTGCAAAAAGCAGAAGGTGCGGCAGGGGGCAATCTCACTTTTAAAGTCCTTGATAGTTTTCAATCCGGCATGTTGTGTGCCGAGAACGGGACTATTAAAATCAATCAGGGTGGTCAGTTGATAATCGAGTGAGGGCAGTGCCACCATTTCAACCCTTTTCTCATCATCGTAGTGATAGATGTTTTCATCCAGGCTGTACCAGGCTTTAGCAGCTTCCTGTTCTTCTACTCCGGAAGCTTCGATCAGGGCTATGAAGGGGGAAGAACTGCCATCCATGATGGGTACTTCCGGACCATTTAATTCAATTAATACGTTATCGATGCCCATGCCTACCAGGGAGGCGAGTATGTGTTCTACGGTACTTACTTTGGCATCCCCCACCTGTAAAGTGGTTCCGCGGCTGGTATCGGTCACCAGGTCGCAGTCAGCTTTTATGATGGGTTGGTTCGGCAGGTCGACGCGTTGAAACTGTATACCAAAGCCGGGATGTGCCGGCTTTAAGGTCATGTCTACCAGAATACCGGTATGTAAACCGGTACCGCTGATGTGGATAGGTTGGGACAGGGTATGTTGCTTGTCCGGATTAAATTGATTGTTCATACATGTAACCTTTTTGAAATGTTATCCTTTGGTCAACAATGGTTACCAATTGGACTAACAAAACAAAACTTGCTTCAAAAGTACGATTAAAGGCGGTATTTTAGGGCATTCTCAGGGTTTTATGCCCTTATTCAGCAGCTCGCTGAGTTGTTTTTCCAGTTCAGCTACCCGCTTTTCTAGTTCGGGCAACTTACGGATGTTCGCCTGGTTCCGCATGTCGGCACTGAATTCGACTGCCGGGAATCCGGAATAGGTTTTATTTGGCTCTTTCAGACTTTTTGTTATGCCTGCTTTCGCACCTATTTTGGTATTATCAGCAATTTGAATGTGACCAACGGAACCTACTTGCCCACCTATCATCACCTGTCGGCCGACTTTGATGCTGCCACTTAATCCGGTTTGTGCAGCAATCACGGTGTTTTCTCCAATTTCAACGTTGTGAGCAATCTGTATGAGGTTATCGAGTTTAACACCTTTTCGAATAACTGTTGAGCCGATGGTAGCCCGATCGATGGTTGTGTTGGCACCTATTTCTACGCCATCTTCTATCACTACATTCCCTATTTGCGGCACTTTGCTGAGCGTTCCGTCACTTTGGGGTGCATAGCCAAAGCCATCGCTGCCAATGACGGTACCGGCATGAATGGTTACCTGATTGCCAATCACACAGTCATTATAGATGACTACACCAGGATGCAGCATCACCTGATCACCGATGACCACATTTTTTCCGATGTAAACACCCGGAAAAATTTTCACCTGATTACCGATTTTGGTTTGGTCACCGATATGAACGAAAGCGCCTACAAAAACACCTGTACCCAACTGAGCAGTGTTGCTGATATAACTAGGTGCTTGAATGCCTTCCATAGCAGCCGTCGATAACTCCTGGTATTTAGCCAGCAGGGTGGCAAAAGCACTATAGGCATCAGGCACCCGAATGAGTGTGGCATGAATCGGTTCCTGCAATTCCAGTTGCTCATTGATTAAAATGACGGATGCTTTGGTTGTATAAAGGAACTGCTCATATTTCGGATTTGCGAGGAAGGATAATTGACCGGCACCGGCTTCTTCGATTTTGCCGAAGCTGTTCACCGTCACCTGGGAATCTCCCTCTACCTTGCCTTGAACCAGCAGGGCGATTTGAGCTGCTGAAAATTGCATAGCGTTTGAATGAATGGGTGAGGGGATAGATTAATTTGAGATTAGCCCGGCTGAACCAAATTGCCTGTCAGGCAACCCAATCAAGTGAGCATGCAAATGTAAAATTTTTTAACGGGGGTAGAAAGATTTTCCTGAATCAGGGCATTATCGATTCGGGTGATGTCCTTCACGGATCCATCTTTGAAGAGCACCTGTATTCTTTCGTCCCTGGTTTGGTAGAGGGTATTGCTGGCTTCACCGGTAAAACACACATAAGATAAGTCTTCTTCTCGCAGGTTATATTGTTGTTTTAGGTCCAGTTTTTTCTGTTCCACGTAAGCTGCGCTGAAGGGGGTAGATTGTATCTGACACTTAAAGAACCTTCGGCTCAGCAAACGCTGGCAAAGCATGGAGAGCAGTGGGTCGGGGTGTTGACTCCATCTTTTAACAGCATGCAATACATCGTGATCATCGAGCGAGCAAAAGCGTTGTATGTTTTCCTCCGTCAGTCCGGTCGCAGGATGTGCCAGAAAAAAATCCAGTTCAGTCAGTGTTGGCAGGTCTTTATCCTTGGGCGAATAGATGTCGCGTACGCGCTCTAAAATTTTTACCAGCATTTTTTCTGCTGCTAAAACTGTTTTGTGCAGGTATACCTGCCAGTACATCTGTCGTCGCGCAATCAGAAACTTTTCTATGCTGTAAATACCTTTTTCCTCAACCATCAGTTGTCCGTTCCAGACAGTCAGCATTTTCAAAATACGGTCATAGCCGATTACTCCTTCACTTACGCCGGAAAAAAAACTATCGCGGCTGAGGTAGTCCATCCTATCCATATCGAGTTGACCACTGATGAGTTGGTGAAGAAAGGGATGATGATACTGATTGGTAAAAATGCGGATGGCCAGATCGAGTTGACCGCCACTCTCCTGGTTCAGTTGGTGCATGATGGCCAGCGACATTTCTTCGTGGTCAACGTTGGTCAATAGTCTTCCCTCCAGTGCATGAGAAAATGGACCATGGCCAATATCGTGAAGCAGAATGGCACATTTCACAGCGAGTTCTTCGTCGGCTGTAATTTCAATGCCCTTACTTCTTAATTCAGTAATGGCATTTCCCATCAGGTGATAGGCGCCCAGGGAGTGGTGCAAGCGGGAATGAACAGCACCCGGATATACCATAGATGCCATCGCCATTTGTTGTATCCGCCTCAGTCGCTGATAGCAGGGATGTTCCAACAGGAAGAATACCAGCGGGTGGTTGATGGTGATGAATCCATAAACGGGGTCATTGATGATTTTTCTTCTGGCGGGCATCCCTTGTTTTTGAATTGTTAAATCAGTTGTTTCGTACCATACAAAAGTACAAAGAAGATAAAGGAAAAGGATAATGAAATAGATTTATACCCTGGAAGCCAGTCTGCACCTGATTTCCGACCAACTAGGGTACTATGCCAGTGACAAGAATACTTTGGGTAGATGATGAAATCGAGAGCCTGCAGTCGCAGATCATCTTTTTGCAAAACAAGGGGTATGAAGTACTGCCGGTTTCTAATGGTTTTGATGCTATTGAGGTGGTTAAGCAGCAATACATCGATGCTGTGCTGATGGATGAGTCGATGCCGGGTATTTCCGGATTGCAGACCATGTTAAAGTTGAAAGAGATCAATAAGTTGTTACCGGTTATTCTGATTACCCGTAATGACACAGAATCATTGATGGATGAAGCCATCGGAAGCGAGATAGCTGATTACCTTATCAAGCCGGTTAATCCGCAGCAGGTGTTGTTGAGTTTGAAAAAGATCATGGACAACCGCCGACTGGTGGGTGAGAAAACTACTGCGCAATACCAGCAGCAATTCGGTGGCTTATTGAGTGAGCTGCAAAATGATCCCGGACACCAGGAGTGGATGGAGCTGTACCGAAAACTTGTTTACTGGGAGCTTGAAATGGAGAAGAGTGATAGTCCGGAAATGCGCGATATCTTTTATGCACAGAAGCAGGAAGCCAATCAGGCTTTTGCCAAATTTGTCAGCCGGGAATATACCAACTGGCTGAACCCAAGGAGTTTGTCAGCCCCGATCATGAGTCATCACCTGATGGCGTTAAAAGTGTTGCCGCATGTATCACCCGGCCGTCCGGTGTTTCTGGTGTTAATCGATAATCTCCGCTTTGATCAGTGGAAAGCCATTGAACCCCTGTTGGCTGAATCATTCCGTATCAACGAAGAAGATACTTTTTATTCTATTTTGCCCACTGCGACACAATATGCCCGTAATGCACTTTTTGCCGGCTTGTTGCCTGCTGAAATACAACAACGTTTTCCCGGCCGCTGGAAGAATGATGAAGAAGAAGGCGGGAAGAACCTGCATGAGCTTGAGTTTCTTCAAGACCACCTGCAGCGATTAAAAAAAGAAAATCTTCGGATCAGTTATCAAAAAATCACACAATACCAGGAAGGTCAGCAATTACCCGGGCAGATGCACAATCTCCTGCAAAATGACCTGAATGTGATCGTTTACAATTTTGTCGACACCTTGAGTCATGCGCGCACAGAGATGGAGATACTAAAAGAGCTGGCAGCGGATGAAACAAGTTACCGCAGTTTAACCCGGAGTTGGTTTGAACATAGTCCGTTACACCAGGCATTGAAAAAAATAGCCGACAAGCCGGTTACGCTTATTTTGGCTACAGACCATGGCAGTGTGCGTGTAAAAAATCCCCAAAAGGTGGTTGGCGACCGACAAACGACGGCCAACTTGCGCTACAAGCATGGTCGTAACCTGCAATACAGTGAGAAGGAAGTACTGGCATTTACGCAACCGCAAGCTGCCGGATTGCCCGTGCCTACTGTTCATTCAGCGTATATTTTTGCCCGCGAAGATGCTTATCTCTGCTATCCCAACAACTATCACCAATACGCACAATATTATAAGAATACCTTTCAGCATGGTGGTATCAGCTTAGAAGAAATGATTATTCCGGTGATTCGCATGGAAAGCCGCCTCTAATTGCCCTCTAGCAGCATTTTCTTTTCAGATATGTGGATAAAACAAAAGCCTTTAATAAGGAATACAAGAGTAATTTTGAAGGGTAAAATCAGGTAATGAAGTATACGCAACCAACACTGGATAAATACACAGCCATTTTAACTGAGTCGGGCTATATCATACGATATGAGCGGGGCACATTTCAAAGTGGCTGGTGTCTGCTGGAATCCAGGAAAATAGTGGTACTGAATAGGTTTCTTTCTACGGAGGGTCGAATCAATACCTTACAGGATATAATTTCTCAAATACCTATTTCTTACGATCAGCTCACATTGGAATCACAAAAGTTACTTGATAGCCTGCTTAATAAGGCAGAACGCGCTGCTTGATTTCGGAAAATACCTGTTTACTGCGTTTTCATTTGTTTTAGTTTTGTCGGGTGAACATTCCACCCCTTCAAATCAGTTTTCTTGGAACGGGCACCAGTTCAGGTGTTCCAATGATTGGTTGCGACTGTGTGGTTTGTCGTTCAACCGATACACGCGACAATCGTCTGCGCAGCAGCATCCTGGTTCGTTCAGCTACTACCACCATCGTAGTAGATACTACCCCTGATTTTCGCTATCAGATGCTTCGTTCCGGCACCAGAGAGTTGGATGGGGTGATTTATACGCATCCGCACAAAGACCACCTTGCAGGGCTCGATGATATCCGCGCTTATAATTTTTTTCAAAAGAAGGCGATGCCACTTTATGCCAATTCACTCACGGAAGAGGCATTGCGGCGGGACTATTATTATGCTTTTGATGACCTTACTTATCCGGGTATTCCCGAGATTAGGATGGTTCCCATCGATCGCGCACCATTTGTAATAGGGGATATACCTATTCAGCCGATTGAAGTATGGCATCATCGGATGCCCGTATTAGGATTTCGATTTGGCGATATCACCTATATCACCGATGCCAATCGCATTGAGCCTGACCAAATGAATCTGATTCGGGGCTCCGGTATTCTTATTCTCAATGCACTCCGAAAAGAAAAGCACTTGTCGCATTTTACATTAGATGAAGCGATTCAGATGGGACAAACCCTTCAAGTACCTTCTGTTTATTTTACGCACATCAGTCACCAGTTGGGTACCCATGCTGCCATATCGCAGGAATTACCCGATGGGTTTTATCTGGCTTATGACGGTTTGCAGCTTTCCCATTGATACCTGCCCTATTCCGCTCCATTTTTTGTTTCCTGCCTGCGGCAGGATGTAAGGCAAACTTTTATGGAAAAGAACTGGCGTGGCTTCCTCGATTTCAGTAAACAGGAAAGAATCGGACTTGCCGTATTCACTTTACTGATAAGTATTTTTCTGCTGGCACCCCGGCTGATGTATGAATTATATCCAACAGCTACGGAAGAAAAGGAATGGATAGAAATGTTTCGGCAGATTCCGGCTGATAGCAGTTCGTTTGGTGAAACTAGATTGGCAACAGGCGATGTTGGGATGCCGGTGCAGCAGAAGGAATCTACTGTTAACCTACGCCCCTTTGATCCCAATCAGCTGAAAGAAGCGGAGTGGGTAGCTATGGGTATATCTCAACGAACGGCCCGCACGATCCGGCGGTATATAGATAAGGGAGGTCGTTTTCGTTCTCCGGAAGATCTAAAAAAGATTTGGGGACTGCAGCAAAAGGAGGTGCAGCGGTTAATACCCTATGTTCGCATCACAACAGTGTCCGCACAAACGCCAGCAGTGTATGATGTGTCGCACGAAATGAATATCGTATCTCTATTACCTGCGAAAATTGATATCAATCACGCCGATTCCGCTGCCTGGGAAGCAATGCCTGGTATCGGACCGGTATTGGCACGTCGTATTGTTCGATTCAGAGAGATGTCGGGCGGGTTTCAATCTGTGAACGATTTAAAAAGAGTTTATGGACTTAAGGATTCTGTTTATGCCCTTCTTTTACCCTACCTGCGGGTATCTGCCATACCGGTGCAGGTAGGTATGCTGAATACCTTATCGGCTCGTCAGCTGACGGCCCGATTTTCAATTCAGCCGGATGTAGCCCGCGCGATGGTTGCCTTTCGTGAAGAACATGGTTCTTTTGAAAAGCTGGAAGACCTAAAGAAAATAGTCATAATGACCGATTCTTTATATGAACGGATTTGCCGGGCAGGTAAGATAGCACAGTAAATCAGAGTGGGTCCTCATCTTGTTTCCTTGCGGAGAAGATCTGGTCAACAGCTCCCTCCAGCATCGGAAATTTAGACTTTACAAAACTGGCTATGGTTTGAATAGCTTTGGAAGCCTGGTCGGCACTGAGGCCAGCCTCCTTCATGAGGCGATCGATTAATTCCTGCATAACGGTAATATATAGAGTAGCAATATTACCGTACCTGCAGGAAAGCAGAAACGAAAGTTATACCCAAAGGAGGGGGAGAGATGTTAAGCGACTTTTAATGCACTCAGCTTGCTCTTACTGAACATCTGCTGCGCATAGGGCAGGGTAATGTGTAGGTGTCTGGCTGCTGTTCCGGGTAACTCAAACATGGCATCGGTGAGAATGCTCTCGCAAATACTGCGCAAGCCCCGCGCGCCAAGTTTATATTCCAGTGCCTTACCTACCATAAAGTCGAGTACTTCGTCATCAATTTCCAGTTGAATGCCCTCCATTTCAAAGAGGCGTTTAAACTGGCGGATGAGCGAATTCTTCGGTTCGGTCAGGATGTTACGCAGGGTTTCCTTGTCGAGCGGGTTCAGGTGGGTGATTACCGGAAGTCGTCCAAGCAATTCAGGGATCAGACCAAAGGATTTCAGGTCCTGTGCATTTACGAATTGCAGCAGGTTTTTGCGTTGTTGCTCTTGCTCGTCTTTATTTACGCTGAAGCCGATAGCGTTGGTATTTACCCGGCGGGCAATTACTTTGTCGATGCCATCAAAGGCACCTCCACAAATGAAGAGGATATTCTTGGTATCTACTTTCACCATCTTCTGTTCCGGATGTTTCCGACCACCTTGCGGAGGAACCAGTACTTCCGTTCCTTCGAGCATTTTCAGCAGTCCCTGCTGTACGCCTTCACCGCTCACATCACGGGTGATGGAGGGGTTGTCACCCTTGCGGGCTATTTTATCCAGCTCATCGACATATACAATGCCCTTCTCTGCTGCAGTTACATCGTAGTTGCAGTTTTGCAGCAAACGGGTCAGCATGCTTTCCACATCTTCGCCTACATAGCCGGCCTCGGTAAATACGGTGGCGTCAACGATAGCAAAAGGTACATTTAATAGACGTGCAATGGTTTTAGCCAGCAATGTTTTTCCGGTACCGGTTTCACCTACCATAATGATGTTGCTCTTTTCGATCTCTACTTCGTCTGTAGACAGGGTTTTGGTGTTCACCCTTTTGTAGTGATTATATACGGCAACCGATAATACCTTTTTTGCTTCATCCTGACCTATCACATATTCATCCAGGAACTTCTTGATCTCAATGGGCTTTCTGATCTTCAGCTTAAATTGTGAACCTTGTGGATTGGTATCCTGTTTGCTGGTAAATTCCTGGTCGATGATTTCGCGGGCATGCTCAACGCAATTCTCACAGATGTGCCCATCTTGTCCGGCGATCAGAATTTTTACTTCATCCCGGCTACGGCCACAGAAAGAGCAGTGAAGATTTGCCAGCGATTTTGCCATGTTGGTTCAGATTATAGGGGTTGGATCCGAATGATCGGATGTAAAATAACGAAAAAACCTGCCGTTCTATTGGATGAGGGACAGCGTATTAGCCGAAAAACCCCTAAAAAAACTTAAATTTTTGTAAGAATCGTGTCAACGATGCCATAATCCACGGCTTCCTTGGCATTCATCCAGTAATCCCTATCAAAATCTTTCATGATTTGTTCAACGGTTTTACCGCAGTTGTCTGCCAAAATCCGGGCACCAATTTCTTTGGTTTTACGAATCTGGTTGGCCTGAATTTCTATGTCAGCACTGGTGGCCTGATAATAACCGCCCAGACTGGGTTGGTGAATCATCACTTCACCATGCGGATAGATGGCACGTTTACCCTTGGTACCCGCACTCAATAAAATTGATCCCATACTGGCAGCCAGTCCCATACAAATGGTGGTAACCGGACTTTTAATCATTTGCATGGTATCATGAATCACCATACCGCTGGTCACAACACCACCCGGACTATTGATATAGAATTTAATTTCTTCACCGGGATGGTCGGCATCCAGTAGCATGAGTTTGGTAACGATCTCACGGGCTGATTTATCATTCACCACACCCCAGAGATACACCATTCTTTTTTCGAAGAACAACTTGTCCAGCTTCTTCATCATCATGGCACCCAGCTGTTCACTTTTTTCCTCCTTATTTTCATTCTCATCATCGTCCATATCAGACCATCTTGTATCGAGATTGCTCAGATTCATATTCTTTTATTTAGCTGTTCAGCAAATTATTTGTTGTTTTTTTCTTTACGGGGATTGGTCAGCAGTACCTCATCAATGAGACCATAATCTTTAGCTTCCTGAGCAGTCATCCAGAAATCACGGTCACTGTCATTTGCAATGGCGTCAACCGTCTTTCCGGTATGGTAAGCCGTGATGCTATACAGTTCATGTTTTACCTTTTTGATTTCACGCGCCGTGATCTCAATATCGGTTGCCTGTCCGCCAATGGCTCCACTGGGCTGGTGAATCATAACGCGGGCATGCTTCAGGGCTGTTCTTTTCCCTTCCACGCCTGCGCAGAGCAGAACCTGTCCCATACTGGCAGCCATACCGGTGCAGATTGTAGCGACATCCGGACTGATAAACTGCATCGTATCATAGATGCCCAGGCCGGCATAAACACTTCCTCCCGGACTATTGATATACATCTGAATATCACGGGAACGATCGGTACTTTCCAGGAACAACAGTTGAGCGGTGACGATATTGGCTACATAATCATTAATGCCTTCACCGAGGAAGATGATGCGGTCCATCATCAGGCGGCTGAACACGTCCATACTGGCAACATTCAGTGGACGCTCTTCAATAATATAGGGAGTCAGGTTGGTAAACCCCTGCTGGCGGTAATTGTGCAGGGTAGCACTGCTGATGCCCCGGTGTTTAATTGCATATTGCTCGAATTCTTTTCCCGTATGCATAGGTATAATTTTATAATTTGAAGATAAGCGATTTCGCCTGTTTTTGGGAAGTCAAAAACTGTGCTATGACTTCATACCGACAACAAGTCAGTTTGTCCGGGCGATATTACAAAGAATTGTCAGTATTTCCGACTCTTCGGAGATCTATCAATGGTGGTGATGCTGTTTCTTGGCAAAATCTTCACTACTGATGGGTTGCTCCTCCGCGGATACCTGTGATTCCAGTGACTGAAACATTTTATCGGTGCTAATGCGGTGGTAGCTTTCTTCCACAAATTTTTTATCCTGCATCATGCGGTTGGCATAGTCTTCCACCCACTGACTGTTTTCACCCATTAAATTAATCTGGCCACCCATATAACTGAACAACTGCATTTTGGCAAAGTTCCTGATATCTTCGGGGGTTACTTCAATTTTATTGTCTTGAATGAGTTGGTTACTGAACAGGGTCCATTTTAATTGTTTTTCGAATGTTGGGTACTCCTGTTCGGCCTGTTCGGCAGTTTTGGGTTGCTCACCACCCTGTTGCATCCAGCGTTTCAGGAAGTTCTCCGGGAAGGAGAGGGGGGTATGGTCAACCAGTGCGTGGTAGATCTGGTCATATACCTGGCTTTTTGCCTGCTGAGCAAAATGTGCTGCAATGGATTCTTTGATGGCAGCGCGGAAAGTCTCCTCCGTTGTGATTTCCTGATCCGGAAAAACTTTTTTAAATAATTCCTCATTCAGGGCGGCTGGAATGATCTGCGTGATTTTTTTTATGGTCATCAGCAGGGGGAGTTCTTTTTGCCCTTCCTGTAATCCGAGCTCTGACATCACTGCCTTACATTCTTCCTCTGCGAAAGAACTTGCTAGGGTAATAGAGAGTGTCTCATCTTTTTTCTTGCCCATCAGTTGCGACTGGGAAGCATCAGAGAAATCGCTTACCAACAGACTCGTTTCTTTTTGAAATCCGTTCTCAACCTCCTGTCCGGCTGCATCGGTCTCGGTCAGGCTGATTTGAAGAACATTGTCTTTATCGTTGATGGCTTCGGGTTCGGTGCGTTCGCCGTTTCTTTTTTGTGTTCGCTCCAATTCTTCCTGTACCATTGCATCTGTTACGTTAACCACATAGCGGGTAACTTTTAGTTGCTCCGGCTTGAGTTCAATAGGCGGCTTGAGTCCGATTTCAAATTCAAACTGATAATCGGCCGGCTGATGCATGTCCAGTTGGGGTGCTTGCTCGGTCAGAGGTAGTGGCTGAGCGAAAATCTCGAGTTGCTCTTGTTGGAGGTATTTATTCAGTTCTTCTTCCACTTTTCTCAGAACTTCCTCACTGAATACACCTTGGCCATACATTTTTTTTACCAGTCCAGCCGGCACCATGCCTTTGCGGAAGCCGGGGATGTTCGCTGTTTTTGCGTACTTCTTCAATGTTTTTTCAAAACCTTCCAAGTAATCTTCTTTGGAAAGTTTTATGGTAAGCTTGTCGTTGAGCAGACTGATGTTTTCACGCGTAATGGTAGCCATGGAGATATAAATTATACTTGATTTTGAGCGTGCAAAGGTACGATTATTCGGGGAAATGACCGCTTGGAGGGACCATCTTTGCTCTTCACATTAAATTAAAATATATATTTATATCTTTTTTTACCCTTGGCAATGGGTGCCTGGCAGCGGAGGAAGCTTTTTCTTTTAGGGAGGAAGTAATTTGTGTTGAAAATCAACTATTTTAGGAGACCTGAATAGGCGACCTCAATTTTTAACAATTACTATTATGAAGGGAAAAAATTTTTTGCTGGCGGTTATTTTATTGCCGTTGGCAACCCTGGCACAGGGGGTAGACTCTGCATGGATTGTGAACAACTATACCAAGACTGAGGTGATGATACCTATGCGGGACGGTATTCGTTTGTTCACTACCATTTATGCTCCCAATGACCGGTCTGAACAGCACCCTATTTTATTGACGCGAACGCCCTATTCATGTGCTCCGTATGGAGAAGGTATTTTCAATGCCGGTTTTTGGCGGGGTCCGCGGAATTATTTTTTTAAGGAAAAGTACATATACGTGATCCAGGATGTTCGTGGGCGCTGGATGAGTGAGGGAGTGTTTGAAGATATCCGTCCTTTCATTCCCAATAAAACAGCCGGACAAACGGATGAATCTACTGATACCTATGATGCGATAGAATGGATGGTTAAAAATATTTCCGGCAACAATGGAAAAGTCGGCGTATTTGGAACTTCCTATCCCGGATTTTATGCAACCATGGCATCATTGAGCAATCACCCGGCACTTAAAGCTGTGAGTCCTCAGGCGCCTGTTACGGAATGGTTTTTGGGCGATGATTTTCACCACAACGGAGCTTTTATGCTGGCAGATGGCTTTGCTTTTTATTCCGGCTTTGGAAAACCACGACCCAAACCCACCACCATTGGCCCGAAGGGTTTTGAGTTTCCTACGAAAGACTATTTCGATTTTTATTTGCGGACTGGTGCCTTGACCAATTTTACTAAGTTGATGGGTGACAGCATTCTTTTTTGGAAAGACCTCATGGCACATCCCAACTATGATGCTTTTTGGCAGGTACGCGATGCCCGCAGAAACGTGGACAAAATCAACTCCTCGATCGCTACTTTGGTGGTTGGTGGACTCTATGATGCAGAGGATTGTTATGGTGCGTGGAATTTATACAAGGCAATTGAAGGAAAAGCAAAAAATGACAACCGCATTGTCATGGGGCCCTGGTACCACGGACAATGGGGTGCTTTGGATGGTACTAAATTGGGCAATGTTTATTGGGGATCGAATACCAGTGACTGGTATGGGAAGAACATCGAGTTACCTTTCTTTGATTATCATCTTCGGAATAAGGGTAGTATAGATGCAATAAAGGAAGCCAATGTTTTTTTTACGGGAGCCAATGAGTGGAAGCAATTGTCACAATGGCCTGTGCCCGGTATGCGTATGACTAATTATTTTCTTGGTCCAAAAGGGTTACTGTCACCTTCATCTACCGGGAAGGGATTTGAAGAGTATGTCAGTGATCCAGCTAAACCTGTACCGTATATATCTGATGTTTATATGTTGCGCTCCACGCCAAGCAGACATTATCGCGAGTACATGGTTGAGGACCAGAAATTTGCATCCCGCAGACCGGATGTTTTAGTATATCAGACACCGGTACTGACTGAGGATCTGACTTTGGGTGGTCCGGTAGTGGCTGATCTATGGGTATCTATCTCAACAACAGATGCCGATTTTGTAGTAAAACTCATTGATGTTTATCCTGATCAACCCTCTGCTACAAATGTGAAAGTGGATTATCTGATGAGTGGCTATCAACAATTGGTTCGTGGTGAGGTGATGAGGGGCAAGTTTCGCAATAGTTTTGAAAAGCCGGCACCTTTTGTTCCCAATCAACCCACACAGGTAAAGTTCAGTTTGCCTGATGTAGCACATACATTCAAAAAAGGTCATCGACTGATGATTCAACTCCAAAGCAGTTGGTTCCCTATTGTTGATAGGAATCCACAGAAGTTTCTGGACATTTATCAAGCAAAGGATGAAGATTTCATCAAATCCAACATTCGGCTATACCACCGGTCTAAGATTGAGTTGCCGGTGATAACAGGCACATTTTAATTCTTTCTGTACACTACCTTAACCGGCGAATCTTCTTCGGACTCAAGCTTTCTGCGTACGTTTCTTTCGTAAGGTTTATACCGGTGTACGAAAGCATTGTACTCTGTGTAGAAGGAATCTTAAAGGTGAAATATGCAATTAGGTTATTTATCATGGCCTAATTTGGAATTAGATTCCATAAAATTCCAAAATTCTCGATACAGAGGGGCATGAATATGGGTGAATTTTAATCGCTGCTTTTTAATTTAAAGCGTATTCTATTTTAAAGGAGGCTATGCTAGTTTCATATTTATCCGGGCTTAAAAAATAAAAAGGTTATCCCACTCTCCAGCTGCAAAGTCTCCGCCTCTGGCACAAGAGTGGGATTGTGAGCAGAATCACTCTCACACTTGCTTCGGAGTTACATCCTTGATATTATTTTGCTGCGAAGCATCATCGTCAATTACTGTCTCTTTTATGGTGGCAAAGTTGATTTTCTTCAAATCGATTTTGCGCACCTGCCTATTCCACATAGTATGATAGTAATAAACCCTTTCTTTTAGATCTGAGGCAGAGGTTACCTGTGTTGCACTGACAATGTCTTTGGGCAAATTTTGTGCAGGAACCTGGGCTCCCAGCGGAATATTGAAATTGTCTAGAATTCTGAAAGATTCAAATACTGCTTCCTGTGAGGTAGACAATGGCCGGCAGGTGGCTGTAAACGCAGCCGCCCTGACAAAACGGGAGGGGGGAGTAAAATCTCCGGGCAATCCGATTAATCCGGAACCACCACCCAATGGCTTCAGCTCATAATTATCAAAAACTTTTGGATTGTTCGGAATATTGGTGAGGGCCAGATAATTCCGTTGATTGATGATGTGCCAATCATAAGTAGGGGAGTTGGTAATTACTCCGAGGTAGGGGTCATATACTTTGATTTCTCCGTGGTTCACGATCTCAATAATCTTGCTGTTCCCGGAGGGGTCAACGATTTTGAAATGGAAGGGCAGTTCAGCTCCGCCAAAATCTTTGTTTTCTACGGTCACTACCCGAACTTTATTCAGGTTGGCGATGGCCTCATTCACTGTTTTGAATGACGACAGCATCCATTGCATTAAATCGCCAACACTCAGTGATTGTGCAGCTTTGGTGCTATCATAAACTGCATATTCGGCAAACCCCGGCAGGTAATATACTCCCACATACAATCCTTCTTCGTTCATGCCATCCGGACCATAGGGCTGATCGTAAGCAGTCAGCGTCACGAAGCCATATTTGCCGGTCCACTTTTTTCCATTGAAGCCCTTCGGCGTTTGTCCGGTAAATGTCTTATTGCGGGGTACGATGAGTATTTTATTGTGTTGGGCATCGTTCAAGGCCCACTCAACGGTGCGGGAAACAACCACACCACCATCTTTAGATTTGAGGGTGATACCGGTACAGGCAAAGAGGGCATCAGATAAAAAAATGCCCACTAACAATAAAATGAGGGGTCTAACTGGGGATTGCATACAATGACTTTATGATGATATGAATACAAAAAAACAGCGAAAAGATTTGTTAGATGAAGATAAGGTATATCCGCATTAGAAACAAGCTGTTGCTACATCAAAGGCATAAAAATGAACATTCATTGAGCAACCAGCATAACACATTGCCAATAGGTTATTGGGATATATATCCATTGTGCCTGACGGAAGTGGCGCAAAAGGGGAGGAGCATAAAAAAGGGTGAGTTGGAGTGGGCGTATAATTTTACTTCACGCGCTCACTCCAACTCACCTAGCATTTTGTGCGGATAATAGGAGTCGAACCTACACGCCTCGCGGCGCCAGATCCTAAGTCTGGTGCGTCTGCCAATTTCGCCATATCCGCAGGGGCACAAAACTACTATTTTTCAGTGATTTCTTTTTATTGTCGACGTAAAATCACTACTATCTTTTTTCCATGCTGCGTCTGCCTGAAGGGCGGAAGGAACGTTGATGTTGGTGCCCGCGATTACGTTGCTCATTTTCCCTGGTTCCGGAAGGTCTTGGCATACCTGAAAAGGCCTGTGGAGGAAAAGGATGCTCTGAAACGACCGGAATCTGAATGCCTGTTAATTTTTGAATATCGCGCAGGAACTCTTTTTCTTCCTGATCGCAGAAAGATATGGCGACTCCGCTGGCACCGGCTCTACCTGTTCGTCCAATTCGGTGAACATAGGTCTCTGGCACATTGGGTAATTCAAAGTTGATAACATGGGATAATAATTCCACATCAATTCCCCTGGCTGCAATATCGGTTGCTACCAATACTCGGGTAGTACCGTTCTTGAAATTGCTGAGTGCACGCTGGCGTGCATTTTGTGATTTATTACCATGGATAGCTTCTGCGGAAAAACCATCCCGCACCAGGTCTTTTACCACCTTATCTGCCCCGTGTTTCGTGCGGGTAAATACCAGCGCAGTTTTAATTTCATCGTCTTTTAATAAATGTGCCAGTAAGCGTTTCTTATTCTCCCGGTTTACATGGTACAATTGTTGTCCGATGGTGGCAGCAGTAGAAGATACCGGTGTAACTTCTACCCGAACCGGCTCATGCAAAAGCGATGCTGCTAGTGAGGCAATCTCCGGTGGCATGGTAGCCGAAAAAAATAAGGTCTGTTTTTTTGCCGGCAACTTAGCGAGAATCTTTTTAACATCATGAATGAATCCCATATCCAGCATACGGTCTGCTTCATCCAGTACCAGTAATTGAACGGATTGTAATGAGATGAAGCCCTGTTGCATCAGGTCAAGTAAACGTCCCGGTGTAGCAACGAGGATATCTATACCTCTTTGTAGGGCGCGCGTTTGGGGCACTTGTGAAACCCCACCAAAAATAACTTCATGTCGTAAAGAGATATTTCTGCCATAGGCAGCCAGGCTTTCATTGATTTGAATCGCCAGTTCACGTGTAGGAGTTACTACCAATGCTTTGATGCCTTTTTTTGGGGGAGTTGAAGTTTGTTGCAGTTGTAAAATCTGTAAAATAGGTATAGAAAATGCAGCTGTCTTGCCTGTACCTGTTTGTGCGCAGCCCAGCACGTCTCGACCCTGGAGTGCGGGCGGAATGGCCTGTGCCTGAATGGGTGTGGGCTGATGATAACCTTCCTGCTCCAATGCTTCCAGAATCGCAGGGATGATGTGTAATGAATTGAATGACATTATTTAAAATATAAAGTGAGTAACAGCTAACATCGTGTCAACTGTTATATAACCTACCCGTAAATGATCTGAAAAAACTTTGTCACGGAAGTGTGATCAGCCTGTAGAGAGCTTATATGAATATGCAAAGGTAACGAAAAAAAAAGAAATGGCTTTTCGCTCAATAACTGTCTGCCGATACATCAGTTGTTGACGGGTGATATGAATTGCATGATTCGCTCGAGATATTCTTTATCAATCGCATCAAAATGGTCTAATGCATCGCTGTCTACATCTAACACCCCCCATACAGTACCATCGTATGTGATCGGAACTACAATCTCTGACCGCGATAAACTACTGCAAGCAATGTGTCCCGGAAATTTTTCTACATCAGGAACAACCAAAGTTTCTCCCCGCTCCCAACTCGTTCCGCAAACACCCCTTCCCTTTTTTATACGCGTACAAGCAATGGGACCCTGAAATGGACCTAACACCAGCTCATCACCTTTCACCAGATAGAAGCCTACCCACAGCCACCTAAACTGCTGAAACAGCGCAGCAGCGATATTCGCCAGATTGGCTATGAGATCGGACTCCCCTGCCGTGAGCGCTTTAATTTGAGGCAGCAATGCTTCATATTGTTCTTGCTTGGAACCGATTGATATGTGTAGATCTTCCGCCATTATATCTTGAACCGGCTTTTGATTGCCGGAATATTTTTTAGTTCTTCCCTTTCTGCAAAGAAAATGATTCCTATGTAGAGAACCAGTAAGAAAGTAGCAATAAGTAACCGAAGCCCGTTGCTCAGTTCAAGACCGGCTATCAACCAATTGAAAACCTGAGCCAACAATACAGCTCCTATTATATAAGCGAACAATCGCCCAACACGATAGGGAATGGGATACACCTTTTGTCCCCAATAATAACTAATGGCCATCATGCTGCCATAACAGGCAAGGGTAGCCCAGGCACAAGCCATGTAACTATAAAGTGGAATGCCCCAATAATTAATGACCAATGTAATCAAGGCACCTATGAAAGTAATCCAGGCACCTGCACTGGTTTTGTCGGCCAGTTTGTACCAGACACTGAGGGTATAGTAAATACCCAAAAAAATATTCGCCAATAATAACAGGGGCACCACTTTTAATCCCACCCACATGTCGGGTTTCTGAATAAAGTATTTCCAATAGTCGAGGTATAACATCACAACCAGGTACATCAGGCAAAGCGTGATCACAAAGAATTTCATCACCCGGGCATATTGGCGGGGTGCATCTTCTTTTTCTGCAAGCCGAAAAAAGAAGGGCTCAGCTCCCAGACTAAATGCTTGCCTACCCAGTGTAATCAAAATAGAAAGTTTATAACATGCAGAATAGATACCAACTTCCGTTTGTGCTGCTTCACTTCCTTGAACCGGTGCCCACCATCCCAGCATGATCCTGTCAAAAGTTTCATTAACCATACCTGCCAGTCCCGCAAATATCAGCGGCCATCCGTAGGTCATCATTCGCCACCAAAGCGCTTTATCTAATTTCCATTGAAAGCCCATCCACTCTTTACTGAGTAATAGGAAGACAATAAGATTTTGAATCAGATTGGCCAAAAGCACATACATCACAGCTGCTTTGGAATTATACCATCCTGCACTAAAATGTTCTGGATGCGACGACAGCCAGGTAGGCCAGATCGACAGAAAAAAGACAACAAAAAAGATATTGACAAGAATTCCGCCGATTTTTATGAAGGCAAATCGAATCGGTCTTCCCTCCTGTCGCAGTTGGGCAAAGGGAACAATACAGATTGCATCGGTAGCAATGATACCGGCCGCCAGCCAAATGTATTCGGGATGTGCAGGGACCTTCAATACTGCAGCCATCGGACCCGACAGCAACAATACTATAGCCGTTAGCAGGGTGGTAGTGAGCAGCAGTGAGGTGGCTGCTGTATTATTCACTACCTGCCGTGGATGGTCTTTGGTGAACCGGAAGTAGGCTGTTTCCATCCCATAGCTGAATAATACATTCATGAAGGGAATGACAGCATACACCATCGACATCTCCCCATATTGGGCAGTGCTGAATTGATAGGTAAGGTAGGGCGTCAGCAGGTAGTTGATGAGTCTGCCTGCCATGGTGCTGACACCATACCACATGGTTTGTCCCGCTAATTTTTTTATGCCACTCACCTGATGACTTTTCTAAATTTCTTTATTGAATGCATATCGAAAGTAATCAATCTCCTTTGTTCCTGTGTATATCGCGCTCCTGTTTTTGCCTGCGGTTTTGTTCCTCCGGCAGGAAAGCAGGGTTGTTGATCAAAGTAGAATCAGTCAATGTTTGTAAAAATGCGGTTAGCTGTCCGATTTCATAATTACTCAGGGGAATGCCTTTTTGTAACAACGGATCAGTTCCGGCAGAACGCGGTTGTGTACTTCTGTACTGTTCAAATACATTTTGTAGGGTAGCAAACCGGCCATCATGTCCATAGGGAAAGCTAAGTGCCACATTCCTGAGGCTGGGTACACGAAAGGCCAGTGAATCTGCTGCGTTTCCGGTGATCTGCATGCGTCCTCTATCTTGCAGCATATCATCTAATGGAAGTCCGGCATTTCTGAAACTAAAATCAGTGAAGAAAGGGGGGGGATGACAGGACACGCATTTTTTTGTAAAGATTTCGTAGCCCAGTTGTTCCGGCAAGATAAATTTTGTTTCTCCCCGCATCACGCGGTCATATTTGCTGTTATAGCTTACCAGTGTCAAAACGAACTGACTAAGGGCTTTGCCGAGATCAGCAGTAACAATTGTCTGCACGCCGAATGCTTCCCGAAATTTTTTCCTGTAAGTTTCATTCTTGTTGAGTTTTTCTACCACACCGGTAATCGTTTCACCCATTTCATTTTCTGCGGTGATGGGTGCCAGGGGTTGAAGATCGAGGTGTAAGATGCCACCATCCTGATTAAATTTTTTCTGCCAGGCCATATTCACAATACCCGGTGCATTGCGTTGGGTGAAGCCGTTGTCAATCCCATGGCTCAAGGGATGGTCATACGTAGCAAACCCACTGAAAGATTGATGACAGCTGCCACAAGAGACAGTTCCATCTTTACTTAATATCGGGTCATAAAATAAGGCCTTACCCAAGGCAATGCCTTCTTTTGTCAGTGGATTTGATTTGAAATCATACACCGGTGCCGGCCACCCTCTGGGAATGATGGGTTGCACCGGATGGGTATGGGCCAGCCAGCGATTGGTTTGCTCCCAGGCGAGGCAGGTGCTTACGATCAGTAACAGGATGATGTGCTTTCGCTTCATGGTTAGGGCTGTTGCTGAAGGGTGAACATAGATTGATAGTTATTGGCAATCTGCAAAGCTAATTTTCCCGGTGAGTGACAGGAAGGATGCTTTGCTATGGAAAGAGGAGCCGAACCATTGAACCAATGCAACAGATCTGCCAACAGCGTGAGCGGTTTTTGTTGATTTAGTTGCTTCGGAACCACCAGCATAACATCCTTCACCACGTTTTGATTGCCGGCGTATCCTCCTATGTGATAGGAAAATTTTTGTCCCGCCAGTTTAGAAGAGCTTGAAGTGCCTTCTAATTTGGCCATCACGTAACCTGTGTTCCAGGTCCAGAACATACCACGGGCCGGATCCAAAACCCCGCGCTGAATACCGCCAACATTTTTGCTACTGTCGATACCAATTAAAAAATGAATGGATAATATTTTTTTATTGTCAACCGGAATCCGGATCGACCAGGTACTGCTATCTGATAAGTTGATCAGAAAATAAGATGGGGGCAAATGATTTTTATTGCCATCCGTATAGGTGACGGAAAAATTCGACAGATAAAAAAGACAGCGGGTGACTTGAAAAGACTCTCCGGAAGCATTCCGGTAACTGCTGTCAAATGAAAAGGCATTTCCTCCCACCATTGCACGCACTTCCAACACTAGAGCGGGGGAAGTCTTTCCTGCTTTTTGAGCCGAAACAGTTTGCCACCCTTGCACCAGGTAAAAAAATAATAGACAACACCACTTCATTCGTCGCGATTGATTTTTTTTCTGAGTACTTTATTCAATGCGGTTCTCTTTTTTGTTTCCAATCTTTTTTCCCGGGATGCGGCCGTAGGTTGGGTAGCTTTTCTGCTGGCCTGTTGCAGCAATGCCTTGGCGACCATCCTGTTCATTTTTTCTATCACTTCTTGTTTGTTCATCCATTGACTTCTGGCAGCTTGTGATTTGACCAGCAAGCATCCATCGCGGTGAATGCGGTTGGCCAGTCGCTGGTGAATCAATGCCTTCTGTTCAGGAGTAACACGTGCAGAAGTGTCTACGTGCCATCGACCTTCCACCATCGTTTCTACCTTGTTGACGTTTTGTCCCCCCTTCCCGCCACTGCGGGCAGTTTGAAACTGAATTTCGGGGGTTATAACTATCTTCATATCTGTAAAGTTCGCATAAATCGCGTGATTCAATATGAGAATTGTCGTACAGCGGGTCAGTAGCGCTTCAGTTACCGTCGAGCAGCAAATTACCGGCCAAATTGGTAGGGGTTTACTGGTGTTGGTAGGCATGGAGGAAGCAGATCAGCAGGAGGATGTGGAGTGGATAGCAGGTAAGATTGTCAACCTGCGTATTTTTCCCGACGAACAGGGTGTGATGAACCGAAGTTGCCTGGAATCTGCTGGTGAGATCTTACTGGTGAGTCAGTTTACCTTGCATGCTTTAACCAAAAAGGGAAATCGTCCTTCCTATATTCGCGCGGCCCGTTCTGAAGTAGCCATACCTATTTATGAGCAACTGATACAGCGATTGGCTGCTATGTTAGGTAAACCCATTGCAACCGGCATCTTCGGTGCCGATATGCAGGTCAGTCTGACCAATGATGGTCCGGTGACTATTTGGATAGATTCTAAAAACAAAGAATAATCAATCAAATCTTCGCTCATGAGTCTTACCATACAGGAAGCACAGCAAAAAGTCGATAACTGGATTCAGACCCTTGGTGTGCGCTATTTCAATGAATTAACCAATCTGGGTATTTTGATGGAGGAAGTGGGGGAACTGAGTCGTTTAATGGTTCGACGCTATGGTGAGCAATCAGAGAAGGAGTCCGACAAAGGCCATGAGCTGTCAGATGAGCTGGCAGATGTGCTATGGGTAGTAATCTGCCTGGCCAACCAGACCGGCGTGAATCTGACAGAGGCGTTGGAGAAAAATTTCGAGAAGAAGACCCTAAGAGATGCCGATCGACACAGGCAAAATGAAAAGCTTCAATAGTAGCGCTATTCGAGTGGCTTCTTCTTTTTTCTCGCTGCTCGGGCCATTTTTTCAATCTCTTCTACTGTGCGGGGTGATCCTGCAGACAAATTGCGATAGCCATCGTTTGTGATGAGCAGGTCGTCTTCTATGCGCACACCGATGGACCACCATTTTTTATCACAATTGCTGCCGGGTGGAATATAAATACCCGGCTCTACGGTAAAAATCATACCCGGTACCAGTGTTGTTCTACTGCCCATATCGTGCACATCGAGTCCGAGATGATGCGAAGTGCCATGTGGAAAATACATTCTGGCCTGGTTATCACTTTGAATGATGCCCAGTTCTTTTAATCCGGCTGTTATCACTTTCAGTGCGGCATTGTGGGGGTCTGTGAATTGTTTGCCCGGCTGACAGGTGGCAAAAGCAGCATCCTGTGCAGCCAGTACCAGTTCATAAATGATTTTTTGTTCCGGACTAAACTTACCGTTTACGGGGATGGTTCTGGTTACATCGGCACTATAGCCGTGGTACTCGGCTCCGCAATCGTTGAGTAATAAATCACCATCCTGTAAGGTGCGCTGATTGGTTTCGTAATGAAGGATACAGGAATTGGCGCCGGAGCCGTTGATGCTGGGGTAACCTACATATTCCGATCCGCGGCTTTTGAATTCATATTCCATGAGTGCCTGGGCATCGTATTCATGCATGCCGGGTTGTATGGTTCTGATTACGCGATTGTGACCCTCCACACTCATGTTGATTACTTTTTCCATCAGGGCAATCTCTTCCGGTTGCTTGATGCCACGAAGTTGGTGCAAAATGGCTGTGCCAAAGGTAGGCATGGGGGTTTTGCCGGCTTGTTGTATGGCGGTATCAAATGAGGCAGCCATATTCGCCAGCAAATCACCGCGACCGGGATATTTGAATAATATCTGTTCTGTGCGGAAAGAAGTAATGATGGTATCGAGTTGCGACAGGTCGAGTAGTTTGCCGGAAAATTGCTCTGCAGCGAAAACGTGTTCCATTGCATATTTCTTCTTAACCCCTTCCGGTCCCAAAATTTTTCCGGTCCACATTTCCCGCTGTGGGTTCCTGGGCTGTACGAAAATAAATTCGGTGCCTGTTTTTCCTAGTAGGGTAACTGGCTGTTTGAATAATAGTAATAAAGCATTGGGCTCCTCTAGTCCGGTCAGGTAGTATAGATTTTTACTGGGGGCATAGATATAATTCACATCGTTGTTGCGCACTTTCTGTGGTGAGGCAAAGAAAAGGGCCACAGATCGCTCAGGCATTTTCTCACGAAATGCAGCTCTTCTTCCTGCATGAAAGGCAGGGGTCAGATAATCGTCGGGATATTCGGAGGTGGTTTGAGCTGTCAGCCAGTTTGAGAACAGCAAAGCGGGTAACAGCAAGCGATAGAGTGACATTGCAATGATTTTTTTAAAAGTACTGAAAAAAAAGGATCTCACCCATGGAATACAAGGAGTGGATCACCGGCCGGCTGAATCGGTGAATTGCCGTTCTGTTTCGTAAACCAGCACTAATACTGTATTTTTGTTCCGTTATGACAACCAATACTGATCAGCTGTTACCGGCCATTATTGCCCATGCCAAGGAATATGGATTTGTTTTTCCGAGTAGTGAAATTTATGACGGACTGGGGGCTGTATATGATTATGGTCCCTATGGGAGTGAGTTGAAGAAGAACATTCGCGACCATTGGTGGAAGAGCATGACCCAGTTGCATGAGAACATTGTGGGCATTGATGCTGCCATCTTTATGCATCCTACTACCTGGAAGGCCAGTGGTCACGTAGATAATTTCAGCGACCCAATGATCGACAATCGTGATAGCAAGAAGCGCTATCGGGTTGATCATTTGATAGAGGCAAAGGCAGAGGCATTGAGCCAACAGGGCGATGAGGCGGCAGCCACAGCTTTGTTAGCAAAAATGGATGCGCTGCTGGCAGCGGAAGATTTTGCCGGCCTGAAGCAATTGATGGCGGACGAAAAAATTGTTTGCAGTGTGAGTGGAACGGGTAACTGGACAGATATTCGTCAGTTCAATCTTATGTTCTCTACCCAATTGGGGTCTGTAGCTGAAGAGTCGGATACCATCTATCTGCGACCCGAGACAGCACAGGGCATTTTTGTGAATTTTCTGAATGTGCAGAAAACAGCCCGCATGAAAATTCCTTTTGGTATTGCGCAAACGGGAAAAGCATTCAGGAATGAGATCGTTGCTCGGCAGTTCATTTTTCGTATGCGGGAGTTTGAGCAGATGGAGATGCAGTTTTTTGTTCGTCCCGGAACGGAAGGGGAGTGGTATCGGTATTGGAAAGAAGCCAGGTTACAATGGCACCTGGCCCTGGGTATTCCGAAGGAAAAGTTTCGCTTTCATGATCATGTGAAGCTCGCGCATTATGCCAAGGAGGCCTGTGATATTGAGTTTGCCTTTCCTTTTGGTTTCAGGGAAGTAGAAGGTATCCATTCCCGCAGCGATTTTGATTTGACGCAGCACCAGCTGCACAGTAAAAAGAAGTTGCAGTATTTCGATAATGAGATCAATCAGAATTATGTGCCTTATGTGATTGAGACTTCTATTGGTTTAGATCGTATGTTCCTGCTCATCTTATCAAATGCATACGAAGAAGAGCAAATAAAAAAGGAAGATGGATCAACCGATAGTCGTGTTGTATTGCATATTCCGCCCATGCTGGCCCCGGTAAAGCTGGCGATTTTACCCTTAACGAAAAAAGACGGCTTACCCGAGGTGGCCAGGGATCTGATGAATGAATGCAAGCCTTATTTCAAATGTTTCTATGAGGAAAAAGATGCCATTGGGAAGCGCTACCGTCGTCAGGATGCCATTGGTACACCATTCTGTGTAACGATTGATCATCAGACATTGGAAGATAAGACAGTGACCATTCGTTATCGGGACAGTATGGTTCAGGAGCGGGTGCTGATGAGCAAGGTGCGTGAAATGGTATCAGCACAGTTGATGTAATCTAAGTAGCAACAATTTTTATCCGTAAATCTCGAGATGGATGGCTTTCTTGTCATAGCCCATGGCTACGATTCTTTCCTTGGCTTCATCAATCATGTTCTTCCAGCCACAGAGATAAAACTTTGCGGGTATGGTGCCTTTACCGGTAAGTTCTTCATATACCTGGTGCACATAACCTTTGTAAGAGCCGGCCGGTACATCTGTTTCACGGGAATAACAAGGGTGAAAATGAAATCCAGGTTCATTGGCAGCCAGTTCTTGTAATTCCTTGATGTATAGCCCATCTTCGAATTTCCTGCACCCGAATACCAGGTGAACGCCCTGGTGTGGTTTTTTATGGTGGTGCAGCCAGTGTGCCATAGAACGGAAAGGTGCAATACCTGTGCCGGTGCAGATCAGATAAATATCGTGGTCGAGCACTTCCGGGAGAATAAATTTCCCTTGGGGTCCGCGCAGTGTGATTTCGGTTCCAACGGCTACTTCATTAAATAAATAGGTTGTTCCGAGTCCGCCTTCGAGGTAAACGATGACGAGTTCAAACACATTGCTACCATCGGGTGCAGAGGCGATAGAATAGCTTCTCCAGCGCTTGTTTTTCTGCTCATGTATCGGGAGATCCAGGGTAACGAATTGTCCGGGGATGAAATCAAAAGATGCCAATTCCGATACCTGTATCCAGAATCTTCTGCAGTTGGGCGTCTCATTTTCTATTTTGATCACCGTGCCGGTGCGCCAGGGCTCTGCCATACTTTTTTATTTATTTTTCGCGTGTAAAGGTAATTAAATCGATTTTTTAGGGTTTTACCCCATTCTCATAGATTTCATAGGAGATTTAACTTCAACAAAAAGGCCGGTAAAAAGTTTACCGGCCTTCTCAATGTTTCAGCTGTGGCACACTAACGTTGTATGATCAGTTTCTTCACATATACCTTTTTGTTGTGCTGTATTCTCACCAGATACATAGATGAGGAGAGCTGCGGCAGTGTTATTTCTTTCGAATAGCTTCCAATGAAATTCGGTTGATTTGCAGAGAATGCTTTATTGCCGGCAGGGTCAATGATATCGATCCAAAGATCGGCTCTGGTATCTACCGTGAATGAGAGGTTGAATCGGCCTTTATTCGGATTGGGAGAAACACGTAATCTGATTTCTTCAGCCATTTGTTCAGTCAGTGCAGTTATCGTAACATTAATGGTGTTCGATGTGAGCTGACAACCAAACGAGTCGAAAACGACAACTTTATAGTTTCCGGTTTTTGTTGGCTTATATGTTTTGCTATTTGCACCTATGATAAGGGTATCATTATAATACCATTGATTGGCGGTAATATAGTTAGAAACCAGCGAGTCGCCCTGTCGGGTGATAATGGGTTCAACCGGAGACGCTGCCGTTACAGCTACACGTGCACTCGGACAATCAAGGGTACTGATTTTCATGTCGTAGAAGAAATAATAAAATTGCCAAGGCTGTTGTGCGCCTGGTGTTACACTGTTACCCGTAATTGACATCACGCCCGGTACTGTCATGGGGTAAGTATTGGGCGTTGTTATAGCATTGTTTCTGAAAATGGATGCACTGTCTGATCTGCCGTCACCACTGATGCATTGCAGAATCAGGATGTGGTCACCCGGCTGGCTCACCGGAATGTCTAATCGGAAAATGGCACCTGTGTCCAAAGGATTATTTCCGACAACAAGTCCCGGTTGCGGATTGGGGTTGGTGGCAGGCGCATCAATTATTGTTGAATATTGAGCAATATAAGAGTAACCGGTAGAAGTCTCATTCGTAATGTCACCATAGATGATTCTTATTTTACCGGGATTACCTATGTACATGCGAGCGGTTTCAATTACCAAGGGTACGGAATTATTAAAACGCACGAAATTTCCAGCGAAGGTGTTATAGCCACCACTGGAATAGACCAATTTATTTGCCGGTCCGATAGATGCCTGTATGTCTTTACCTAAATAAAATGTTCTGTTAGCGGGTACGTTGGCTGTACTTGTGGTAGAACCGGAAGTGACAGGGACGGTTGCCGATTCGGAATTGTACCAAAAATAATTGCTGCCAGGCACTGGGTTGTTCACCCGCAAAATGGCAGTATTGCCGCACATACTGCCTGTGCCCTGAGGCTCTGCAGGTCTTGCCGCTGTCGCAAAAGAAGAGACCAGTGAATTATTAGATAAATTTTGGTCATTTCCCAATGAGGTGGTAGCAAGAATATTATAGGTGGTTCCGGCTTGCATCGCAAATGGATTCTGGAAAGTAACTGTTGCAATCGAACCCGCTGAGATGGTGCCTCTGTATACAGATGAGAATGTCGAGACAATGGCCCCTCCTGGTCCTAAAGCAATCCCACTTACGGGCACGTTCGATTGACTGACTGCACCATTGTTTTTAATCTTGATGGTCAGATAATTTTGTGCGGATTCACAATCGCCACTTGCCGGAGCAGTAATTTCAAAGGGCATGATATCATTCGATGGACTTACCACACGCAGGCGATAATCCTGTGTTTCTCCGCGTCCATACGTTCCGCAGGCTTGCACATCACCAGCAGTAGAAGTTTCCTGTACCACAATTCTCATCAAACACAAGCTACCTACCGATACTGTTCCTGGTATAGCGATGTTGGTAGTATAAATTTGTGCCGCGGAAGTAAGGGCGCTACTCGTTGCCATTAATTCGCCAGTATCAAAGACACCATTGCTATTAAAGTCGATGAATACTTTTACTATCCGCGCATTCGTACTTGCATCGGCTGTATTCAATTTAATGGAAATAGGAAGTGTTTGCAGGGGCTCGACGTTGGCAGTGAAACGGGTGTTGTCGGTATAGGTTCTTGAACCGGCCGGGTTGGCAATCTGCAGATTACTGAAGATAACTGAATCAATTCTTGCACCACCTCCACCGGAAGTTGAATTACAGAAAGCTGTGCCGCCCACACCACTTACCAGCAGTGAATATGCCTGGGCGTCCTTTACCAGGATGCCTTTATGTGAAATACGGATGGTGTAGGATTGTCCGGGTACTGTACTGTCTACATCAATTCTTTCAACATTATCAACGCTGTTATCAGCTGGGAATGCAGTGGCCGAAGGGAAAGTAGGATTCAATGTCCAGGGAAAATAAGTGCCAAAGCCATTCGTTTTGGTAATGCGGATATCTAAGTCATTCACCAGTTTTTTAGAACGGTTGTTGAGAATATCAACGGTTTCAACACTGCCCCGAGGATCGGTCCAGCAAATAGTGGCACTCAAAGGACCCTTACCTGAGGCAACTACATTCAAAGTTAGGCTGCCACCATTGGTCAGGTTATTTTCATACAGTAAATGGTTGCTAGTAGATGCGTTGTTGCTGGTTACTGCCTGGTTGATGAGGGCCGCCCCTTTTTCTACGTTCAGCAATCCCCAGCCATGGATGTAATCGGGTCCGGGAGCTATTCCTGCTTCATCTGCGGTGTGAATTGCAATTCCCTTGAGCGTTGCAGAGCGCATCGGAGCACCGCTTTTCAACTTGCCATACAGTTCCTGCAACAAAAACAAAGATCCGGTAGCATTGGGACTGGACATGGAGGTGCCGTTAAAACTGGCATAGCTTGTATTGGTCGTGGCAATAGAAGAAATAACATCAACCCCCTGGGCCACGATATCAGGTTTGATTCTTCCATCGTCTGTAGGGCCCCAACTACTGAAATTACTGATCAAAACATCGGAAGGACGGGAATAACCACCGGGGATTCCACTTATAGCACCCACTGTTAGAATATTTTTAGCATTACCAGAAGTAGAGATGATGTCATAGCCATCATTGCTGCTGATGCCTTCCGGGCGATTTCCGGCGGAGGCCATCTGGTTGCTGGCATTGTAACGAAAATAAGGTTGACCTACAGCAGGTCCATTTTGACTTCTGTTATTACCCGCTGATTTTACAATCAAGTAGTTGGGCGTTAGATAAGCGAGTGAATCCCATGCCTGTGCTTGTGAATTGTAATATCCAAAGTTGGCATCTTCATTATCGCCAAATCTGCCCCAAAATTCCCATCTGTTCTGGCCAGAATTAAAACGCCAACCTGCAATCGTTCCATATGAGTGATTGGACAAAAGCAAACTCGATTCTGCTGCCTGAGTGAACATTTCACCGGCGTCATTCCCAAAATCATAAGCAAGTAAATTCTGCGCGCCATACGACATTCCTTTGGCAACCGGGTTCACCCCACTGGCTACCATGGTTCCAGCAACGTGTGTTCCATGGTCATCTGAACTGGGAGGATTGTCTTTCTGAACAATTCTTCCTGCCAGTTCCACGTGTGTGGCTAAAAGTCTTCCCCCATCCCAGATACCAAGTTTATCTTTTAAGAAGGCACTGCTGCCTGTCAGATTAAATCCGGAGGCACCACCAGGCCATAATTGATTGGCACGGGTGGTAGTGGCTGCCAAAACATTGCTATAAGTTGTATAATAAATAGGGAGTCCAAACTGATCTACGCCCGTCAGCATGGCCAGTCCACCATCTTTTTCCTTCATGGTCAGCGGCCAGCCTTTCTCTTTGGCCAGGTTCAGGGCCTTACTGAAATTGGCATCATATTGTAATTTATATCCTTCGCTTGCCCGCTTGAGTCCCTGCAAATCAGTAGTGATCTGTGCTGAAACAGAGGCAATAGACAAAGAAAATAAAATGACGATGGACAGTCTGAATAATCTCATAAAAGTTAATTTTTCCTTTAATGGAGGCGGCTCATGATTGAAAGTGCATAAAATTACTAAATTAGATAGTTCCAGCCCTTAAATTGCAGTATGAAGCCGATTCTTTTTATTTTTTTTATTGTTATGCTTTCCGCTCTTTCTTGTAGCAATTCTAGACAATTAACTGGGCAAAAGATTCAACAAGGAATAGAGGGCATCGTGCAGATAGTGAAGGGCGACCGCATGCCATCTCCCGATTTGCCCCTGGCAACCCCCGCCGGATACGCCACTACTGTTTATATTCATCAGTTAACAGCCGCATCCCAACTCAGGAAAGCGGATAAGACCGGTTGGTACACTTCTATACCTACCCCACTGGTTGCCACCGTAAAAACAGATTCCACCGGTCATTTTGCCGTTGAACTTCCACCCGGGCAGTATTCTATTTTTGTACAGTATGAAAATGGATTTTATGCCAATTGGTTCAATGAAAAGAACCAGATTGGCCCAGCGGAAGTGCTCGAAAATAAAGTGACCAAACTGAAGCTGCTCATTAGTGCGGAAGCTACATTCTAGTCCCAAAATCGTACCTTTGTGCCCGTTTGAATCAAATGGTGGCAGATCAGGAAGTAAGCAACATCAACCTGTTGCTGGAAAAGTACCGTAACTCCCCCCTCCTTTTACAAGTAGGTGACAGGCTTTCTTATGCCGATCCCCAGACCATCGCCCTTCTCCAGCTGCACGGGAGTAGTCCTGAATTTTTAATGGCCGCCTTGATGACCGCTGAAAAAACAGCTACTATGAATCATCTGGTGGTGCTCAATGACGCCGAAGAAGCGGCCTATTTTCATAATTCACTCGAAAATATTACCGGGGCACTCGACCTGTTTTATTTTCCCTCTTCCTTCAAAAACAGGAAAGATTTCAAGCAGGTCAATAACTCACATGTGATGCTTCGTACAGAGGCATTGACTAAAATGGCTGCGGGTGGAAATAAAAAAGTAGTCATCACTTATCCCGAAGCACTTTTTGAGAAAGTGGTGGTACCAGAAAAATTGAATAGCCGCCTGATCGCCATAAAAACCAATGATACGCTGCAGCTGGAGGAGCTGATGGAACGCCTCGTCAGCTATGGGTTTCATCGAACCGATTTTGTTTATGAGCCCGGACAATTTGCCTTGCGGGGTGGTATTCTCGATATCTATTCATTCGGGAATGAAAAGCCCTATCGGATTGAACTCTTTGGAAATGAAGTCGACAGCATCCGCCTCTTTGATCCGCAGTCACAGTTAAGTGAAAGAAAACTACTGCAGGTAAATATCATTCCTCACATTGAAACGCAGTTTACTGCTGAAAATAAAATTCCGCTGCCGGCATTTATGCCGGAGGAAACTGTTATCTGGCTGAAAGACCGATCCCTCTTGGCATCCAAGCTGGATGAGCAGTTTGAAGCATTTCAGTATTTTGAGCAAGTACCGGCTTCCGCTGCCGCCACTGAAAACTTGAACGAAGAAGATGCCCACCAGGTGCAAAGCTTACAGGAGCAGGATTTCTTCCGCTCAGCAGAGTGGAATGATTGGCTGAAGATGCGGCATGTAGTAGAAATCGGCACACCCTCCGGAAATGCTACCCTGGAACTGGATGCCGCCACCCGCCCACAACCCTCTTTTAACCGGCGATTTGACTGGCTGATTGCTGACTGGAAAGAGAAGGAAGCAGCCGGCTATCAGCTTTTTTTATTCGCTGAACAAGTCAAGCAACTGGAGCGGTTATCGCAGATTTTCTCCGACCTGCAGACGAGCATAGATTTTATTCCTGTGAATACAGCTATACACGAAGGCTTTATTAATGACCAGTTGAAAGTTGTTTGTTACACCGATCACCAAATTTTTCAGCGCTACCATAAATACCGCGTCAAGCAGGCATTCAATAAGAACAAAGCCCTTACCATCAAAACCTTACGGGAACTGCAGCCGGGAGATTTTGTTTCACACATCGATCATGGTGTAGGCGTTTTCAGCGGCTTACAAAAAATTGAGGTAAATGGAAAATGGCAGGAAGCCGTTCGCTTGATTTATAAAGACGCTGATATCTTATATGTGAACATCAATTCCCTGCATAAAATTTCGAAGTTTTCAGGGAAAGACGGCACGCTGCCTAAAGTGAATAAGTTGGGAAGTGATGCCTGGCAAAAGCTAAAAGAAAAAACGAAAACCAAGGTAAAGGAACTAGCCTTCGACCTGATTAAACTATATGCACGCAGAAAAACCTTACATGGTTTTGCACATAGTCCGGACAATTATCTGCAGCATGAACTTGAAGCATCTTTTCTTTTTGAAGATACCCCTGATCAGAGTAAGGCAACTGCCGACGTGAAGAAAGATATGGAGAATGAGAGTCCGATGGATCGCCTGATTTGCGGTGATGTTGGTTTTGGTAAAACTGAAATCGCCATTCGCGCAGCTTTTAAAACCTGTATCGATGGCAAGCAGGCAGCCGTATTGGTTCCCACCACCATCCTGGCATTTCAACACTACAAAACTTTTCAGGAGCGGCTGAAAGATTTTCCGGTGACCGTTGATTTCGTCAACCGGTTTAAATCGGCCAAAGAGAAAAAAGAGACGCTGCAAAAACTGGCCGCCGGAAAAATCGATATACTCATTGGTACCCACAGCATTCTTGGGAAGGAAGTATCTTTTAAAAACCTGGGCTTACTTGTGATCGATGAGGAGCAAAAATTCGGTGTGGCGCACAAAGAAAAACTGAAGACCATCCGGGCTAATGTTGATTGCCTGACCCTCACAGCCACGCCTATTCCGCGAACATTGCAATTCAGTTTAATGGGGGCACGTGACCTCAGCATCATCAATACACCGCCCCCCAATCGCCTGCCCATACAAACAGAAGTACATGTTTTTAATGACGACTACATTCGGGAGGCCATTTATTTCGAAACGGGTCGGGGGGGACAGGTTTTTTTCATTCATAATCGGATTCAGGGACTTTCAGAAATGGCCGCATTGATTCAGTCTCTCTGTCCGGATCTTTCTGTCGGTTATGCTCACGGACAATTGGAAGGGCACGAGTTGGAAGAGCGGATATTAGATTTTATTGAGCGACGCTACGATGTACTCATCTGCACCAATATTGTGGAGAGTGGCGTAGATATTCCGAACGTAAATACGATCATTGTCAACAATGCACATCAGTTCGGACTGAGCGATCTGCATCAATTGCGCGGCAGGGTAGGTAGGAGCAATAAAAAGGCCTTCTGCTATCTGCTGGCACCCATTGCAACGCTGGCACCCGATAGCCGTAAGCGACTCCAGATATTGGAGCAGTTCAGTGATCTCGGTAGTGGATTTCAGATTGCCATGCGCGATCTCGACATCCGCGGTGCTGGTAATATGCTGGGAGGAGAGCAAAGCGGATTCATTGCCGAGATCGGACTTGAAATGTACCAGAAGATTTTAGATGAAGCGATTCGCGAACTCAAGCGTTCTGATTTTGCCGATGTATTCAAAGAAGAGATAACGCGGCAGGATGAATATGTAAGTGATTGTACCATTGATACCGATCGCGAAATTCTGATACCTGATGATTATGTAGAGAGTATTACAGAGCGCCTCTCCCTCTATACCCGACTTGATCATTGTGAAAAAGAGGAAGAAATCGATCTGTTAAGGCAAGAGCTGGAAGATCGTTTCGGACCGGTGCCGGAACAGGTGAAGGAACTGATGATTACCATTATGTGCCGCTGGCTGGCAGTAGAAATCGGTTTTGAGAAGATTACCCTCAAAGACACTACCCTTCGTTGCTATTTTATTAATCGTCCAGACTCACCCTACTTTGAATCCGATCTCTTCCGTCGTATTTTACAATACCTGCAAGAGGGAACCAATAAGGCACGTTTGCGTCAAACCGGCCGTATGTTCTTAATGGTGGTCGAGCATATCCAGCAGATGCAGGATGTACTAGATTTCCTGGGTGCTATGCATGGCTACCTGCAACCTAAAAAAGGTCAGCTTTCTGGTCAGGCAGATAAAAAATAACGGCGCCCTGTGGGCGCCGCTGGATGGCTTTTTATAAGCAATTTTTATTCATTAGAATCCTTTCTTGGCAACACCATCAGCAATAGCCTTCAGTGCCTTGGCTTCGCTCAGAATGGCTGCCATCTTGTTACCTTTTCCGTCGTGACCGGCTGCCATATAACCGCCGCGGGCTGTTTTTGTAACTACAGCATCCTGCATCGGAACATTTTTTTCTTTGGTTTTCAGGCAATATGCTTTGATCATTTTTGAAGTGTCCATGTTATTTGTTTTTTGGTATGAATAATAATTTTAATTCTTTACTGAATACAAGATAAGTCATTTTTGAGCAATTACCCCCCGACCCCGGATAACATTTAATCCACAACATATACCCCTTAGGAGCGTGTGTGGCCCTATCAGGCATCTATTTTCGCATAGCGAGCATGGGTTTCAATGAATTCTCTGCGAGGAGCTACTTCATCCCCCATCAGCATGCTGAATATTCTATCGGCCTCAGCGGCACTCTCAATGGTTACCTGTTTCAGGGTTCTGCGCGAAGGATCCATAGTCGTTTCCCATAACTGATCGGCATTCATTTCACCCAGACCCTTGTATCGCTGTACAGTTACACTGTCATCTTTTCCACCGCCGATTCTTTCAATGTGGGCCTTACGTTGCTCCTCATTGTAGGCATAAGCCTGGTCTTTTCCTTTCTTCACCAGATAGAGGGGTGGTTGGGCAATGTATACATAACCCTGTTCTACCAGCTCTTTCATATACCTGAAAATGAAAGTAAGAATCAACGTTGCGATGTGAGAGCCATCGACGTCGGCATCGGTCATGATCACCAACTTGTGGTACCGCAGCTTAACAATGTTGAGTGCTTTCGGGTCATCCGGCGTGCCAACGGTTACGCCCAATGCCGTATACATATTTCGTATCTCCTCATTTTCGTAAATCTTATGCTCCATGGCTTTCTCTACGTTCAATATCTTTCCCCGCAGGGGCAAGATAGCCTGGTAACTTCTGTCCCGACCTTGTTTGGCTGTGCCACCGGCAGAGTCTCCCTCGACCAGAAAGAGCTCGCATTTTTCCGGATCGCGCTCACTGCAGTCGGCCAGTTTACCGGGTAAGCCGCCGCCACTGAGTACCGATTTCCGCTGCACCATGTCGCGGGCTTTTTTCGCTGCTACCCTTGCCTGCGCAGCCAATATGATTTTAGAAATGACATTTTTAGCTTCGCGTGGATTTTCTTCCAAAAAAGATTCAAGGGCTCTGGCTACGGTGGTCTGAACGATACCACTTACCTCACTATTACCCAATTTTGTTTTGGTCTGTCCCTCAAACTGAGGCTCGGGTACTTTTACGGAAATGATGGCACTCAGACCCTCACGGAAATCATCTCCCTCGATGCTCACTTTAGCTTTTTCAAAAAGTCCCTGCTTATCACCATAAGTTTTGAAAACACGTGTCAGGGCTGTTCTGAAGCCGGTCACATGGGTTCCTCCTTCAATGGTATTGATGTTGTTAACGTAGGAAAAAATATGTTCTTTGAAATCATCATTGTAAGTAAGTGCTACCTCCACAGCTATGTTGGAGCTGGTATCCAGACCTTCTACATAGAGGGGGGCCGGTATGATGGGATTTCTGTTTCCGCTCTTATCCAGCATTTGCACGAATTCGGTGATACCCCCTTCGCTGTAAAAATTACGTTCATAGGTTTTACCGGCTTCGTCTATCTCCCGCAGGTCATGCAGGGCAATGTGTATGCGGCGATTCAGGTATGAAAGTTCCCGCAGGCGACCTTCCAGAATTTCTTTACGGTATACTGTCTCCTGAAAAATGGTTGCATCGGGCCAGAAATGCACCAGGGTGCCGGTTTTGTCGCTGACGCCAATTTCCCGCACTTCATAGTCGGGAATACCGGTATGGTATTGTTGTTCGAACATTTTTCCTTCCCGCTGAACTGTTACTTTCAGGCGGGTACTCAATGCGTTTACGCAACTTACCCCCACACCATGCAATCCACCGGAAACCTTGTAGGTATCCTTATCGAATTTACCACCTGCGTGTAGTACGGTCATTACTATCTCGAGGGCGCTTTTCTTTTCCTTCGTATTGATGCCGGTAGGAATACCCCTTCCATCATCCTGCACGCTCACGGAGTTATCCGGATGGATGGTCACGGTAATGTGTTTACAATAACCTGCCAGTGCTTCATCAATCGAGTTGTCGACTACTTCATAAACCAGGTGGTGAAGTCCTTTAATACCGATATCGCCAATGTACATGGCCGGCCTTTTTCTAACGGCTTCCAGTCCTTCGAGGACCTGAATACTATCTGCTCCGTATGCCTGTTTTTTCTGCTCTTTTTCCTGTGCGGATTGTTCTGCCGGATCCTGCTGCATGTATCTGTGTTGAGGTAGGTGAGTGATTAAAAAATAAAGTAGGCAAATCTACTGAAAAATGCCCGCTTTAGGTCCTGAAAAATCCCCTGTTTTTCCCCAATTTCAGCCCTGTTATACCCCCTTGCGGGGCGGCTCATCTTCGATTGGCAAAAGCCTTGATTCGCCTGAAATGACGTAACTTTGCAGACTGATGACAATTGAACAGGAAATACTGACTTGGGAAGGCAACCATGCGCTGCTCGACGATGGGAATCTGCTGTACCACAACCACCGGAATATACCCGGCTCGGTGCAGTATGATATTCGTCGATATAAGGCGAATTTTCCTATGGCTGTTCAGGATACCGGCATGCTGGTGTACCACTACCAACCTGCACGTCCCCAGGAGCAATATTTGGAACTTCGTTACTGCATCAGCGGCAATCGGTATTGCCCTGAAAAAAACTGTTCCAGTTGTGCCCAGCAGCCGACCGATGGATGTTTCGGAAAACATGCCACCATCGACCTGTTTACCTTTCATTTTACTGCCAACTTTTTAGGTCAGTTTATACAAAACGTCAAGTTATCGGGAACACGTGATGAAGTATTGGCTTTTCGCCATCCTGCTTCCTTTACCCAATTATATCCGCTCTCTGCGCGCAAAAGGAATGTGCTCGATCAGTTGCTGAACCACAGCTACACCGGCTCCATCGAAAACATCTATGTGAATGCCCGTATTCATGAATTGTTACTCTACGCACTGAATTACCTCGAAGCTGAACAAGAAGCAGTGTTCGCCTGTAAATTCCTGGCCGACGAAGCGGGCAGGGAACGAATATTACTGGCACGTGACATCTTACTCGAACATATCGGAGATCCTATTACCATCAAAGACCTTAGCCGTAAAGTGGCTATGAATGAGTGCTATGTGAAAAAAGGGTTCAAAGAAGTTTTTGGCACCACCATCTTTGATTATTATCAGCAGCAGCGTATGGAACACGCGAAGTACCTGCTCTATGAAAAAGGTCTCAGTGTGACTGATGTGTCTGCGCAATTAGGATACTCTTCTATCTCCCATTTTTCCGCTGCTTTTAAAAAACATACCGGCATCAAACCCTGCGAATTGTTGCAGTAACAGCGGCTTTGATCGCCGACAAAAACATGACGGCATGAAGCAAGTTTTACCACTCCTGATTTGTTTATTTTTCATTTCCTGCGGTAAGAAGCAGGCAGATCTGGTTGTTCATCACGGCGTAATTTATACCGTTGATAGTACTTTTTCTGTTGCTGAAGCGATGGCCATCAAGGATGGTAAAATTCTTGCTACAGGCACCAATGACCTCATTTTGGCATCCTATACTTCTGAACAGCAAGTAGATGCTGCTGGCGCAGCCATCTTTCCGGGATGGATTGATGCCCATGCCCATTTTGTGGGCTACGGACAATCCTTAAATACCGTAGATCTGTTTGGTGCTGCCAGTTGGGAAGAAGCCGTGGAGCGCGTGCAGCAATTCGCTGCAGATCATCCTGCCCTTGAATGGATAGAAGGTCGTGGCTGGGATCAGAATAAATGGCCCGGAAAACAATTTCCCGATAACCAACTCCTGAATGAATCATTTCCTACTCGCCCCGTTGTGCTCACTCGCATCGATGGTCATGCTTCGATTGCTAATGCTGAAGCACTGAAACGCGCAGGCATTCAAGCCGGTCAGGTCATTGAAGGCGGAGCCATTCTTACCAAAGGAGGCGTGCCGACGGGGGTATTGATCGATAATGCTGACAATGCTGTATACAAAGCCATGCCAGCCCCTGCCCCCGCAGCTATGGAAAAAATGCTCCTGCAGGCGCAGGAAAATTGTTTTGCGATGGGCCTCACCAGCATTACCGACTGTGGATTGCCCAACGCAATGGTTCAATTCATCGACTCCTTACAACAAAAGGGAAAACTTTCTATGCGGCTGAATATCATGCTCAGCGATCAGGAAGAAAATTATGCAGTGTGGTTGAAGCGGGGTCCCTATGAGACCGACCGTTTGCGCGTAGCCTCTTTTAAAGTATATGGTGATGGTGCACTGGGAAGTCGCGGCGCCTGTTTGATACATGATTATACCGACCAGGCAGGTTGGAGGGGATTTCTCTTGCGCAGCATTGCACATTATGACTCTGTCGCTGCCCGTTTGATCAACAGTAATTTCCAAATGTGTACCCATGCCATCGGCGATAGTGCCAACCGCGCTTTATTGAAGATCTATGCAAAATACCTCCAAGGCAAAAACGATCGCCGCTGGCGCATCGAACATGCACAGGTAATTCATCCCGATGACTTTGCCTATTATGGCAATAATAATATCATTCCTTCCGTGCAACCCACCCATGCTACCAGCGATATGTATTGGGCAGGAGAGCGGCTGGGTAGCGAGCGATTAAAAGGCGGTTATGCATTTAAACAACTGCTCGAACAAAATCGCTGGCTCCCATTGGGTACCGATTTTCCGGTGGAAGATATATCGCCCTACAAAACTTTTTTAGCGGCTGTTTTCCGAAAAGACAGCAAAGGATTTCCGGCCAGTGGTTTTCAGATGGAAAACGCGCTTACCCGTGAGCAAACGATTCGCGGCATGACCATCTGGGGAGCCAAGGCAGCCATGCAGGAAAAGCAAACCGGTAGTCTGGAAGCAGGCAAGAAGGCAGATTTTATATTGCTTTCTCAAGACCTGATGAAAGTAAGCGAACAGGATGTATTGAAGACGAAAGTAATAGCGACTTACATTGGCGGACAACAAGTATACCGAACAAATTAACCCGGTAAGTTACCCACCATCTTTTCTGGCTTTACCCATTCATCGAATTCTTCCGCCGTGAGGTAGCCCAGTTGCACCGCCATCGCTTTGAGTGTGGTTCCTTCCTTATGCGCTTTTTGTGCAATCTCCGCAGCTTTGTAATAACCAATCTTGGTGTTCAGTGCAGTTACCAGCATCAAACTATTATTCACATGCTTTTGAATATTGGCTTCAATCGGCGCCAGTCCTTTCGCACATTTTTCATTGAAACTTACACATCCCTCGCCAATCAGACGAGCACTGTGCAGAAAATTATAAATCATTACCGGCTTAAATACATTGAGCTCAAAATGTCCATTAGCACCACCAATATTGATGGCCACATCATTTCCCATCACCTGTGCAGCAATCATAGTAAGGGCTTCACACTGGGTGGGATTTACTTTCCCCGGCATGATAGATGAGCCGGGCTCATTGTCAGGGATAAAAATTTCTCCAATGCCACTGCGCGGTCCGGAGGAGAGCATGCGAATGTCGTTTGCAATTTTCATTAGACTTACTGCCACGGTTTTCAATGCTCCATGGGCCTCCACGATGCCATCATGTGCCGCCAGCGATTCAAATTTATTGGGGGCCGTTATAAAAGGGTATCCGGTTAGTCGGGCAATGTGTGCAGCAACATTCACATCATAGCCGGACGGTGTATTGATACCGGTACCTACCGCAGTTCCGCCTAATGCCAACTCACTCAGGTGGCTCAGGGTGTTGCGGATGGCTTTCATGCCATGATCTAGTTGTGCTACATAGCCGCTTAACTCCTGTCCCAATGTGAGGGGCGTGGCGTCCATAAAATGGGTTCTGCCAATCTTTACGATGTGCATGAATTCCCTGCTTTTTTCTGCGAGCGTATCCCGCAATGCCTGAATTCCCGGAAGGGTATTTTCTATCAACACCTTGTAAGCAGCGATGTGCATGGCAGTAGGGAAGGTGTCATTAGAGGATTGTGATTTATTGACATCATCATTGGGGTGCAGGAATTTTTCTGCATCTATGAGTGTTCCACCCTTCATCACATGTCCGCGATAAGCGATCACTTCATTCACGTTCATATTACTCTGGGTACCACTACCGGTTTGCCAAACTACCAGCGGAAACTGGTCGTTGAGTTGTCCGTTCAGTATTTCATCACACACCCGGCTGATCAGGTCACATTTTTCCTGCGGCAATACGCCGGCAGCAGCATTGGTGATGGCAGCTGCTTTTTTCAGGTAAGCGAAGGCCTCAATGATTTCCCGCGGCATGCGGTTGATGTCTTGTGCTATTTTAAAATTCTCAATGCTTCTCTGTGTTTGGGCACCCCAGTAAACATGTGCCGGAACCTGCACGGTTCCCATGGTATCTTTTTCAATCCGGTATTCCATATCAAAGTTTTTTTGCAAAATAAAAGTAGTCGCAAAGGTACGGGAAGCGGAAATATCCGGGCGTTATTTTCAATTCTGCTGTTCCCGGTAGCGGAATAACAAGGATGGATTCAAACTGTTTTTCTTAATTTCATCGGGAAGAATTTATCTATGAAAAAAATACTGTTATCTCTCGCCCTGGTGGCTTCCATTACAGCAATGGCACAACCCTTTCAACCTGAGTGGTCATCGCTGAATACCCGACCGGTTCCTGCCTGGTTCCGCGATGCCAAGTTTGGTATTTTCATTCACTGGGGTGTTTATGCAGTTCCGGGTTACACCACCAAAGGCGGCTATGCAGAATGGTACCAACATGGACTGGAAACTGGAGACAGTGCCAGGAAAGAATACCATCGTAAACGGTTTGGTAATCTGACGTATTATGATCTTGCCGATCAGTTTAAGGCTGAGTTATACAATCCTGACGAATGGGCCCGCCTATTCGAAAAATCGGGTGCTAAATACATGGTGCTTACCTCCAAACACCACGATGGGTATGCACTCTGGCCCAACAATGACGCTAGTCGTACCTGGGGGAGAGGCTGGAACTCGTTGGTTACGGGTCCGCGCCGCGATCTGCTGGGAGATCTGTTCCGGGCAGTTCGAAAAACTTCTGTGCGGGCAGGCATGTATTATTCGCTGTATGAATGGTTCAATCCTCTATGGAAATCGGATCAGGAGAAATATGTTTCAACGCATGTGTGGCCGCAAATGAAGGAGCTGATTAATAATTATCAGCCGGATGTTTTCTGGACGGATGGCGACTGGGATGCCAGCGATGCTACCTGGAAATCGAAAGAGTTTTTGGCCTGGATGTATAATGAAAGTCCGGTGAAAGATAAAGTGGTCACTTACGATCGCTGGGGCAGCGGCATTCGGTTTAAGCAGGGTGCTGTTTTTACCCCGGAGTATCAGCCCGAACTCGATTTCGATCAGCATTATTGGGAGGAAAGCCGCGGCATGGGCTATTCTTATGGCTATAATCGGGAAGAAGATGCCTGGGATTATAATTCCGCACAGTCATTGATTTATCATCTTATCGATAAGGTCAGTCGGGGTGGGAATTTCCTCCTTGATATCGGCCCCGATGCGCATGGAAAAATTCCTCCCATTATGCAGGAAAGGTTGCTGGATATAGGTAAGTGGCTATCGGCAAATGGAGAAGCGATCTACGGAACGGAGCGGTGGAAATACACTTGTCAATGGAGTGCGGGCAAGCGTGATTATAAGGCGAAAAAGGGAGAAGATTTTATGCTGAAGCTCACCGTCGATGCGGCTCCAGGTTATGCTACGAAGGAAGTATTTTATACTTATAAATCTGCGCAGCAACTGCTCTATGCGATACTGCCTCGTTACCCAGCTGATGGAAAAATTGTTTTGAAAAACCTTGGTCCAACGGTTCCTTTAAAAAAGATAACATTGCTCGCAACCGGTGCGGTGCTTCCTGCCACTTTACAGGGAAATGATGTAGTCATTCAGCTGCCGGCATTTGATCCGAATGTATTCAGCACTGCATCTGCCTATGTAATAAAAATAGCCGGTTATGGTGCTTATCGCAAGAAGCCGAAAATCGATGTTACTTATCAGGCTGACTTATCGGGTGCATTGGTGACACTGCAACCGCCGGCGCCCGGTATAGCTTTAGGGTACCAGCTTGGCAATAATGAGCAGGTGCTCACTTATGAAAAGCCCTTTGCTGTAAAAGGTGATGGAACAATAAAGGCCTTTGCCCTGGCGGAAACCGGACTATTACCTGCAGATACGGCAGAAGTAGCAGTGAAAGGACTCTCCCTTTTTAAAGCTATGAAGGCACCCACTAATATGCAATTAGGCTTGCGGTATCAATATGTTGAAGCCGATGAGATGGATATGGGTGTGCTTGCTACGGCACCGGTTAAGTCAAGTGGTGTAACTGCTACTCCGTCGATTGCTATCAAGCAACGGAAAGACAAATTTGGATTTGTTTTTGAGGGATGGATAAAAGTAGAAAAGACAAGCGGGTATGAATTTTTTACCAGCAGTGATGATGGCAGCCTACTTTTCATTGACGGAAAAGAAGTGGTAAACAATGATGGCAACCATGGGGCAGAAGAAAAATCCGGCCGGTGTATTCTTGAAAAAGGATACCATTCCTTTCGCCTCCAGTATTTTGACAGTGGTGGGGGAAATGAACTCAAAGTCAGCTATCAGCCCTTTGGTGAAAACAAGCGTCTAATAGATGCTGCTGTGCTATTTCATGCACCGGTTGGGAAATAATTCAAGTGACCTCTGGCTGGAAGTTTTGTTAGCAGGTGGGAACAAAAACTATTTTCCCTGGAAGGCAGGCTTTCTTTTTTCCAAAAATGCAGTTACGCCTTCAAAGCGATCTTGTGTATCAAAGCAGGCACCAAAGGTGTTGACTTCCACTTCATAGCCATTCTGTGCTTCATCAAAAACTGCATTGGCACAGGTAATGCAACCGGCAATAGCCATTGGGGCCTTGGTTTGTATGATTCCCAGTATGGAAGTTGCTTTTGCGAGAAGTTCTTCCTGGGGTACTACATAGTTCACCAGTCCATATTGCAGTGCTTTTTCAGCATCAATTGTTTGACCGCTCATGAGTAATTCCATGGCTCTTCCTTTGCCGATTAACTGCACCAGCCTTTGTGTGCCACCATATCCGGGCAGGATGCCGAGGTTTACCTCCGGTTGGCCGAAGAGTGCATTGGGTGACGCAATGCGGAAATGACAACTCATCGCCAGTTCACAGCCTCCTCCCAGCGCGAACCCATTGACACACGCTACAATGGGTTTAGGTGATCTTTCAATGCGAAAGAAGAGATCTTGTCCGCGCTTGGCCATTTGTCTGCTCTGCTCCACACTCATTTGGTTGAATTCACTGATGTCGGCACCGGCAACAAATGCTTTGGCACCTGAACCGGTAATAATCACCGTGCGAATATCAGGGTTGCTATAGATGTTGTCTAATTCACCATCCAGCGCATTTAATACATCTTGGTTGAGTGCATTTAATTTGTCGGGGCGGTTAATGGTAATTGTGTAAATACCATCGGATAGGCTGGTTTGTAAAACGGGATTCATGTGGTGGGGTTTCCTTACTAAAAATTACGGTGTGTCTGTACCCAATCTTTGATATAATTGGCAATATCGGTTGTAGGGGTTCCGGGTGCGAATAGATCACCCACACCCAGATTGTGCAGCGTTTTTCTGTCATCCTCCGGAATGATGCCTCCGCCGGTGAGCAGTACATCATTCATACCCTTCTCTTTCATCAGGGCAATCACTTTTGGAAATACGGTCATGTGTGCACCGCTGAGGATACTGATACCAATGGCATCTACATCTTCCTGCAGGGCAGCATTCACCACCATTTCTGCTGTTTGTCGTAAACCGGTATAAATTACTTCCATACCCGCATCGCGCAGCGAGGCCGCAATTACTTTGGCACCCCGATCGTGTCCGTCGAGTCCCACTTTGGCAATCAGTACCCTGACAGGTCTGTTCATATCAGAAAAATAGGTGAAGCAATCGACAGTAAAGTTAGTGAAAATGTACGTAGGTTTACAGGTAACCGGAATGTAGAACAACTATGAAATACAGAAAATTTGGTAATACCGATCTTCAGGTCAGCGAAGTAGGTTTTGGCTGCTGGGCCATTGGCGGGGCTGCCTTTGTAGGCAATATACCTATTGGCTGGGGTGTGACTGATGATAAGGTGTCGGTAACAGCCCTTGCAACAGCTAGAGATGCAGGCATCAATTTTTATGATACAGCTGATTTTTACGGGTTAGGTCATGCAGAAACACTGTTGGGTAAAACTTTTGGCAACAGTGATCAGGTGTACATCGCTTCAAAAGTGGGACAGAAATCTGTCGACAATGAGCGCATAGAAATTGATTACAGCAAGCAGTATATAATTGATGCTTGTGAAAAGAGTTTACAGCGATTAAAGCGAGATACCATTGATTTTCATCAGCTGCACGTAGCCCGCTTAGCACATCTCCAACAGGGTGAGTGCATCGAGGCGATGCAGCTGCTGCAGCAACAGGGTAAGATCAGGTATTGGGGCATTTCACTCATCACTTTTAATCCCTTTCCTGAGGCTGATTTTATTTTTGAGCATAACCTGGGGGATGGATTTCAACTGGTATTTAACTTGATCAACCAGCGGGCTTTACCGATCGTATTGCGGGCAGGTGATGCCGGCTATGGTGTCATCGCACGCATGCCGCTGCAGTTTGGGTTACTGAGTGGTAAGATGGATGCAACGGCACAATTTCCCGCAGATGACCATCGGAGCAAGCGATTGGTGCCACCATTGCTTACTGCTACGCAGGAAATACTTAGGGAGAAAATCATGCCACTGACAGAAAAGTACCAGACCACCATGGCAGGACTCGCACTAAGTTATATTCTTAGTTATCCCGAGGTCTCTTTGGTCATTCCAGGAATACGCACACCTGAGCAGGTAGCGATGAATACAAAATTCCTTTTGACATTGGAGGAATCTGATAAGCAGTTGTTAGCCGACCTGTACAGTCAGGACTGGCAGCCGGTGATGGAAATGATGGAAAAGCTGGGATAGCAGGTTGCCTATCTTTTTATGGATGCGGATGTGGCAGTAGCGAAAGCGTATGTTTGATTCTGCGCAGTGTCTCTTCATAACCAATGATGGCAGCGATATCAAAAACACCCGGACCAAATTTTCCACCCACCAACATGATACGCAATGGCAACATTAGTTCACCCGGTTTCAGGTCATTGGCAGCAGCCAGTTCCTGAAAAGAGGTGGTCAATGCAGCAGTCGTCCAGTTGGTATTTAACTCCCAGTTTCTTATTACCTCAATGAAGAATAAATTCTTTTGCTCGTTCCATTTCGGCAATAGTGATGAAGTATCAATCGACGTGGGTGGTTGGAAAAAGAATTGCATTTGTGCCCAAAAATCGGGCAGGAGGGTGCACCTGTCTTTTACGAGATCGATGATGAGCTCGAGTTGGCTGGCTGCTTGTATGCCAATACCATGTTGTTCCAATATTTTTTCAACGTAGGGTCGCAAAGTTGATGCGGGCAGCTGTTTGATCCATTCGTGGTTGAACCACTTGGCTTTTTCAAAATCGAAGCGGGCACCTCCTTTGTGCACCCGGCTCATAGAAAATACTTGTACCAGTTCGTCTATAGAAAAAATTTCCTGGTCGTTGCCGGCGTTCCATCCTAATAATGCCAGCATGTTGACGAATGCCTGCGGCAGAAAACCTATTTCTTTAAAGCCCCGGGTGGTCTCTCCGCTGGCTGGATCTTTCCAGTCCATTGCAAATACGGGGAAACCCAGTCGGTCACCATCGCGCTTACTTAGTTTGCCATGTCCGTCTGGTTTCAATATTAGTGGCAGGTGCGCCCATTGCGGCATTTCATTTTCCCAGCCCAGGTATTTCCAAAGTAGCACATGCACGGGGGCTGAGGGTAGCCATTCTTCGCCACGAAATGCATGGGTGATTTCCATCAGGCGGTCATCTACCACAACTGCCAGGTGATAAGTGGGCATGCCATCAGCTTTCAGCAACACTTTATCATCCACACTGCCGGTATCGAAGCTAATCTCACCCCGAATCATATCAGTCAGGTGAAGGGTTTCTTTCTCGGGCATCTTGATACGGATCACATGGGGTGTGGCGGCATCCAGCAGTTGCTTGCACTCATCGGGAGACAGCGTTAGTGAATTCTTCATTTGCAGGCGGGTATGCCTGTCGTATTGTGGCGAAGGGTTGCTCTCCGATTTATTTCTCTCCCGCATCTGCTCCAGTTCTTCCGGTGTGTCAAAGGCATAATAGGCATGGCCGGCGCTGATCAGTTGTTCTGCATAGGGGCGGTACATTGCTTTTCGTTCACTTTGGCGGTATGGTCCATAATTACCACCGTGGCGCGGACTTTCATCCGGTACCAGACCACACCATTCCAGTGTATCGAGAATATATGCTTCGGCACCAGGTACGAACCTGCCCTGGTCGGTATCTTCGATGCGAACAATAAAGTCACCACCTTGTTGGCGGGTGAAGAGATAATTGAACAGAACTGTTCTGACGCCCCCGAGATGAAGACCACCGGTGGGGGAGGGGGCAAAGCGAACCCGAACCTTTTTACTCATGGTGCAAAGATACAATGTTCGTCTAATAGCACTGTGGTTTGGTTGTCTGGGCAATGGTGCTGATAGTCCTTTATCTTTGCAAGATGTACCTTGTAAAAATTCCCTGGCTAATCAGAAAATGGTATGCTGATTTTTATTGGCAGATGCCGGTGCAGGGAAAAAATATGTACCTGACATTTGATGATGGTCCGCACCCTTTCGCTACGCCCTTTGTGTTGCAGCAATTGAAACGGTTTGGGGCGAAAGCCAGTTTTTTTTGTGTGGGGAACAATGTGAAGTTATATCCCGAGCTGGTCAAACAAATCAGGGACGAGGGGCATCGGCTGGCGAATCATACGATGAACCATGTCAATGGCTGGAAGGTAGATGACGAGCACTATTTGTCAGATGTGTTGGCAGCTGCTGAACTGTTGCCTACCGGATGGTTTCGTCCACCCTATGGTCGTATACGGCGCAGTCAGTTTCGTAAGTTGTCAGCTGTTCTGCCAGGGATACGTGTGATGATGTGGGATGTGCTCAGTGGTGATTTTGATCAGCGTCTGAAGGGAGATACTTGTGCAAATAATGTAATCAATCATGCAGGTCCCGGCTCGGTAGTGGTTTTTCACGACAGCACCAGGGCTTGGGAGCGGCTGGAAATTGCCTTGCCACAAGTGCTCGATCACTTCAGCAGGGAAGGATATGTTTTTCATGCCTTGCCTGATGCAGCATTAATGAACCAATAGCCCCTATAATGATTGACACGCATGCCCATATTTATTTGAAGGAACTTGAGCCGGAGCGGGCTGCCATGATAGAACGTGCAAAGGCCGCAGGGGTTCAACGCATCTACATGCCGGCCATCGATAGTTCAGAAATAGATTCCCTTTTGGAAACAGAACAGCACTATCCGGAATATTGCCTGGCCATGATGGGCCTGCATCCCTGTTATGTAAAAGACAATTTTCAAGATGAGCTGGCGCTGGTTGAAACCTGGTTGGGAAAGCGTCGATTTGCTGCAGTGGGAGAGATTGGGTTAGACCGATATTGGGATCGTAGTTATGACAGCCAGCAATTGGAGGCATTTCAAGTTCAGATGGAATGGGCTTTACAATATGCGTTACCGGTGGTGATACATACGCGGGAGGCGATGGCAGCTACCATAGAGGCTGTTCGACCTTTTGCTGCCCGCGGATTGCGGGGTATATTTCATTGTTTTGGAGGAACGGTAGAAGACGCGCGACAGATCATCGATATGGGGTTTCATTTAGGCATTGGTGGGGTGTTAACGTATAAGAAGAGTGGCTTGGCGGAAGTGATGCAGAACATTCCGATAGAGGCATTGGTGTTGGAAACCGATGCTCCCTATTTGGCACCTGTTCCCTATCGGGGGAAGAAAAATGAGCCATCTTTTTTGCCTTTGATAGCGCAGCGGTTGGCGGAGGTAAAGGGTTTGGAACTGACCGAGGTGGTGGAACTTACTTCGCGGCGGGCCCTTGAAATATTCGGAAAATAGGGTAGGAAGGCGTAAATTTGCACCCCCGACCGAAACAGGTCGCATCAAACAGAGAGGTGTCCGAGTGGTTGAAGGAGCACGCCTGGAAAGTGTGTATACGGGAAACCGTATCGAGGGTTCGAATCCCTTCCTCTCTGCAATAAAAGAACAATAAAAACCTGACGGAGTCAGGTTTTTTTATGCCCCGAATCGAGTCTTGGCACAAGTGTGCCAAAGCGAGAAGAGGGGCATAAAAAAACAGGCACGCTAGTGCCTAAGGTTTTT
>CAYUXJ010000017.1:0-56224 GCA_964448845.1 uncultured Sediminibacterium sp.
CCAAAGACCAAAGACTTTCCTTAGTCTGCCTCCAGCTCATTGACCTTCACCAATACCTTATCAATCCGGTGGCGGTCCATGTCTACAATTTCCATGTCAAATATCTTCCAGGTGAGTGAGTCACCGGTGGTGGGTATTGTTCGTAACTCATGAATGATAAATCCCGCCAGCGTATCAAATTCCTGGTCACCCTCCATCATCCATTCCGTTTTATCGAACTGGTCAAGAAAATCATAGAAAGGAATTTGTGCATCAATCAGGTAGCTGCCATCGCTGCGGCGGGTGATCTCAAAATCTTTGTCTTCTTCCTGCGGTATATCGCCCACAATGGCTTCAAGTATGTCATTCAAAGTGATTAACCCCTGCACGGAACCATACTCATCTACGATAAAGCCATGATGGATCTTGGTTTCACGAAAGCGTTCCAGCACCTGATAGGCAGTGATGCTTTCGGGAACATAGGTTGCCGGTTTCATCACTTCTTCCAGGGTTTGATCGGCGCGGGCGGTAAACAAGTCTTTTACCGATACCATACCTTTTATTCGATCAATATTATTTTCACAAACCGGATAAACGGAATGTAATACCCCGGTCAGTCCTGCCTTGACAGTTGAGATGGTCTCCCGGCTATTGAGCCAGATGATATCTGACCGGTGCGTCATGAGCGAAGTAATGTTTCTATCGCTGAGGTGAAAAACGCGCTCAATGATTTCCTGTTCTGCCTCTTCAATTGTTCCCTGTTCTGTGCCTTCACTGATGATGGCTTTGATTTCTTCCTCAGTTACCTGGTTATCATTCGAACGAATACCCAATAGTTTCAGTATCAGATGTGCTGACTTACTGAGCAACCAGATAAAGGGATAAGTGATTTTGAGTAAAACCAGCATGGGCCCTGCCAATATTTTGGCAGCCTTCTCGGGATTACTTAAACCGATGCGTTTCGGCACCAGTTCGCCCAGTACCATTGACAGGTAGGTGAGCATAATTACAATTAATACCGTAGAGAGGGCAGCACTATATGGTTGCAGCAGAGGAAACCCTGCGAGCCATTGCTGAAGGGGTGCTTTAAAATTATCTCCTGAATAAATACCGGTCAATACCCCAATGAGGGTGATGCCTATTTGAACGGTTGAAAGAAAACTGTCGGGATGGCCAGATAACTGTAATGCCCGGGCGGCTTTCAGGTCACCCTTGGCAGCCTGAGATTCGAGCCGCACTTTGCGGGCCGATATGAGGGCAATTTCTGCCATCGAGAAGAGTCCATTCAGCACAATCAGTGCCAATATAATAAAGATGTCAGCCATGAGAAGTTACCAAAGTTAATGAATTACCGCTTATGGCCGCTTTACATCCGGAAGACGCAGGATGCCGTACTTGCCACAGGCCCCCTCCCGTGTAGCCGGATTCAGGAATTCCGGTGTCAACATGGAAACACCATAATTGTATCCTTCATGCAAAATGGTCGTTCCCGGGTAGGCGCGCATCACCACCGGAATACTGTCTTTCACAGTGATAACGAATTGTTTACTACCTACTTGACCCACCTGGTGGGTAGAGGGAAAAATATAGCGACTATAGAAATAGAGTGACCTGCCGGCGTCTGGACCAAATACCACCATTTTATCTTTTGGCAGTTGCTGCTGATTGATAAAATCGGCAGCATCATTCCCCATTTGGTATTTCAGCACCTGAGGGTAGAAAGCTGTTGATAAAAAGATGTTTATCCCCACCGATGTATAAACTGCTAAACGAATGATCAGCGGAACGCGGTCAAACTTTTTGCTGACACCTATCCATAAAACGGGAATAGCCAATACAGCTAATATCCTCACCCAGGCTGTCTTAGGGAAAATCCACCAGGATACAATATTCGAGTAGTCTGGAAAAACCCACCAGAGTAATATATTCAGTACCAGCCAAAGTAAAGTGAAAAGCAGTATATGCACCCAATTGAAATACCGACTGAAGCGATGGTACTTTTCATTTTGTTGTAACTGGAAGAGGAATTGTCCGGTAACAATGGCTGCCAGGGGGAAGACCACAAAAATATAATGGGGCAATTGATACTGGCTTCTGGATAACACCAGGTAGGTAATGATAAAACCGCCGGCAGTCAACCATTCCTGCTCACTCCCAATTTTTCCCTTTTGGCGTATCAATAGATACACACGTTCAATGAGGGCAGCAGAGAAAATGAGCATCCAAGGAAGAAAACTCCAAAGCATGTTTTCGAAGAGGAAGCTGAAATAACTCATCTCATGAAAAAAATTCTCCCCGGTATAACGTCCAAAGCTTTGTGTCCAAAAGTAAAAGCGAAGTCCGGACTGGATAGGGATACCATTGATTAGTTTACCGGGTTGCAGATCGAATTGTCTGTATAACCCGATCGACATGGGAATCAGACAGATGGCAATGATGACAATCACCAGCAGGTATTCCTTCTGGAAAAAGGGTTTCCAGTTCCTTTGTAAAATAAAGTGTGGTACAAAGGCAAAGGCGGGCACTAAGAGGGCTATGGGGCCTTTCGTTAACATTCCGCCGGCGATGGCAACAGCTGCGATGAGCAGAAAACTGATGTTGCCGCGACGGTACCAAAGGGCCAGTTGCCAGATGCTCAAACTAACCCAGCCCATGAGCATGGTATCGCAACGAACATCGTGTGTGATGAGAAAAAGGGCCTGAGAGGAAGCCAATACCAATGCACTCAGTCGCGCAATCTGCTGATTGTAATACAAACGGGCTATTTGATAAGTCGATACAACGGCAAGCATGGCGAATAAGAGCGATGGTAGCCGAAAAGCCCATTGGGTGGGACCGAATATCCACATAGAAAAAGCGGAAAACCAAAACAGCAACGGGGGTTTGTCGAGGTAATCTTTACCTACATCATATACTTCCAGGAAACTTTTTCTCTCCAGCATTTCCCGGCTGATGCTGGCATATTGGCTGGCATCAATGTCCATAATAGGCACCCAGATGAATCCGGCCATCCAGCCTAGGAAGCATAAAAAAAGTAAAGTGTGAAAGGCAGAACGGTTATTCATGATGCAGTTGATTGAAGTGTCAATCCGCCGATTCTGTTATTAAAAAACCGGCTCGTCAAATATCCGATGGCAGATCCCAGCAAAGCACCGCCGAGAACATCCAGCGGATAATGAACGCCGGCATACACCTGCGCATAAGCAATCGTTGCAGCCCAGAGAAATAAGACCCAGGCATATCTTCCGATCCAGGTGCGCAGGGTGAAGGTCAGGTATACAGCCAATGCAAAGTGATTGGTTGCATGCGAAGAAGTAAAACTGTATCCGGCACCACAACCATCCAGTAACAACCTGAGACCAGATTGCATGGAGGGATCATTACAAGGTCGTATCCGTTCGAACAATGGTTTTATCAAGGTGCTGCTGATTTGATCGCTCAGCAAAATAGTGACTAAGGCCATAGCAATCCAGGGTAAACAAGATTTTTTAAAGTTGATGGCAGAAGAGAGAAGCAGGAATAAATAAAATGGCGTCCAGGTCAACGACTCTCTCCACCAGGGAACGATTGCATCTAATATAGGATGAGTGGCCTGCTGATTAATAAACATAAACAGCTGGCGGTCAATCCCGTCTAACCAAATGGGCATTGCTTTTAACCAGAGGGAAACTAAGAATGGAATGGATAACACAGTGTAAAGATAGTGCTTAGTTATGGCTGTTGATTGGGCAGCTGCTCTTGTAATTGAATGAATGAAAAATCAGCGTTCTTATTTTATTTTATCCGCCACGATAATCAGACGGGGGGAAGTAGCCGCGTCAAAAGGCCTCAAGTGATAATCCCCAACTACTTCCCTGATCTGCAGGCCCTGAAAACTCATCATATCGGAAAAATCATGCAGGGTAAATTTTGCCACACGTTCTGTAAATAAATGTCGTAAGGTTCCACCGGGAGCATCTGCCACCTGTATTTGTTTGAAAATATGATGCTCATCCTGCCATTTGGCAATCTGAAATACCAGTTCAGCAGATTCCTGCTGTAGGTAAGATTGAGGTAATTCACCCCCCGCTTTCTTCACATTAATATAGTCCATCACCAGGGTTCCCCCCTTTCGTAGCCCAACTGCCATACTGCGGATGGCACTGTCGTGTTCCCGACGGGTCAGAAAATATCCGAAACTGGTAAACATATTAAACGCATAATCATAATAATTAATACGAAAAGGGTTTCGCATATCATGCCGATAGAAATGCAGCTGCTCATTTTCATCTTGCACTGCTTCGCGGATAGATGCTTCTGACAAGTCGACACCTGTTACATCGAAGCCCATATCGTGCAGCACCTTACAATGTCGGCCTTTCCCACAGGCCCAGTCGATCATGCGTGCACCGGCAGGTGGGTGTAAGTGGGCAATCAGTGCCTGCAGGAACATTTCAGCCTCCTCCTCATCGCGGTGCTTATAGAGCTGATGGTAGTAGGGGGAATTGAACCAATCTTCAAACCAGTTGGGCGTTATCATTATCGGCAAAAATACAGCCTTCGGCCTCAATAAAATAAGAGTTAACTTTGCACACTTTTATTTTTTTATTATGGCATTGATTAAGAGCATTTCCGGAATCAGGGGAACCATTGGCGGACAAGTTGGGCAAGCCCTTACACCTCTTGATGTGGTTCGGTTTTCTGCGGCTTTTGGCACCTGGCTAACTACCCAGGGGCAGGGAACAAGAATCGTGATAGGGCGAGATGGCAGAATCAGTGGAAAGATGGTACAGGAGCTGGTAATGCAAACCTTATGCGGCTTGGGAATGGAAGTGCTGGATTTGGGTCTGAGTACTACTCCAACCGTAGAAATGGCCGTTGTAAGGGAAAAAGCTGCGGGGGGAATCATTATCACGGCCAGTCACAATCCGCGCGAATGGAATGCGCTGAAACTCCTGAATAACCGGGGTGAATTCATTAGTGCTGCTGCTGGGGCTGCGGTATTGAAGCTGGCAGAGCAGGAAGCGTTTCAATTTGCTGAAGTTGAGCAGTTGGGATCAATTAAGTCTGTAAGCGATTCGCTTACTTATCATATCAATCAGGTAATCGCCTATCCATTGGTAGATGTAGAAGCCATCCGAGCGGCGAATTTTACCATAGTAGCGGATGTAATCAACAGTACGGGAGCCTTATCGGTACCTCCCCTTCTCGAAGCGTTGGGCGTAAAGAAGGAAAATATCTCGTTATTGCATGGAGAAGTAACTGGTAAGTTTTCACACAATCCGGAACCCCTACCCGGCCATCTAACAGAATTATCCCTGGCAGTTAAGAACAGCGGAGCGCACCTGGGGATTGCCGTTGATCCGGATGTAGACCGACTCTGTTTTGTTTGTGAGGATGGTACCTTTTTTGGAGAAGAATACACACTGGTGGCAGTTGCTGACTATGTGCTCAGCCGCCGTCCGGGTAATACGGTGAGTAACTTATCGAGCACCCGTGCTTTAAAAGATATTACCGAGAGAAGGGGCGGACAATACTTCCCCAGTGCAGTGGGCGAAGTGAATGTAGTTGAAAAAATGAAGTCGGTGGAGGCGGTGATTGGGGGTGAAGGAAATGGCGGGATTATTGTACCTGACTTTCATTATGGCCGGGATGCGTTGATTGGTATTGCCTTATTCCTGAGTCACCTGGCAAGGGAACAAAAGAGTATCCGTCAATTACGAAATACTTACCCTGATTACTTCATGAGTAAGAACAAAATTGAACTGAAGGAAGGCATCTCTTTGAAAGAAATCTATACAGACCTGCTGGAGAAATATAAAAATTATCCGGTGAACACGGAAGATGGCTTGCGGATTGATTTTGAAAATGACTGGGTACATCTGCGCAGCAGTAATACAGAACCCATCATTCGTATCTATTCAGAAAGTAATTTGGAAGCATCTGCCGATAACATCGCGAAAAAGATTATGCAGGATATCCATGAATCATTCAGAAAATCAGGACAACTATAATTTCCACATGTAGTAATTTTGTAAACGATGGAAAGAGTATATCTCGATAATGCTGCTACCACGCCCATCGATCCGAGGGTGGTGGAAAGCATGTTGCCTTATCTGACCACGCATTTTGGCAATCCATCTTCCGTTTACAGTTATGGCAGGGAAACCCGCATGGCGATTGAAAAAGCCAGAAAATCGGTCGCCCAACTGCTGGGAGCCCGGCCCGCTGAAATATTCTTCACCAGTGGTGGTACGGAAAGCAGCAACACTGTTTTGCAAGCTGCGATTCGTGATCTCCACTGTACTCGTATCATCAGTTCACGTATCGAACACCATGCTACCCTGCATACCATAGAGCACCTGCAAAAGACAGGCATGGCCAGCTTAGACTATGTTGACCTCTTACCCAGCGGACATATCAACCTGGTGCACCTGGAGGAACTGTTGTTACAGCCCGGTGGCAAAGCCATCGTAACACTGATGCATGCCAATAACGAAATAGGCAATTTATTAGATATTGATGCGGTAGGTGAGCTCTGTGAAAAATATGGTGCGCTGTTTCACAGCGATACTGTACAGACAGTAGGGCATTATCCTTTCAACTTAAAAGCATCCAAGGTACATTTCATTACCGGTGCCGGCCACAAATTTCATGGACCCAAGGGTATCGGCATTCTTTACATCAGTGACCGTGTCTCTATTCACCCGATGATCCATGGGGGTGCACAAGAAAGAAATATGCGGGCGGGTACAGAAAACGTTTATGGTATTGTTGGATTTGCCAAAGCGCTGGAATTGGCGAATGAACAATATGAAACAGATCGTGCTTATATAGCTGGCATCAAGCAATACATGATGCAACAATTACAGGAGCAAATTCCCGGCACAACTTTCAATGGAGACCCGTCAGGTAACAGCCTTTATACAGTGCTCAGTGCATCCTTTCCGAAAACCGACAAATCGGAGATGTTACTATTTAATCTCGACATACATCATATCTGTGCCAGTGGCGGCAGTGCCTGTTCCAGTGGAGCGAATAAAGGATCACATGTAATCGAAGCGCTTGATCAACAGCAGGAAGATCGTGTAACGGTGCGCTTTTCCTTCTCACGACATACTACCCATGCAGAAATCGACTATACCATAGATGTGCTGAAAAAGATAGTCTAAGTAATGCGCATCAGCGATTCTCGTCATCGGAAAAATAATCTTCCTCCTCTCCGGCTTGCAGGTTACCAAGGTTCATCATACTTCCCATTAAGTCGCGGAAAGCAACCCTATCATCTGTCAACTTCTTACTAATCATAGAATGTACCGACAAACCATACAGCACAAATTCCATTAATAAGGCATTCTCTGCTTCGCTGGCAGCAGGAAAAAATTTCTTTACCAATGCATGCAAACCCTCTACGCGATACAATTGCTGTATTTTTTTCTCATCCGATAGGTCACCGGATAACTCCAATACATTTCCGGCATCGAACCAGCGAATAACCGATTGATAGGGATTCTCCGATTTTTTTTCCTCGGCAGATGCCTTCCCGCTGTTCCGCTTCTTCTTCACCTGTTCCGGGTTGGGGAAATATTCCACAAAAATGGTTCGAATTGCTTTGTCAAGTAAATGCAGTGCTACCTGATACGAGCCCTCCTGTTCACCCTCATACAGTAGTTCTATTTTGCCGGTGATAGAGGGAATGATACCTGATAGATCGCTTACCCAAACCTGGGTGCTCGGCTGACGATGCAGGATGGCCCTTCGCTCAGCAGTGCTGATAAGGTTCTCATAAGCAGCGATGGTCAAGCGGGCACTCACCCCACTTTTCTTATCAACATACTCATGTGAGCGGGCCTCGAAAGAAACCTGCTCTACCAATCGCTTCAAAAGATCACTGATACGAACACGTTCCTGCTGTTCCGGCAAAAGCTGAGCTTCTTGTTCAGTAATGGCCAATGAAACATCAATGGAACGGGGGTAATGCGTCAATATCTGACTCTCAATTCGGTCTTTCAGTGGCGTAACAATGCTTCCCCGGTTGGTATAATCCTCCGGATTAGCGGTAAATACAAAAAGTATATCCAGGGGCATGCGAATGTTAAAACCCCGGATCTGCACGTCTCCTTCCTGTAAAATATTAAACAAGGCCACCTGAATACGTGCTTGCAGGTCGGGTAATTCATTGATGACAAATATGCCGCGATTGCTGCGGGGTATGATACCATAATGTATCACTTTCTCATCGGCAAAACTCAGTTTCATATTAGCTGCCTTAATGGGATCAATATCGCCAATCAGATCTGCCACACTCACATCCGGAGTGGCCAGCTTTTCACCATATCGTTCGCTGCGATGCAGCCATTGAATCGGAGTATCATCGCCATGTTCGGCTACCAGGTCTTTGGCAAAACGACTCAGGGGCTGAAGTGGATCATCTTTGATTTCACTACCGGCAATCACGGGAATATATTCATCGAGTAATTCGGTCATTTGCCGGGCCATCCTCGTTTTGGCTTGCCCCCGCAACCCTAGATAAAGTATGTTGTGTCTACTTAAAATAGCTCGCTCAGTATCAGGTATGACGGTATCTTCATAACCTAGAATGCCAGGAAAGGGATTGCGCTTCTCCCCCATCAGAGCAATCAAGTTATCGCGTAATTCCTGCTTAACAGATTTTCGTTGATAGCCGGCAGCTTTGAGTTGTCCAAGGGTGTTGATGTTTGTATGGTTCATATAAATTTTCTTATGATGATATCATTCCGTTATTGACAGTTCAATAAACTGTCTTTCGTTTTCCACTTTCAAAATCACGGAAGATGAATGACCCTAATTTATCGAGTGTAGCAAAGAAAGCCTTGCCATGATTGGTTTCTGTAAATTCTTGCACGAAAGACTGGAGATAGGGGTCGGAGGCTATCATGAAGGTAGTGATAGGTATTTTGAGTTTTTTACATTGGGCAGCCAGGTTGATACAACGATTCACCACTTTCCTGTCAAGTCCGAAACTATTTTTATAATACTTACCACCGATCTTCAAACAAGTAGGCTTGCCGTCGGTGATCATGAAGATCTGCTTATTATTATTCTTTCTCCTGCGTAGAATATCCATCGCCAGTTCCAACCCTGCAACTGTATTGGTATGATAGGGTCCAACCTGCAGGTAAGGCAGGTCTTTTATTTCTATACTCCAGGCATCATTGCCAAAAACGACAATATCGAGCGTGTCTTTCGGATAGCGGGTAGTAATTAATTCACTCAACGCCATCGCCACTTTTTTGGCTGGTGTAATACGATCTTCGCCGTATAAAATCATGGAATGAGAGATGTCTATCATCAATACCGTGGAGGTCTGTGTAGCGAAATCCTGCTCCCTGATTTGGAGATCATCTTCCCTAATGGAAAAAGATTCGATGCCCCTGTTGATCTGTGCCTGCCGGATGCTGTCTGTAAAATCAATCTGATGGATGGCATCACCAAATTGGAAAGGCCGGAGATCAGCATTGGGTTCATCCCCTTGGCCGCTTTTCCTTGTCTGGTGTTGACCGGATTTACTCTTCTTCAATTTACCAAAGATCTCCTCCAGACTCTTCTTACGAATGGTCTGTTCAGCTTTACCCGTTATCTTGAATTCGCCATTTACAGGATTTTCATCCAGATAGCCCTCTTTTTTTAAATCCTCAATGAAATCGCCCATGCCATATTGATCGTTCGTTAAGCGATACTGACGGTCGAGTTCATTCAACCAGCTGAGCGCCTCCCCGGCATCACCACTGGTATACGTGAGCAGTTGCATGAAAACAGACAGCAATTGCTCGAAAGTGGACTTTCCGTCACCGGGTGGTGTATATTGAAAGAAGCGGACTGAAGACATGAAATAAGGTGGATTGTTGCAAAGATACAACAATCAGCAGCCCCGTCTGGTTGAAAAAAGTAAGCAGGAAGTATAATTAAAAGGCAGTCTATGAGCACTGCGTAAATGAAAATCTTCTCCAGCAGGTATAAGAATAAAAAAAGGCCGTCTCTAACTTTGAGACGGCCTCGCAACAGCATTGTTAACAGAATATGTTATTTCGTCGGTGTATCAGCGCGTCGCATGACTTTTCCCGGAATGACAATTCGGTCGTTTGTCTCTGCTTTTTCCAGCTGATTCATTTGAGATAACAACTCTTCCGTCATATAAATTTCCTGTGCCATGGCTTCTGCTTTGTCACCCTTCAACGACTCATAGAACTGCACTTGTTGTTGCAGGTCTTTTTTAACAGCAGCGCTTACTTTTTTGGCAAGATCCATATCTCCCGCTTGCAGGCAAGCTTGCATAAAGAGCAATGAATTACGATTATGCATATTATAGCGGTTGGTGAGCCCATAAGGGAAGTTGGATTCATTCAGCATCTTATCAGCCTTCTGGACTGCCTTTTTGGCCTCATCGAAACGTCCTTCGGCTGCCAGACTCAATGCGAGTTCAGCATAGGCGGTGCGCAGCGAGCTAAGGTGACGTCTGTTCTCCTCATCGAAATAAATACCTTTCTTATCAGCATTTCCAAACACAAACTTGTTCATCATTTTATCTTGTGCCCAGTTGGTGTTGAATTCGCTACCCTTTACCGGTACCAGGCGGTAGGTCAATCCATCGCGGCGAATGAAGGCATCAAGTCCCACATCAGTTCTTGGATTGGTGAAATAAATCGGGCGCTTCCAATGATTGGCGGCAATGATATTGAGCAGTGCCAGATCGTTTTTAGCCAGCCCATTTTTTGTGATTTCAAACCGTACTTCACGCTGCACACTATCGCGGTCATTTACGGTACCATTTTTCTTCACCACATCTATGTCAACCGGGATAGCCATTTTACGAACAGGGAAGGTATTAAAGAAGCCTTCATCGCGTCCTTCTACTGTCTTATCCTTATCATCACTTCCCACATAATTACGCATCATATCTTCCAGATCATAGTATCTGTCTTCAGGAATGGAAGCCACCGGATTGTAAAACACATAATCGCGCTTCGATCCTTCAATCTGCTCTTTAGACCAAATAACATCAACAGGATCACTCTCATTCACTTTGTATCGTAATTGGTTGATGTACCAGTCGATTCCCAGCAAACTGAAATTAACTACCCGAACATCGGGGCGAACGCCCTCCACTTCCTGTGCATACCAAAGCGGGTAAGTATCATTGTCACCATAGCTGAAAAGAATGGCATTAGGAGCGCAACTTTCCAGGTAGTCACGGGCCAGATCACCCGGCAATTTTTTCTGACTGCGGTCATGGTCATCCCATTCCTGCTGCGCCATCAGTGCCGGAACAGCGAGCAGACAGATAATTGTTGCCAGACTGGCCGCCAGTCCGGAAGAGATTTTTCTTGACAACCACTGATTCACTTGCATCACTCCAATACCAATCCATACTGCAAAGGCATAGAAGCTACCTACGTAGGCATAATCACGCTCTCTGGGCTGGTTACCTGCTTGGTTCAGGTAGAGAATAATAGCGAACCCTGTAAAGAAGAACAGCAACATATTGATCCAAGCATCTGCTTCATGACGTTTAAAGTGGAAGAATAATCCGAGTAGTCCCAGAATCAGTGGCAGAGCGAACAAGCGGTTGTGGGCTTTATTATTCTTTAAGCTTTCCGGCATTTTACTTTGGTCGCCATAGAGTAGGTTATCAATTAAAGTAATTCCTGTAATCCAATTGCCGTCGCGTACATTAGCGACATAAAATCCCTGGTTATCGTTTTGCTTTCCTGAGAAATTCCACATGAAATAGCGGAAGTACATGAAATAAAACTGATAAGAGGCAAAGAATGAAATGTTATCCCGCTGGGTAGGCTCCGTATCATACGAGCCATCCTTATTCTTACCGATCCCTAACACATCTGCATAATAGTCTGCGTGGTATTGCTCATTGCTGGCATCCCAAACGCGCGGAAAAACCATTTTATCTTCCGGACGATACATATATTTTTTATCCTCACCTATTTCAATGTATTTATCACCTGATTTCTGGTAGCGCATGCCATTGTTCTTGAGTGCATAAGGACGTGAGGTAAATTTGGCGCCATACACCAGTGGAAAATCTCCATATTGATCACGACCGAGGTAGCCTACCAGGCTCATTGGATTATCAACGTTGTACATATCCACGGAAGGATCGGCATTACTGCGCAGCATGGTGGTAACGTAAGAACTGTATCCGATGAGCAGGAAAACGATGCTCCAGAGTGCCAGTGACATGTATTGCCAGCCTCTTTTTGCAGCCTGCTTCAAACCGATGCGAATACCGATGGCCAGTAAAACGAAGAAGAAAGCAAAGCCGGCAAAGAAGGGAAGGCCGAAGCTATTGACAAAGACGCGGTCAAAGAATCCCGCAGCTTTGATTGAATAAGGAATAAGAAAGAAAAGGGTGAACCCTAAAATAATACAGGATAGCAGGAAGAAAATATATGTTCCCCCAAAGGTTGCTTTACGGTCGGGATACATTCTTTCCAGGAGGAAGAACATACCCAAAGCAAGCAGTGAACCGAGAAGTACCAAAGCTGCCATGGTTCCGTCCATAGGAGCTTCTTCACTGGCTTCAGAGGAAGCAATGAAAATAGCACCTATAATACCCAATACTGCACCGATGGCTAATAGGCGGAAAAACCATTTACGGAGGGTAGCATAGGGGAAACGATCGCGACGACGGAAATAATAAACCATCACGATAGCAGGTATCGTAAGTAGGTTCAGGAGGTGTACTCCGATAGATAGGCCCATCAGAAAAAAGATAAATACGATCCAGCGATCGGCGCCTGGTTCGTCAGCATGTGCTTCCCATTTCAAAATAGACCAGAATACGATGGCAGTGAAGAAGGAAGAGAGGGCATATACCTCACCTTCCACTGCACTGTACCAGAATGAATCACTAAAAGTGTACGCCAGGGCACCCACGGCGCCGGCACCCATGATGGTCCATACCTGTGACATATTCAATGTGTCGGTCACCTGAACACCGGCAATGCGACGGGCAAAATGAGTGATGGTCCAAAACAGAAACAAGATGGTGAACCCACTAGCGAGGGCGCTCATGATATTCACAGCGCGGGCAGCGGTCATGGGATCATCGCCAAAAGCTATGATGAAAACTCGACCCAACAAAACAAATAAAGGGGCTCCCGGTGGGTGTGGTATCTGAAGTTTAAAACAACTGCTCACAAATTCACCGCAATCCCAGAAACTGCCACCTGCTTCAGCGGTCATAATATACACGGTACAGGCAATGAGGCAGACAGCCCAGCCAACCAGGTTGTTAATCTTCTTAAACTGCATAATTCAATTATTGGTTACGTTAGTGCAAACTTACCTTATTAATGCTAAATTGGAAAATGGAGAAGGAGGTTTCCTCTACCCCCCTCAGATACCCCATAGAACGGGGTATCTCTCAAAACTACCCTATCTTTGCGCCCCATGGAAACATCCGGTAGCATAGCATTCCATACCCTGGGCTGTAAACTTAACTTTTCGGAAACATCTACCCTCGCCCGAATGGCAGAGCGGGATGGTTTTACCCGTCGCGCATTCGACGAACAGGCAGACATTTATGTTATCAATACCTGTTCGGTAACGGAAAATGCCGATAAAGAGTGCCGACAGCTGGTCAGACGTATTCGTCGCCGGTCACCCGATAGCTTCGTGGTGATTACCGGTTGCTATGCACAATTACAACCTGAATCGATTGCTGCCATGGAGGGGGTTGACCTAGTCTTGGGCGCAGCAGCAAAATTTAACCTGACTGAGCACCTAAAAGACCTTTCCCGAACGGGTGCCGCCCGCATCTGCAGTTGTGATATAGATACGGTGCAGGATTTTCAACCCGCTTTTTCTCAGCTGGACAGAACCCGAACCTTCTTAAAAGTGCAGGATGGTTGTGATTATTCCTGTACTTTTTGCACCATCCCTATGGCCAGGGGGCGCAGTCGCAGTCAAACCATTCCCCTGGTGCTCGAGCAGGTGGAACAACTGGCCAAACAGGGTATACGTGAGATTGTTCTCACCGGTGTGAATCTGGGCGATTTTGGTATTAACCCAGAGGGAAAACGTACCAGCCATTTCTCTGAACTGGTAAAAGAACTTGACCGCCAGGGTGCTGTTCCGCGTTTTAGAATTTCTTCCATTGAGCCCAACCTGCTGCACCCTGAAATCATCGAAACTGTGGCAGCCAGCAATTGCTTTATGCCCCATTTTCACGTTCCCTTACAAAGTGGTAGTAATAGTATATTGGCATCCATGCGCAGGAGATACCGTAGAGAGCTATATGCCGAGCGCGCTGAAATGATCATGAAAATTATGCCCGATGCTTCCATTGGTGCGGATGTGATCGTTGGCTATCCGGGAGAAAATGACGCCGCCTTTCAGGAGACCGTATCATTTTTACAAGATCTGCCCATTTCATATCTGCACGTGTTCACTTACTCCGAAAGAGACAATACACCGGCGACAGAACTTAAGGAGATTGTTCCTATTGCTGAAAGAAACCTAAGAAACAAAGAACTTCGTCATTTGTCATACAGGAAGCATCAATTGTTTCAGGAGCAATTTATCGGTACCACACGAAATGTGTTATGGGAAGACCATGACAAAGAGGGCATGATGGAGGGATATACCGACAATTATATTCGCGTCAAAACTCCCTATCGAAGAGAATGGGCCAACCAGATCATGGATTGGCAATTGTAGTAAGCTACAATACCGGAGTAATATATTCTGCCGGGAATTCTACAATCATTACCTGACCGAGACTCTCTAACCGTACATATACTTTTTTCTTCCCGCCCCGCACTACAGTGCCTTCATTATCCATAAAGACCCCATGATTGACCATTACATGCATATCTTCTTTAAACCCTTCCTCGGAGATAACGGTGAGTGCAGCCGTTTTTTCGCCGAGGTATTTCCGAATGAGTTCAATCTCTTCATCGCGAATGATCGCGGGTTTCCTCAGGTAATGCACAAAATTCAAAACGCCCTCTGTAGATAATACTTTTACCCGCTCAGTAGCGTCTATGTGCACAAAAACGTAAGAGCGAAAGAGGGGTTCTTCGATGATTTTTTTTCTGTCGGACCACTGGCGCTCAGATTTTTGAAGTGGGCACCAGCTCTCAATACCCTTTCGAATCAATACCGAATCAATTTTCTTCTCCCACCGGGGTTTGGTATATACAGCCAGCCATTGTTTTAGGGGTATGACCGGTTTCTTCTCTCCTATTTCCATGGCAAGGGGACTCAAATTTGATTATCGATTCTTCACCAAAGTACTTTTTTCAGCATCAGCCAACTGGCTAATCACACGAACACCTTCCTCAATGTACAAGTCTTTCCGGATAGACTTGATCCAGGCGGCATAAAAATCTGATTTTGATTTATCGGGATGGCTCAGGAATTTTTCTTTCTCAGCAACCATATAATCAATTGACATTTCTCCGGAAAAATTCAGTAAAGAATTATTCTGACCTACTGTTGTTTGAATCTGCTTCTGCTTTTGGCGGTAGGCTTCTAATTGCAACACAAAGGGTTGCTCATTATTCTTCGAGAGCCAGATCAGGTTGTCTTTCACCAGATTAAAATTCGAATTGGACTTGATCTGGGCATTTTCTTTATCGATGATGGAGGTCAAAGACTCTCTTTTTTGCCAGGGCTCAAAAGAGGCGCGTGGAATCTCATCCCAGGGAAGCGCTTCCGGCATATCTTTCTCCCGGATTTTATAATACTCATAGGGGTCGGGCAAAATGATATCGGGTACTATGCCTTTCAGTTGGGTTGATCCACCATTCACCCGGAAGAATTTCTGGAAAGTAAGTGTCATCGCTCCCATATCGGTGCGACTGGAAGAAAAATCATTCCGGCTACCAAAAGGTACCTGACGCTGAACGGTTCCCTTGCCGAAAGTAGAGGAGCTGCCGATAATAATTCCCCGGTTATAGTCTTGGATGGCTCCTGCAAAAATCTCACTCGCACTGGCGCTGAATTGATTCACCAAAACGGCAAGTGGTCCATTATAAAGAATACGGTCATCATTGTCGTACCAGGTACGCTGGTCTATATTGCCGGCGCGGTCTTTCACCTGAACGATGGGTCCGGATTTGATAAACAGGCCTACCATTTTAACTACTTCGTATAAAGAACCGCCACCATTATTTCGAATATCGATAACGATGCCATCAATTTTTTCTGCTTTCAGCTTTTGTAACTCAGCAGCTATATCATCTGCACAATGGTGTCCATTCGCATCTTCGAAGTTTGCGTAAAAATCAGGCAGCAGGATGTAACCGATTTTTTTACTGCCCTGCTGAATCACTGCACTTCTTGCCAGTCCCTGATCTTGGTTAACTTTTTCCCGAATGAGGGAAACCACTTTGATGGTTCCATCTTCTTTCTTTAAGGTCAGTTTTACCTCTGTTCCCTTATTACCACGAATCAACTTAACAGCATCTTCTGTAGCATAGGCCGTAACGTCTACCGGTTCGGCGCTACCTTGTGCGACTTTGATGATGATATCATTCACCACAATTTGTCCGGATTTATAAGCAGCACCGCCTGTGATGATGCTGGCGATTTTGATGCCGTAATCATCTTTGGTCAGTTGTGCACCAATGCCGAAGAATTCGTTGCTCATGCGCTCATCAAAGGCGCGCTTTTCAATGGGTGCGAGGTAATCAGAATGGGGATCCATCAGATTGGTGATGGTATTCAGATAAGTACTGAACCGAACTTCTTCTTTAAAGGTGCTGCGGATGCGGGCATAATTATCATTCATCAGTTTCAGCACCTGCTCCCTCGCCTTTCTTTCCAGCGCTGAATCAGCCAGCACGACAAAATCTTTCTGGCCTTTGTTTTTTTCACGCTGTTCAACGAGGTCAGCATATCGCTCTAAGGAAAGATATTTCAGTTTTTTACGCCACCGTTCTTTTCTTTCTGCATCACTCTTTACATATTGAACTTTTTCTCCGTCGAGCTCAACAGTCTCGGGTACTGAAAAATCAAATGTTGTTTGCAGTAATTCTTTACAAATCTCAGCGGACTCCTCCATGCGACGGTTATACAGTAAACTTACTGCGGGCAGGAAGGCGATGGGATCCCCATGAATTTCATTATCAAGGGTCTTTTCAAAAACTTTCAGGGAATCGATATCTTTTTGGAGGAAAAATGTCTTATCACCATCTAATTCATCGAGGAACTTGTCAAAAACCATTTTAGAAAAACGGTCATCAATTTGTTTGGGATCATAGTGCTGTTCTTCCAACACCCTACCTACCTCTTTCAGTAACTGCTGACGGGGACTAGAGGGCTCCAGTAATCCAAGGGAGGAACTACGAAAAGCGAAAAACAAAGCGCCGAAGCATACCATTGCCAGCAATAACCATTTTTTACTCATCATAAACTTTATCAATTTTTTCATGGGGAATTCCAAAAATAATTCAAAAAAGTCAACGGGGAATACATCAAAGGGCAATTAACAAAGGTTTGGAAACGAAGCATTCCAACAAGCAGATTAAAATATTGATAAAAAAGCCGGAATTATTGTATTTTTGCACCCGAAAACGGAGAGCGTAGCTCAGTTGGTTAGAGCGTCAGTTTGTGGCACTGAAGGCCGGGGGTTCGAGACCCCTCGTTCTCCCACAAAACCTACAGGCAGTACTTGTAGGTTTTTTTTATCTGATTTCGTATGTCCATTACCTGGATCCTCATACCCCTTATCTCCGCATTTATCGGATGGTTTACCAACTGGGTTGCCATCAAAATGCTCTTCCACCCCCGCGAACCGCGCAAGCTACTCGGCATCACCTTTCATGGTATTTTCCCCAAGCGACAACTGGTTTTTGCTGCCAAGCTCGGAAAACTGGTATCAGATGAATTGTTGTCGTTCTCGGATATCTCCTCTAAACTGACACATCCTAACAACCTGAAGTCGGTGCTGCCAGTCATCGAAAAACACATTGATCGGTTTTTGCGGGAACAGTTACCCGAGCAGATGCCCGTGATTAGTATGTTCATCGGGGAAAGTACCATATTAGAACTAAAAGCGGTATTTGTGAAGCAGCTGGAAGCTATTTTCCCGGAAGTGATGCAGACCTATGTACATACACTTAAAGACCAGCTCGACCTCGAAGCCATTGTGACACAAAAGGTTGCCGGCTTCTCCTCCGACAAAATGGAGCAGATACTGATGAGTATCATGCAAAAAGAATTCCGATTCGTAGAAATTATTGGTGGCATCCTTGGTTTTCTGATTGGATTAGTACAGGTTTTTCTGACCGTTTTCCAGTGATCACCGATAAAAAAGGGGGATATACCCCTTATTTAACAACTTTATCCATTTAAAATTGTCATAATACCGCCTGTCCTTTCAAGCGCTATGTAACCCCATTTTTGACCGAACTTTGCATTGTTATGAATATAAGCCTGAATAGAATTTTATTGTTGACCTTTTTTATGTCCCTGTCAGCCTTACAGCTGTGGGCACAGTTCCCAACCGGTGGAAGACCCCCCGGAGCGGGCGGACAAAACATGAATATGGGTCATTTGTATGGGAAAATCGTAGATGAAAAAACAGGAAAAGGCATTGATGGCGCTACAGTTCAGCTCATTGGCAATCGTTTTGATTCGGTTTCCCGTAAAATGAAGCAAGCCATTCTGAATACCCAGATTACCAGGTCGAAGGGTGATTTCAGCTTTGAAAACCTATCTATTTTTGGCAATTTTCAACTCAAAGTCAGCAGCCTGGGCTATAAAGCCATCACGCAAGCAGTAGGATTTGGCATGAAAATGCCTCCTGCCGGAGGAAATATGCAACAGATGATGGGTATGATCGACAAAGACCTGGGTAATATCAAACTCACCGAAGACTCAACAACCCTCGCGAATGTTACGGTTACCTCTAGTGCTAAACCTTTACTCGAACTGGGCATCGACCGGAAAATATTTACAGTTGATAAGAACCTGAATAGTACCGGACAAACAGCCGCAGAAGTGATGAAAAACATTCCTTCACTGAATGTTGACATTGATGGGAATGTAACCCTCCGGAATGCTGCCCCTACCCTCTTTGTAGATGGGCGTCCTACCACCCTTACACTCGACCAGATTCCAGCCGATATCATAGACAAAGTTGAATTGATTACCAATCCTTCTGCAAAATTTGATGCATCAGGCGGTACTGCCGGTATCCTGAACATTGTTCTGAAGAAAAATAAAAAGATTGGTTACAATGGTGGACTAAGAACAGGTATTGATTCCCGCGGAAAAATCAACCTGGGAGGAGATATCAACCTCCGCCAGAATAAAATCAACCTGGGGTTGAGTGCTAACCTGAATGAATTCAAATCTATTTCTTCCAGTAGTATTAATCGGGATAACCTGCAGACTTTCTTACCTAACAAGGTAAACACTTTCATGAACAGTGTAAATGAAGGTCAATTCAAATTCTTTCGCGGCAGCTTAGATATTTTCCTCGACAACAGAAATACCATCACCATAGCTGCTAACTATAATCGTGGTCGCTTTGAAAACGAACAAAACCAGCGAGTAGATTCAGTTATCAAACAAAATTTCGCTTCCTATAACCTGATCAATAATGTCAGTGATCGCTCTTTTGAGAATCTGGGTACACAAGTGAGTTTTAAACACAATTTTGCCAAGAATGGACATAATATTTCCGCTGACGTAAACTTCAATTCCAGTAACAGTAATGGTTCGAGTCTCATCAAGATTCAAACATATACCCCCGAGGCTTTTATGAAGGGGAACCCTTTGCTGCAACTGAACAACTCCACTGGTGATAACCGGTTCTTAACTTTCCAGACCGATTATGAAAATCCGCTTACAGATGATTCCAAACTGGAAGCCGGATTGCGGGCAGCCATCCGAGACAATAGCAGCATCAACGATCAATACCGATTCAACAATACTACCGGAAAATACGAACTGGTACCTGCCATCAGCAGCCGCTATAAATTTCATGATGAAGTATGGGCCGCCTATACTACCTACAGTTTCAAAAAGGGAAGATTTAGTTATTTGTTGGGATTGAGAGCCGAGAGCTCCAATTACCAGGGAACCCTACTCAATGTAAAAGGACAGGATTCGCTGAATTTCAAAGTGGAATTCCCAATCAGTCTCTTCCCCAGCATTTTTTCAACTTATAAGCTGACCGACAAACAAGATCTACAGCTGAATTATACACGCAAGATCAATCGTCCTAACTTCTTCCAGTTGATGCCCTTCCCCGATTACTCTGATCCTCAAAACATTAACATTGGTAATGCAGGTCTTCAACCCGAATTCACCAATTCATTTGAATTATCCTATAACAACACTTACAAGAAGAATGCGAACTTCCTGGCTTCATTGTACTTCAAGCATACTTCCAACCTCATCACCCGATATGTATATCGCGATATCAATGCCCTGATTCCCGGTGACAGTGCTTATTTCAGTACTTACATCAATGCGAATTATAGCTTTGCAACGGGATTGGAACTGACCAATAAAATGGCAGTAAGTAAATCATGGGATATGACGGTTAACCTGAATATATTCAGCTCATCGTTGCGTGCCGACTTACCCAATGAAAAATTCTCGAACAACCTGGTAAGTTGGTTTGGTAAAGTGATCAACAATTTTAAGTTGAAAAAATCTTGGTCCATTCAGTTAAGTGGTGACTACCAGGCACGCACTGTATTGCCGCCCGGTGGTGGCGGTATGGGTGGTGGACGCGGTGGCTTTGGTGGTGGCGGTGGTATGATGTGGGGTGGTGGACCTCAGACAACTGCACAGGGTTATAACCTCCCCCGCTATGGTGTTGACCTTGCCATCCGTAAGGACTGGACCTGGAAGAATGGGCAAACCGGATCGCTCACCCTGAGCATGAATGATATCTTCAAAACACAACTGTTCCAATCTTATTCAGAGAGTGCCTTCTTCCAGCAAACCAGTGAACGCAGAAGAGATCCGCAGGTATTGCGTGTGAACTTCAGTTATCGCTTTGGAAAATTCGACGCTTCGCTCTTCAAGCGGAAAAGCACTAAGTCTGACCCCAGCTCTGGAATGAGTGATATGATGAATCAGTAATCTTCCCGGGAGCTCTGAAGTCTTACATTACTTTCGTCCGGAATTTTTTCCGGTCAGCATGGGTACGAATGAGAATTGATCGAAGGATTCTTCCACCAATTCCCCGTCTGGCTTTTTGGTGATACGAATCATGCGCTGGCTGTCGCCCTCATCTCTGGGTAAAACCATGATACCGCCGGGTTTCAGCTGATCCAATAATATTGGCGGAGTAAAAGGCGCTGCGGCAGTTATCAATATTTTATCAAAGGGTGCAAAAGTGGGTAATCCTAAGAAACCATCTCCATAAAAAAACCGGATGCCCGGATATGCTCGCTTGAAGGGATATGCGTGTTGAATTCGTTCGAAGAGTTCTTTCTGACGCTCTATCGTGCAAACACGTGTTCCCAACTCAGCCAGAATAGCCGTCTGATAGCCACTGCCGGTTCCAATCTCCAAAACTTTATCATTCTTATTTACCTGTAATAACTGCGTCTGGTAGGCAACCGTGTAGGGCTGCGAGATGGTTTGTCCGGCTGCTATCGGAAAAGCCCGGTCTTCGTAGGCAATTTTCTCAAAAGCATTATCAAAAAAATAGTGGCGCGGAATCGTCTGTATGGCCTGCAGTACTTTTTCGTCTGTAATTCCTTTCTCCCGCAACTGCTTCACCAGCTGAGCCCTTAAACCCATGTGCAGGTGTTCATCTTTATACATTGTCATAACGCTGCAAATATAGGGAAACAGTCAACCCGGCTGAACTTCTCCCCATGAACGCATCAGGCCAGTTGCATGTCACGTATAATCTGATCAATTTTTGTTTTTAATTCGCCCAATATAGTTTCATATGCTTCTTTATGAGACAGGGGTGCGTTGACACTGAAATAAAATTTAATCTTCGGCTCTGTTCCCGATGGACGTGCGGATATTTTCGAACCATCGGCTGTTATGAACTGTAGCACATTACTTTTGGGTAAGGCTATTGGCTGTTGCTCTCCGGTGAGCAGATTCGTTGATTTTTGCAACTGGTAGTCGAGGAGTTGAACAACACGCGCCCCAGCCAATTCCTTCGGTGGCTGCTGGCGGTAATTTTCCATCATGTCGGCAATCTCTTTCTGACCATTCATGCCTTTCTTCGTAATGCTGATCAGACTTTCATAATAGAAACCATAATCGATATACAACTCGATCAATTTATCGAACAGCGATCTTCCTTTGCTCTTCTCATAAGCAGCCATTTCACACAAGAGGGCAACAGCACTGACTGCATCTTTATCGCGGATCAGACTACCAATCATTAAGCCAAAGCTTTCCTCGCCGCCGATGACATAATTTTTCTTCCCCTCCAGTTCCTTGATCTTTTCTGCAATCCATTTAAATCCGGTGAGCACATTATAACAATCCACGCCATTGCGTTCTGCCACACGGTTGATCATTTCGGTGGTTACGATGGTAGTGATGACCATATCATCGGGGGTGGCTATGCCTTTAGCTTTTCGGGCTTCCATCATATAGCTAAATGCCAATACCGCCGTCTGGTTACCATTCATCAATATCCAGTTCCCCTGATTATCTTTTACGCCGATACCTACCCGATCTGCATCCGGGTCGGTGCCCAATAAAATATCTGCATCCAATGTTCTGGCTTTCTCTAAACCAATCTGCATGGTTTCACTTTCTTCCGGGTTGGGATAGTGAACCGTGGGAAAATTGCCATCTGGTGTTGACTGTTCATCTACTACATGTATATTGGTGAATCCATATTGCTGTAATACTTCCGGCACCAGCTTGATGCCGGTTCCATGAATAGGCGTATAAACAATTGTTAAGTCGTGCTGGGCGCTGATCACTTCCGGATAAACACTCAGACTCTTTACCATCTGGATATATGCTTCATCCATTTCCCGGCCGATGAGTTGAATGTGGTGTTCACCACCGGTAAATTTTACGTCAGCAATCGATTGAATGGCTTCTACTTCGCGAATTACATTCACATCATGGGGAGGTACCAGCTGTCCGCCATCATTCCAATAAGCTTTATAACCATTGTATTCTTTAGGATTGTGGGAGGCGGTGCATACTACACCAGCCTGGCATTGTAGCCTACGGATAGCGAAACTCAGTTCAGGTGTGGGTCGCAGCGATTCGAAGAGGTATACTTTGATGCCGTTGGCAGCGAATACGGCCGCAGTTGTTTCTGCAAAAAAACGACTGTTATTTCTGCTGTCATGTGCAATGGCAACTGAGATCGGAACGCCAGCATAGGTTGAATTCAGGTAATTGGAAAAGCCCTGTGTTGCCATGCCGATGGTATACTGATTGATCCGGTTAGTTCCTACACCCATGATGCCACGAAGTCCGCCGGTACCAAACTCAAGGTTACGGTAGAAAGCATCCGCCAGTTCTTCCGGCTGACTTGCCTGCAGTTGTCGAATGGTTTCCTTGGTAGCTGAATCATATGGCCCTTCTAGCCAGGCATTCACTTTTGCTGCTATAACACTGTCCATGACTTTTTATTTACTTAATTAGGTGCAGCAAATTACCGATAATTCCGATTTCTTCAGATGAGGTGCTGCCTTTTCCTTTCAAAATCAGCGGTAACCATCGATTAACTGCGACAGCAAAGAGAAGCTTGTTATAGCAGGTAGGCCCCGGCAACTTCCCCAGTCTCCACTTCCACTTGAATATGTTCCTGTAAAGTGGTGGCGACACTTAGACCAACATAATCGGCTTTAATGGGAAACTGCTTGTGCATTCGTTCTACCAATACCAGGGTTTGAATAGAAAGTGGGTGTTGACCCAATAAGGGCTTCAGGGCATAAAGCAGCGTTCTACCGGAATTGGTCACATCATCAACCAGTAAAATATGACTGCCGGTCAGATCAGTCGATCCACTCAACTCTATTTTGTCGGGGTGTGACTTATCCATTTGTATCCACCACAGTTGTAATGGCCGGCTATCGTAAAGTGTATAGAATCGTGCCAGCTGTGCAGCGATGTCCTCCCCGTTTCTTCGAATCCCAATAATTACGAGGGGGGAAGTATCTCCGCTCAGGTTTTCTGCCAGTTCCAGTGCCATGCGGTGTAATTTTTGCTCGGCCTGGGTGCGGGTAAGAATGGTTTTCCTGACAGACATGAAGTATATTTGAGTATAAAATTAAAGGAATATTTTCAACTTCCTCTACGGCATGAATGTTGTGGTGAAGTATCCAAACTTTAAAATTACTGCATGCAACTGTTACTGCAAGTTCTTTTTATCGCACTGACGGCGGCTTCCATCCTGCTATTTTCCCGCCGTATTAAGGTCATCAGCCGACTGATTGCCATGGGATCTGCCCCACTGCCCTCCGATCAGCCGGGTAAGAGATGGGCTAATGTTTTCCTGCTTGCATTGGGTCAGCGGAAAATGTTTTCCAAGCCACTGGTAGCTGTGATGCACCTGATCATATATGCTGGCTTTATCATTATCAACCTGGAAGTTGCCGAAATCGTTCTCGATGGCATAACCGGGCAACACCGTTTGTTTTTACCCCTGCTGGGTGAGGCTTACACCTGGTTGATTCGTTTATTTGAGCTGCTGGCTGCGGGCGTATTGCTGGTTTGTGTGTTATTTCTGCTGCGCAGGAATGTGTTACATATTCGCCGGCTGGCGCATGGAGATTTAAAAGGATGGCCAGCCAGTGATGCCAATTTTATTCTAATTGCTGAAATCATATTAATGTCGCTGTTCCTGACCATGAATGCAGCTGATCAAATGCTGCAGCAGACCGGTCACCCACATTATCCCATTACGGGAGAATTCTGGGTATCCGGTTTACTGATGCCGCTGTTCCAAGGCATGGGTTCGGAAACCCTGATCTGGGTAGAACGCCTCTGCTGGTGGCTGCATATCCTGGGTATATTTGCCTTCCTCAATTATCTCCCGCATTCCAAACACTTGCACATCTTATTGGCTTTTCCCAATGCCTACTATACTACATTGGAAGCCCCCGGTAAAATAAGTAATATGCCGGCAGTGCAGCAGGAAGTATTGTATGCCATGCAACCTGAACTTACACCTGCAAATGCTACCCCCCCTGAACACTTTGGTGCAAAAGATATCAATGGTCTCCCTCAAAAAAGTTTACTCGATGCTTTCAGTTGTACTGAATGTGGCAGGTGCACTGCTGCCTGTCCTGCCAACCAAACAGGGAAAATACTAAGTCCGCGTCGCATCATGATGGCGACAAGAGATCGCATGGAAGAAATCGGTGTTCAGTTGCAGGCAAAGGGGAAATGGGAAGCGGATGGAAAAAGTTTACTGCACGACTATATTACGGTCGAAGAGCTCCGTGCCTGTACTACTTGCCTGGCTTGTGTGGAAGAATGTCCGGTAGGTATCTCTCCGTTGAATATTATTACTGAATTACGTCGCTCACTGATTATGGAGGAAAGTAATGCACCCCAGGAATGGAATGGGGCCTTTAGTAACATAGAAAACAATTTTGCTCCCTGGAAGTTTTCACCGGATGCGAGGGCAGCCTGGACGAAAGAGATTTAACTATTAAAAAAGTATTTACAATAAAGTAATCATCCTTATGGCCATACAAGTAAAAACTATGTCTGAATATGCCGCAGCGGGAACTTCACCTGAAATATTATTTTGGGTAGGCTGTGCAGGCAGCTTTGATCAACGGGCACAAAAAGTTACCAAGGCCTTTGCCACTATTTTAGATAAAGCAGGTATATCCTGGACGATACTGGGCAAAGAGGAGGCGTGTACCGGCGATCCCGCCCGCAGGGCGGGCAACGAATTCCTGTTTCAAATGATGGCTTACCAGAATATTCAGGTACTGAATGGTTATGGCATAAAAAAAATCGTCACTACTTGTCCGCATTGTTTCAATACACTCAAGAATGAGTACCCCGAATTAGGAGGTAACTACGAAGTGGTTCACCATACGCAACTGCTGCAGGAACTCATTGACACAGGTAAACTACGACTGGAAGGTGGCGGCAGCTTTCAAGGTAAAAAAATTACTTACCACGATAGTTGTTACCTGGGCCGAGCCAATGAAGTGTATGAGGCCCCCAGAAAAGTGCTGGAAGCGCTGGATGCGGAACTGATAGAAATGAAACGATGCCGCAAAAATGGACTTTGCTGTGGTGCGGGCGGCGGACAAATGTTCAAAGAGGAAGAGAAAGGAACCAATCGAGTGAACTTTGAACGCACCGATGAAGCCCTTGCAACCGGTGCGAATTTCATCGCCGCTGCTTGTCCATTTTGCAATACCATGCTCACGGATGGTGTTAAGAACCAGGAAAAGGAATCAGCTGTTACCGTATTAGATGTCGCTGAACTGGTAGCCATGCAGCTAACGGATGCTCAACCCACCGAAACTCGCTAAAATGAATCTGACCGAAATACAAGAAGCCATCCCAAGTCATTTTAACCCGCAGTCAAGGGTATGGATTTATCAGTCTTCAAAACTGCTCACACCTGAGCAAGTGAATTTAGCTTTACAACGGATGTCTGACTTCGTTCATACATGGACCGCCCATGGGGCACAAGTTAAAGGGGTTGCCCGCGTATTATTTCAACGCTTCCTGCTGTTAGCAGCCGATGAATCAATGACACAGGTAAGCGGCTGCAGCACCGATAGTTCCGTTCGCATGATGCAAAACTTACAACAAGAACTGGGTGTCGATCTTTTCAATCGCACGCAATTGGCCTTCTATCAGGGCGGGGAAATTATTACCATATCCCTATCGGAATTACAAGCCGCTATAGATCAACAACTGATCGAACCCGAAACGTTATTTTTTAATAATGTGGTCGGTACAAAAGAAAGTTTTCTGGAGAACTGGTTGCAGCCATCAAAAAAGAGTTGGCTCGTCAATAAATTCCCTGCTTTACGGGGCACAGAAATCAGTTCTTGAACTGAATAGCCGAAAGGCTATTTTTGCTCCTCATTTCTCAGCGTATGTATACGATCTATGGTATTCCCAATTGCGGCACGGTGAAAAAAGCCATTCAATGGTTTGACCGCAACGGTCTCCGCTATCAATTCCACAATTACCAAAAACAGGGGGTTTCAGGTGATAGTCTTAAAAATTGGGCTGCACAGGTGGGCTGGGAGGCATTGATCAATAAAAATGGTACTACCTGGCGAAAGAATAAAGATGCGAATGAGAAGAAGATAGTGACGGAGAATGGAACAGTTGATTTACTCTGTTCCCAACCCAGCATTATTCGCCGGCCCTTAATTGAAAAAGAAGGCAAGGTGCTTACCCTGGGTTTCCAGGAAGACAACTACCTCAGTATTTTTCTCTGAAGCTATTATTGTCCCAACAATTCTGCCAACTTACGTGAGAGTGCTTCTCCCCGCAGGTCTCGGGCTACAATTTTACCGGCAGGATCAACTAATATGTTAGCAGGAATACTACCAATCCGATAGAGCTGAGCAACGGCATTGTTCCAATATTGCAAATCGCTTACATGGGTCCACGTCAGGTTATCTACCTGAATAGCCTGCAGCCAATTGGGTCGGGCATTATCGAGGGATACACCTAATACAGTAAAATTCTTATTCTTGAATTGATTAAAGGCATTCACCACATTGGGATTTTCGGCCCGGCAGGGTCCGCACCAGCTGGCCCAGAAATCGATGAGCACATATTTACCCCGGAAGGAAGATAGCGAAACAGATTTTCCGTTTACATCCTGCTGAACGAAGTCAACGGCCTGGGTGCCTACCTGTCCGATCATAGACAGTTTCGCTTCATTGACAGCCTTCTCAATGTTTTGGGCATAAAAGCCGCGGCGAGCAGAAGGTTGCAGTTGGTTGTACCTACTTTCTATATCTGCTACGCCATCAAAACTTCCCATCATCACAGCCATTACCAATGAACTAACGGGAGATGCCGGTTTGGCCTGCATGAACAAAGTAGTGGCTGCTGCTGCCTGTTGTCTTACCCCGTTGTACACTTTCATGATGGAGTCTTTGCGAGCCGGATTGGCTTCGGTATTGACCGTTCCGCCCAACTCACGCAGGCGATTGATATAGGGAATAAACTGCTGCTTGAACATATTGAAATCTTCGTTCAGCACGCTTCCGGTCACGGTTGCTGCACCGAGGTTATTGATATCACCATTTAGCGCGACCTGCTCATTTTGTAAGAATAAATCGGTGCTTTGGCTGTAGCCTATAAATCCCAGCTGAAATAAATCTGGTTCCCGAATCGTGCCTTTCAGGGTGAAATTGCCATTCACGACGAGGGCTGTAGCAACGGTGCGACTGCTGTTAGAATTCATAAGAAAAACAGTAACACTATCCTTCAAACCGGTAACATAACCCTTCAATACAAAAGGATCTTTTGGCTGGGATTGAGCTAATAGGGGCAGCCATATAAGGGCGAATAGCATTCTTTTCATAAACTCATTTTTTTGTAAGGGTATCCGAATATCAGCCGGGAATATGTCGTTCACGCAGCTTTTCGGTGACCGTCTGCAATTTAAAACCTTTCGCGTTAAGCAAAAGTAAATAATGAAACAACAAATCTGCTGCTTCATTTATAAATAAGTCGGAATGGTCGTCTTTTGCCTCAATCACCAATTCTACTGCCTCCTCGCCTACTTTTTGGGCTATTTTGTTGAGCCCTTTCCCGAACATACGAGCTACATAAGACGTATCCGGATCAGCCTTTTTACGGCTTTCGATGATTGCTTCCAATTCTTCGAGAAAGTCGGTGCTGGTATTGGGCATATTCCAACAGGTATCTGCACCGGTGTGGCAAACGGGTCCGGTTGGATGGGCCTGAATGAGGAGGGTATCCCGATCACAATCCAGTTCGCCGGAAATAAATTCGAGCGCATGTCCGCTTTGTTCTCCTTTGGTCCAGAGACGTTGTTTACTGCGACTGAAAAAAGTGACTTTCCCGGTCGCCCGGGTTTGATCCCAGGCAGCCTGATTCATGAACCCCAGCATGAGCACCTGGCGGGTGCGGGCGTCCTGAATAATAGCAGGCACTAAACCATCGGCATATTTTTGAAATTGAGGCTCCATAGTATAGGTCATTTATCTAAATTATCGAATGGCTATTCCTGTTTTTCGAAGGTAGGCTTTAAGAGCTGGAATGGCTATTTCGCCAAAATGAAAAATACTGGCGGCCAGGGCGGCATCAGCATGTGCCAGGTTGAAAACATCGGCGAAATGTTCGGGTTGTCCACCACCACCGGAAGCAATGATGGGCACAGAAAGTTCATCAGCCAACTGCCGGGTGATATCAAGCGCAAATCCTTGCTTGGTGCCATCGTGGTTCATAGAAGTTAGCAATATTTCACCGGCACCTTCTCCCACCCCTCTTTTTGCCCATTCAAAACAAGTCATCTCTGTTCTAATACGACCTCCATTCAGGTACACATACCATTCGCCATCTTCCTCCTTGCGTGTATCAATGGCAAGCACTACACATTGACTGCCAAAATCTTTTGCCAACTCACCTATCAGCGCCGGTCGGCGAAAGGCTGCTGAATTAACACTTACCTTATCCGCACCATTTTGTAAGAGAACACTTACATCTTCCACCGAAGCAATACCACCGCCCACCGTAAAAGGTATATCAATGTGTCGGGCAATGCGATTGACCAGTTCATGAAATGTTTTTCTTTTCTCAATGGTCGCTGTAATATCCAGAAAAACCAATTCATCGGCACCCTGGGCGGCATAGCGTCCGGCGAGTTCTACCGGGTCGCCGGCATCACGAATATCTTCAAAGTTGATTCCCTTCACGGTGCGACCATCTCTGATATCCAAACAAGGTATAATGCGTTTTGTCAGCATGATTTACTTATTCCAGTTAGCCAATTGTTCGAGGGTGATTTTATTTTCATAGATGGCTTTCCCTACGATAGCGCCGCTGCAGCGCAATTCCTGCAAGGCAGACAGATCTTCGATACTACTAACACCACCACTTGCTATAAAAAAAAGTCCGGGATGTCGTTCAATAATTTCCTGATAAAGCGCAAGAGAGGGTCCCGACAACAAACCATCTTTACTTATATCGGTACAAAAGACCTGTTGAATGCCGGCGGAGGTCCAGTGCTCGAGAAAAGGAACTATCTCCTGATCAGTTGTTTCGGTCCAGCCACTTACTGCCAAATGGATGCCTTTTACATCGGCACCCAGCATAAACCGTTCGGCACCGAAGCGGGTAATCCATTGGCTGAACTTTTCTTTTGCCTTGACTGCCACACTGCCGACGGTCACCCAGGTAGCGCCGGCACTGATAACGGCTTCCACTGCTTCATCTGTATGAATACCGCCGCCAAAATCAATTTGTAATGCGGTATGAGCAGCAATTTTTTCCAATACAGCCAGGTTCACCACCTCTCCTGCTTTGGCACCTTCCAGGTCAACCAGGTGAAGCCTTTGCATACCGGCATCCTCGAAACGTCGGGCAACGGTTAGCGGATCGGTACTATAGGTTGTCTGTCGCTGATAATCACCTTGTGAAAGACGAACGCAATTACCGGCAATAATATCTATGGCAGGAATGATTTGCATGATAATCAGAGTTGAAGAAAATTTTTCAAAATTTGGGCGCCGACCGCTGCACTTTTTTCTGGATGAAACTGGCACCCATAAAAATTATTTCGATGTAATGCTGAACTGTAGGGCTGAATATAGTCTGTTCTGGCAATGGTATGCGCACCACAGGCAGCATAATATCCATGAACAAAATAGCAATAGCTATTCTCCTCTATACCCTCCATCAATGGAGAACGCAGATCATAAATGGTGTTCCAGCCGATCTGAGGAATTTTCCATTGAAGCTGTCCGACCGGGGGTGCCTGGTTGCCGGGTTGCATGCGCAGTACCTGCTCATCAAAAATGCCCAGACAAGTTGTATCATTTTCTTCACTATAAGCACAAAGCAATTGCATACCCAGACAAATGCCCAGAACAGGTTGCTGGAGACCAACGATGACCTGATCTAAACCGCGTTCACGCAGGTAATGCATGGCGGTGCTGGCCTCTCCTACTCCGGGAAAAATGACTTTATCGGCTTGCCGAATTAACTTAGGATCATCGGTAACCAATGCCGTATGTCCCAGCCGTTCTAATGCATAGCCAACCGAACGAATATTCCCTGCATTATATTGAATGATGACAACTTGCATATCAGGCTGGATGAAGAATAGCATGAATAAATTGTTGGGTAGCATCGGCATACTGTACCTGTCCTTGCAGCGCACGAATGTAGGCTGATCCAATAATGGCACCTGCAGCATGTTCACAAACCGTCATAAAGCCGGCATGATCACGGATGCCAAAACCTACCAATATTGGATTTTTCAGCTGCATGGAAGATAGTCGATGCAAATATGCTTTCACCTGATCCATATTTTGGTCTTTACCCGTAGTTGCGGAAGAGCTCACTGCATAGAGAAAGCCCGAACTGAGCGCATCGAGTTGCCTAACCCTTTCGGGGGATGTTTCCGGTGTTACCAGGAATATGAAATCGAGTCCGTACTGACGAAAAATATTACCATATTGACGATTGAATTCGATGGGTGGCAAGTCGGGCAATATGATGCCGTCAATACCTACGGCCGCTGCGCGGGAACAAAAGTGTTCGATGCCATATTGTAACACAGGATTGAGGTATCCCATTAAGATTACGGGCATATCATTACCAATACCCTGCTCGGCAATCGGACGCCGTAAGTCTGCCAGTTGATCAAAGAGCAGGTCAATGGTCATACCATTGCTGATAGCAGTTTCACTGCTGGACTGTATCACGGGACCATCAGCCAGCGGATCGCTGTAGGGCATACCTAATTCGATCATATCAGCACCGCTTGCTTGCAGGGCACGTAAGATCGGTAATGTACTGTCCAGATGGGGATAGCCGGCTGTGCAATAAACATTCAGTAGATGTGATTTTTTTCTTTCAAACAGTGCTGCAATGCGACTCATAAATTTTTAGTTATAATCATTTGTAAACCGTCCCATCTCCTGCATGTAAGTTCCGAGGTCCTTGTCTCCTCTTCCGCTGAGACAAACAACGACCCGGTCTTCTGGACGCAACCCCAGTCGGGGCAGTACGGCAAAGGCGTGTGCTGTTTCCAGCGCAGGAAGGATCCCTTCTGTTTTACTTACATGGAAAGCCCATTCAAGTGCCTCGGCATCTGTTGCGCTTTCAAAGCGTGCCCGTCCACTTTCATAGAGATGGGCATGCAATGGACCGATACCAGGATAATCTAACCCGGCTGAAATACTGTGCGGCTCAACCACCTGCCCGTCATTGGTTTGCATCACCAGACTCATACTGCCATGCAAGATACCCGGTTTTCCTAATTGAGTAGTGGCGGCACTCATGCCGCTGTTCACGCCATGTCCGGCCGCTTCTACTGAAACCAGTTGAACAGAAGGTTCATCAATGAAGTGATAGAATGCCCCTGCGGCGTTGCTGCCACCTCCGACACAGGCCACCACATGCGTGGGAAGATCTGTTCCGGTTTTTGTCAATAATTGATGGCGTATTTCTTCACTGATAACCGATTGAAAACGGGCTACCATATCAGGGTAAGGATGTGGCCCTACCACACTGCCAATGATGTAATGCGTGTCATCCGGATGGTTGATCCAGTCACGGATGGCCTCATTGGTTGCATCTTTCAATGTTCTGCTTCCGCTCATCGCGGGAATTACTTTTGCTCCCAGCATTTTCATTCGGGCTACGTTGGGAGCCTGGCGCTGCATATCTTTCTCACCCATGTAAACGATACATTCCATTCCCTTCAAAGCACAAACAGTTGCTGTTGCTACACCATGCTGGCCGGCGCCTGTTTCGGCGATGATGCGGGTTTTTCCCAATCGCCGGGCTAGTAAGATCTGCCCGACTGTATTGTTGATTTTATGTGCGCCGGTATGGCAAAGGTCTTCTCGTTTCAAATAGATGGTGGTGCCAATTTCTGCGCTCAGGCGCTCTGCTAGAAACAAGGGTGTAGGTCGACCGACATAATCGCGCAGTAAAGCCTCCATCTCCTCCCTGAAATCAGCCTGGTGAATGATAGACAAATACTGTTCCCGCAGTTCACTCACATTGCGGTATAGCATTTCGGGAATGTAGGCACCGCCAAATTTCCCATAATACCCGTCAATATCGGGTTGAGAAACTGATGTAATGGTCATTGACATAATCGGTTAAGTTTATTTTGAATGGAGCGCTTTAATAAATGTATCTATACTTTTTAAATCTTTTATACCCGGGGCTGTTTCAAAACGACTATTAATATCAAGGGCAAACAGATCCGATGCTACCAGATCTTCACTGAATGTGTGAATGGCATTCACGTCATCCGGACTTATGCCTCCGCTCAGAAAGAATGGTTTACCGATACTTAATCTCTTGAGCAGTTCCCAGTTGAATTTCTTTCCAGAACCCCCATAGATAGATGTAGCGGTATCAAAGAGAAACATGTCAGCTACCCCCTGATAATCTTTTATTTTCCAAAGTACCTGGTCATCATCCCGCAGACGAAATGCCTTGATCACAGATACATATTCAGCAATGCGTTCGCATGTTTTCGGTGATTCTTCCCCGTGCAACTGCACCATGCTCAATCCGGCCTCGTCAACCGTACGCAATACATCATCGATGGCTGCATTCACAAAAACGCCTACTTTATTGATGTGCTTCCCCCTGATCTTTTTCAGTTGGGACACATCAATAAATCGTTTACAATAGCGCGGTGAGGGCGAATAAAAAATAAATCCGCCGAAAACTACGCCCATTTCATCCAACGCCATCACCTGGTCATAGCCGGTCAGTCCACATACTTTGATGCGGTACTTAGTTTTACGGGGTGACTGTTGTTGCTCGCTCATCTATTCTTATTACGCTTACGCACACTGTTCAGTTCAGCAGCAAATGATAAAAATGCATCTCCCGGATTAGGTTGCTTCATAAAATACTCTCCCATAAGAAATCCACTGAAGCCTGCCGACTCTAATTGCAACAAGGTGTCTATGGAATCTATACCACTTTCTGCAATGGCAGGCAAATCTGCCGGCAACTGTGCAACCAGATCGATGGAATGTTGCCAGTTGACTTCAAAATTTTTCAGGTTACGGTTATTGATGCCGACAAGACTAACCGAAGGATGCATATGATCCAGCTCAGTTGCATCGTGCAATTCGAGTAATACTTCCAGCCCCAAAGAAAGGGCCGTTTGTGATAGTTCTTTTACTGCAGCGGGCGTCAGGCAGGCCGCAATCAGCAAGATCACCGATGCCCCATGTGCTCGGGCTTCCAGCAATTGATATTCATCAATGATGAAATCTTTGCGCAAAACAGGCACTCCCCATTGGGTGGCTGTATCAAGATCAAACCAACTGCCACCGAAAAACGATTCATCTGTCAACACTGAAATACCTGCAGCACCGCCCGCGGCATAGGCGCGTGTGGTTGCCAACACATCTGCCTCGATGTGTATATTGCCTTTGCTGGGTGAACGTCGTTTAAATTCCGCAATGATGCCACTGGCACTTCGTTGCTGGAGTGCATACCGTAAGCTGGGGAGTGGCTGCTGAAAGAAAGCACTTTTTTCCAGTTCCGCCGCGGGCATACTGATTTTGCGGGCAGCTACTTCCTCGTGTTTACTTGCTATGATGGTATCGAGTATGTTCATGGCTGCAGGGATATTAATTTTTCCAACGATCGCAATGCGGCACCCGTTTCAAGACTTTCAACGGCGTGCTGATAAGCATCTTCATAACTGACATAGGTGCCCGTACCCATCAATGCCATTGCAGCATTGGCCAGCACTACGGCATTCTGTGCCCAGGAACCTCTTCCGCTGATGATCTCCCGAAACAGATTAGCAGCTTCTTCCAGGGTATCACCACCATACAGGTCTTCTGCCATCACCAGACGTTTACCCAATTCTCGGGGGGAGTATACCTTTTCTCCTTCGGCGGTAATCACTTTGGTATCATTGGTCAGCGATATCTCATCATAACCATCCAGGCTATGAATGATGGTAAATGGGCGACCGCTGTATTGGAGAACATAATTATAGATGCGTGCCATTTCAAGACTATATACACCTATTAACTGTGTGCTCGGTGCAGCCGGGTTTACGAGTGGCCCCAACATATTGAAAAAGGTTCTTACCCCCAGATTTTTTCTGGTGGGACCCACCACTTTCAAAGCCGGATGGAAGAGCGGAGCATGCAGGAAGCAAATATTGGCCGATTCTAATTCTTGCTGTAAGCGGGCGTTATCATTGGTGAATCGATAGCCCAGTTGTTCCATCACATTCGAAGAACCGCTGATGCTCGAAGCACCATAATTTCCGTGCTTCGCCACTTTTTGTCCGGTACCTGCTACAATAAAACAGGCAAGGGTAGAGATATTAAAAGTATTCTTTCCATCACCGCCGGTTCCTACGATATCCATCACCTTGTGATCACCAAGATCAACTTTTACTGCCAGTGAAAGCAGGGCATCGCGAAATCCCAGCAACTCATCAATGGTGATGCTGCGCATCAGGTATACGGTGATAAAAGCAGCCAGTTCACTTTCATTGTAGCGCCCTTCCGACATGGCAAGCAGCACATCGCGGGCTTCCTCGCGGGAGAGTGTCTTGTGTTCAAAAAGGTAATTCAGTATTTTTTTCATGGTAGTACTGATATTTTATCGTTGTTCGTTCAACCAATTTTTCATCATTTGTAATCCCTGTGGGGTCAGAATGCTTTCCGGGTGGAATTGAACACCCTGAACATCGAGTTCGCGATGACGCAGCGCCATAATATAATGATGCTCATCCCTCGCTGTCACTTCCAGGCAGGCCGGCCAATTTGTATCACCTACTACCCAGCTGTGATAGCGACCTACGGATATTGGATGTTCCAGTCCTCTATACCAATCATTTGCTCTTTCAGGTTGGGCAATAATTTCAATGGGTGTTGCTACCCCGTGAAAAACTGCAGGCAGATTGACTAACGCAGCCCCGAAAGCTTGTCCGATGGCCTGGTGACCCAGACAAACGCCCAAAATGGATTTGGTGGCAGCATAGTTTTTTATAAGGGGCAGTAAACTTCCGGCTTCCTCTGGTATGCCGGGTCCGGGCGATAATATAATTCGGTCGAATGCAGCCACTTCAGCCAGGTCCATCTGGTCGTTTCGCACCACTGTTACCTCATCGGAGGTCAGTTGTTTCACCAGGTGAACCAGGTTAAACGTGAATGAATCGTAGTTATCAAAAACCAATATCCTTTTCATCTGTTCGCTTAGTCGTTTATAATTGTCCGGATCCTGCCAGTTGAATGGCGTTCTTCAGCGCGTTGAGTTTATTATTCACTTCCTGTAATTCATTTTCCGGCTGACTGGCCGCTACCACCCCGGCACCTGCCTGATAAAACAGGGTATTGTTGCGACTCAGTAAACTGCGAATCAGTATCGCGTGGTTACAACTGCCATCGAATCCGAGTGTACCAATACAACCGCCATAATAACCTCTGTTGGTGGGTTCCAGTTGGTCAATGATTTCCATGGCCCTGATTTTGGGTGCTCCGCTTAAAGTACCTGCAGGAAAAGTGGAAGCCAGCAAAGCAAGGGGGTTGCTGCCGGCGCGAACCTTCCCCACTACTTCGCTGACCAAATGAATGACATGGCTATAATAATGCACTTCCCGAAAATGGCGTACTTCCACCTCATCACAATTACGGCTGAGGTCATTGCGTGCCAGATCAACTAACATGATGTGTTCTGCATTCTCCTTGGCGTCAGCGAGCAGTTGGTCTGCCATTTTTCTATCGGCAGCTTCATCGCCGGTTCGCCGGAAGGTGCCTGCAATGGGGTGAACGATGGCCTGACCATTTTGTACAATGATTTGTGCTTCTGGAGAGGAACCCATCATCTGATAGGCACCATAATCAAAGAAAAAGAGATAAGGTGATGGATTGATATTCCGCAAAGCCCGGTATACATTGAACACATCTCCTTTATAAGACTGCTCAAAGCGGCGGCTTAATACAACCTGAAACACATCGCCGCGCATGCAATGCGCTATTCCTTTTTGCACCATGTTGCGGTAAAAATCATCCGACATATTGGAGCGCTCTTCGCCTGCTGCCTGAAAAGGATATACAGGCACATCTCTGCTGCGAATGAGCGATAATACTGCCGCCGCATCTCCTTCGATGCCGGGAATCTTATTTTCGCAAAGAATGATTTCATCCTTGAAATGATTAAACACAATCACATATTGATACAACCGATAGCGCATGAGTGGTATTCTGCCCGAATCGGTACTGTCTTCTTTTAACCGAACTGATTCAAAAAAGGGAACGGCATCATACGAAGTATATCCAAACAATCCCTGAGCTACCGTGGCCTCCGGTAAATCGGGGGCTGTTGCCTGAAAGGTCTGCATGAAATCCCAAATACGGTTGGGTACAGTTTGGGGTTGACCAATCGGTTCACGAACGGCCTCTTCCCCGGGCAGTTTATAATCGAGTGTATTGCTATCACTGATTTCAATTCCTGCAATAGCATGAATGCCTATGAATGAATAGCTATTATCTGCTGCGTGGTGGTCGGTACTTTCCAGCAAAATGGTATCGCGGTATGCATCGCGTAAACGCAAATAGATACCAACCGGGGTGTACATATCACCCAGCATTTTATAGCAGTGGGTCGTGATGTTAATTTTTTTCATAGTACCTTTTTTGAGGCAGAAAAAAACCCCGGCAATTACTCGCCGGGGTTGGTTATATATTCTACATAAGAAATAATAGCATCACCATCCCCGGAAGAGATCGCCATGCCACCATGCATTCTTATGCTGAAATCCTTTCATGGTACAAATATGCGAATTACCCGGGTATTTTCCAAGTTTTTTCTTTTCGGTATTTTGTCAATCTTTGAAGGAACAAATGCCCATCTCCTATAAACAAAATGTCATTATGAACCGAATCCTAGTTTTCCTTTCGCTTATTTGCGCTTCATTCACAGTTCCGAAACCCGTTCTGGCACCAGCTGATGATGTAGTTGGTATCTGGCTGAATTCAAATGGCACTGGAAAAATTCAAGTGTTTCGTGAAAATGGAAAATATTTCGGGAAGATCGTTTGGTTACGGGAGCCCTTGAATGAAAAGGGTCAGCCTAAGAAAGATGCCATGAACCCCAGTGCGTCGTTGCGTCAACAACCGTTAGTAGGGTCCATTATTTTACGGGATTTCGTTTTTGAAGACGGGGAATGGACGAATGGACAAATCTACGACCCAGAAAACGGCAAGGATTACAAATGCTATCTGCGTTTAAAGGATGCCAATACCTTACATCTTCGTGGTTATATTGGCATCTCATTAATTGGCCGAACAGAAATCTGGAAGCGATCGCAGCTTTAATCTTCTTTTATAAAATTCCCTTGGTAGAAGGAAGATAATTGCTGAACGGATCTCTTCGAACAGCCATGCGAATGGCTTTGGCGAACGCCTTAAATATCGCCTCGATCTTGTGGTGCTCATTGGTACCATTGCAATAAATATGCAGGTTACATTTTGCAGCGTCGCTGAAAGATTTGAAGAAATGAAAAAACATCTCAGTTGGCATGTCACCTACTTTCTCCCGGGTAAAAGCAGCTTCCCATACCAGCCAGCTTCTGCCCCCGAAATCAATCAACACTTTGGCTTCAGCATCATCCATAGGTAAGGCAAAGCCATATCGCTCCATGCCCCGCTTATCTGCCAGCACTTTTGCAAAGGCTTCACCCAAAGCAATGGCTGTATCTTCAATCGTATGGTGTTCATCGATGTGCAGGTCGCCCTTTGTAGTGATCTCCAGGTCGAGTTTGCCGTGACGGGCAATCTGATCGAGCATGTGATCAAAAAATCCCAGTCCCGTTTGAATCGCTGATTTGCCTGTACCTTCTAAACGAATTCGAACATCAATGTTGGTTTCGTGGGTATTGCGGGCATGACTTACTTCGCGTAAACCCATGCTCAGGTAAGCATAAATATCAGACCAACTATCGGTCTCCAGAACAATGGAATCACGAAGATCTGCTTCTTGTTCCTGTGTCAACTGATGCACTGCATTGGGTGGCCGAAAATAAATGGCTTTACATCCCAGGTTGCGTGCCAGTTGTATGTCACTCCAGCGGTCGCCGATGACGAGCGATTGTGAGAGATCGAAATCAGGGTGCCCCATCAGGTGCAGCAGCATTCCTGTTCCCGGCTTACGGGTGGGTTGATTTTCTTCTTGCCGGGTTCTGTCTACCAGCACTTCATCAAATTGAAAACCCTCGCCTGCAAGCGTGCGCAGCATAAGGTTTTGAATGGGATGAAAATGTTCTTCCGGAAAGGTATGCGTTCCCAGTCCATCCTGGTTGGTCACCATCACATGATAGAAATCAAAATCAGCAGCAATGCGCGATAAAGTGGTAATAGCACCCGGAACGAAACGGGTCTTCTCAATATGATCGACCTGGAAATCATCCGGCTCGAGCAGCATCACACCATCCCTGTCAATAAATAATATGCGCTTCATGATTACTTGATTTTTGCACGTACCAATTTTACTTCGTCAGCTGTAACCACCCCCGCTTTATTGTTCCAGCTATTTCTAATGTAGGTAAGTACGTCAGCCACCTGCTGATCTGTTAGATCGGCATGAGGTGCCATATTATTACTGTAATATTCTCCGTCAATTTCAACTCGCTCCGTCATTCCTTTTATTATAACCTGAACAAGTTTTGCCTTGTCTTTGCCCTGCACTGCAGAGGCTCCGTCGAGAGGCGGATTCATGCGGGGAACACCGCCTCCATCTTGCTGGTGACAGGCTACACATCGGGTGATATAAATTGTTTTTCCCCTTTGCATGGCGCCTGAAGGCGGAAGCTTTTGTGCACCAACCAAGTGAGAAAAACCACAACCCAACAAAATACTGAACAAGCGAAGCATATTGAAAACGTATTTCTTCATGAATGTTTATTTTCCCTGATAAGTGATTCGAAATATTGTTCCTTTGTTATCATCTGATACATATAGTGATCCGTCGGGACCCTGCGCCAATCCGCAAGGCCTGTGTGCGACAGACCTTAAATTTTTTACAACTTCCACTCCGGAAAATCCGTTGGCAAATACTTCCCAATTGCCTGTGGGTTTGCCTTTTTCAAAAGGGATAAAAACCACATAGAAACCTTCCTGCGGCAAAGGTGCCCGATTCCAGGAACCATGGAATGCAAGGAAAGCACCATTTTTATACCGGGCAGGAAACTGGTTACCGGTGTAGAAGAGCAATGCATTGGGTGCCATGTGTGCCGGAAATGCCATCGTAGGAAATTTATAAGCAACCGACGGCTCCTTTTTACCATCCCCGCCATATTCAGGGGCCTGGATGAGTTTGTTTTGTTGGTTATCGAAATAGGCATAAGGCCAACCTGCGTTGTCACCCGGATTGATTTCATACATTGTCTCAGCAGGCAGTTCAGCATTGGCTTTATCATCATAATACTGGGGGAATAGATTATTCAGCTGATCACGACCATGTTGTGTTACGAACAACTTATTCGTCTGCGAATTCCAATCCAAACCAACCACATTTCTTAGCCCCGTTGCATAGCGCACTCCATTGGCATAGGTCTGGTTCAGTACATCTGCCTTGAATTGCCAAATACCCCCGGCTGAGTCGAGTATCGGACAAGGATTCATGCCCATCGAACCCACCTGACGATCTTTCTCCTGACAGGAGTTGGAGTAGGCGCCGATGTTCACATAAATATGCCCCTTGTTATCCAGGGTGATTGATTTAGATGCATGCTGCCGGCGACTGATGAGTCCGGTAATGATTTTTTCCGGAGATGCTGTATTCTCCACTTCGCCCTTGTCGTTTAATTTATACCGGTAAACATCTTCATCGCTGGAAGCATATAAATAACCTTTGTGAATAGCGATGCCAGTGCCAATAAAATTGCCGAAACCGCTGATCTCTTCTGCTCTTCCATCTTTGTCACCATCGCGCAAGAACATAATACCCTTGTCGTTTAGTTTGCGCTCTAGCTTTACATAAATATCTCCCTGCTGATTAACGGCAATATGTCTTGCCCTGCCCAGGTTTTCTGCCACTTTCAAGGCACCAAAGCCCGAAGGCAATTTCAGTCCGGCATTATTTGAATCCGGCTTAATCATAAGTACCCGACGATTTTGTAAGGTATCTCCTGCCTGTGTTTCAACAGCCACAGAACATGCTACCAGTAAGAGCCAGGATAATTTGCGCATAATAAGGGGTTTTAAAGTCGTATGAAAATACAAATGAAACTGCAATTCTGTTTAAATTGTTGCCTGTTCATGCCACGCTGCCAGTGCATCTACCAAACGGGTATTTTCCTGCTCTGTTCCCACAGTAATGCGGAGACATTCATCGCATAACTGCACCTTACTCCTATCGCGTACAACAATACCCTGTTCGAGCAGGAAGGCATAGACACGTCTGGCCTCCTTAATTTTTACTAGGATGAAGTTCGCATCGGAGGGATACACTGCTTCTACCAGGGGCATTTGTTGAAATACTTCTGCCAGGGCGTTACGCATATCGACCAGGAGCCTGATCATATCATTCACCTGACCTACTTCATCCAGGGCCTGCAATGCCAGCTGCTGTGCCGGCTCGCTGATGTTATAAGGTGGCTTTACCTTCTTCATTATCTCAATAATCTCCTTGCTGGCAAAGGTTATTCCAATGCGTAGTCCTGCCAATCCCCAGGCCTTGCTGAGTGTCTGTAATACAACCAGGTTAGGATAATCTGATAAAGCACTGATCCACGATCGTTGGCGGGCAAAATTGATATAGGCTTCATCCACTACTACCAAACCTGAAAAATGATTTAATATGGTTTCAATGTCGGCAAAATGCATCAGGTTGCCTGTGGGATTATTGGGCGAGCATATCCAGATGATGCGTGTATCATCGTTGACCAACTGTTCCAAATGAACCAGGTCGAGTTGAAAATCGGGTAAAAGTGGTGCCTGCAATACCTGCACATCATTGATGTGGGCACTCACTTCATACATACCATAGGTGGGTGGACAAATAATGGTATTGCTCTTACCGGGTTCAGCGAAGCAGCGAAACAACAAGTCAATACATTCATCGCTGCCATTGCCCAAAAAAATATGTTCCGCACCAATACCCTTGATAAGGGATAATTTTTCACGCAACCGGTTATGGTGTGGATCGGGATACCGATTGTACCATTGGATGAGCGGAGAGCCCAGACTGTTTTCATTGGCATCCAAAAAGACTTTCGCCTCTCCACTGAATTCATCCCTGGCGGAAGAATAGGGCTGTAAATGTTTGATATTACTTCTTATTAACCGGTTCAGATCAAAAGTCATGATTAGTTTATTAAACTGTTGGAATGAATTATGGTTGCAATCTGATTTCTACTGCGCGGGCATGGGCTTGTAACCCTTCTGCCAATGCCATTTCTACTACTGTTGGTGCCAAAGCTGCCAAACCCTCTTTCGTGAGTTGCTGGTAAGTGATCTTTTTGACAAAGCTATCGACACTCACACCGCTATATGCTCTTGCAAAACCATTGGTAGGTAAAGTATGGTTGGTACCACTGGCATAGTCACCCACGCTCTCGGGCGAATAGTGCCCCATAAATACGGAGCCTGCATTTATTACCCCTTCTGCCAACGCCACGGCTTGCTCACAACATAGAATCAGGTGTTCCGGTGCATAGGCATTCACCAGTGCAAGTGCTTCCTGCTGATCTTTCACCACCACTGCCTTACTATTTTGAAAGGCCTGACGGGCATACGCCGCCCTGGGCAGGATGGCCAACTGCTCTTCCAATGCCTGCTCTACCCTGGCAGGTAGTTCGGGTGCTGTGGTAACCAGTAAAACCTGGCTATCCGATCCATGCTCCGCCTGACTCAGTAAATCGGCTGCAACAAATGCGGGGTTGGCAGTAGCATCGGCCCAAACACATACCTCACTGGGACCGGCAGGCATATCGATGGCTACACCCTGTTGTTGTGCCAATTGCTTCGCAGCAGTTACATACTGATTACCCGGACCGAAAATCTTATACACTTTGGGTATCGATTCAGTACCATAGGTCATAGCAGCTATGGCCTGAACGCCCCCAACCGTGAAAATTCGTTCAATGCCTACTTCTGCAGCTGACACTAAAATGGCAGGATGCACCCTACCATCCTTTCCGGGTGGCGTACACAGCACCACTTCCCTACAGCCGGCCAATTGTGCGGGAATACCCAACATCAGGATGGTAGAAAACAAAGGGGCAGTACCCCCCGGAATATATAACCCTACTTTTTCTATCGGGCGAGAACGGCGCCAGCAAGTGATACCGGGCATGGTCTCAATCGCTTCCCCTTCTTTGAGTTGGGGGGCATGAAAAGCACGAATATTGGCAGCAGCCTGCCGGATGGCTTTATGCAGATCAACTGATATCTCCGAAACAGCCCTTTTCATGGCAGCCTCATCCAACACCAATTCCCTTAATTCCACCCCATCAAATTCTTTCGTGTAAGCCCTCAATGCGCTGTCGCCTTTCGATTTTACTTCTAGCATAATCTTGCTGACTTGCTCCCACAAAACAGCAGCCTCAGTTGCCGGTCGCTCTAACAGGGTTTCCCATTCTGCCTGCGAAGGATAGATAACGGTTGTTAACATAGCGGATGGTTTAAAGTATCATTTTTTCAATAGGAACAACCAGAATGCCCTGGGCGCCGGCATCCCGCAATTGTTCTATGATGTTCCAGAAATCATTTTCATTCAAAACGCTGTGAACACTGCTCCAACCAGGTTGAGCCAGCGGGAGAACGGTAGGACTTTTCATGCCGGGGAGCAGGGAAATGATGGCTTCCAGCCGGTCATTGGGTGCATTCAACAGAATGTATTTATGGTTACGAGCTTTTTTCACCGAGCGGATACGGAAAAGTAATTTTTCCAGGATGGCTTCTTTCTCGGCAGAGAGCCCGGCATTTTTGATCAAAACAGCTTGCGATTGCAAGATGGTAGTAGCTTCGCGCAAGCCATTCATAAATAACGTAGACCCACTGCTCACCAGATCGCAAATGGCATCTGCCAGTCCGATACCCGGCGCAATTTCCACACTGCCGCTGATGGAGTGTATTTCAGCGTTTATTCCTTCCTTCGTTAGGTAGTCGCCCAATATAACCGGGTAGCTGGTCGCAATTTTCTTTCCAGCTAAATCGGAAAGCGATTGAAAGGCATCGCCTTTTTTCACAGCTATGCTCAGGCGGCATTTTCCAAAGCCAAGGGGTTCACAACTAATTACCTGCTTCTTTTTTTCCTGCACCACATTTTCGCCAACAAAGCCAATATCAGCTACATTGTCTTCTACATACTGCGGAATATCGTCATCCCGAAGAAAATATAGTTCGAGGGGGAAGTTGCTGGCATCTGCTTTCAGCTTATTGACGCCGTTCGACATATCTATACCGCAGTCTTTTAGTAAGCGCATGGAATCTTCATGCAGACGACCGCTTTTCTGAATGGCGAGGGTAAGTTTCATGGGTTTCATATTTCTATTTACAGGTTCTTACAAGATCACACACTACAGATAACAAAAAAGGCCTACCCGAGGGTAAGCCAGTGATGTTGTATGCATAACACAGCACGCCTGCTTACCTGGGTGGCAAGTTTACGTGATGGTGTATGAAGTAGCGAAGGATCATTTACCCTGCAAAAGTATACTAAAAGAAAAGATGTGCCAAATTATTCGGAAAAACCCATCACAACAATTTATTATCTTGCTGCATCTAATTGCCTACTATGCAGAAACGGCTGATTTCCTTTTTTTTCGGGTTTTTATTGATAATTACAGCTTCTGTCAAAGCACAGGTTCCTACCCAACTGGTTTGGAGTGACGAATTTAACTATACCGGATTACCCGATTCCACCAAATGGGCGTATGATACCGGAAAGCATGGCTGGGGAAACAATGAATGGCAACATTACTTGCTGAAAAGTCCGAAAAATGTCCGGGTTGAGAATGGTTACCTTTCTATTACAGCACTAAAAAGTGGTTCCGGTGAGCGGGATTATACCTCTACCCGGCTGGTAACCAGGGGTAAGGGTGAATGGACCTATGGACGAATAGATGTTCGGGCGAAAATTCCCAAAGGCGTAGGTACCTGGCCTGCCATCTGGATGCTGGGCAGCCGACAGCCATTGCAATGGCCGGATGATGGCGAAATTGATATCATGGAACATGTGGGCTATGACCAGGGCTGGATTCATGCTTCTATTCATTCCAAAAAATATAACCACGTAATCGGCACCCAAAAAACAGCCACCACCCTCGTACCGGATTGCAGTGAGACCTTTCATGTATATTCATTGATATGGACGCCACAAAAGATTACGGTGTTGATTGATGACAAGTCCTATTTCGAATTCAGCAATGAAAAAAGCGATCGGACAGCCTGGCCCTTTGATGAACCGGAATACCTCTTGCTCAACATAGCAGTAGGGGGTAATTGGGGAGGAAAAAATGGGGTAGATCCCAAGGCCTTCCCTTGTTCCATGCTGATAGATTATGTAAGAGTATATCAATAACCCCAATTTCAATAAATATGAAAAAAACAGTCCTGCTTCTCCTGCTGATTGGTCTGGGTGTGCAAACATCCACTGCCCAGGTTACCAATGAATATAAAGAACCCCCGAAAGAGATTGCTGATATGTTATTGGCGAAGCCGACCCCTGCCGTTCGTGTTGACAGCAAGGGAAACTGGATGTTAATCAGTGAACGCAACTCGTATCCGGGGGTGATGGAATTGGGCCAGCCGGAAATCAAAGTGGCCGGACTTCGCCTCAATCCGAACAATTATGCTCCCAGCCGCCAGAGTTTTGTAAATGGCTTTATGCTAAAAGAAATAAAAACAGGTCGGGAACAGATAATCTATGGTCTGCCGCCCGGCTTACAGGCGGGAAATATCACTTGGAGTCCATCAGAAAATAAAGTGGCATTCACCCATACACTGAGCAATCGTGTTGATTTATATGTGATTGATCTGTCTACACAGCGTGCAACCAAGATAAACCGATCTCCGCTGAATGCAACCCTCGGTAATGTATATAGCTGGGTTGATGATCAAACCATTCTCTACAAGGCAGCTACACAACCTACGACCATGGCGCCTCAGCGACCCATAGTTCCCAGGGGACCAACGATTCAGGAAAATATTGGTAAGGCTGCGCCCAGTGTCACCTATCAAGATATGATTAAATCGCCCTACGATGAATCTGTTTTTGAATTTTATGGCACCTCGCAACTGATCATGCATAAAAATGGATTAGAAACCAATATTGGTACGCCCGCTATGATCAGTAGCTTTTCCCTCTCGCCCGACAGAAGTTATCTTTTGCTGAGAACGATACGTAAACCCTTCTCCTATTTGGTTCCTGCCAACGGCTTTCCCACGACAGTGGCTGTTACAGACCTGACAGGTAAAGTAATAAAAGTTTTAGCAGAATTACCATCAACAGAAGCTACGCCAAGTGGCTATGATAATACCCAACCGGTTCCGAGGGGCTTTGACTGGCGTGACGACGAAAAAGCAACCATTACCTGGGCAGAGCCCTTAGACAGCGGACTCATCAAGATGAATGTTCCTTTCCATGATGCGGTGTATGCACTCGCCGCTCCGTTCACAGGTGCTGCAAAGTTGTTGTTCAAAACAGGTCTGCGTTATTATGGTACAACCTGGGGTGATTCAACCGTGGCATTGGTCAGAGAAGTTTATCAGGCTAAACAGATGAGCCGCATCAGCCGTTACAATGGCCAGACCGGCTCGTTGGAGCTATTGTATGAGAGAAACCTAACCGATGCCTATGGTAACCCCGGCGAACCGGTGATGAAAAAAAATACATTCGGACGACCTGCGATACAACTGACAGATAATGGCACACAGATATTGATGAATAATAGAGTGGGCTCCTCGCCCAAAGGGGATCTGCCCTTTCTCAGTAAGTTCGATCTGGGTACAAAAAAGAACAATATCATCTGGCGTTGCCAGGAGGGTGTATTTGAATTGGTAGAAGAAGTGTTGGATGCTGATAAACTCATTTTGCTTACGCGAAAAGAAAGCCAGCGGGAAGTACCCAACTACTGGATTAAAAACCTGGTTTTGCGCATGGCAGATAATCAGTTAACACAATTCAGCAATCCTTATCCGCAACTGGAAGGGGTAATCAAGGAGAAAATCAGTTACAAGCGGGCAGATGGTGTTACCCTCACCGGTGATTTATACCTACCAAAGAATTACGATAAAATGAAGGATGGACCCTTACCTGTTTTACTATGGGCCTACCCCAGGGAATTTAACTCTGCTGCTGATGCTGCGCAAGTAAGAGGCAGTCGCGATAAATTCACATTGCTCAGCTGGGGCTCACCCGTCTTTTTCGTTACACAGGGATTTGCCATACTCGACAATGCTGAGATGCCCATTGTTGCCACCAGTGCTGATAAAAAGCCCAATGATGATTTTGTTGCCCAACTCAAAATGAATGCAGAAGCAGCCATCAATCAATTGGTTGATATGGGTGTAGGTGACCGCAATCGGGTGGGTGTAGGCGGACATAGCTATGGCGCTTTCATGACGGCCAACCTGCTGGCACATACCAACTTATTCAAGGGGGGAATTGCCCGCAGTGGTGCCTATAATCGCACCCTTACACCATTCGGATTTCAGAATGAGGAACGCACTTACTGGCAGGCTCCACAGTTGTACTATGAGATGAGTCCTTTTAGTTATGCCAACCGGATCAAAACACCTATTCTACTGGTACATGGTGAAGCGGATGATAATACAGGCACCTATCCTATCAACAGCGAGCGCTTATTTGCTGCCATCAAGGGACATGGCGGAACGGTTCGCTTTGTATACCTGCCCTATGAAGCGCATGGTTACAGAGGAAGAGAAAATGTATTACACTTATTATGGGAGGAAAATGAGTGGCTCAATAAATATGTAAAAGGTGTAAAGAAATAAATACGCAGAGCAATTAAAAAAGGCGGTCGAATCAACGATCGCCTTTTTTAGGACTATTCAGTTCTATACTAACGTTTTCTTTTCTTCAATGGTGCCGCTTTTACGCTAACCCAGCGGGCCAGGGGTGCCATGCGGGCGCGATTCAGCACGAGCGTATCATTTCTTACTACATAACTGTCTGCTGAAGATAAAACCTGCATAAGATCTGCTTCAATGGTATTGTCTTGCAAGCAAGCCATTCGGGTCATTCCCATGGGGGAAAATGAAATGCGGTCAGTCGGATTCAGTTCATAGGTGCCAAAAAACCGGTTGCAACTGCTATTGCCTGAAACACGGCGCTGGGTATCAAATTGAATAAATGGAACCTTCGCGGGTGGTTGTGCCATTGCAGACAAAGCCTGACCATTTAGTTCTATGAGCCGCCATTTTTTACACAGCTGCAGGTTGATGAGCGAAGTGTCATACTTATTTCCCTCATTTCCAGTTTTAGCTGAAGGAAGTTGTATACTTGCGCCGACGCCGGTAACTAAGAATAGAGCAATGGCAAGAAGAGGAGCGAATTTCATGGTGTATTTTTTTTGGAAGATAAATAAAATTTCAAGAACCATTGCAGCACTCAGTTCCATTCAAAATAAATTGAAGAAACAGGTATCGTATACCAACTAACCTAAAGTTTCTTCCGTGTGCTGTCGCACAAACCAATGAGTAAGCTATTTCCTTGTGCGTCTATTCTGAGCAATCCATACACGGCATTGTTGTACCGATCGGCTTTCCCTTCCTGAAAAAAATAAGATTCAGCACCAATCTGTATGCCATTAAAATTCGTGGTGTATTTCAACATCTGCTCTCCTGAATGAATTGGCTTATCCTCTTTTTGAAAGCGGGCACTGGTTACTATGCCATTTTTATCTGTATAGAAAAGACAATAACCACGTTTGGGCAGGGCCTCTTGATTCTTAACTGAATCCAATACAGCATACGACAAGCGCATGTAATCGCCCTGCATCAGTGAGCGCGGATCAACGGGTGCCAGACGAAAATATAGTTGCTTCCCATTTACCAGCAGTCGTTCCTTGTCAAGCATACTTTTACCCAATAGTGCCACTACCAGCAAAGCAACCATTGGTATGATCCAGTGTTTACTCCATTTCATGGGCAGATCATTTTTTTCTTGTGAAGAAATAGAGCAGCAGGAACCCGGCACCTGTTCCCATCAAAATATAAGATTTAGTAAGCAGGGTGTAATCCAGATCATAATAATACTCAGACATAAATACTATCAACGACACAAGACTGAGTATCCATATCCACCGATCGCCGGAGCGAAAAGACAGGAGAAGCAACAAAAGTATGCCAACGATAGCAGGAGAAAGGAGCGTCGGTAAAACAATAAGAGCTACCAATACTGTGATGCTGATGCGTTTATTTTTTTCGTGAACGTCTAACTGCGGTAAGATTTGAAAAACCAACCGCACAAATAGCAGCAATAGAAGGATAGAAACATAAGAAAAATCTTCGCCAATCCCATCTACCAGGTGGCGTTTTCCCAATAGTTGCAGCATGCCGATGAATACCAATGCTACAACCAGTAACAATGGTCTGTACCAGGACGCCATCTTGCCGAGAAAGCATAAAATACCGGCTTCCTTTTCATAAAGGATTACCAATGCGATGGACAATGCCGCCGGCCAAATTTGCACCCATGCCAGCAGTGAGTTATTGAAAAACAGGAAGAGTCCGCATCCCATTACAATGGAAAAAGCAAAGAAAGCAAGAATGGTATGTCGGATAAAAAGTAAGGTAAGTACTGCCAACACCAATTGAATAACCGCTGCCAGGTTGATGGAAATATTCCATAGATTCTGGGCCAGCGCCACGAGAACAAAACCTGTCAGGTAAGAACAAATGGCGATGGTATCAGCTATCAGCAGGTCAACCTTCCTCAATGCAAACAAAGAGCCGATGATAAGCATGAGACCAATAATAGACAATGCTATTGGAGATTCAGTAATTCCTCCTATTAACAGAAAGCCCAGAAAAAACTGTGTTGCCATGATTCCACCTATCACACTCACTATTTTCACAATCCAGCTGCTTTCCCGCGCCTCCATTCTTTTGATGGCACGCTCCCACCCTTCAGCATTGAGTTGAAATATATCACCGGCAGTTGCCAGAATACTATTCAGCCAATTTTGATATTGTATCCGGTTACTCATGGCGCCATTTTTTTTGAAGTTGAACCAATTGCTTAACCAAAAGCGTGAGTGAACCAATGATCCAAAGACCGCTGAGTAAAAAACTAAGTTCAGAGAACTCTATTTTATTGATCAGGTCAAGCACGATAATCATACCCGACAAACCAACTATTGTAAGGAGAAAAATATCCTTCTTCCTGAGGGAATACCAGGTGGCAGCAAGTAGCAATACTGCTTCCAATACAACCAATACCAGAAAACCATTGCCCCACTTATCAAAGAGTCCGATTGTAAAGCCGAAAGACATTATACCTGCCAAATAAAGAGTCAATAGGTATATCAGCCAATTCGCTTTCAGTGCCTGGTGATAATTACGCAAAAGAAGAACAATGATGTAGAACAGAACATTCAACAGTATAAAGGCAATAAAGGCTCGATGGGCGGAAAGGTAGTTGGTCTCCTGCTCCATGAACATATACAAGGTTATATTGGCAAGCGTAATCAGGAGCAACCACATGGGCTCGAAAAGTAGATAGACCGACCAAATCAATACAAAGATCCACCAGGACAAAAAGAAATCATAGGCATTAGCACCGGTTTGGTAAATCTGACCAAAAACGGCAAAGATGACCCCAATCATTACGGCAGCAGCAGTCAACAACAAACGGTGCAAAAGGACAGATTTTCGCAATGCCCAGGCGAGTCCTGCCAAAACAAGAAAAAGTGCCTGCACCAAACCCAACTTAGCAAAGCGGTGCAGTTGTTCCCAATTAAAAGCAAAAAAGAAGACCACACCGGCAACGAAGAATCCCAGTCCCAAACTCAGTATCAATCCCTTGATGAATTTGTGCCAGGAATTTCTATCCGCATAGATTTCTTTATCCAGCGTCGCTTGTAAAGAAGCTACCGGCCAACGGCTATTGGCAACCAGAAGGTGAATGAAGGAACGAACCATATAACAATGTAGCAAAAAAAATGAAGGCCGAGAAGTTATGTCTGTTTTTTTGAAAAATAGTTATCCACCCCTTCTTGTGAAGCAGGTGCTTAAAAGCAATGCATTAATTGCAGTTGATTTTTGTTATCTTTCTCTTATGAAAAAATGGTTACTATTATTTTCCCTCCTTCTATGCATGAAGAGTATGTGCCAGCATTTTTATTTATTGGCTGGCACCTATACCGGTAATGGCAGTAAGGGTATTTATGTGTACGATTTTGATGCGAAAAATGGAACTGTTCAGTTGATTAGCCATACCGATAGTGCTGAGAACCCCTCCTATCTGTGCGTATCGGCAAATGGTAAATTTTTATACGCCGTTAATGAAGTCAATACAGAAAAAAGTGGCTGGGTAGCTGCCTATCGATTCAATCAGCAATCAGGCCAACTGGAATTTTTAAATCGGGAACGCAGTGGTGGTGCGCATCCCTGCCATGTATCCATTACCCGGGATGGAAAGTGGGTACTCGTGGCCAATTATACGGGTGGAAGCCTGTCAGCAATGCCGATAGCACATGATGGACGCATTCAACCGCTGCAACAAAACATTCCCCACATCGGAACAAGTATAAACAAAACAAGGCAGGAGCGGGCACATGTGCATGCAGTGATGCTCAGTCCGGATGAGAAGTACCTGCTCACGCCCGATTTAGGAACAGATCAACTACATGTGTACCAATTCAATGGTAAAACCATACCGCCCCTACGTTCGGCACCAGAACCTTTTACTGCCAGTTCTCCGGGTAGTGGACCGCGCCACCTCACATTCTCTGCCGATGGTAGGTTTGTGTATGTTGTAGAGGAATTATCAGGAACCCTTTCTGCATATAGCTTTCAACGTGGTAAGTTAAAATTGATTGACAGTTATCCGGGGCATCTGAAGCAGGCTACAACAGATCATGGAAGTGCAGATGTTCATTTATCGCCCGATGGAAGATTTTTATATATGAGTAATCGTGGGACTGAAAATACCATCGCCATTTTTTCGGTTGCTGCAGTCACAGGGCGGCTGACACCTGCCGGCATTGTTTCTACAAAAGGTAACCACCCTCGAAATTTTATCATCGACCCCACCGGACGTTACCTACTGGTGGGCAATATGAAAAGCAATGAGGTGGTCATCTTTAAAAGAAACATACAAACGGGACAATTAGATTCAACCGGGCATTTCAATATACCCAGTCCTGCTTGCTTAAAAATGATACCCCGCTAATTTATTTCATGCAAAAAAAGCAGCCCGCCGGGGAGGCAGGCCACTCAATCAAAACAGAGAAGGGAAACTTTATTTAATAAACTGGGGCCAGCATGGATTTCCCAGCAGAACGATATTAGCAATCATTTTTCCGGTGGTATTCTTTTTTTGAGCACCTGGCTCGATACCCTTCAGAACCGGCAGACTCCATTGTTCCAAAAGCAGCTGATCAGTGGCAGCAGGAGCTTCAGTGGCAGGCTTCTCCCATTCTTGTTGCAGAGGGTTTTGGGCAGTGAGAAAGCGATTGCCAATGCGGGTATTGGCATAGGTCTGCAGCAATTGAACTATAGTCTGTTCTGAGTTTGTTGGCTGGGGCATGATCAGCTGATGTTGCGGAAATGCTTTTTCAAAGGCATCAATAACCTGCATCCAGGCATATAATTGCTCGGCAAGTTGACTGGATTTTGACCAGTCTGCTGACGACTCAATATGGGATATATATACCTTTTCAATGGCAGATTCCTGTCCATATTTTTCTCCCATCTTGGCAACGAAGGCTGTCCAGGTAGCCAGTAAACGGGTGTTCAGTGATGGTTTAATAGCAGGTTTTTGTTGTTGGGCTGCCGGGTCATTGATCCATGCCGGCATGCCGGACTGCGGATCTATTTGCAAGATGATTTTTTTACCCTGCTGACGGGCAGATTCAATTTGAACATCGATGAATTGCCAGTCAAAAGTGGTTTCTTCCGGTTGACAAAATTCCCAGGCAACGCGCAAGATGATATTGGCAGGTTGCGCGGTGCTTGTACCAACAGGGTTGGGAGTTTGGGGCGCAGCCACTGCTGCGGAATTGAGGAGGGTGCAGACCAAGAGCCAGGATAGGTTTTTCATGTTTTCAGCTGTTAAGGATTTACAATATCCGGTCAGCTGAGAGGTGGTGGAACTCGCCGAGCCGGTTATCGGACTTGCTTTCGGGTGCCCACAACCTGAATATCGAAAACCAGGATACTGTTGGGAACGATCTTGTTGCTGCGGGCGCGGGTGCCGTAAGCAAGGCCTGATGGTATTATGATACGCAGTTTACTTCCCACGCTGCCTAGGGGTACACCAATTTGCCAACCTTTTATTAAACGCTTCAAAGGGAAGCTGGCCGGATTGGTGCCTGTTTGGTCGAAAATGTTGCCATCGGCGAGAAAATAGCCTTTATAGAAAACCTGCACGGTATCTTCAACGGATACCGGTTCGCCGCTGCCTTTCTCCAGCAGGTGATAGTAGACTCCACCGACAGAACCGGTGGTGTCGAGGTGTTGATCGGCTATGGCTGAAAGGATGGTGGCTTTATCTTGTTCTGCCTGCCAGCTGCTGTCTACCTGGTTGTTTACATTGAATTGCGGACGAGCTTTCAGCGCGGGGCGCTGGAAGGAATTGCCGGGTTTTGCATCGGTGGGCAGGAAGCCGCCGTTCCATAGATAGAATTGACCATCTCTTTCTCCCCCACCTTGATCGATGCGGTCCATTGCTCTGCCGGTAGCGTCTGTTGAAAATTGTGCCTGGGTAAGTTCCTGCCAACTGCCATTGGTGGTTTGAATCCATTGGTTATTGAAGAGTGCTTCGCGTTTCAGCTGACCATTTTCACCGGAAAAATTTTCAACGAAGGAGTAGAGACGACGCAGGTGACCGGTATCGCGAGGTGCGCGGAAGCTGGCGAGTAGTTTCCATTGACGTTGATCGGGGGAAAAGAAATAGCCCGTATAGATGGTGCTGTTCGAGGCGCTATCGTGGAGTGCTGTAACGAGGAAGGCGTAGGTGGTACCATTTTTCCAGGGATAGACCCAATGGCTATGCCCACCGGTGCCTTCATTGCCGAAGCCGTGGGCGACCACGTCTTTACCGGCGGCCAATAATTGAACCCGGTTAGAGTCTGCCACTTTGTTGCGGTCGATGGGTTCGCTACCGGCGTCCCAGACGGAGAAGATGACCCTGCGTTCGGTGGGGCTGTTGATTTGAATACCGAAGTAACCGCGGGAGAAGCCATTGGCCATGTAGTAGCTATGGGGTGCGTCATATCCGGCGGGCACGTTCAGTTCGCTATAGAAGGCGGCTACTTTGGTTGAATCGGGCATGGGGTAGCGCAGGTGAACGGAAGCGGCATTGCGCCGGGGTTTTGTATTGAAGTGCATGCCAATGGTGGCGGTGCCGGAGAGTTCGATGGATTGAATATCGGCGACGGTGAAGCCGCCTTGCCGGATATCGTCGAGTTGTATTTCATAGAAGCCGCTGTCTTTGATGATGGTGCTGCCTGCTTTCACGGGCAGGTATTTATCGGAGCGCGGAACGGATACCTGCGTTTTCTTACCCGGCAGTGTTACTTGAATGATGCTACCGGCGGCTTTGTTTTTAATGTTCAGGGTAACGAGGAGGGTTCCCGGGCGACGCAGGTAGAAATAATAATGCAGGGATTGGTTGGGGTTCTTCCAGAGGGCGGCTTTTTGAGAGAAGGTAAAGAGTTCACCTTCTCTTTCTTCTGCCGGGGTGGCATATCCGGTGAAGCCGGGGATGGAATATACTTGGGCTGAGAGTTGGAGGAGGGAGAGAGAGAAGGATGCGAGTAGCCACCATTTTTTCATGATACCCTGTTTTTTCAAACTTAAGGAATTTGTGGGAAAAATTTATCTATTGAGATACCACCCCGTCCCGCCTCAGGCGGGATTGGCCGCGGGAATCAGTGTGAGGGTGTGAGGGAGTGTGTCCGTCCCGTCTGATCAACAACCAATTTAATCCTTTATTCCATGTAAAGTCTACCGAGCGAAGCGAGGGGCTTTGCACAAGGGTTTGTAGATGGTAGATTTCACCGCAGAAGCATTTGCGCTTTGGCGGACGACGTCTCTGTGGTTTACAATTTATATTTGCATAACGAGGGGGTAAAGTGCAAACTTGTAACTTTGTGTCGCTCCTTACAGAATTAAGTGACAGCAGGCAGTGGAATCCGCTTCTTCACCATACACCAACCCATTAAATGCAATGACTGACAGAGGTGATAATTTAAAATATGAGATTCATTTTTACATTTTTAGCCTTCCTGATATCAACAAATTTAATTTGCCAGGAAGATGACTTACGCAAATATCAAGACATTATTACTAATCGGCTTAAGCCTTGGACTTCGACGTTTTCTAACTTTAAATTGACAGACTTCAACTTACTAAATTCAAAGCCCTTTGAAAGTAATTATAAACAGGACTTAAAAGACATAAATTCATTCTATTCCATCTACAAACCAATCCTAACATTTTCCGCTGATAGCACAGCCTTCTTGGACATTTATAGCTATCAGTTAAATCTCGAAAAGAAAAACGGTAAAATTATTGCGAATCCAGACATCGATCAAGCAATTATGCTTTATAACAATAAATCAGGTTACTGGGATCGTATTTGCTTTGGGTCCGCCTCAATACATTTCGAAGAAGCTATATGGATTGACAACGAAAAATTCATTTTATTAGCGGTTGAAAATTCACGGGAAAATTACCGGACGCCATACATTTTCATTGGTGATCTGAAGACACAAATAATTTTTTGCTACACCAATAAAAATTCTTCTTGCGTTCAAAAGACAACGGGTTATACATCTGACAAATTGCGCCAACTTAAAATCGAAGGACTCTAGCATTAAGCCACAGTCATAACAGCACCTACAAGAAATTGGCCATTAAGTAATAAGATATTAGGGATGTTAAGGGATTATTATCGGGTGTTTCGG
>CAYUXJ010000018.1:0-3052 GCA_964448845.1 uncultured Sediminibacterium sp.
GCGGTAAGAATTGCACCGGCAATGGTGTTACCGATAACTGCGTTACAATCACCGAATCACATCCCTGCCTTGTTCTCAGCGTATCATAATAAATTCCCGATCGTGTCTGCAATGTTCCCCCGGCCCTATAACTACTTCCATCACATATCTGCACCTCACGCGTCTGTCGGTACACCGGGTTCACCACCAGATTGAGCGTGCGCGTACTGTCACATCCATTCACCGCTTTGAATACATCCACATACCTTCCCGTTCTACTATACCCTGCATATTGTTGGCCTTCACACAATGCTACCGATATCGATGTGCTGACCGGATTCGCCCGATAGCTTAGATGCAAAATGCGAATGCTGTCACAACCACCCGCGGTCCGGAATGTGTCTGAATATACACCCGCACTCGTTCTTCCCAAAACCGTATCTCCCGTACAGGCAGCATTCACGAAAAGATCAAATACAATGTAACGGAACTCTACCTGCACCGTATCTCTTCCGGAACATCCATTGTTATCCGTTACTCGTGCTGAATAAATGCCTGTACTATTCACTGTTATCGTGTTGGCAATACTTCCCGTATTCCACAATACTGTCGGATAGCCCGATAAACTCAACGTGAGCGTTTTGCCTGAACACAAGACAGTATCCTTTGGTAGAAAAGTAGCAGGTAATGGGTGTACCGTTAAATAAGTCGAAACAATGGAATCGCAACCCGCAACTGTGCGCAGTGTATCTTCATACCAACCCGTTGTTGTCTGCCAGCCACCTCCCGCCCGGTGACGCTCGCCACTGCAAATGGCCACCCTCACGGTATCTTTTTTATTCGGATTTACCGTTAGCACCAGGGTGCGGAAACTATCACAGGCATTCTTACCTAAGAACCGGTCTACATACACCCCCGTCTGCGTATAACCCTCTGCTTGTCCGCCCGCACAAATTGATGTATTTACGGTGGTTCTGCTCACCCGCTCCGGCCGAATGGTTAACTGCAAAATTCTTATACTGTCACATCCGGATCCCTGTCGCAGCGTATCCCTGTAAGTACCAGAAACTGTTCTTCCATAAATCGTATCACCGGTACAAGCAGTAATCGTCTCAGTGCGTGAAGGCCATTGATACACATAAGGTGCAGAAACATTGTTCGTATAACTCATTTCTCTTACCTGGTCCGCCGGAAATTGAACCGGACTAACCGTTGGCTTTTGATTGATGGTCACATAAATGGAACCTTCTGTAGGTTTTCGGATGCGGAAAGTATAGGACTCTTCATTGCCCACTGAACTAAATGGCAGCGTTAACCCAGCTGTTAGCAATTCCGTTCCACCAGACCTTGGATCGTTGCGGAAAAATGCGAAGGGAAGTCCCTGCGGAATCTTACCTGGAGTAAATAAATTGGTGACCTTCACGCTCACATCCACCGAGTCCCTTCCCACACAAATCATATCCAGTACCTGTACGCGAAAATCTGTAGCTTCAATTCTGATCACAACTTGTGTAGTATCGTAGCAGTCCCACTGGCTGCGAACAATCAACTGCTTGGTCTCAGTACTACTAGTGAGTCCGGAGTAAAATAATGGACTACTGCAATTGGTACAACTGAGTTTTGTGGGTGGGCTCCATAGATATTGTTGCGTGAAGGTATAAGAGGGGGTAGTAGTGGCCCTCAATAAAATGGTATCTCCCGGTAGTTGTGTTGGTACAGGATTGATTTTGGCAGTGTATCGAAAATCAGAAACGCTTACAGAATTGTATGGGGTGTAATTCCTTTCAATGAATGGTGAGCCGGGGTAGGGGATTTGGATGGGGATGGACTGGTTGCCGTCATCATTACATACGGCAAACAGGGTTTTTGTGGCGGGATAGGCATTGTCGATGATGATTTGATAACTACTTCCGCAATAACCCTTGATGCTGTCGGGAACCAGGAATGTTGTTCCTATCTTTTTGGCACCACTGCCGGCAAGCTGTGGGTCGGCATCATAAAAACTTACAGGCAAATTCTTTTTCATGGTGGCAAAACCAACATTATAGACATTCAGGTAGAACATCAGCTTGGTCTGCTGATAACAGGTTGCGCCATATATATTAGTATACATGTCGGGTGTCGGATCGTACACATTAATAAATGCATAGTTGGTACTGTCCACGCAGTTTGCATTGGAAGCAATTAGTTTCACCCAATATTGCCCTTCCTGCGGGAAGGCATACAGCAGATCATTTATACCTCCACCCGCTACATTACTAGTTACTACTTTTCTGTCATTAAAATTTCGGTTCACAATCCACTGATAGCTGGTTGCATTTCCGATGGTATTATTCGCGAATAAAATAGTATCGAGCAATATATTCAACTTGGAGGCGATCAATGATTTATTCGGAAAAAATCTTGCGGTTAGTCCGCAGTTGGGTTGGATGTTTTCTGTGTGTGAGGCAAAACATCCTGCATTATTAGATGCCTTGAGGGTTACTTTGAATTTAGTGTTGTTCGGAAATGAATAACTAAAAGTATTGCCACTGCCTACCACATTATCATTGATCAGCCATTCGTAATTGCTAAATCCACTGCCGGCAGTAAAGTTCACCGTTTCACCAATAATAGGATAATATTTATCACGGGTAAACCTTACCAAAATGTTCTCACCACAAGGGGGGGTTAATACATCATTCATCAATCCCGGCCGCTGCGATACGACAGCCGCCCGCATCCTTTCAGCCTGTCCCTGCGTAAACTGGTTGGCACAGTTATTATGGCCATAGTCCATGAAATTGGTGATGTAATCGGTGGTGTCTTTCCTGAAAAATCCATTGGAGTAATTGGAAAGTGTGTCGGTATTGCAGGAATTATCAGGGTTACTGCAGGAAGGTGAGGGTGCAGTTTTGCAGTCCGGTGGCGTGTCACATACCCGGTCACCATCCTTGGTACAATCGTTATTGTTACAGCAGTTTTCGAATGTATGGTAGAGACCAAGATAATGTCCCATCTCGTGTGTGAGAAGAAAATCAGATAATCCTGCCATGACTATTCCATCTATTGAAGGAGGTGTACCGGGAAAAGT
>CAYUXJ010000018.1:3152-45894 GCA_964448845.1 uncultured Sediminibacterium sp.
TTTATTGCATCTGTAATCTGTTGGTCTGAGATAAAATTCGAGTTGAGTGTTGGATGCACTACATGAATGACCAGGGGTAGGGTGAGGGTATCATTGCTACTATGGGTTTCCAGGATCTCCTGGTTCATCTTCATCTCGTTGGCCAGAAATTCCGGTGATTTACGTTCTGTCTTCAGCCAGCCATCTACTCCACAACTCACCGTTAAATGGCCGGTTCTTTTGGTGATTGAATCTATATAACGATCAGGGCGCACCTGCTGGGCCCTCAACTCTAGCGATGTTACCGATAAAAGAAATCCGAGAAAGCAAAACAAAACAATGATGTACCAGCGATGGGCTGAGCATGAAAAGTAAAGATGTCGGTTGAAGAATGACTGGAAAGAGACAAATGGCTTCACCTGGTTCCTGATTTTCTGATGTGGGGTTATCAGGCAGGGGGAAGCCTGTTGGGTGAAAATATTACAAATTTGTCTGGAAAGCAACCTTAGGAGTATACTATTTCCGCTTATTGACCCTCCAATGTGAAAAAATAATGTAGTAACAGGGATTTATGATTAATTGTTTTCAGTTTTTTGTATCTTTTCCCTATGAAAAATTGTCTGCTGGCCACTTTTCTCCTGAGTTGGATGCTTTCATGTGATAAGCCCATGCGACCTGTGCAAAAGACACTTTTCGCTAAAAACTTTCTGGTAGAGCACCCAAATTGGAGATTGGTGAATGATACCATTCGCAAATCACTCATAGTAGGATACCGTGGACTAGAAGTACCAATGGATATTATTTGGCAACGTGCTGAAGATGAAAATGGCTGTTTGAAAATTGCTAATATCCAATTCATGCAGACGAGCGGTGATACCACCATCATCATCCGTAACTTTCAATTCCGACATAACCCCTGCATTTACAAAAAAGGATACCAGCAAATAAAAAAGTTCGAATCGATTGACATCGACTTTGAATACTATGCTAAAACGCCATTCGGGGCGTATCAGTTAAAAACCAATATGGGTGTAGTATATGGCGATGGTAGCGCTATTTTCAACCGGGTTTACTTCCTCGATCAAAGAGCCGGTGAATAATCAGATTAAATTTTATTTTCTGTCAGAAAATTGCTGTCCTTTGTTTCAAGTATAGAATGTCCCATTAAATACGTATCTACCCGGCGAGCACATTCCCTGCCTTCACTGATGGCCCAGACAACCAGCGACTGACCTCTCCGCATATCACCGGCAGCAAATATTTTTGGTATACTCGTCTGGTAGTGACCTTCTCTTGCCTTTATATTCCCCCTTTCATCGAGATCGATATCTAATTGTTTTAGTAAGCCTTCTCGTTGCGGGTATAAGAAGCCCATGGCCAGCAATACCAGTTCACAGGGGATTTCCCGCTCCGTGCCCGCTACCTCATGAAACCCTTCCCAACTTCCATCCGAGCGCTTTGTCCAACTGACATCTACTACCCGTAAGGCACGTAGTTTTCCATCGCTGTTACCTAAAAAGGCCTGCGTGGCAACCGCCCAAAGTCGATTGACCCCTTCTTCATGTGAGGAAGTGGTCTTTAATAACATCGGATAAGTAGGCCAGGGCATGTGATTCGTGCGCTCAAGTGGTGGCTGGGGTAACAACTCGAATTGGGTTACCGTTGCAGCACCCTGTCGATTGGATGTGCCTACACAATCACTGCCTGTATCACCCCCACCTATGACAACCACCCGCTTATTTTTTGCATCGATATCCGCTAGAGATTGGGTTTCTCCACTGATGCGCTTGTTCTGTTGCTTGAGGAAGTCCATAGCAAAATGAACACCCTCGAGCGTTCTGCCCGGAATAGCAAGATCGCGCGCGATCGTAGACCCGCCCGCAAGTACCAAAGCATGGTACTCTCTTAAGAGATCATTAATGCTGGTGTCCCTGCCCACTTCAACCCCACAGCGAAATACCACACCTTCCTCCTCCATCAAACGTATCCGACGCTCCACGACCCATTTTTCCAATTTAAAATCAGGAATGCCATACCTCAATAATCCCCCAGGATAATTGTCGCGTTCAAAAACGGTTACCTGGTGACCGGCATAGTTCAATTGCGCCGCAGCCGCCAATCCCGCCGGACCGGAGCCAATGATGGCAATCTTCTTACCGGTTCTAATGGCAGGTTGACGCGGTATCACCAGTCCCTTTTCAAAAGCAATCTCAATAATGTGTTTTTCAATTTCCTCAATACTAACCGGGGGCTGGTTGATGCCCAATACACAGGCAGATTCACAGGGAGCCGGACAAATACGGCCGGTGAATTCTGGAAAATTATTGGTGGAGGAAAGTATTTCATACGCTTCCTGCCAGTTCTTTCGATATACCGCATCATTGAATTCAGGAATGATGTTACCTAACGGACAACCAGCATGACAGAAAGGTACACCGCAATTCATGCAACGAGCCGATTGTTGATTTAAACCATTCTCGGTATAGGAAGAAACAAACTCCTTAAAGTTTTGTATCCGCTCTGCAGGTGCTGTTTTTTCCGGCGCCTCCCTTGTAAACTCGATGAATCCGGTTGGTTTTCCCATACGCTGAATAAAATTATTTAGTTGAATTTTTTACTGCATGATTGGCATCCGTGATTAGTCCAGACGATAAAACTTTTTTGTAGTCGCGTGGAAAGACTTTTATAAAGTTTTTCAGTTGTTGTTTCAGGTCGGATAAGATAAATCCTGCGATGCTACTTTCCGTATAGCGATAGTGTTTAATGAGTATATCCTCTAACAAATCTGCATCAGTGCTACTGAGCGAATCAAGGTCAACCATCTCTTGATTGCAATGGCGTGAGAACTGATCGGCCACATCATATATATAAGCAATACCGCCACTCATACCTGCAGCAAAGTTTCTGCCAGTTGTACCTAAAATCACTGCAATTCCTCCTGTCATATACTCACAACCGTGATCGCCAACGCCTTCCACAACCACCCTCGCCCCGGAATTCCGAACAGCAAAACGTTCTCCCGCTTTGCCGCGAATAAAGGCCTCCCCGGAAGTAGCACCATAAAAAGCAACATTTCCAATGATGATATTTTCTTCCGGAATAAAACTCGCCTGGCGCGAAGGATAAACAATGAGTCGGGCACCGCTCAGTCCTTTTCCAAAATAATCATTGGCATCACCTTCTAATTCCAATGTTACCCCGCACGTATTGAATGCCCCAAAGCTTTGTCCTGCGGTTCCTTTGAAGCTAAAATGAATGGTGTCTTCGGCTAATCCGGATGCCCTATATTTTTTACTGATCTCATTTGACAACAATGTGCCGGTGGTTCGATCGGTATTTTTTATAGAGAAAGCAGCTTGTACTTTTTTTCCTGCCGTGAGCGCAGGGTGGGCTGCTTCCAGCAATTGCCAGTCGAGTACATTGGCCAGACCATGATCCTGCTCTTCCTGGTGGTATAGTCCGGTAGTAGCATCGGCTGGCTGTTTGTATAAGACGGCAGATAAATCGAGTCGACTATGTTTCCAGTGCTGTATCGATTCGCGCATCTCTAAGCCATCAACTTGTCCGACCATTTCGTCGATGGTGCGATAACCCAATTCAGCCATCTGTTCTCTTAATTCCTGCGTGAGCATACGGAAAAAATTCACGACGTGGTCAGCATTTCCAGTAAAGCGTTTGCGTAATTCGGGGTCTTGGGTTGCAACACCTACGGGACAAGTATTCAGGTGGCATTTACGCATGAGGATACATCCTTCTACTACAAGTGCGGCAGTGGCAACACCCCATTCTTCCGCACCTAATAATGTCGCGATAACAATATCCCGCGCCGTTTTCATTTGTCCGTCTGCCTGCACCACTACGCGACTGCGTAATTTATTTTTTACGAGCGTCTGATGTGTTTCAGCCAGTCCGAGTTCCCAGGGTAGACCGGCATGGCGAATGGAACTCATGGGCGATGCGCCGGTGCCTCCGTCGTGGCCGGAGATTAATATGACATCAGCTTTTGCTTTGGCAACACCAGCTGCGATGGTGCCCACACCCGCCTTCGAAACAAGTTTCACATTGATACGTGCAGTCCGGTTGGCATTTTTCAAATCGAAAATCAATTGAGCCAAGTCTTCAATCGAATAAATATCATGGTGTGGGGGTGGTGAAATCAATCCAACACCGGGCGTGGCATGCCTCGTCTTTCCAATCCATTCATCTACTTTGTGTCCGGGTAATTGCCCCCCTTCTCCCGGCTTGGCACCCTGTGCCATTTTAATTTGCAATTCTTCTGCTTCCGTGAGATAATAGCTGGTGACGCCAAACCGAGCCGAGGCTACCTGTTTGATGGCAGAACGCATGGAATCGCCGTTTTCCATTGGCAGATATCTTACTTCATCTTCCCCTCCTTCACCCGTGTTGCTTTTTCCACCCAAGCGATTCATGGCGATGGCAAGGGTGGTATGTGCTTCCCAAGAAATGGAGCCAAATGACATGGCACCTGTGGCAAATCGTTTGTAAATATTTTCTGCCGGCTCTACTTCATCAATGGAAATGGATGTTCTTGTTCTTTTCAATGCAAATAAACTCCGCAGCGTGCAGGCTTTTTCACTTTGTTCATTGATCAGCCGTGCATATTTTTTAAATGTCTCATAGTCGTTGTTGCGTGTACTGTATTGCAACAGATGGATGGTTTGTGGATTGAATAGATGGAACTCGCCTTTGCGCTTCCATTGATAAACACCTCCTACCGGCAGGCGGTTCACAGGAATTTCCTTGCGGCTGAAAGCGAAGAAATGCTTGGCCAGTGTTTCGCGTGCTATTTCATCGAGTGCCATGCCGCCAATGCGGGAGGTAGCGCCGGTAAAGTAATGATCTACTACTTTGGTATCGAGTCCGATGATCTCAAATATCTGTGCACCCTGGTAAGATTGCAGGGTGGAGATACCCATTTTGGAGAAGACTTTGAGCAGTCCTTCATTTACTGCTTTCACATAGTTTTTCTTGAGTTGATCCGGCTCCAGTGCAGTGTTGATTTTACCACTGAGTTTCATATCGCGGATGCTGGATAGGGCAAGATAAGGATTGATAGCGGTGGCGCCGAATGCAAGCAGGCAAGCGAAATGATGCACTTCCCAAATATCGCCGGCCTCCACTATGATGCCTACTTTGCCACGATAGCCTTTGCGGATCAGGTGATGGTGAACCGCACTGGTGGCCAGTAAGGAGGGTATGGGGGCATGTTCCGAATCGATGGCACGATCAGTAAGGATGATTACTTCAAATCCATCTTCCACTGCATCAACAGCATAACGGCAAAGTCGGTCCAGTCCTTTTTTTAGTGAGCCACTTTCGCCATCTGCTCTAAAATAGGTTTGCAATGTTTTTGCCTGGAAGATGCCCGTGTCGATGCTGCGAATTTTTTCCAGCTCATGGTTGTTCAGTACCGGGTGTTGCAAAGCCACACAATGACAGGAGAGTGGGTCTTCAACAAGCAGATTACCATTGCTGCCGGCGAAAACGGCCAGCGACATAACCATGCGCTCACGAATGGGATCAATCGGCGGATTGGTTACCTGTGCAAAGAGTTGTTTGAAATAATTGCTCAGGTGTTGGGGCTGATCACTTAAAATGGCCAGGGGGATGTCTGTTCCCATAGAACCTATGGGCTCTTTGCCATCGAGCGCCATGGGGGCAATAATGGTATCGAGGTCTTCGGTGCTGTAGCCGAAAGCTTTTTGGTATTTAAGTATCTGATCAGATTCCAGGTGGGTGAACATGACCCGCGGCTCGGGCAGTTCTTCCAGTTTGATCTTGTATTTGTTGAGCCACGCTGCGTATGGTTTCTTGCTGCAGATGCGCTGTTTTACTTCCTCATCGCTGATGATGCGCCCCTGTTCCATATCTACTACAAACATTTTCCCGGGCTGTAATCTTCCTTTTTCTTTCACCAGTTCCGGAGCTATGGGCAGTACACCGGTTTCCGATGCCATAATAACACGTTCATCGTGGGTAACGATATAACGGGAGGGACGAAGACCATTTCTATCAAGGGTGGCACCAATCATTTTACCATCGGTAAATGAAATCGATGCAGGTCCGTCCCAAGGCTCCATAAGGCAGGCATGGTATTCATAGAAAGCTTTTTTTACCGGATCCATTTGATCATTGCCATCCCAGGCTTCCGGTATTAGCATCATCATCACCTGTTCTAGTGGTCTGCCTGTTAAGGTGAGCAATTCAATCATGTTATCCAGGCAAGCTGAGTCAGATTGCTGGGGGGTGATGATGGGCAGCAGCATGTCCATCTCTTCCTTACTGAAGTAGGGAGTAGTAAAACCCTGCTCACCGGTGCGCAGCCAGTTGAGGTTGCCTTGCAGGGTATTGATTTCTCCATTGTGGGCGATGTAGCGAAAGGGTTGTGCCAGTTTCCAGGAGGGAAATGTGTTGGTGGCAAAGCGGGAATGCACCAGACCAAAGGCCGATACCATGCGTTTGTCGCTCAGGTCCGGGAAATAGTTCCTGACCTGCATACTCGTGAGTTGCCCTTTGTATACGATGGTTTTATAAGAAAGGGAAGCTATATAAAATCCTATTTCGTCAAGTTTGACTGTATCCTGAATCAGGTGCGTAACATGGTTGCGCAGCACAAATAGTTTACGTTCCAGTTCATCGGGATGTTGCAGCTGGTCGGGACAACCAATAAAAACCTGTTCCATGCAGGGAACCACGGATAGGGCAGTAGCGCCTATACCTTCTTTATTGACGGGTACTTTGCGGTAGTTGAGAATGGGTAGTCCCAATTTTTCTGCCGTGCGGTTAAAGATGTCGCGACAGGCTTCGCGCAGGCGAATATCTTGGGGGAAGAAAATACAACCCACACCATAGCGTCCATAGGCAGGTAGGTGTATGCCGGCTTTTAAACATTCATCGAAGAAAAATTCATGGGGTACCTGTAGCATGATGCCGGCACCGTCGCCGGTGTTGTTCTCACAACCACACGCACCTCGATGTTCCATGTTTTCCAGTACGGTAAGTGCATCACTGATGTGCTGGTGCGATTTGTGCCCCCGTATGCTGGCGACAAAACCAATACCACAGGCATCATGCTCAAAGCGGGGGTGATACAGGCCTTCGCCTGTTGTAGGAAATGACATACCGGTCAGTTAAAAGGCTGAAAAATGCGTTGGCAGCGATCGCAGGTGGAAGATACTAAACAAAAAGCCAATAATTATGAATAATTATTAACATTGATTTTGTTTTATTGAAAAATATTCAAATAAATCAAAATAAATAATACGCTTATTCAATAAAAGAAGCCTATATCAGCACATCGACCCAATGGCTACTGCAGCCGGCTGGGAGGGTTGCTGGACAAGTGGCATCGGGCGGGAAGATGCCATAAAGTGTACTGCCACTGCCGGTCATGGCAGCATATAACGCACCGGCATCATAAATCGCTTGTTTGATAGCTGCCAATGAAGGGTGCAGACTAAATACAGCCTCTTCAAATTGATTGTGGATGTTGTTTTGCCAACTGGAAATAGGTTCCTGTAGTAGGTCGGCCAATGAAATGGTTAAAGGCTTGGGTTGAATCCGGGCGAAGGCGGCGGCAGTAGATACATGCAAGCCGGGATGCAGCAACCAGATTTTATAGCCCCGCAAAGGAACCTCTATGGGTTCCAGTAATTCCCCCCTGCCACCAGCCAGAGATGGAACAGGATGAAGGAAGAAAGGGCAATCACTGCCCAGTTGGAGTGCCAGCGATTGAAGCGTTGCAGCTGACAGCTGGAGGCGGCAGAGTTGATGCAGTAATAACAACATATAACTGCCATCTGCACTACCCCCGCCCATACCTGCCCCCATCGGGATGTTCTTATGTAAGTGCATTTGCACGCGGGGCAATGACGCATCATGCTTTTTTAGCAAATGCCAGGCACGTACGCACAAATTGTCTTCTACAGCGCCCGCCACCGCCAGTCCGCTGGAACTGAAACTAACATCCTCCTGCTGCTCAGGTGGAGCAATAATACACTCGATAGCATCTTTTAAGAGAACGGGTAGGAAGATGGTGGATAGATTGTGATAGCCATCGGATCTTTTTTCCGTAATGTATAAGCCCAGATTGATCTTAGCGAGCGGGAAGGCGACCATCAGTAATGGGTTGAGTGACCAGTTGAAGGTACCAGTTATTTTCTCTTATTGATTTCATCGCGTATGGCGATGGCACGAATATAATCTTCCTGATCGAGCACTTCCTGCAGCAGTTGCTCCAATTCTTCTAAGGTCATGCGTGATAAACTACCTTCCGTCAAAGGGGCTGCTTTCTCCGGCTCGTCAGGTTCGGGCATTGAGCTGGGCTCACTCATCTTTTTGTCTTCTTTTTCCAGCTTTTTCAGTACATCTTCATAGATGTAGATCGGACAACCAAATCGAACTGCCAGGGCCAGGGCATCACTGGTTCGGCTATCGATTTCGAGTATATCATTTTCTGTATGACAAATCAATTTTGAGAAGAAGATGCCTTCCTGCACATCACTGATGATGATCTCCTGCAGGTCTACATTCAATGCCTTCATAAAGTTTTTCATGAGATCATGCGTCAGGGGGCGGCTGATCTGCATGTTTTCCAGCACCACGGCAATCGATTGGGCTTCCATCGGGCCGATAACAATGGGCAGGCGCTGTGTACCATTTACTTCTGCCAGTACAATTGCGTACGAGGTTGACTGCGTTACGCTGTGCGAAAGGGCAACAATTTCAAGTTCTATCTTTCTCATCTGTCAGACAAAAATACTTGAAATTAGCGGATTCTAAAAGTAGAACTGGAACGAATCCTTTGCCCCGCGTCAGCTTTAAGCTGTATTTTTGTAAAATGCATTATGTATCTGCAGAAGGCCTGACTAAAAGTTATGGCGCAGAACCTCTCTTTCGGGACATCTCTTTTCACATCAGCGAAGGTGATAAAATCGGACTCATTGCCCGAAATGGCGTGGGTAAGTCTACCCTATTGCGCATTCTGAGCGGACAAGAGCAGCCGGATGCGGGTAAATTGTTCATCCACAAGGAACTCACCGTTGCCCTATTTGAGCAGGACCCTGTTTTTGATGAAAATGCCACAGTACTTGATCAGCTCTTTCATGCTGACCACCCGGTGGTGCGACTAATACGGGATTATGAAACTGCCGTAGAAACAGGCGATGAAGCTGCCTTGCCTGCCTTACTCGATCAAATGGATACCCTACAGGCCTGGGATTTTGAGGTGAAGGTGAAGCAAATCGTTACCCGCCTGGAGATAAATCTCCTCCAACGAAAAGTGAAAGAATTGAGTGGTGGACAAAGAAAGCGACTGGCATTGGCCCGTACATTGATCGATATTGGATTTGAGCACCGCCATACCCTGCTCATGATGGATGAACCTACCAATCACCTCGATGTAGAAATGATTGAATGGCTCGAACATTACTTGAGTCAGGAAAGGGTCACCCTCTTGTTAGTAACACACGACCGCTATTTTCTCGATGCTGTAACAGAAGAAATCTGGGAACTGGAGAGGGAAAACCTCTACGTTTATAAAGGGGATTATGCCCATTATATGGAAACCAAAGCCGCAAGGCTGGAGAGTGAGCAGGCAGGCTGGGAGAAAGCACGCAACCTATATCGGAAAGAACTGGAATGGATGCGCAAGCAACCCCGTGCCCGAACAACCAAGAGTAAAAGTCGGCAGGATAAATTTTATGAACTGGAAGTACAGGCTGCGAAAAAACCCGCTGAAGCAGCTCTCCAACTACAGGTAAAAATGAGTCGCCTCGGAGGAAAAGTAGTTGAGATGAAAAAGGTGTACAAGCGCTATGGCGACCACGCAATCCTGGCTGGTTTTGATTATACCTTTAGTCCGGGAGAAAGAGTGGGCATCATTGGAAGGAATGGTGTTGGCAAATCTACTTTTCTACAAGTGCTGCAACAAATTGTGCCGGCTGACAGCGGCAAAGTGAATATTGGTGAGACAGTTGTTTTCGGGCATTTTTCACAACAAGGACTAATCATTCGTGAAAATATGCGGGTGATTGAATACGTGCGGTCCATTGCTGAAAATTTTCCGTTGGCATCCGGTGGCAGTCTTAGTGCCGCCCAGTTTCTGGAATTGTTTTTATTTCCACCTGCCAAACAGTACACGATGCTGGAGTCGCTGAGTGGTGGAGAGAAAAAGAGATTGCAGTTATTGACGGTATTGTTTGCCAATCCAAATTTTTTAATCCTGGATGAACCGACCAATGATCTCGATCTGCCAACGCTAGCCGTACTGGAAAACTTTTTGTATGAATTTGCCGGCTGTGTACTGATTGTCTCTCATGACAGGTATTTTATGGATCGGCTGGTAGATCATTTGCTGGTGTTGGAAGGAGAGGGGGTGATTCGGGATTTCCCCGGTAACTATACTCAATATAGGTTCTGGTTAAAAGAGCAGGAAAAGAAAGAGCCCGAGAAAAAAGAAACCATCGCACCTCCTGCGGCTTCACCTAAGCCTGCCGATGCGCCCGTTGCTATCAGGCGAAAAATGAGCTACAAGGAAAAAAGGGAATGGGAACAACTCGAGCAAGACCTCGCAAGACTCACAAAAGAAAAAGATGAGCTCATGCTGAAAATGAGTGGCGGCAACCTGCCATTCAGTGAACTGGAATCAATGGGTAATCAAATGGCCACTATACAGGCAGCCATCGATCAAGCTGAAATGCGCTGGTTGGAATTAAGTGAATTGTTACCTGCCGGTTGATTGTCTATATAAAACTGAGCAGCTCAACTTCAAAAATTAGCGTGCTGTTCGGACCAATATGTGACCCTACCTGTCTGTCTCCATAGCCAAGTTGTGGCGGAATGTATAAACGCCATCTGCTACCAACCGACATCAGTTGTAATGCCTCAGTCCATCCCTTGATCACAGCCGATACCGGAAAAATCGCCGGCTGACCCCGCTGTTCTGAACTATCGAAAACAGTACCATCTATGAGTGTTCCATGATAGTGGCAGGTTACACGATTTTGCAAACCAGGGTTTTCTCCCGTTCCATTTCTTACTATTTCATATTGCAGTCCGCTCGGTAAAGTTACTACACCTTCTTTCTGCGCATTGTTGGCAAGGAATGCTTGTCCTGCCTGTAAATTAGCCGCAGCTGCGGCAGCTTTTTTTTGTGAGAGAAAATCAGCTATTCCCATATGTTCAGATTTTTTAAGTGTCATTGAGGTCTGGACTCGACGGAATTTTTTTCCGCTGCGGCTGTCCAGCTTTTTTCTACCTGTAAATATAACCATAATAACTGCATCCGTTCGCGATAACTAATAATGCGCGCCGCGCAAGCCCGGTGGATGAGTTGTAGCCATTTTTCCATCAGCTGTGGTGGAATATTGGCGGGAAGTGCTGCAGAATCGGTGTTCCTAGGTTCGATGTTCATATGTATTGATGTATGGTACTTACGTTAAATACTATTTCCGCTAAGTATAAATGCGGTTGCCGGTTTTTTCCGGAACCACTTATTTAGCTCCCGGAATAGCGATACAATATTAGGCCGGAGTCTATGTAATCGTGTTCCGGAAATCACCTTTTTTCTAATGAATTAATACCTATGCGCTTAATCGACAGACTACAGAAGTTTTTACATGCCAATCGGGTTTCTGCCTATGCATTTGAGCATGCCTGTGGACTATCCAATGGCTATTTGGCTAAACAATTACGTGGTAAAGGATCTGTAGGTTCCGACATCATCGAAAAGATTAAGTATAACTACCCTGAGCTAAGCATCGTTTGGTTATTCACCGGTAAGGGACAAATGCAGCTGGCACCGCAAGCGACGGGATTGGAGAACAGCAGCATAGAATTGCGGGAAGAGCAGGCACTCTTTTATACAGCGAAAGACGATGTCATCGCAGTATTGAAAAAACAAATAGAACAATACCAGTCCGCCTTAGCAGAAAAAGATAAAATCATCCGCCTGCTGGAAAACAGACAACCCCTTCGTAGATAACACCATCTTACTTTGCCCCGAATCGACTAAGCATAGGCTTCTGTCGGCTCACAGGTACAAACCAGGTTACGATCGCCATGGGTATTGTTTACCCTGGCAACAGTAGGCCAAAATTTATTCCTGCTTACATAGCTCAGCGGGAAAGCTGCTTCCTGACGACTATAGGGATGCGCCCAGCTATCAGCACAAACCGATGCCATGGTATGCGGTGCATGCTTTAACGGGTTATCGATGGGATCTGCCACACCGGATTCTATCGCTTTGATTTCAGCATGTATGGCAATCATCGCATCACAGAAACGATCCAGCTCTGCCTTATCCTCACTTTCAGTTGGCTCAATCATAATGGTTCCCGCCACCGGAAAACTCATTGTCGGTGCATGAAAACCATAATCGATTAATCTTTTGGCTACATCTTCCGCTTCAATACCCGCAGACGCTTTGAATGGACGCAAATCAACAATGAACTCGTGTGCACAAGTGCCATGTTTTCCGGTATACAGAATTGAATAGTAAGGCGCTAAACGTGCTTTCATATAGTTGGCATTGAGTATCGCATATTCCGTTGACCTGCGAATACCATCAGCCCCCAACAGGCGGATATATCCATAACTGATCAGCAAGATGCTCGCAGAACCATAGGGTGCAGCACTTACCGCACCCGGTGTATTGTCAGCTTGTGATAACATGGTATGTCCGGGCAGGAATGGTGCCAGCTTATCATTGACACAAATAGGGCCCATGCCGGGACCACCACCACCATGCGGAATGGCAAAGGTCTTATGCAGATTGAGGTGGCAAACATCTGCCCCAATCATGCCTGGACTGGTCAGTCCTACCTGCGCATTCATATTGGCGCCATCCATATATACCAATCCACCATGCTGATGAATCAAATCACACACTTCGCGGATGGTCTCTTCAAATACACCATGTGTAGAAGGATAGGTGACCATCAGTCCGCCCAGGTGTTCACTATGTTGCTCTGCTTTTTGGGTTAGATCTTGCAGATCGATGTTGCCTGCCTCATCACATTTTACCACCACTACTTTGAAGCCTGCCATCACCGCACTGGCCGGGTTGGTACCATGCGCACTGATCGGAATCAGCACCACATTCCGGTGAGGAGCACCCTGGTGACGATGATAGTCGCGTATCGTTAGCAATCCGGCATATTCACCCTGCGCACCGCTATTGGGTTGCAGGCTGCAGGCAGTAAAGCCGGTAATGGAACAAAGGTATTGCCGCAATTCATCAATGATCTGCGCATAGCCCTGACATTGACCCGCAGGTGCAAAAGGATGCAGTCCGCCAAATTCCGGCCAGCTGACAGGCATCATTTCAGTTGCAGCATTCAGTTTCATGGTGCAACTGCCTAAACTGATCATACTGGTGTTCAGCGACAAATCTTTGTTCTCCAATTGCTTAATGTAACGCATCATCTGGCTTTCACTGCGGTGTGCGTGAAACACCGGATGTACGAGGTAGCTCGATTTTCTTACTAAGGCATCTGGCACATTCAGGGCAGCAGGGGCTTGAACCGGCTGTATGCCAGCATGGCCAACAGCTGCCGCAAAAAGATCTGTCAATAGCTGAACATCAGCATCGGTAGTCGTTTCATCGATGCTGATACCAATCAATCCGTTATCGAAATATCGCAGGTTGATATTTTTCTCTTCTGCCAGTGAACGAATATTTGATAATCCGCTTCCATCGATGCAGAGGGTATCGAAAAATGCTGTATTCAGTTGTTGTATCCCTAATTGGAGCAGCGTTTGATTCAACGCCTGCGCCTGGCGGTGTATGCGGATAGCTATGTTCTTCAATCCTTCAGGACCATGAAATACAGCATACATAGCAGCCATATTGGCCAAGAGCGCCTGTGCGGTACAAATATTGGAAGTAGCTTTTTCGCGTTTGATATGTTGCTCACGGGTTTGCAGAGCCATACGCAGGGCACGATTACCGGCAGCGTCAATACTGATACCAATCAAGCGACCGGGCATGCCACGCTTGAAGATGTCGCGGGTAGCAAAGAATGCCGCATGCGGACCACCATAGCCCATGGGCACACCGAAACGTTGCGCTGAGCCAATGGCTACATCAGCACCCCATTCTCCCGGAGGAACCAGTAAGGTGAGTGCCAGCAGATCGGTAGCAGCAATCACCAAACCACCTACCTGATGAACCTGCTCCGTAAAAGCAGCGAGCGATTGTATAGATCCACGGTTGTTGGGATATTGTACCAAAGCCCCAAAATAACTATTGTCTAATTGTGCCGTAGCTACATCGCCGATAACAATTTCAATACCGAGGGGAGCAGCACGTGTGAACAATACATCACGGGTCTGTGGAAATACTTCGGCATCTATAAATAATCGAGGCTTTTCGGGTACATCACTTTTATTCAGGTGATGGAAAATCATTGACATGGCTTCTGCAGCCGCAGTTGCTTCATCCAGGAGTGAGGCATTCGCAATGGGCAATCCCGTCATGTCGGCTACCATCGTTTGGAAGTTGAGCAAACTTTCCAAACGCCCTTGAGAAATTTCTGCCTGATAAGGTGTGTATTGGGTATACCATCCCGGATTTTCGAAAATATTGCGAAGGATCACACTGGGTGTTATTGTTCCGTAATAACCCTGGCCAATGAAATTGTTGCCTACTATATTGCGGGCAGCTATCTGCTTCATCCATTGGAGGTATTCAAATTCTGTCATAGGCGCCGGAATCTCGGGTTGCTTTTCCAGACGTATGCGGGCAGGAATGGTTTGATGGATCAAGGTGTCTAAGTCGGGGACGCCGATCTGCTGCAACATTTCACTGGTTTCCTCACCACGGGGGCCGATGTGTCTGCTTTCAAATTCACCGGTTGGGGATACATTCTTTTGACTCATGGATGAAATATAAATGGTTGAAAAGAGGCTTTTTTCGGATTTTTCTTCCGGCAGCGCAAAGTTACACCAACAGCGATATGATTTAGCTGTTTTGTTGTGCTTGGGGATAGTTTGTGCATGTGGAACATCCACGTTTTGGGCACCGACGGGCACCTGTGCCGATTAATGCTTATTTTTCCGCCTATATCTTACACAAAAGACCATGGAAGAAGTGCCAAGTCTGGAGAACTGGAAGAAAAAAAGTGAAGACCACCGACGCGCATATAAGCGCTTGCTGGAGCGGGGTGATCGTAAAGCTATGCTGGCCCTGCTGCCCGAGCTGCATGAGGAAGCTTTTAGTAAGATTTCCTGTCTCGATTGTGCCGGCTGTTGCAGCGGCTATTCCCCCCGGTTTAAAACCCCCGATATTAAGCGAATCAGTCGTCACCTTCGCATGAAAGAAGGGGCTTTTATTGAACAATACCTGGAGCTGGATGCTGAAGGAGATTATGTGTTGCAGTCTTTACCCTGTCCTTTTCTGGGAGAAGGCAATGCTTGCAGTATTTATGAGGAACGACCTTCTGATTGTCGCCGTTTTCCCTACACGGATGAAGATGTTTTGTTTAAGCGACCAGCCATTACATTGAAAAACGCTGATTTTTGTCCCGCCGTCTATTATGTGCTTGAGAGCATGCGAATGAAATTGGAGAAGACTTAGTATTCCATTTTTCGCAGGCTGGGTGCTTTGAACCAGGTGACCACAACGACCAGCAATGTCATGGTTCCACCAAAAATAACCGAGGGTACAACACCCATCAGTTTGGAAGCAACGCCACTTTCAAATTGTCCCAATTCATTACTGCTGTTGATGAACATCGAGTTCACACTCATTACTCTTCCCCGCATGTGGTCAGGGGTTTTGATTTGAACAATGGTACCTCTAATTATCATACTGACACCATCCAGTATGCCGCTCAGTACCAATACGGCAAAAGACAACCAGTAGTTTCTGGATAAGCCGAAGACGATGATACAAAGTCCAAAACCACCCACGGCATACATCAGTTTTTTGCCCTGCTGTGCGCGAAGGGGGAAGATCGTAAGCAGTATGACAACAATGATGGAACCGATATCGGCAGCAGCATTCAGCCAACCAAAGCCAACAGGCCCGGTCTTTAAAATATCACGGGCGAAAACAGGTATCATGGCGACAGCACCCCCGAAAAGTACGGCAAAAAGATCGAGGGAAAGTGCCCCCAGCACTTCCTTGGTTGAAAAGACAAAGCGCAATCCTTCCTTTACGCTGTCTAGGGTTTTCTTTTCTCCTTTTTCATTCAGTGGTGGTTTGGGATGTAGGAATCGTAGGTACACAAAGCCGACTGCTACCAGCATACAAATAATGACCAGCGCACCCGTATTGCCGAGTCCAACAATTAAAAATCCAACGATGGCATGTCCTAACACCGAGGCAGCCAGCCAAATACCCTGGTTCCAGGTAGTAGCATTGGCAAGAAGTTCACGGGGGATAATATATCCAATCAGGGTTCCAAAAGTAGGTCCGGTAAAAGCTCTGAATATACCCGTGAGAAAAATCGCTGCATAGATGCAGAAAGCAATGAGGGTAGTGGACAGGTTACCTTGTCCAAAACCTGACAGCAGCATCAATGCTACGGCACAGCAGAAGTAGGCAAAGACACCCCTTAGTAATAGTTTCTTTTTCTCACTGATGTCAATAACGTGTCCGGCATAGAGAGAGAGTGATACAGCCGGAATCACTTCTGCCAGTCCGATTAGTCCGATAGCGAAGGGGTCATTGGTTAGTTCATATACCCACCAGCCTACCAGCGTGCCCATCATGCGCAATCCCATGATAAACAGAAACCTGCCGGTCATCAGGTGCCTGAATTCGGTCACCCGCAGGGCCGCATAGGGATCATTTCCGCGGATGTTGACTGGCATAGTTTTTATTTAAATAGGGTGCTTATCACGGCAAACTGAAATAATGTTGTCCCTGCTCGAAATCTTTCTCCAATGCATCCGTGACTACTTGCAAATGAGCGGGATTACCGATGAAATCGGCATTGGCAGCATCAATGAAAATAGTGGTGATGTTATGTTGTTTGATATAGCTCGTATAAGTCTCCTGCAAGTTGAACAAGTATTCGTCGGGTATATTCAGTTCATACGTGCGGTTGCGCTTGCGAATATTTTGCTGTAACCGCTGAACAGGCGCGTGCAGATAAATAACAATAGTAGGAAACAAGAGTTGCTGGTGAATGATGTCAAACAATTTTTGGTATAACCTGAATTCCTCTTCCGGTAAATTCACTTTCGCAAATAAGAGGCATTTGGTGAACAGGTAATCGGATATGGTGACACTCTGAAACAAATCTTTGCTGTGTACCATATCTTTCAGCTGTTTGTATCTCTCAGCCATGAAAAACAACTCAACAGGGAAAGCATATTGCTGGGGTTGCTCATAGAACTTCGCGAGAAAGGGATTGTCTGCAAATTCTTCCAGAACCAATCTTGCATTGTAATGTTTGGCCAGCAAATGACTCAGGGTAGTTTTTCCTGCTCCAATGTTCCCTTCAACAGTAATAAAGTGGTGTTTCATGCCGGGCTGTAAAATTAGTTTTCCTTAGCCAAGCCAACCGGGTTTTTTTTGCACATCACCCTCATCTCTACATAGCTGCAAATGCTCCCTGATGGTTTTCCCGGTAATCGGATGCAATAAGAAAGGGGCTATTTCTTCTAAGGGTGCAAGGGCAAATCGCCGATCCGTCAGCAGGGGATGAGGTACAGTGAGATTCGGTTCCCGGATGATCTGGTCATCCAATAATAAAATGTCTATGTCGATGGTTCGGGGTCCCATTTTTTCATTTCTTACCCTTCCCATATCAACTTCAATCTGTAGCAGCGTTTGTATGAGTTGTTGGGGGGATAAGCGTGGAGCAATTATTAACGCCTGGTTGAGGAAAGGCGGCTGTTCGATGGGCCCCCAGGCGGCAGAACGATAAAAACTGCTCGATAGCAATACCGGACCACAGCGCCGGTAAACCATCTCCCGGGCATGCAGTAATTGCTGAGCAGGGTTGCCCAAATTACCTCCCATCAGTAAATAGGCCCTTCTGATGTATTTGGGTGACTGTTCCGTCATATATTTACGCAACTTTGTTTCTTTGGTTAGATTGTTGTCAGTCGACTGGTACCCGGCCGCCGAAAATACAGATTTTATTGCGGTAGTTGTTAGGGTTATGGTACCTTTAAACTGATGGCACTGACACTATAAATTAAGTAATTGAATTAATGAAAGGATCATGAAAAACTTTTTTAAAATTTTCTTCGCCTCTTTGCTTGCTTTGATCGTATTTACTATGCTGGCATTCTTTGTTTTTATCGGAATCATTGGTTTCATCGCTTCCGCTACTTCTTCTGATGCCCCAAAAATAGAATCGAAATCTGTTTTGGTACTCAATCTCTCTCAGACCTACCCCGAGCAGAGTAAAGATGATCCCTTCAATGCCCTGATGAATAAGTATGATAACGAAATTCCATCGCTCTATGATGTGGTTCGATTGATTAAATATGCCAAAACCGATACGCTGGTGAAGGGTATTTATATTCAGGGGGCAGGCAACAGCAATGGCTTTGGTGCTAGTGAAGAAATCAGAAAAGCACTGGCTGATTTTAAAACCAGTAAAAAATTCATCTGGTCCTATGCTGAAACCATGTCACAAAAGGCCTACTATGTTACGAGTGTAAGTGATTTTGTGGCCGTACATCCACAAGGTGGACTGGAATTTTTCGGTATGGTTTCGAATCTGTTTTTTCTGAAGGGCATGTTGGAGAAACTCGATATACAGCCGCAGATATTTTATGCCGGTAAGTTTAAGAGTGCTACTGAGCCTTTCCGGGAATATAAAATGACCGATGCCAATCGTCTTCAGACAAGTATATGGCTGGAAGACCTTTACAGACACATGTTAGTTGCCATTGGGAATTCCCGTCAACTGGATACGGCTGCTCTGCGTCAACTGGCAGTAACAGGCGCTATTCAAACTGCAGCTGATGCGAAAAATAAACAACTGGTTGATGACTTGCTCTATGATGATCAATTCAAAGCCATCTTAAATAAGAAGCTGGGTAACGCCACAAATGAAAAAACAAATTTTGTCACCATTAATGACTATGCCCGCTCTGCCGATTTCAGACAAACAGGCAGTAGCCGCATAGCACTGGTATTTGCAGATGGTGATATTGTTGGCAGCAATGAGTCGGATGGTCAAATAGGAAGTGATGCCTATCGCACCTTATTACGTAAAATACGGTTAGACAATAGCATCAAAGCTGTTGTAATTCGGGTGAATTCTCCCGGAGGATCTGCACTCGCCAGCGATGTAATCTGGCGGGAACTGGAATTGATTAAAAAAGATAAACCCGTTGTCGTAAGCATGGGAGATGTCGCTGCATCCGGCGGCTATTATATTTCCTGCAACGCCGACTCCATCTTCGCAAATGAAAATACCATCACCGGGTCGATCGGGGTATTCAGTATAGTTCCCAACCTGGAGAAATTCTTTCAGAATAAAATCGGTGTCAGCTTTGACCGGGTGAAAACGGGCCCCTTTGCCGATTTGGGTGGGCTGGATCGCGCACTGACCGAGCCGGAAAAGAAATTTTTCCAGTCCTCAGTTGATTCCATCTATCACACTTTCAAAACCAGGGTTGCCGATGGCAGAAAGAAGACGGTGGAAAGTGTTGATACCATCGCACAGGGTCGTGTATGGACCGGCAAGCGAGCGCTGACGGTTGGCTTGGTGGATAGAACCGGTACGCTGCAGGATGCAGTTAATTGTGCTGCCCGTTTGGGTAAACTCAGTTCCTATACGGTCAGAGAATATCCTGAAAAGAAATCTTTCTTTGAAAAACTGACCGGAGATTTTGAAAAATCTATTCGGCAAAAAATGTTGAAACAGGAAATAGATGAAGTGGCCTGGCGCTGGTTAGACGAATGTAAAAAGATGAAGCAGATGGCTGGTATTCCACAAACCAAAATGCCTTTTTCTTTCGAGGTTCGATAATATAGACGAACTTGCCACATATGGAATCCAGATATAGTCAGTTCAAAGCCATGCTTGCCATCACGCGGGGTAGTTTGCGTGCTATCTTCCGGAGCCCTTCTGCCGTTTTATTCAGCATCGCATTCCCACTGATTTTCATCCTTGTATTTGGATTCATCGGCGGCAGTGGAAAAATCTCCGTGAGCGTAGCTTTTACAGCTGCATCTGATACCTCCAATCCGATCTATGCCGCTATGCGAAAAACAGCCGGCATTCGTATCGTAGACAAATCACCTCAATTGTTGCGGGAAGATCTGGAGAAGGGACGGTTAACGGCTATCATCACCATACGGCCTTCTTCCCTTGCCAACCCGCCCTATTTCATCGACCTCCAAAGCTCCGATGCGGTGAATCCCCAGAACCTGCAGGTGCTGACTTCTATCCTGAATGCCATCATCTCGGGCATTAATCAGCAAACATTTCCCGGTACACCTACTATTGCCATGGTGAATAGTCAGGTGCAAAAAATTCCCGGCAGAATTTATCGTACCATCGATTTTATTTTAACCGGACAACTGGGATTTTCACTCCTCAGTTCCAGTGTATTCGGGGTGGCTTTTCTCTTTTTCAGTTTACGCCAGCAATTGGTGCTGAAACGTTTTTATGCGACCCCCATCCGGAAGCCCTTCATCATACTCGGAGAAGCAACCAGCCGCGTTATATTCCAAATGATGACAGCCGTTATCATCATCGGTGTAGGTCACTTTGCCTTTAACTTCACCCTCGTTCATGGCTGGCTCACCTTCTTGCAAATTATGCTGTTGAGTTTCCTGGCATTGCTCCTTTTCATGGGCTTTGGTTTCATTGTCAGTGGACTTGCTAAATCTGAAAGTACCATTCCGCCATTTGCGAACCTGATTACCCTTCCCCAATTTTTGTTGGCCGGCACCTTTTTTCCGATAGAAACGTTTCCGGGCTGGTTACAACCTATCTGTAAAATATTACCACTCACGCATTTCAATAATGCCATGCGCAACATTGCATTTGAAGGAGCCAATCTGTCGGCCTGCCTGCATGAAATAACTATTTTGGGCATTTGGGCAATAGTAGTTTATGCTGTGGCATTTAAAACATTTAAGTGGGATTGAGCATGCGGTTAATCAAAGGGTTTATCATTAGTGTATTCGTATTATTTCTTTTGCTGCTGCTGATGGGGCTGCTCCTTCCGGCAAGAACCATAGTTTCCCGCGCAGCGAATTTACCGGCTGCCCCCGCTACTGTTTATCCTTGGCTTGCAGAGGTTCAGCGATGGCCCTCTTGGATGGAAGGACTGGATAGTAATACGGTTTCCCGGCTGAATGATTCAGTCACCCGCATCGGAAATATGGAAATTAGAATGTTACAGCGTTCTGACACACTGATTCAAACTGAATGGATCACAGCCGAGGGACAACATCATTTTTCTATCATGCGCCTGCTGCCTGCAGATAATGGAAAACTATGCACCGTACAATGGCAATTTGAACAAAAAGTGGGCTGGTGGCCCTGGGAAAGACTGGGTACCCTATTACACGAAAAAATCATGGGCCCCCGCTTGGAAACCAATCTGGAACGATTACGGGAGAAAATCATCACTACTCCCTGATTTCTTTATTTTGAATAAAACGCAGGTTGCGCTGAATACCGCTGAATTTGGTTCGCTTCAAAGGTGAGCGACCGAAAATCTTTTTAAACGCGTCCTCCTCCATTAACGCCCATTCATGGGTACTCAGCTCTAATATTTCAGGCAAAGGATCGAAACGATGCTCCGTATGCGGGTTACTAAAACGATTCCAGGGACATACTTCCTGGCAAATATCACATCCAAACATCCAATCCCCGAATTTGCCTGCCATGGCATCCGGTATCAACTGGTCTTTTAACTCAATGGTAAAATAACTGATGCACTTACTGCCATCAATTACTTTATCAGGTAAGATGGCATCGGTAGGACAAGCTTCTATGCAGCGGGTGCAACTGCCACAATAATCTTTCGCCATCGGATCATCATATGCTAGTTCCAAATCAACCAGTAAGGTAGCGATGAAGAAATAAGAGCCTTGTTTACGTGTTATGAGATTGCCATTCTTCCCTACCCAGCCGAGTCCACTCTTCACCGCCCATGTTCTTTCCAATACCGGACCCGAATCAACAAATCCCCGCCCCTGCACTTGACCTATTTTTTCTTGTATGCCCTGCAATAATGCATTGAGTTTATCGCGTACAACAAAGTGATAATCTTCGCCCCAGGCATAAGCAGCGATGCGGGGTGCTGCCTCCGACTGCTCCTCAGCGGGAAAATGATTCAGCAATAATGTAATTACTGAAACAGTGCCAGGTACCAGCTTTCGCGGATCAATGCGGAGCTCAAAATAATTTTCCATGTACTGCATGCTACCCTGCATACCCTTATGCAGCCAGGCCTCGAGTCTGCGGGCATCTTCTTCCAACTGTTGCGCCCTTGCGATACCGCAATAAGTAAAACCTTGCTCGGCAGCCAGCGACTTTATAATTGCAGTATGTTGTGCTGAAGAATTGATAAAAGCGCGTTTTAATGACAAACAGCAGGTAATTGATCATTCAGTGCCTGGCGGATCCGCTTGTAAACAGCTGACTTTTCAGTGTTTTCCATTTTTCGCGTCAGCACTAAAAATCCATAGTTACGACACCAGTCAATGCCTGCCCAGCTCCCACAGAGTCCCGGACAATCCAGGGCAGTGGCCACCCCATCAACATTGGTCGTAACAACAAAAGCACCCATCGTATATGCCATGCCCTCTGCCTGTGCAGGGGCATATTTAAGCAAGGCTGGTGTGGTACAGACTTTCTGCATCTCCTGAATGGAGGATTCGCTGAGTATACGCTTACCATTGAACATACCCTTATTCAATAGCATGGTTAGAAAATTGCTTAAATCATTCGCAGAACCTACTGCACCACCGGATGGATTCACGGCACCAAAGCTGCTGAAACTGGTACTACGCATCATCAATGGGCGGGTGATTTTTTCTGCCATCAACTGCTCAAAGCCACGTCGAGTGATCACTTCGAGTACGCGTGCGGCAAGGTTCAAGCCCACCTGACTGTAACGAAATTCAGTTGAAGGGTTGGCCTTGATTTCTCTTTTGGTAGCGAAGGTCTCCACCTCTTCCTGCAACGAAGAGAATTTGGTATTGTTTCCGAAAGAAGACATCTTCACCACATCTCCTTCAATACCAGAAAAGTGCGTAAGACAGTCACGAATGGTAATATACCCTTTGGCATATTTAGAAAAGACTGGAATATATTGACTTACTTTATCGTTCAGGCTAATTTTTCCTGCATCCACATAACTTAATACAAGTGCTGTAGTTAGCCACTGGCTGATACTACCCAGCGGGGCCTGGTCTTTTGGCGTCATCTCTCCGATGAGCTTCACAAAGACCGGTTTGCCCGGTTGTACGATGGCCAGCACCGCCTGACTGCCTAATTCCTTGCCTGACCGCTCAAATTGAAGGACCGCATCAGCAAATTGCTGACCCTTGGTGGACTGAAAAAATAACAGCAAAAGACCGATTAGACTGACTTTTATGCAGTTTACACGTAGAATCTCCGACATAGTTTCCGAATAATTGAATTGGACATAGTTTTGATGCCACTATAAAGATACCGCAAGTTGGTGGTTCATGCCAGCGTACCGGCTGCTAAAAAAAGTGCAAAATCGAAACAGCCCACGCCAATGAAGCCTCCCTTCAGCGAAAAACATATACTATGAATCTGAACCAGTACACCATCAAGGCACAGGAAACCATTCAGGCAGCCCAGCAATTGGCCTATGCCGAAGGTAATCCCTCGATTGAAACAGCGCACTTGTTGAAAGCGATGTTAAACGATAAGGATAGTCCGATACAGTACCTGATGAAAAGGAACAATGTAAATGTACGGCTACTCGAAACCAAATTGGCTGAGAGCCTGCAGCGTTTACCAAAAATTTCATCCGGTGAGCCCGCACAACAAGTAGGACGCGATTTGGGGAATGTATTCCTCAAAGCTGTCAACAACCTAAAAGAATTCAAAGACGAATTTGTCAGCAATGAACACATGCTGTTAGCATTACTACAGATCAGTGATGATATAGCAGCTGCCCTGAAAGCTGCCGGACTAACTGAAAAAGGATTGATTACAGCCATTCGTGACCTGCGCAAAGGCGATACCATACAATCGCAGACACAAGAAGCACAATACAATACCCTGAGTAAATATGCAAAGAACCTGAACGACCTGGCCAGACAAGGCAAGCTCGATCCGGTGATTGGCAGAGATGAAGAGATCAGAAGAACGCTGCACATCCTTACCCGCAGAACCAAAAACAATCCGATTCTCGTCGGTGAACCCGGTGTCGGTAAGACTGCCATTGTAGAGGGTTTGGCGATGCGCATCATCAATGGTGATGTGCCCGATAACCTGCGTACAAAAACCATTTTCGCGCTCGATATGGGACAACTCATTGCTGGTGCAAAGTATAAGGGAGAGTTCGAAGAAAGATTAAAAGGTGTGGTGAAGGAAGTGAGCACCAGCGAGGGAGAGATAATTTTATTTATTGATGAGATACATACCCTGATTGGTGCCGGTGGGGGAGAAGGAGCCATGGATGCTGCCAATATTCTAAAGCCCGCCCTGGCTCGTGGTGAATTAAGAGCCATAGGAGCCACTACCCTTAATGAATACCAGAAGTATTTTGAAAAAGACAAAGCACTCGAGCGACGATTCCAGAAAGTGATGATCGATGAGCCTTCAAATGAAGATGCTGTTTCTATTTTGCGTGGATTGAAAGACCGTTATGAAACGCACCACCATGTTCGTATAAAAGACGAAGCCATTATTGCTGCGGTGGAATTATCGGCTCGATACATGACCGACCGCTTCTTACCCGATAAAGCCATCGACCTGATCGATGAAAGTGCGGCCCGCCTGCGGCTGGAAATGAATTCCATGCCTGAAGAACTCGATAAGCTGGAACGCCAGATACGTCAGCTGGAAATTGAACGGGAAGCCATCAAACGCGAAAATGATGAAGTGAAGCTGAAAGAACTGAATATTGAAATCGGTAACCTCTCGGTTGAACGCGATACCTTGAAGGCACGCTGGCGACAAGAAAAAGAGTTGGTGGAAAAAGTACAGAATGCGAAAGCTTCCATTGAAGAATTAAAATTGCAGGCTGATCAGGCTGAAAGAAATGGTGACTATGGGAAGGTAGCAGAAATTCGCTACGGAAAGATCAAAGAGCAGGAAGCAGTGATACAAGACTTATCATCCGCCATCGCTTCTTCTACTGAAAAACGCTTACTGAAAGAAGAGGTGGACGCGGAAGATATTGCGGAGAATGTGGCTAAAGCTACAGGTATACCTGTAGCAAAGATGCTGCAGGGTGAACGTGAAAAATTATTGCACCTGGAGGAAGAATTACATAAGCGTGTTGTAGGACAGGAAGAAGCGATAACTGCGGTGGCAGATGCCATTCGACGGAGCCGGGCCGGATTACAAGATCCGCGCAAACCCATTGGCTCCTTTATTTTCCTTGGAACCACTGGTGTCGGAAAAACAGAACTGGCCAAAGCACTCGCAGCATATCTTTTCGATGATGAAACGATGATGACCCGCATCGATATGAGTGAATACCAGGAGAAGCATACGGTATCCCGTTTAGTAGGTGCACCACCCGGCTATGTAGGATATGATGAAGGTGGTCAACTCACTGAATCAGTGCGCCGAAAACCCTACAGTGTGGTTTTACTCGATGAGATTGAAAAAGCACATCCGGATGTTTGGAACGTCTTACTGCAAGTGCTGGATGATGGACGATTAACCGATAACAAAGGTCGTGTGGTCAATTTTAAGAATACCATCATCATCATGACCAGTAACATTGGCAGTCATCTGATACAGGATGCTTTTGATTCAATCACAGATGATACGGTGGAAGAAGCTACCGACCGGGCAAGGGTGGAAGTAATGAATCTATTACGTCAGACGATACGTCCAGAGTTTCTCAATCGGGTAGATGAAATCATCATGTTCCGACCGCTTCTGCGTAGTCAGATACTCAATATTGTGAAAATTCAGTTGGATGATCTGGCAAAAATGACGGCACAGAATCATGTGGAATTAACTTTCTCTGATTATCTCATCGAATTACTGGCTGAGCAGGGATATGATCCGCAATTCGGTGCCCGGCCATTGAAGCGGCTTATTCAGAAACAAATTGTAAATGCGCTGAGTAAAAAGCTCTTATCGGGTGAGATCGATCATACCAAACAAGTATTGGTAGATGCCTTCGACGGAGTAGTAGTGTTTCGAAATGAATAAGTAGGGATGTGACACATGCCTATCTGAGTTGCCACACTCAGTTGTGAATGAGGCGGTAAATCACCAGTGCAGCCCTTTGAATCAAGATGGGGAACTCTTTTAAGTTGATGGTTTCCCCGGGTGCATGTGCACCTCTTCCGGAGGCACCCATGCCATCTACACCGCTGAGATATTTTGCCACATAGGAGATGTCTCCTGCACCCCGGCTGCCGGGATCACCAGCAATGGTGGGGCCCAATCCCATTGCCTCGGTCACATCACTGACTACTTTTCTTATCTCATCGTTGCCGGCTGTGGGTTCCATGGCAGGAATGCCATCTGAAAAACGAATGGTTGCAGTTGTGCCGGTCAAGTTACGTTGGGTGATGGCCCTCATCTTTTCCCGGGCCTCATTTTTCTGTTGTTCGGTTAGAAAACGCAGGTCGCCGTTGACCATTACCTCCGGAGAGATTATATTGGTTTTTCCCAATGCCTCCCCCTTGGCTTTTTTGGCGTCATAGCTCATCTCCGATCCACCCAGAATGATACCTGGATTGAATGTCAGATATTTTTCAGTGCTCAGTTCCTCCCGAAAAGAAGTTAGAATGCGAGCTGCCTCATAAATTGCACCATAGCCGGCGTTGGGGGTGAAAATACCTGCTGAATGACCTGTCTTGGCTTTTACCTGCAGCGACCAATCGCTACTTCCCCTTCTGCCCGTAGCTACATTTCTCAATCCGCTGGCTCCCTCAAATCCGAGTGCAACATCACAGGTTTGAGCCCGCTCAATAAAATCTTTTCTGGAAACGCTGGTGGGTCTTCCTGATTTCTCTTCATCACCTGTGAAGTAAGCAACAATGTGTGCATCTTCAAGCAGTCCGAGCGATTGCAGTGCTTGCAGCGCAATAATCACAATCACATCACCCCCCTTCATATCATTCACGCCCTGTCCGGTAGCAGTCGAATCATTCAAACGGCGATATGGATTCGGGGGCATGTCGGGTTCAAACACAGTATCGAGGTGCCCGATTAAAAATAACTTTTTTCCTTTTTTGCCTTTGCGGGTGGCTACCAGGTGCCCGGCCCTTCGCAGGGAATCAGGTAGACTTACCCATTCCGGCTTCATGCCTGCTTTTTCAAATTCTTTTGCAAATAAATCGCCTACTTGTTTCACACCGGCTACATTCAACGAGCCACTGTTGATGTTTACTGACTCCTTCAACATTTCTTCCGCATATACCAAACGCTCATTTACAGCAGCGACGATTTTCTTTTCAACCGGACTTAATGTTTGTGACTGAGCTGCTATGCAGAGAAGGATACCTGGTATCAGAAAAAGCTTTTTCATTGCGTCGGGGAAATTTATTGACAAAAGTAAAGGTATTCAAGTCGAATCGAAATAGGGGAGTCGTTTTTTTCTGCGCCAATCCTGCTAAAATTAGTTCCAGCCTCACCCGCTACATTAAGTATATTTGTTGCTATGTCAAACAATACTTTTCTCCTCTATGGAGCCAATGGTTATACTGCCCGCCTCATGATTCGATTAGCGGCGGAATATGGTTTAAAGCCAGTACTGGCCGGAAGAAATGAAGCCGTTATAAGGCAGTTAGCTAATGAAAACGGATTAGAATATCGTATAGCATCCCTGGATCAGCCGGAAGAAATAGATGCTTTGTTACAGGGATTTCAGCTAGTGCTGCATGCGGCTGGGCCATTTATGTATACAGCAAAACCCATGATGGAAGCTTGTTTACGCAATAAAGTACATTACCTCGATATCACCGGAGAAATTACTGTTTTTGAAATGGGGAAACGCTTTCACCAGCAGGCGTTGGACGCAGGTATTCTGATTATGCCCGGGGTAGGATTTGACGTGGTACCTACCGACTGTATGGCACTCTTCGTAAAAAATCATTTACCCGATGCTACCCGACTAGAACTCGCCTTCGCAACATTGGGCGGTATGCTTTCTCATGGAACAGCCACTACGATGGCGGAGAACCTGGGTGGGGATGGTGCAGAGCGACGTGATGGAAAGATTGTTCGCAGACCAATCGGCGAGCGCGGCAAATGGATCGACTTTGGCGTTAAGAATATTTTCTGCATGTCTATTCCCTGGGGAGATGTTTCCACAGCATATAGCACCACCGCCATACCCAATATCACCACGTATACGCGGGCCAGTCCGGGCACTTTCAACATGCTGCGTTGGCAGAAAATGTATAACTGGATCCTGCGTCTCGGACCTGTGAAAAATTTTTACAAGAAAAAAATTAAGCAACAACCAGCCGGACCCTCCGACGAAATGCGTGCTAAGGCTGTTAGTCTTATCTGGGCTCAGGGTACCAATGCTGCCGGCAAAACTTTTACTGCCCGTCTGCAGGCACCTGAAGGCTATACGCTGACTGCCATCACGAGTTTAATTATTACTAAAAAAGTTCTGGAAGGAAAGGTAGCTCCCGGTTATCATACGCCCGCCGGACTTTATGGTGCAGACCTCATTCTCGAAGTTCCTCAAACCACTCGCACTGTTGTTGCTGAATCATAAATGAACATGTCAAACAAACGCTCCGCTGCTATTGGTTTTATCTTCATCACTTTGTTGATTGATGTGATTGGTTTCGGAATCATTATTCCCGTTATCCCATCATTGATTGCTCACCTGACCGGTAATGCCGATATAAGTAATTCATCCCGCATTGGAGGATGGCTGACATTTACATTTGCCATCATGCAGTTTCTGTTTTCACCCGTACTCGGCAGCCTGAGTGATCGTTTCGGAAGAAGACCGGTGTTGTTATTTTCCTTGTTTGGATTCGGTATGGATTATCTGCTGCTGTCCTTTGCACCCAGCATCACCTGGTTATTTGTCGGTAGAGCAATTGCCGGACTTACTGGAGCAAGTTTCACAACTGCTTCCGCCTACATCGCAGACATCAGTTCACCTGAAGATCGGGCAAAGAATTTTGGCATGATGGGAGCAGCTTTTGGTATGGGATTTATTATTGGTCCGGTGCTGGGTGGTTTTCTGGGAGAACTCGGCGAACGCGTACCCTTTATGGTAGCGGCAGGACTTGCCTTCTCCAACTGGCTCTATGGATATTTCGTGCTCCCTGAGTCATTGGGTAAAGAGAATCGCCGGGCATTTAATTGGAAACGTGCCAACCCGATAGGCTCTTTACTGCAACTACGCAAATATCCCGCTGTGATTGGCCTCGTGGGAAGCTTCGTGCTCATCTATCTGGCTTCCCATGCTGTAAATAGCAATTGGAGCTTCTTTACAATTGAGAAATTTCACTGGAGTAAAAAGATGATCGGTCTCTCACTCGGTGTAGTTGGGGTACTCGTAGCTTTGGTGCAGGGGGGATTGGTTCGGGTGGTGAACCCTAAATTGGGAAATGAAAAAAGCGTTTACCTGGGATTGAGTTTATATGCCCTTGGATTATTACTATTCGCCTTTGCCGGCAGTACCTGGATTATGTTCATTTGTCTTATACCATATTGTTTGGGTGGAATTACCGGTCCGGCTTTGCAGTCCATTATCACCGGACATGTGCCCGCCAATGAACAGGGTGAATTACAGGGTGCTCTTACCAGTCTGATCAGTGCAACAACGATTGTTGGTCCTCCTATGATGACCGGACTATTTTCCTATTTCATTGCTCCGGATGCGCCCGTTTATTTTCCCGGCGTATCTTTTTTCCTCGGCTTCCTTTTCATGCTTTCCAGTGCTATCTGGGCATATATCTCTTTGAAAAAGGAAAAGTATACAGCCATTTGATTAGCGAACTTTCGACTGAAAATGATAGCGTACCCGCCAGATGGTAGCAGCCAACAGGGCGATACCGCATAATTCCACCACTGCTTTTTCAGCATCCAGCCAATCGGGTGAACGGTCTTTCAGCAAGGGATCCATGAATAGACCATGCACGATAAAGACAATGGCAAAACAATAAGATATCAGGTGGATATTTTTCCATAACCGGAAACCCATACTGCGCTTCACTGATTTTTGTGTGGTGATGATGATCAAAGCGAAACCTATAAAAGCGATACTGCCCAACAAAACGAAAGCAGGTTGCTTGGGTGCATTCAATCCCCAAAGCAGATGTGACCAGTGAAACCCAAGTTCTACATTGATGGGCAGCAGTGCGGCGTGTGCCAGTGCCGTGACCCAGGCAATATAGGCGGTATAATTGTGCAATTGGGTAAGATTCTGTGAACGTATAATGGCCGGTAACTTATTCCACCAGGGCAATTTTTGATAAACAACAGAAAGCAACATACCCATTAAAAAGTTACCGGTGAACAATACGCAGGCGAGTATACCCAGCGCACCTGAGAGATCCAAATAATCAAGTGTGATCATACAAACAGTCGAATTGGCGAATAAACGATAAAAACTAAATTAAAGATATCAAATTAGCTCAAAGTAGTTCGTGAGAAAGGATAATCGGATGAAAAACAATGGTATCGGCTCATCGAAAGCAAATTATTCGATCTGTTAAAGCTTTTGAATTAATTAGGAATGGCCATATATTAAAAGTACCTTTGCTCTTTATTCATTTCAAATAACACAATGAGCACACAAATCACAGGAACTGTGAAGTTCTTCAATGAGGAAAAGGGGTTCGGCTTTATTAAGCATGACCAGTCCGGAACAGAAACTTTTGTACATGCAAATGGTCTGATTGATCAGATCGAAGCCAATGACAAAGTAGTTTTTGATGTTGAACAAGGTCGTAAAGGATCAAATGCAGTCAACGTAAAACGCGTAGGATAATATCATATTCTTTACCTGTTTATCAGCCCGTTTGGATAAAACCTTACGGGCTTTTTTCATGCCGTTTATGAAGGTTGCCTGGGTCGCTCAACCCCGATATCCGCTGCTTTATTTGTATATTTGACCTTCAAATACATCTCATGTCGGCACTCATCGATCAACTTCAGCAATCGGTTGATTTTATTCGTACACGAATACAGTCTTCCTCCTCTATTGGCATCATACTGGGTAGCGGATTAAGTAACCTTGCCAACCAAATTGTTACCGAGCAGGAAATACCCTATGAGCAGATACCTCATTTTCCGGTTAGTACGGTAGAAGGTCACCAGGGTCGCTTGGTATTTGGGACACTCGGGGGCGTACCCGTATGGGTGATGGCCGGCCGCTTTCATTTTTATGAGGGCTATACTGCCCAGCAAGTAGCTTATCCGGTTCGGGCTCTTCGTTTATTGGGTGTAAAAACCCTCTTACTGTCCAATGCTGCAGGTGGCGTTCATCCTTCTTTTCAAGTAGGGGACCTAATGATCATAAAAGACCACATCAGTCTATTCCAGGTCAACCCATTGCTGGGGAAGAATGAGGAGAGCCTGGGCACTCGTTTCCCGGACATGAGTGAACCATACAGTAAAGACCTGATCGCACGCGTAAAAGCCATCGCAGCCGAAAATCATATTTCTTTACATGAGGGCGTTTACCTGGGTGTTACCGGACCCACATTTGAGACCAGGGCTGAATATAAATTGATACATATCCTGGGTGGAGATGCCGTGGGAATGAGTACGGTGCAGGAAAGTATTGCTGCGGTGCATGCAGGAATGCGCGTCTTTGCCATGAGTGTCATAACTGATCTTGGTATTCGTGAGGAAGAAAATACCATTACCCATGAAGAAGTATTACAGGCAGCTACAGCAGCCGAACCAAAGATGACACTCTTATTCACCCAATTGGTACAACAACTGGCAGAATAGTTGTATCAAACGGATCCATACCATCCATTCACTACATTCAGATATCCAACCTTTTCTCATAACCATGCGCTTGCTGAAGGTAACCTTACCCATATTGGCTTTTGTGCTTTTATCTGCCGAAGCAGCTGCACAGACCATTAATTTCAGCAATACAAGGGGAGGAGGATCTGGCGGCGGTTCGGGCCTGTCATATGATAGCCAGGGCCGACCTATGCGCCGTGGATCAGGGGGCGACTCACTCAAGCGCAGGGATAATCTCGCCGACTCCATCACCATCTTTTTTCGCTATTTCGATTCTACCCGTACCCGACGTTTTGATTCTACCCTGAATGATTATTCGCTTCGCTCACCCATTCCCTATACCTACTATAACCTGGGTAATATGGGAACTGCAGCGCAATCTTATCTCTTTCAACCCTGGATGCGTCCCGGCTTCGATGCAGGATTTCATGCCTTCGATATCTATAATTATTCCCTCGAAAATACAAGGCTCTTTCAATCCACCCGCCCCTACACTGAATTTAATTATTCCCTCGCCAGCAATGCCGAGCAAATGATTAGTTTTCTTCACACCCAGAATAAAAAAAGCAACTTTAATTTTTCAGCTGAATATCGTTTCAGTAATGCTCCGGGTAACCTGAAAAATCAAAATGCCAGCATCAATAATTTTCGTTTTACCTCTCGCTATCAGACAGATAACAAAAGGTATGAAGGTCTGCTGATCATACTATCAAATAAAAATGCAGCTTCAGAAAATGGCGGACTCCAAAATGAGGAAAGACTCGACAGCCTTTTTAATAACGCATATGAACTTAGCACCAGATTAGGAAGAGCGGGTGTATTCAGTCGAAATCCGTTTAATACCAGTGTCAATACCGGGAATGTTTACCGCGAAACCACGATCTTTTATCGCCATCATTATGATGTGGGACAAAAAGATTCTATTGTTACCGATAGCTCTGTTATTCGCCTCTTCTATCCCCGCCTTCGCTTTGAACACGACCTGCAATATAGCACCAGGCGCTACCAGTTTTATGATTATAATGTTGATTCCGTCAATTCTGAGCGTTATAGGAAATACTTCAACTTCAGAAATCCCAATGATACCGTACAATATTCCGATCAATGGAATAGAATCATCAATACTTTCAGCCTGATATCTTATCCGGATAAGAAAAATCTCAGCCAGTTCCTGAAGTTGGGTGTCACCCTTGAGAATATAAGAGGCACTTTCCAGGATTCAGTCAGCTCAGGTGGACTCTATAACATCTTTGCTTCCGGTGAATACCGTAATAGAACCAAAAATCAGGTTTGGGATATGGAAGCACGGGGTAGTCTATATGTGAACGGACTCAATGCCGGTGACTATGATGCCTGGCTTAGCCTGAAAAGAATGCTCAGTAAGAAAACCGGCTTTCTCAGTGTAGGGTTTCACAATGTAAACCGTTCACCGGCTATGTTGTTCGATGCCCGCAGCAGTTTCCCCATCCGTAATCGCACCAATTACAACAAACAAAACCTGGTTCGCCTATTTGGTAAATATGAAAGCCCGGCACAGCGCCTCTCCTTGTCAGGAAGCTATTATTTGGTTAGCAATTACCTCTATTTTGATAGTTTTTTTACTGCTCGCCAGGCGTCTACCGTCTTTAATGTACTTCAAATTAGTCTGACCAAACAGTTCCGCTTATCGCGAAACTGGAACTGGTATACAGAAGTGCATGCTCAACCACTTACCGGACAGCCGCCGGTGAATTTACCACTCATCTTCACCCGAAACCGCGTTGCTTTTGAGGGTACCTTTTATAAAAACTTGCAACTGTCTACCGGACTAGAGCTGACCTACCATACACCTTATGAGCGAGATAATTATTCGCCCTTTTTGGGACAATTTTTTGTTCAAAATGGGATGCAGTTCTCCAACCGACCCGATATACATTACTTCATGCATTTCCGTATTCGCAGCTTTCAGGGTTTTTTCCGGGTAGAGAACCTCAACTCACTGAATATCAACAAGGGATTCCAGTTCACTGAACTCAGTCGCATGGCAGATCAATACCGTCAATTGGGTCTGTGGCTTCGTTTCGGCCTGTGGTGGAGCTTTGTCAATTAACTTGCGATTAACACGTTGTTTTAGCAGGCTGTAAAAAATTCGTACCTTTGCAGTGATGAAAAAGCTATTTCTGTTTTGCTTCAGTCTGCTTTTCATCGCTGCCGGCAGCGGTGCTTCTCTCAATATCCATTATTGTCGAGGGAAAGTAAGTTCCGTTAGTTTGTCACTCCTGCCACCTCCTTCCTGTGCCTGCGGCAAGAAAGCCCCAAAAAAAGCCTGTTGCAAAACCGAGACCAAGTTGATAAAAATGCAGGATGATGCTCGTCAGCCTGTTTTCACCAACAATCATACCTTCCCCCAGCTACTATCCTTACCACCACATACAATAACAGCTATTGAACGCCTCTATGCTGGTGAAGTAGAAACGGACGTACCTGAGACTGGGCCCCACGAAGCGAGCGCTATACCACTATTTCTGCGCTACCGGGTCTTCCGCCTATAATTCCTTTCCCTACCCGATCAATTGTCATCCGCACCTTTTCATCTGCCTGAAGGCCGATGCATTATTTCTATTTATTTCAATTAAAAATAATTAAACATGAAAACCTTACACACCTTCTTTATAGCCTGCCTTTTATTCCTGGCCGGCACAACAATCGCACAAACAACTGACGGCACTAAATCAGAAACCATCAAAGTTTGGGGTAGCTGTGGCATGTGCAAAAAAACCATTGAAACAGCAGCCAAAGATGCCGGTGCTACAGCAGCGGTATGGGACAAAAACACTAAAATGCTGGCTATAAAATATGATGCTGGTCAAACGTCAGCTCAGAAAATTCAGGAGAAAATCGCGGCTGCAGGATATGATACACGTGATTTTCGGGCCAATGACGAGGCGTATAAAAACCTCGAGGAATGCTGTCAATACAAACGGAAAGAAGCAACACCCGCCAAGCCTAAGCAACAGGCGATGAATAAACCCTGCTGCAAAAAAGAGGGCACTATGAATTGTTGCGGATAATTTTTTACATCATGATTGCCTCCGGTTTTTTGCCGGAGGCAATTAAAATCATTTACCATGAAATACGTATTAGGAACGATGCTGTTATTGCTGACCTACTCAGGCCATGCGCAGTTCACCGCTGCAACCCTGCGTGCCTCAGGACTTACCTGTGCCATGTGTTCTAAGGCAGTATTCAATGCATTGACTGGTGTGCCCTATGTTGAAAAAGTGCAGCCGGATATTCAAGCATCTACCTATCAGATTACCTTTCGATCCGGCGCTCATGTAGATCCCGATCTTTTGGCACGAGCAGTAACAGATGCAGGATTTTCAGTTGCTAAATTAGAAATGACCGGCGATTTTCCGGAAACTGCTATTACTAAAGACAGCCATATTACTTTGAATAGTCAGGTATTTCATTTTGTGCAGTCGTCATCAAAAGTGATTAAAGGAAAGCAGACGATACGGTTGATAGATAAAATGTTTTTATCAGCCAAAGACCATAAAAATTATGCCCGTCTGACAACGATGGCCTGTTTTGCCACAGGTACCCGACAATCTTGTTGTCCGCCGGCAGGCAATGCAATATCGACACGTATTTATCATGTTATACTTTGATTGGTGCATGTTATGAAAAAAATACTTTTTTTTATCGGCTGCCTTTTGTCAGGGATGGTAACAGCTCAGGAGCTGTATGTATTCTCTGAACCTGCCAGTAATATGCCGGCGTATGCCAATGGGATTAAGCAATCTTTGAAATGGTTGCCTTATCGGCCTGTCAAGGGAAGTGATGTGCGAAGTACAACGGAATGGATGTACGGCATAAATAAGAACTGGATGGTGCATGGTGCCATTACTTTTTCTGATATGTATAGTAATAACTTCCGTTGGGAATCGTGGCGATTGTATTCCAAATACCGGTTTTACTCCAGTGATGATCTATATCGTCATTTTCGCATGGCCGCTTATGCGGAAGTGTCTACCAGCAGCAATTCACTGATCTACGATGAACTCAGCATGGATGGTGATCAGTCGGGTTGGCAAGCGGGCATCATCATGACGCAGCTTTTGCATAAGTTGGCTATTTCAGGAACAGCAGGCTTCACGCAAACATTTCTTGATCCGGATACCTTGCATCATAAAAGTATACCGCCCATTTCACGGGAAGCTTTTACTTATTCAGTCTCTGCCGGATATTTAATATTCCCCCGAACTTACAAGAGTTATGATCAAACCAACCTGAATCTCTACTGCGAATGGCTGGGACAAGAGGGACTTACTTCGCGCAGGGGTTTTCTGGATATGGCACCGGCTTTACAACTGATTTTTAAAAGTCAGTTCAAGTTCAACCTGGGTTATCGATTTCAGCTGGCGGGTGATATGAAGAGAATGGCGCAGCAGAGTTGGTTGTTGAGTACAGAATGGTTATTCCTGCGGAAGAATAGGCGTCAGGGCTCGAAGTAGGCCAGACTACCACCCACCCATGATTTATCTTTATTGTATCGAACACCAATCATCTTCCCCTTACTCAGGCGGGCAAGATTATGTATGGCTATGGGACGGGGCGTACCCTCTTTCCAGAAGTAAAATAAACGAATCTCTGCTTTAGCAGGTCCATCAGGGGTAGGAATTACATCTGCATATTTTACTTTACGCTGTAATATCCAATTATGCGGATCGGTAATGACCAGTAAATCTTCCCGTTTCAGGTCGATGATAACGCCTTGTCCTGCAAACGAAAACAATGGTTTTAACACATAATTGTCGAGGTCTTCCGGCAGTGGGTGCACATCAGACAGAAAGCGGGTAGCAGGAACATAAGGATGTTGCAGAAAAGGAAGGGTATGTTTACTGATGCGATAGAACCAGTTGGGATGCGGCACCCACTCAACATCCAGCTCTTCTAATAACAGTTTTCCTTTTTCACGTATCACCTCCGGTTGTTGCTGCAACTCATCGAAGATGATGCGATTATAAATGCGTTCTACCCGAATTCTTTTTCCATCTTTTACATAAAAAAGTTGTCTGCCTTCTTGCTCCAGTTCGGTCAGACATACAATGGAGATGCCGGTATAGTGTGCGGTGCAATAAAAATCAATGCGGGTTTTTTGTTGGTGCGGAAAAATTTCTAATAAGATAACCGACTCGGGTGCATGCTTTCCAACAATCATTTCGCGCATGAATTGAACATAACTTTCAGCGTCATATCCATTCAGATACGTGCTGAAACCTTCCGGTATCGAAAAGAAACGGCGGGTAACCTCCTCATGCCAGCGTTGATAGCCGAATAGACTGGGGAAGCCCTGCATCTCGATCAGTTGTGGCTCATATTCACCGGCAGATTTTTCGCAGATACCGAAATCAAAGACCAGGCATTGTGGATGCTTTTCTTCACCCGGAACACGGCAATTATCAGGTATTGCAGCTTCACTTTTTTGCAGGAAGGAAGGCGCTGTGATTACATCGATGATATGTTCACAGGCAGATAGCATTTTATCACGAAAGTAGGCTGGAATGAAAAGGGGGGTTTCCGCTACGCGGAAGTCGAGAGCTTCTGGATAGGGTGCCTGCAGTTCTTCCAGGTAACGTTGGTAGGTCGCTTCCTGAAAAGTTTCATTGAATTGCCTGCGCACTTCGGGTATCATGGATGTTACATTGAAAGGGGAAATTACTGCAATATTTTCATTTGCTCAGCTAAGGACAGCTACCAGTCTGTTTTCCATGGCCAGGTTCAAAAAATTAGGCAATACATGCTGGTAGGTCCATAGAATTTTATCCGGATCCTGCAGGTGTTCTACCATACTGCTCCATTTCGCTTCGCCGTGGTTTTCAATGATGGTCGCTTTTTTATCGGCGCGCTGCAGGTACATCTGCATGCCCGAGGCATCCGCTTCCGGATGAAACTGGGTGCCGATGAAATAGGGATTGAAGCGAATGGCCATCATGGCTCTTTCATAGGGTACATGTGGTCTGTTTTTCTCTATTGCCAGGATGGCAGCACCCAGTTCTTTGATTCTTTCATGGTTGGGTTGGATGACCTGAAAATCGCGGCTGTCAACACTGTAGAAAGGATCCTGCAGTCCGGCGAATACGGGTTCCCGTCTGCCTTCCTCCAATAAATGGATGGGGAAAATACCGAAGGCGGTCGATTTTCTTTGACAAACCTCACCAATGCCAAAATAGCGGCAAGCCAGTTGAAAGCTGTGACAAATGAAGAGGATGTGTTTGGCTGGTCCGTTTCCAGATTGATTATGTGCCTCGATGCTTTGTATCCATCCGAAATACTTATCCTCCCAGCGAGCACCTTCCGATTCGAGCGGTGATCCCGGGCCGCCACTGGAGATATAAAGGTCGTAAGTTGTATCGGGCAGTTCTTGTTCCTTGCGTACTTCAAATTCATGTAGCTCAATTGGTAGCGCCTGTTGTTCGCCCCATGCGTAGATGAGATTACGCAGGCAGCGCATGCCTTCGTTGGGTACGCCCTCATACAGGTCGAGCAGCGCCACGCGAACGGCAGGCATCAATGAAGGGCTACTTTGCGTTTCCATTACTTGAAGTAACTCAGGTTGGTTTGGGGTGTTAGTGTCAACAGGGTTTCATACATCAATCGGATGGTATCTTCAATGTCTTTCTTGTGTAACATCTCTACGGTAGTATGCATATAGCGCAATGGGATAGAGATGAGAACAGAAGGACAACCATCATTGGCATAGGCGAAACTGTCTGTATCGGTACCGGTGCTTCTGCTCAGGGTACGATACTGTACCGGTATATTTTTTTGTTCTGCTACTTTTTCAACCACTTGCAATAGTTTGTTGTGGATGGCGGGGGCATAAGCAAGGGAGGGACCTTTGCCGCAATGTATATCTCCTTCCACGATTTTGCTGATCATGGGGGTATTGGTATCATGCGTCACATCGGTGATGATGGCCACATTCGGTTGGAGACGGCGGGCAATCATTTCCGCACCCCTGAGTCCGATCTCTTCTTGAACGGCATTCACCACGTAGAGACCATAGGGCAGTTTCTTTTTATTTTCTTTTAGTAACCGGGCTACTTCCGCAATCATGAAACCACCGATGCGGTTATCAAATGCGCGGCCGATGAAAAAATCATAGGCCAGTTCATCGAATCCTTCTTCATAGGTTACTACGGCGCCGATGTGTATACCCAATGCTTCCGCTTCTTTTTTGCTACGGGCACCACAGTCAAGGCATAGATTATCAACCCGGGGCTGGGTCTCTTTTTGGTCGGGTTGTGAGAGACGGGTATGAATGGCGGGCCATCCGAATACGGCTTTTACCGGACCTTTCTTACCATGTATCCATACTCTTTTTGCAGGCGCTACCTGGTGATCAACGCCACCATTTCGTTTTAGGTAGATTAATCCCTGGTCGGTGATATAGTTTACAAACCAGCTGATTTCATCGGCATGGGCTTCAATCACCACTTTGAAGGGGGCGGTAGGATTGATGACTCCCACGGCAGTTCCGTATGGGTCGGTAATGAAGGTATCAGCATAGGGCTTCATATATTCCATCCACACTTTTTGTCCGCCGCTTTCGAATCCAACGGGGGAGGGCGTATTGATGTAGTTTTTCAGGAATGCCATGGACTGATTTGTCAACAGCGATTTTTCTTTCTTTTTAACGATGGTTTTCTTCGACATTATTTCAAGTGATTAAGAGGTGAGTGATGATACCGATACCGGCTTTCACCGGGATGAGTCCGTCGATTATCCACAGGTAGTGAAGTACGGCGGTATTCCGGTTCAGTGACTGGCATGCAAATATCAGTAAAACCCATGGAATACAGTTCAGGAGTCCTACCGCCGGTGGATAAACGGTCCAATAACTCGGTAATAGTTCCAGCAGGCAGCCAAGAATGGCAATCGGTAGGATGAGTTTTTTCAGTACATGTTCCGGGCCGATGCGGATGGCCCAGGTCTTCAGTTGCTGGTTATGGTCAGCGTCAAAGTCTTTAATATCAAATAAGGTGCTGATGGCAAAGAGGAAAAGCAATTGTTGTGAGAGCAAGATCAGGGTAGGAGGGTTGGGGTGGAAGAAATTTATTGGCTGTTGGTGCCACCAGGCTGGCAACACGATGGTGGTGCCGCTCCAAACGAGTGCGATGATAATCGGCTTCAGCCAACCATATTGGCGTAGGTTCAGTTGTGATTTACCTGGCTGTATGCCGCCAAAATAGAGCAGGGCGAGGAGGGGGAAAAACCAAATTGGCCAGCAGGCAAGGAGTGGTTGTTGCAGGCAACGGAGGAGCAGCGCGTCTTTCAGCAACCAGCTTCCGGTGAGCAATACCAGCGTCAGAAAAACCTGAGCAAGGGTAATATATTTTTTGTTTTTATGGTACCAGTGCATGCGCTCATCGCTGCTGCCGGGGTTTTTATCGAACAGGTAGGCGTGGTTGTAGAAGAGTAGGGTACAACAGCACAGGCATATGTACAGCCAGGGTGCTGCGGGTGGCAGGTGCAAGACGATACAGGTCTGTGATAGCAGTGCCAGGAGGCAAATAATATAGAAGAAGTTACTGTAAAAGACGAGGCGGGTAAAGCCGTTCGATGTCATTACTTCAACAGGATAATGGGAGGTGAACTAAGTGTATCACTCACATTTTTGGCCTTATCGCGCAGCCAGAACTTAAAAGTGGCCGTATCGGTTTTATTACTGCAGCCGGTGATGGTGGGGAAGTTGCCGATATTGGCATTGTAAGCGAAGCCGATTTCCAGTGTGCCCGCTAGATTTGAAATGGGGGTGAAGTCGGGAACCTTGTTTTTTGAGATAAACTGAACACCCGGAGAGTTGGGACAAACTTTTGAAATTTTCTGTACCCATAGGGTGTCTTGCACGTCGCCTTCTTTATCGGTGAAATTAATTTCGAAGAAGACAATGGGGTTGGTTGTGCTCAGTGTGGTATTACTGATTTTTTTAAAGCTGATCTGTGGCTTGGTGGAAAATTCATTTTTTTTACAGGCCAAAGGAATATAGACCAGTAGGCCGGCAATAAGGATTAATTTTGTGCCCTGAAGCTTCATATTCCAAATTTAGTTAAAAGGTGACAATACCTGGTCTAGTATATGGTAGATGTTAACAATATTTTCTCGGTTTCTGCCGAAGGCTTTACGGATATCTGCCGTCAGACTTATCTATTTCAATATGAGCAGAATCCCTTATATCGGGTCTGGTGTGATCGTTTGGGGCGCAGTCCGCAGCAGATAAGATACGTGGAAGATATACCGGCGCTGCCTGTCTCTTTTTTTAAGACGGACAAGGTAGCGACGACGGAGTTTGAGCCGGAAGTGGTTTTTCGCAGCAGCGGAACCACTGGAACATCGGGTAGTTTTCATTATGTGCGGGAGGTGGGTTTGTATGAATCGAGTTACAGCAGGTGTTTCCGGCTGATGTATGGTGATCCTGCGGATTGGTGCATTTTAGCTTTATTACCATCGTATATAGAGAAAGGGGATTCTTCGTTGGTGTATATGGTGGATGGTTTATTGCGGCAGAGTGGCCATCCGTTGGGTGGGTTTTTTTTACAGGAGTGGGGGGATTTGGCGGGGCGGCTGCATCGGTTAGAGGCGGAGGGCCAGCAAACGCTATTAGTAGGGGTTACATATGCTTTGTTGGATTTTGCAGAGCGGTATCCGATGCCCCTTGCCCATACGGTGGTAATGGAGACGGGTGGGATGAAGGGTCGGCGGGAGGAGTTGACGCGGGAGGAGGTGCATAATCGGTTGCGGGGGGCTTTTCGGTTGTCGGAAGTACATTCAGAGTATGGAATGACGGAGTTATTGAGTCAGGCCTATTCCAAGGGTGGGGGAAGGTTTGTTTGTCCGCCCTGGATGCGGGTATTGGTAAGGGATGAGCGGGATCCGTTGCAAGTCAGTTCGGTGGGGGAGGGATTGATACAGATTGTTGATTTAGCCAATCGGTATAGTTGTGCATTTATTGCCACGGATGATGTGGGGTGTGTTTATGCGGATGGTAGTTTTGAGGTTTGGGGTCGTCGTGATCATGCTGATTTGCGGGGTTGCAGTCTGTTATCGGTATAGTGAAAAACTTGGCACAAAAACCTTGAAGTTGTATATTTGCACCCCGGCTGATGAAATTTCCTGAATACGTTTCATCCAGTAAGAAGTCGGATTATTGCCCAGATGGCGAAATTGGTAGACGCACTGTGTTCAGGTCGCAGCGCCTTCACGGGTGTGCTGGTTCGAATCCAGTTCTGGGCACAAGCGCCTTTCCGCCTCTGGCGGGAGGGCGTTTTAGTTTGTGAACGTGGCGAATGTATTCGCCTAAGTGAAGAAGCTAAAACGCCCAAACACTACGAAGTAGTGTAAAGGCGCTTGAGTACGCCCCTCGTAGAAGTATCTGGATCACCGCAGGTAATCCTTCTCCAAACTTCAGTTAATTTTATTGCCTAAGCAGACAAGTAAAAAGCCCGTAACGGCGAAACCGTGTGGGGCTTTGGGCGTTAGTGCGCCAGAGGCGTATACGCCCCTCGTAGAAGTATCTGGATGTGTGCGCCGTGGCGTATGACTGAGCGCAGCGAAGTCAATCCGGCACTAATGTAATCTTATATTTCCCCTCGTAGAAGTATCTGGATCACCGCAGGTAATCCTTCTCCAAACTTCAGTTA
>CAYUXJ010000018.1:45994-47416 GCA_964448845.1 uncultured Sediminibacterium sp.
CCCCTCGTAGAAGTATCTGGATCACCGCAGGTAATCCTTCTCCAAACTTCAGTTAATTTTATTGCCTAAGCAGACAAGTAAAAAGCCCGTAACGGCGAAACCGTGTGGGGCTTTGGGCGTTAGTGCGCCAGAGGCGTATACGCCCCTCGTGGAAGTAATTGGATAGTCTGGGATAATCCAGTTCTTGGCGCTGTATTTTAGAAAAATAAATAATGGTCGTTGTAAACAATATGCCGACGTTCATTATTCAATTACGATAAATTTCTATTCAAAACGCTGATTAAAAGTTTCTTTACCGTTTCCATTTCTTCGGCTTTACTTGATGCAACAAATAAAGTTAAACTTGCCAATGCTTCATTGCTGATAATAGGTTGTTGTTGTCTATTGGTTAATAGACCATTGTTATCAAGAAATAATAAAAAGCAGGCGGCGGCTATGCGCTTATTCCCATCTACAAATGCATGGTTTTTTACAATTAGGTAAAGAAGCATCGCTGCTTTTTCTTCGATTGACGGGTAGGCATCTTTTTTTCCAAAAGCCTGTTTAATTTGTGCAATTGCACTTTCGAAACTTTAATCTTTCAGTTTTCCAAAAACAGTTGAATTAAATTCAGACCTCATCTGATCGACCAGCTCCATATATTGCGATTTCGAAGGATATTGTACGTTTTTGGTATGATTTCCAAAACTATCCAATGTTTCATGGTCATAATCATCTAACAGCTTTAATCCCATTTTAAATTGATGTAGCCAAGCATATGCTTCATTAGTATCTAATTTTTCTTCAATTACTCGGCTTAAAATTCTGATTCCATCATGCAGAATTTTGATTTCCTTATTTTTTTGGTTAAGTCTCTTTTCATTTATAGCAACCCCTTCAATTAAATAATCTTTAAGTCTTTGGGTTGCCCATTGCCGAAATTGGGTGCCTCTAATTGATTTAACACGATAACCCACTGAAATGATTAAATCAAGATTATAGAATTTGGTTTTATATTTTTTTCCATCTGAAGCAGTTGTCAAGGATTCCTTGACAACTGAAATAGAACGTAACTCTTTCTCTTTGAAGCAATTATTAATATGCAGACTAATGTTTTGCTTAGTTTGTCCAAATAGTTCAGCCATCTGCTGCTGTGTTAACCAAACCGTATCATGCTCAAATTTTACTTCTATTTGAGTCTTCTTATCCTTCGATTGATAAATGATTATCTCGTTCATTTAGGTCGTTTAATTTTTCATGATCAGCGTATTCAAATTTATTAAAAAGGGGTTGTAAATTTTATAAAAATGGAAGACTGAAATTTAGCAAATATCTTCAATGATTATTTTCGAACATAGTCTGAATAAGATCAATGTTTTTTCGCAATATCCTTCAGGTCAGCTATGATTTCATCAGAACTTTTCCCATCAAAGTGCACAAAGG
>CAYUXJ010000019.1:0-40583 GCA_964448845.1 uncultured Sediminibacterium sp.
CCAGGTCTTCTACCACCTTCCTAAACATCAGGTTGATGCGTTGTTCCATACGGAATCCCAGCCGGAATTCTACGCGGATTATATCATTGGGAATAATGTGTTCAACATTGTATTCACAAGTATACGGCTCATCTAATACATCCACATGCACGAACCAATAGATATCTGCTCTCTTGGGTTTCTTGTTGAGAATGGAATACATGATCTTGTGTTCAATCTCTTTTGGATTGTTGGCACTGGTCATGTACACCAGATGGGTGGCGTGTTTTGGAATGGTTCTGTCATTGCTTAGTTCCTGTAGCAAAGGAACATATTGTTCAAGCCGCACAAATTCTACGTACCTGTTTTTGATTTTTCTGCTTCTGTACCATACATACATCACAGAGAACAAGGCACCGCCAACAATGATGGTTACATAACCTCCATGGAGGAATTTTTGCAGATTAGCGATGAGGAATGATATTTCAATGGTAAGATAAACACCCAAATAAAGGTAAATGAGGGCAGGTCTCACCCGCTTGCTAACAAGAAAGTTGGAGAACAAAATGGTTGAATTCATCATGCAAATAGTGATGGCAAGCCCATAAGCCGCCACCATATTCTCAGATTTTTGAAAGTACAATACAATGCCAAGGCAGCCAAAATAAAGCAGCAAGCTGATGCCCGGAATATACAATTGGCCTTTTTCTTCTGTAGGATAATTGATTTTCAGTTTTGGCCACAGATTGAGCCGCATGGCTTCGCTGATCAATGTGAAGGAACCAGAGATCAGCGCCTGAGAGGCAATGACTGCAGCCACGGTAGAAATGATGATACCTATCAGCTTGAACCAGTAGGGCATGATACCAATGAAGGGATTGAATCCATCTATTTGTATGATTTGCCCTTTGTAGTTGGCGAGTAACCAGGCTCCTTGACCGATGTAATTCAATAGGAGACATATTTTCACAAAGATCCAGCTCACACGGATGTTGTTTTTACCACAATGCCCCAAATCACTGTAGAGCGCTTCTGCCCCTGTAGTACAGAGAAAAACCGCGCCTAGTATCCAAAATCCTTTTGGGTATTTGCTTAATAGTTCTATGGCATAATGGGGACTAAAAGCTTTGAAAACATGGATTTCATCCATCAGGTGTATAGAACCTAAAACTGCCAGCATGGAGAACCAAACAAACATGATGGGCCCGAAAAACTTCCCAATGGAAGCAGTTCCAAATTGTTGTAAAAGAAAAAGCAGGGTAATAATTGCAATGACTATACCAATGATGGTACTTTGTTGGATATCGCTCAATGCATTGATCTGCTTAAGTCCTTCCACAGCGGAAGTAACAGTGATAGGAGGAGTAATAATGCCTTCGGAAAGTAAAGCAGCACCCCCAAGCATGGCAGGCATCACCAGCCATTTTTTCCTGCGTCGAACCAATGCATACAAACTAAAAATTCCCCCTTCACCTTTGTTGTCTGCTCTGAGGGTCAGAATAACATATTTTACGGTAGTTTGTAGGGTAAGTGTCCAGATGATGCAGGAAAGTGAACCCAGAATGAGTTCTTCATTGATTACCCGTCCTTTGATGATCTCATTAAGAACATAAAGAGGAGAGGTTCCAATATCTCCGTAAATGATACCCAGCGCTATGATAAGTCCAGCAGCGGTTGCTTTGTTCTTTTGCTTGCCCACAGGTCAGAGAAACTTTAGCCTTTAGATTTAACAAATGTATAAGTAATTTTAATGCTTTCGGGTATAATATTGGAAATACTCTTTTTTGGTGGATTTGAGGCTACCGGAAAGGACCCCGGAAGCGTATATTTGTAATCATAACCTGGGAAGCATGTCAAGATTAAAATTATTCATTTTACTGGCGTTTTTGAGCCTGGGAGTCGAAATGGCCGCTCAAAACATCTTCTACAGTGACCCCGACCGGACCGATCCCAAAACCCTTCAATTCGAGCTTATCGGAAAGATGGGAGGTCGCATCTTGGTCTATAAGAGCTACCGCGACCAGCATTTCATCTGCTCCTTCGATCAGAACATGCGACTGCTGGACAAAATAAAATTACCAATGGAAGGGAGTCGTTTGCTCAGTACCGATTTTCTGGTATACCCCGACTTTGCCTGGTTTTTTTACCAATACTATTACCGGGGTACGGTCATTGCCGCAGCCCTGAAAATTGATCCTTCCGGCAACCCCGTAGGTAAGGAAATCTTAATGGACTCTACCCAACGAACCTCATTTTCTTCTACCAATAAAATCTACTCAATTATCAATAGTGAGGACAAGCAGCAAATCATGCTGTTTAAAATTAATACCTCCAATGATCGTCGACATATTCTCACTACTTGCTTATTCAATAAAGAACTGACACTGCAAAAGCGTTCGGTGTTGCCCGTAGAAATGCCCCAGAGCAATGATTTTCTCTCCGAATTCACGTTGTTTAATGACGGAGAAATGGCTTGCATACGCGCTTCCGGAACTTCCAGTAATGATAACATCAATAAAGTAACCCTGATTTTTAAAGACCCACTCTGGGATGCCCTGAGTATGGGTGAGCTGGAAATCAAAGGAGTATACCTTGACGATATCCGTGTTCGGGCCGATAATATTAATAAGCACTATGTGGTTACTTCTTTCTTCAGTAAAATGCGTCGCGGTAACATTGATGGCCTCTACTACGCAGTCTGGGATAAGACCAAACATACAGAAGTTCTGCATGCTACTTCCCTCTTTTCCGAGGAACTGCGGGCAGATGCAAAGGGAGATGGGTCAATTAAAACTGCCTTCAATGATTTTTATATCAACCAGGTAACCCTGCGCCGGGATGGTGGATTTATTCTGTCAGCCGAATCAGTCTACACTTCCACGCGGGGAGGCAACCTCAACAGGTGGGATTATCTCTACGGGTCTCCTTTCCGCATGCCAACAGATTATTTCTTATGGAGAAGTCCGGTCGGATTTTATCCATGGGGTTACAATGGCATGTTCAATACGACTAATTTTACCCGCTATTATGCTGAAAATATCATTGTCTTATCTTATGATCCCACTGGAAAACTGGAATGGAGTAATGTAGTGCGAAAATCTCAATTTGACGACAATTCCGACGATATGATTGGCTTCGGGTTAGTCAATACCGGCAATCAATTACATTTTCTGTTCAATGCTTATGAAAAAAGAATTCAAATCCTCTCCGATCAGAGCATAACTTCAGAAGGACAACTTTTACGGAATCCTACATTTAAAAATTTAGACAAGGGATTTGAGTTTATGCCCAGGTATGCCAAACAGGTGGGCTTACGTCAGGTAATAGTGCCCTGTCAGTACAGGGGCTTCATTTGCTTTGCTAAAATTGACTTTTAATTTTCGCCGGTGGTATTTTTATTCAGAGATAAGTCACTCATCAATATTTTTCTGCTTGTCATCCTGAGTATAGGTATGCATGCCCATTTATTGCTATTCCCTGTGACGCTAATAGCAAGCCCTTCCACTGGTTGGTTTTCCTACATGATCATACATTACCTCCAACAATTACATCCTGCCGTTTTGTTTTTTATATTTCAAGGGTTGCTTATCTCACTTGCTTTTCGACTAAATGCATTGTTAGATCATTTGCGGATGTTTCCTACCTCAACTTATTTGCCAGCGCTCACCCTTGTATTATTATCCGGACTCTTTTCACCCTGGTGTAGTATAACACCAGCGCTCCTTTCTGGTCATTTGGTATTATGGATCTTCTCTCGCATCAGTGATCTTTCCCAAGCGACAAATCCTAAGTCGGCACTATTGAATAATGGACTTCTACTAGGAGTGGCTGTTTTATGTTACCATCCACTCATTTTAATTGCCCTGGCCGTTATACCGGCTATGGCAGTGGTGAAAAGATTTCGTATCAATGAGTACCTGATTATGGTACTGGGATTTTTACTCCCTTATTATTTCATTCTGGCTGGCGCCTTTTTATCTGACAACCTGCCACTCTTTTTTTATCAGCTACCCCGTTTCTCACCGGGTTGGCCCATAGATCGGCCCGATGAGTTCAAAATTATTTCACTCTCACTATTGTTGCTGAGTTTTATTTTTGGATTAGGCTATTGGCAGCGCTTCAATGGTCGGTTACTCATGCAAACCCGAAATTATTGGAGCGTACTATTCATTTTCATCATTTTCTTGATATCGCTGCCGTTCCTGATGAGTAAGGAAGGCTTACCGGTACTTTGGCTGCTCACTATTCCTTTGAGTGCATTTTTCTCTTCTTCCTTCTCTGTGCCCCGACGTTTATTGGTTCCGAACCTCTTTTTCTGGTTACTGGTGGTACAATCGGTACTGCACAATTGGCTTTTTATTAAAAAATAGGTCAAGAAGCCCCGTGTTTGTTAACTTTGACCCGTTAATCATTCTATTTTAATACCACTACAATATGAAATTTGGGGTAGTTGTTTTTCCGGGTTCGAATTGTGACAGGGATATGTTTGATGCCCTGCAACACGATTTACAGGCACCCGTTTCCTTTCTTTGGCATAAAGACAGCGATTTGAGTGCTTTTAGCACCGAAGATTGTATCGTTCTCCCGGGTGGCTTCTCTTATGGCGATTATCTGCGTTGTGGTGCCATCGCCCGCTTTAGTCCGATGATGCAATCTGTCATTCGGTTTGCACAAGATGGGGGAAAGGTATTTGGTGTTTGTAATGGATTTCAAATTTTATGTGAAAGTGGTTTGCTGCCGGGCGTATTACTCCAAAATATGAATCGGCAATTCATCTGCAAGAATGTACATATCCGGTCTGCAGAAGGTCCTGTTCTGACCATTCCCATTGCACATGGTGAAGGCAGGTACCACGGCAATGAGGAGCTGCTGAACGAGCTTGAGGCAAATAACCAGGTAATCTTCCGATATTGTGATGAGACCGGCAATATAACTGATACTGCAAATCCAAACGGAGCTGCCCGCCATATCGCCGGGATCTGTAATAGGGAAAGAAATGTATTTGGTATGATGCCACACCCGGAAAGGGCTACTTCGCCTTCTCTCGGGAACCGGGATGGTCTTGAAGTTTTTCGTTTTCTCGGATTAGTACCTGAACTGATAGCATAAAATCTTTTACCCATGAAAAAGTTATTGATCGCTTCTCTGTTTTTTTTCTGTTGGTATGCGGCTGCTGCTCAGATTGAAAATCCAGTTCATTGGAATTTCTCTGCAACCAAGGTAAGTCCCGGTGTTTATGACGTGGTTCTTTCTGCTGAAATTGAGCAGCCCTGGCACTTGTATTCACAATTTACTGGTAAGGGCGGACCTATACCCACTCATATCAGCTTTCGCCCGAACCCTTTGTTACAGATAGCTCCGGGAAAGGCCAAAGAAGTTGGGAAGCCCGAAAAAACCCTTGACCCTAACTTTGGTCAGCCCCCTGTTCCTGTTGTGTACTTCAGCAACGAAGTGCGCTTTGTAAAAAGAGTAACTGTAAAAGGTAAGGTCAGCACCAATATTGGCGGTACCGTGGAATACATGGTATGTAATGACAGCAAGTGCCTGCCCCCAACCAAAAAAACATTTGATATTAAGCTGCCCTGATTATGCGTAAACTTATCGGTTGTTTAATGTTGTTATTGGGCTGGGCTGTTCAGTTACCCGCACAAGCAAATGCTGATACTGCCATTGCCTGGAAGATAACAGCACAACGCAATGCAGATTCAACGGTGGTTTTGACCATTCACGCACAACCAGAGAAAGGACTTGCCATCTTCGCACTCTCTGCCGGCTCATCGGTCAGCGGAAATATACAAATAGACAGCCTCGCTCAACCCCTGACATCCGAGGATATCATATTGATTTCAGGAAAGGCAAACAATCTACAGTTACCCGATGACACAACGCATTATCTTGTTTATACTGATTCAGTGGCATGGTCGGTTACTGTCCATCTGCCAGCTAATCAACAGGGATGGCTGACAGGTTCAATTAACTGGTTAGGAAAAAAAGAGAATACATTTCCAAGTAATACGTACTCTTTCCGGGTTGCAATACCTGCCATGGAACCGGCAAAAGAAACTTCCGGCAGCTGGTGGCAGATATTTCTCATCTGCTTCTTCACCGGATTGGTTGCTGTGATTACACCTTGTGTTTTCCCATTAATACCGGTAACAGTAAGTTTTTTCTTGAAAAAGAGTGAGACACGCGAAGCCGGTTGGCGAAATGCTCTCTGGTACTCGATTTCAATCGTACTGATTTATACCATTCCAACTCTTTTGCTGACACTTATTTTCGGTGATTCTATACTCTATCGTATTTCTGTGAGTCCGATTTCTAACCTGCTCTTCTTTTTGATTTTTCTGCTCTTTGCCATTTCTTTCTTTGGGGCCTTTGAGATCAATTTACCCAATAGCTGGGCGAATAAAGCGGATAAACGTGCAGGTAAAGGCGGATTGGGGGGGATATTTTTTATGGCACTTACCCTGGTTATTGTTTCATTCTCTTGTACCGGGCCATTGGTGGGTACCCTACTTGGCCAAACTAGTTCGAATGGCGTTGGTATTGCCCCGGTGATTGGCATGTTTGGATTTGGACTCGGATTAGCATTGCCTTTCTCTTTACTGGCTTTCTTTCCTGCTTTGTTACCTGCTTTGCCAAAAAGTGGGGGCTGGCTGAATGCCGTCAAAGTATGCTTTGGTTTTATTGAGCTGGCGCTGGCACTGAAGTTCTTCTCTAACGTAGATCTATCTTATCATTGGGGAATTTTAGACCGGGATGTGTTTTTGGTCTTATGGATTGTAATTTTTGGTCTTATGAGTTTATACCTGCTTGGTAAAATTCGTTTCTCCCATGACAATGAACTCAACTACCTGACCGTACCCAGATTCTTTCTTGCCTTATTGTCGCTTTCATTTACTATTTATATGATTCCCGGATTGTGGGGTGCTCCGTTGAATGCACTCAGCGGTTTCATTCCTCCGGCTGTTACGCAAGATTTCAACTTGAATAATATTCAATATCAGACAGGGGTTACGGCACCCGGCACCAGCCTGGCTAAGCCTCCAGTGAAGTATACCGATAAACTGAAAGTACCTTTTGGATTAACTGCTTACTTTGATCTGGAAGAAGGGTTGGCAGCTGCCCGTGTTTTAAAAAAACCGGTCATGTTGGATTTTACCGGTCACACTTGTGCCAACTGCCGAAAGATGGAAGAACAGGTTTGGAAGCAACCGGAAGTGTTGGCACGCATCAAACAGGATTTTGTTCTGATAAGTCTATATGTAGATGAAAGTACCCAACTGCCGATAGAAGAGCAATTCAAGTCGCCGGATGGTGATATGATTACCACCGTGGGAGAGAAAAATCTTGCTTACGAAAAAACAAAGTTTGGTATCAACGCCCAGCCGCTCTATATGTTTCTTGACCTAACTGGGGAGCCGCTTTCTGATGTGAAGTATGGATATGATCCGGATGTTAGCCGTTTTCTGGCGCACCTCGAAAGTGTAAAACAGGAATTTGCAAGAAGAAAATAGCAGAAGTATCAGAGGGCTATTTGCTTTTCAGCCATCAGTTTTCTCAGATTAATCAAGCCATAGCGCATACGACCCAGTGCCGTATTAATGCTGCAATTCGTGATTTGAGCGATTTCTTTAAAGCTCAGGTTGGCATAGTGTCGCAATACAATTATCTCTCTTTGTTCTTCCGGAAGCAGATCGAGCATCATACGCACCCGGTCGTGAGACTGGCTTTGCATCATTTTGGTGTCAGCGGCATCTTCGGATAGCTGAATTACATCGAAAATATCTGAATGCTCACTGGTTTTCACAGAGGGGTTGCGTTTCACTTTTCTGAAATAGTCCAGACAAAGGTTGCGAGCAATACGAAGGGCCCAGGGTAAAAACTTACCTTCTTCTGTATATCGCTTATTTTGAAGGGTATCGATGATCTTGATGAATACATCCTGAAATAAATCTTCTGCCAGGTAATTGTCTTTTACATAAAACAAGAGTGAAGAGTAGACCTTGTCCTTGTAGCGGTTGATCAGTACCTCCACAGCTTGGGCATCGCCCTCCTGAAAGGCTTTGATCAATTCTGTATCCGAAACCTGGCTCATTTCTTTCCGCATTTCCCTGAAGGTTCTTTTTAAGGTAGGTCTGATTTTTTTAGATTCTCAGACTTAATTTCTTCTGATTCAGGAACAAATTATACATCTTTTATTACCATAAATGACTTGTGGAAAGAAGAAAATCGTTTAGAAAGGTTATTCACATTCCGGAATTTCCGGCCCCCGGAAGATTTCTGCCGCTAAGTTCCTCTTCGGGGCAACAATGGCGCGTTTAATATGTTTATTTTGCAGCGATTATGGCAAGGCAAGCAACACGTGTAAAAGCACCCGCAAAAAAAACAGCACCCGACGACATTGAGATTCGGGGTGCCCGCGTGCACAACCTTCAGGATGTGACGGTCAGCATACCTCGCGGCAGACTGGTAGTAGTGACGGGAGTTTCCGGAAGTGGTAAATCATCATTAACGATTGACACGCTCTTTGCTGAGGGTCAGCGTCGATATGCAGAGAGTTTGAGTGCTTATGCCCGGCAATTCATGGCCCGCATGGAGAAGCCGGATGTTGATGATATCAAAGGCCTTTGTCCGGCTATAGCAATTGAGCAGAAGGTGATCACGCGCACGCCCAGAAGCACTGTTGGTAGTATGACAGAAATTTATGATTACCTGCGTCTGCTGTTTGCACGGGTAGGTAAAACCATTTCCCCCATCAGTGGCGCTGAGGTTAAAAAGAGTGACATATCAGATGTCTTGAATGCCATTACTTCACAACCTGCCGGCAGTAAAATATTTTTGCTGACCACCTTCCGGCAACACGCTAACCGACAACCCAAGGAAGAGCTGAATATCCTGATGCAGAAAGGATTTTCACGCATCTATTTGCGGACGAAAATCGAATCGGTTGCGGTTAGGATAGAGGAATGGCTGGAACTGAGTGATAAAGAACTGGATAAAAAATTCAAGCAGCCTAATCAGCAGGTTTTTGTGTTGGTCGATCGATTTGTCGCTAAAGACTGGGATGAGGATGACCGGCATCGGATGAATGATTCAATCACTACAGCATTTTATGAGGGAGAGGGTAAGGTATGGCTTGAGACCGGCAAGAACGAATTATTGGTCTTTACCAATCAATTGGAGGCTGATGGGATGCGATTTGAAGATCCTGTACCCAATCTTTTCTCTTTCAATAATCCATTCGGGGCTTGTACTTTATGCGAAGGCTTTAGTCAGGTACTGGGCATCGATGAAGAACTGGTTATTCCTGACAAGCAACTTAGCTTATATGAGGGCGCAGTGGCTCCCTGGAAAGGTGAAAAACTCGGGTGGTGGAAAGATCAGTTTATTAAAGGAGCCGGCAATATTGGCTTCCCTATTCACAAGCCAATTATTGATTGTACACCCCAGCAATATAAAATGTTGTGGGAGGGGTCAGGTAAAGTCTATGGTATTCATGATTTTTTTAAAGAGGTAGAACAAAACCTCTATAAAGTGCAATATCGGGTCTTACTTAGCAGATATCGTGGGCGAACTACTTGTACCGCCTGCTCCGGTTATAGGTTAAGAAAGGAAGCATTGTATGTAAAGATTGGGGGCCACCATATAGGAGAACTTTGTGAATGGCAGGTGAGAGATTTGCAAGCATGGATAAAGCAGATTCGCTGGACGGATACAGAACTGGCCATTGCCCGCAGGATATTGATTGAGGTTGAGCAGCGCCTGCAAACCATGCTCGATGTGGGTCTGGGTTACTTAACGTTGAATCGCCTCGCCAACTCTTTAAGCGGTGGCGAAAGTCAACGCATTCAATTGACCCGCAGCCTGGGCAGTAATTTGACAGATTCTCTTTATATTTTAGATGAACCTTCCATTGGGTTACATGCGCGCGATACCGGACGACTGATTCGCGTTCTTCAGTCGCTGCGTAACCTGGGCAATACGGTGGTAGTGGTGGAACACGATGAAATGATGATGCGGGAAGCCGACTACATTATCGATATGGGTCCATTCGCCTCTCATCTCGGCGGCCGCGTAGTAGCGGCAGGCACGTATAAGGATATTATTGGCAATCAGGATAGCTTGACCGGAGCTTACTTATCCGGACAGCGAACGATAGATGCACCCAAAACGGTACGAAAATGGAACAATAGTATTTGGGTAAAACAAGCACGCCAGAATAATCTAAAGGGAATATCGGTTCAATTCCCCTTACATGTTCTCTGTGTTGTAAGTGGAGTGAGTGGAAGTGGTAAAACTACCTTGGTGAAGCAAATTCTTGTTCCGGCACTGCGTAAACTGAAAGGGGAGGGCACAGAAAAGCCAGGCTTGCACAAAGAACTGACCGGGGATGTAGATCAGGTGGATCATGTTGAAATGATTGACCAGCACCCCATCGGCAAATCATCGCGCAGTAACCCGATAACATACATTAAAGCCTGGGATCTCATTCGTGATTTATATGCTAAGCAACCCCTTTCAAAAACGCGTGGATTCATGCCCAAACATTTTTCCTTTAATGTCGATGGAGGTCGCTGCGATACCTGCAAGGGGGAAGGGGAGCAACTGGTAGAGATGCAATTTCTGGCTGATGTTCACCTGATCTGTGAATCCTGCAGGGGAAAACGATTCAAAGATGAAGTGCTTGAAGTCACTTTTCGGCAGAAAAGTATTTTTGACGTTTTGGATATGAGCGTTGATGATGCCCTTCATTTTTTTGAAGGAGAAAAATCAATAGCAGCTGCCATACAGCCCCTGCAAGATGTGGGACTGGGTTACATCAAGCTTGGTCAAAGCAGTGATACACTTAGCGGGGGTGAAGCACAACGGGTGAAGTTGGCCAGCTTTCTGGGAAAGGGCCGCGGTATCGGAAAAATCTTATTTGTTTTCGATGAGCCTACTACAGGACTACATTTTCATGATATCCATAAATTATTGGCTTCATTTCATGCCCTCATCGGGCAGGGCCATTCAGTACTGGTGATTGAGCATAATCTGGATGTAATCCGTTGTTCAGACTGGGTGATTGATCTGGGCCCTGACGCGGGAGATGGTGGCGGCGAATTGGTATATGCCGGTGTACCTATGGGATTAAAGAAAGAGAAGAAAAGCTTTACCGGTCAATTCCTGTAATAAGTAAAAGGAAAATGGTTAAGTGCTTATCTCAACCTGTTGACACTTTTCACCAGGTGTTCATCCTTATAAATTCCGCGGATGGCTAGAAAGAAAAGAAAGGGGATGACCATCACCACCAGCGCCGTAAGATCGAGCGTGCCTTGTCCTGACAAAAATTGACGTGTCTCTCTGTAATAAAGAAAGATGAGCCCAACTGAACAAACTAATCCTGCCAGTGCAACGCGCATTTGTACGGGGCGATTTTTATAAAGAAAAATACTGATCAGGGCCAATAGTGCCATAACGATGGTCACACCTAAAATTAACCAGTTACTCATTCCGGTTAGTTGGGCATAGGGTGGTTCCGGCTGGCCGCTTGCATCCTGGGTAAGTGGCTTTATGCCACTAAAAAAAGAGGTTTGTAAGCTGACAAATGAAAAGAGGGAAGCCAGCAGCAGCCAAATGGTTTGAATTCGCTGTATCATATCACTAAGTTAGTGTTTTTCAGTAGTTCGGAAACAAACTGCTTAACCGAGTTCCGGGTAGAGCGGAAATTGGGACATGAATTCATTTACCTGTTTTCTGATGCCTGCTATGGCTGCACTGTCATCTGCCTGCATGAGTATACGGTCAATGCAATCTACAACAAACTCCATATGCTCTTCTTTCATGCCGCGGGTCGTGATCGCAGGTACGCCAAGTCGGATTCCTGAAGTGACGAAGGCACTCTTGTCGTCATAGGGCACCATATTTTTATTGGCAGTAATATCTGCTTGCACCAAAATCTGTTCGGCTTTTTTGCCGCTGATATTTTTGTTGCGCAGGTCAATCAATACCAAGTGGTTGTCGGTACCGCCACTGATGATTTGGTATTCGCGTTTGTTCAAGGCTGCTGCCATTGCCTGTGCGTTGTTCACCATCTGCTGTGCATAGGCGCCAAACTCATCTGTCAGTATTTCTCCAAACGCCACAGCTTTAGCTGCAATTACATGTTCCAGCGGACCGCCCTGAATACCGGGGAAGACAGCCAGATCGAGCAGGTTGCTCATCATACGCAGATTTCCTTTCACATCTTTTAATCCAAACGGATTCTCGAAATCCTTCCGCATCATGATGATACCTCCTCTCGGACCACGCAGTGTTTTGTGTGTGGTGGATGTAACGATGTGGCAATAGTCAAAAGGGTCATTCAATAACTTCTTTGCAATCAATCCTGCCGGGTGGGCAATATCTGCCTGCACAAAAGCCCCGATTTCGTCTGCGATGGCACGTATGCGGGCATAGTCCCAATCACGGCTGTAGGCGCTTGCACCGCAGATGATGAGTTTTGGGCGATGTTTTCTGGCCTGTTCGGCGAGTTGTTCATAATCTACCAGTCCTTCTTCCCGGGTTACGCTATAAAAATGTGGTTGATATAATTTACCGCTGTAGTTAACGGACGAACCATGGGTGAGGTGTCCGCCCATGCTTAGATCAAGACCGAGAATAGGATCTCCGGGCTGTAATAAAGCCAGGGCGACAGCTGCATTTGCCTGGGCACCACTATGGGGTTGCACATTGGCATAGTCAATATCAAAAATGGCCTTTAACCGATCGATAGCGAGTTGTTCAGTTTGATCGACAATTTCACATCCGGCATAGTAGCGCTTACCGGGATAACCCTCAGCATATTTATTGGTCATGACACCCCCCATGGCCTGCATCACCTGCAGGCTCGTAAAATTTTCTGAGGCGATCAGTTCAATTCCATGTCTTTGTCTTTCCAGTTCCTGTTGAATCAGGTCAAAAACCACTTTATCCCGCTGCATAAAATATTTTTTGCAAAGATAGGAAGTGAGGCCTCGTTAAATAGCATATAGGCGGCTTACTGTAACATCGTGGAAAAGAAATACATAAATCGTGGGAAAACATCCCACAAATGCCATAAAAATGGTCGGGTCAGTGGATTTCCCTATATTCGTTTCCCTGTTTTCAATTGCCCGGGCAGGAGAGTTGTAGCAACTTCTCTTTCATTAGAATGAACATGTATGAAAGCAATTATACCGGTAGCCGGAGCGGGAACGAAACTTCGCCCCCACACATATACACAACCTAAGGCACTCATTCCAATTGCAGGTAAAACTATTTTGAGTTTTATCGTTGATCAGTTGCATGACGCCGGCATCAGAGAATTTATTTTCATTGTTGGGCATATGGGGGAGAAAATCCGTGATTATGTGCAGCAAACCTATCCCGATATAACAGCACACTTTGTATTTCAAAATGAGCGCCAGGGAACAGGTCATGCCATCGAGTTGACTGGCAACCTGGTTGCAGGTGATGAGGTGTTTGTTGTGTTGGGGGATACCATTTGCGAATATGATATCAAGGAAGTGATGGATAGTCCATACAGCATGCTGGGCATTAAGAAAGTAGACGACCCAAGGGATTTTGGTGTAGCACTGGTGGGAGAGGATGAGTTCATCGAACAGGTGGTGGAAAAACCCTCGATTCCAAAAAGCAATATGGCATTGGTTGGATTATACAAAATCAGGGAAACCGATATTCTCTTTGATTGTTTACGTCAACTGTATAGTCATTTACCGGGTTCGGATGGCGCTTATCATCTGACGGATGCGTTGGATTGTATGATTCAACGGGGCGCAAAGTTTAAGGCATTCAAGGTGAAAAACTGGTTCGATTGTGGTAAGAAGGAAAGTCTCTTGGAAAGTAATGCCATCTTATTGAAAAAATCCGGAGGAAATACCGGTGTAGAACATCATTTTCCTAATACGATTATTATACCTCCCGTGAGCATTGCACCGGGTTGCGATATTTCTCATGCTATTATTGGTCCGCACGTGGCAGTAGGTGCCAATGCCAGTATTCGGCATTCCATCGTTCGCGATAGTATTATTGGTTCATTTACACATTTGTATGAGGTGGTGCTAGATCATTCTCTGATTGGCAGCGATGCTTCAGTAAAAGGCTTAAGTCGTACCTTGAATATCGGTGATAATACCGATATCGATTTTGGCTAGTAATTAATATAGCTTGCTATGGAACTGTTCAGCGATAATCCTGTTTCCAAACTATTCGGTATCCGATATCCGATTGTGCAGGGGGGAATGGTATGGGCCAGTGGCTGGAAGCTGGCAGCTGCAGTGAGTAATGCCGGCGGATTGGGATTAATCGGTGCCGGCAGTATGTATCCTGACGTATTGCAACATCATATCCGGCAATGCAAGCAGGCCACGGGAAAGCCATTTGGCGTAAACATTCCATTAATGTATCCGGATGTACCGGCATTGATCAAGATTATCATTGAGGAGAAAGTACCAATTGTATTTACCAGTGCCGGCAATCCTGCCCTATATACTGCTCAATTAAAAGAGCAGGGATGCATCGTTGTTCATGTTGTCAGTAGCAGTCAATTTGCCCGAAAGGCCGAAGCTGCCGGATGTGATGCAGTTGTGGCGGAAGGTTTTGAAGCGGGCGGGCACAATGGACGCGAGGAAACCACCACACTCGTGTTGGTGCCACTTGTTCGTGCAGCGGTAAAAATTCCCGTAATGGCTGCGGGAGGAATTGCCACCGGGAGTCAGATGCTGGCCGCCTTTGCATTGGGTGCAGATGGTGTTCAAGTTGGTTCACGTTTTGTTTGTACACCAGAGGCCTCTTCACATATTACATTTAAAGATGCAGTTGTGGCCGCACCGGAGGGTGCTACTTTATTATCGTTGAAAAAACTGGCCCCCGTGCGCTTATTGAAAAATGATTTTTTTGATCAGGTACAGGCAGCAGAAACCCGTGGTGCCGGTAAGGAGGAGCTGCAGCAATTGTTAGGTCGCGGCCGCGCTAAGCGAGGCATGTTTGAAGGTGATTTGAAAGAGGGAGAGCTGGAAATAGGTCAGGTAAGTTCTCTGATTCATGATATTCGCCCTGCCGGAGACATCGTCCGTGCATTAGTCAGTGAGTTCGAACAAACCAGACAGCAGCTCATTCATTTGCCTGTAAAGGGATAGCCATTGTTTTACTTGTGAAGATAAAACGAGTTGGCCTGTGCTTTGCAGGTAACGACCAGTTCATTGATGCATACATGATCCGGTAAGTTGGCAGCATAAAATATAATGCCGGCAACATCTTCAGCCTGTAGTGGTTGATAACCTTCGTAAACTGCAGCTGCCTTTTGTTCATTGCCTTTGAAGCGAACTACTGAGAATTGAGTTTCTGCTGCTCCCGGATGCACCACCGTTACTTTTATGCCATCCGGTAATAAATCTATTCGCATTGCTTTGCTGATAGCATCCACGGCATGTTTGGTGGCACAGTAAACATTTCCATCTTTATAAACTTCCACCCCAGCGGTTGAACCAATGTTGATGATATGACCCGTTTTTCTTTCTTTCATGAATGGGAGTATTGCTCTGGTTACATACAGCAAGCCTTTCAAGTTGGTATCAATCATAACTTCCCAGTCATTCATATCTGCTTTATCAAAGGGATCTCTGCCCAGGGCTAAGCCTGCATTATTGACTAATACATCTATGTTTTTCCATTCATCCGGAATAAGTGCTATTTGTTGGTCTACTGCTGCTTTATCTTGAACATCAAAAATGAGTGGTAATACCTGAACACCATATTTATTTGTTAGTTCGTTCGTCAGCACCTCCAATTTATCTGCACTTCGTGCAGTAATAATGCAATTCCATCCTGCCGCAGCAAATTTTTCAGCAGTGGCTTTGCCAAAGCCGGAGCTGGCTCCGGTAATGAGTATGATCTTATTCATAGATTAATTCAGTTCCTGCAAAACTAATTCATTGGAACCGGTAAATGTGGGGTTGCCTTGTTTTATCTGATCAGCACAATCGTTCCCTTCCTGAAAATAGTATTTCCTCTAAAGTCAAGACCTTCTGCCTGATAGATATAAGTTCCCGGTGCCTGGTTTTGACCTTTGTATGTGCCGTCCCAGCCTTCTCCAATGACTGAGGTAGTATAAATCGTTTCACCTAGGCGGTTAAAAATGATGAAGTATTTTAACTGAGCAATACCGGGGGTTATCGGTCGGGCAAGATCATTCTTGCCATCTCCATTCGGAGTAAATCCGGATGGCACAATGATATCTGGACCCAGATTCGAAATACGAATTGTTACCAGATCTGATCGAACACAGGGGCCATCTGCTACATATACTCTGTAGATGACTGAATCTACACTATTATCAAGGGTAACGATGGGATTTGGAATATTGACATTGGATAATCCTGTTGCTGGCGTCCAAAAGTACTGAGTGCCGCCGGAAGCCTGCAATTGATGAGCCTGCCCCGGGGCGAGGGTGGTATCTTTTCCTGCATCCGCATCTATCGGAGGTAAAACATTAATCTGAACGGTATCGATAACGGTTTTTGGACAACCCAATGTGTCAGATACCAGTAAGATATATTGAGTCGTATCGGAAGGACCTGCCAGCGGCGTTAGTGTTCTCTCATTGAGCAGACTAATGGTGGGCGACCAGGTGAAAACAGAGCCTACTACAAGGGCACTTAATTTTATCCTGCTGCCAAAACAGATGGTGGTATCCTGTCCGATATTCACCCGGGGATAGGGAACAACTTTTATTACGACGCTGTCTCTGTCTTGACACTTTCCTAAGTTGGCAGTCACAAGGTATTTGGTCGTTGAAACAGGCTGTACCAATGGGTTTTTGACGGGATCGACTACTTCACCCGTGGAAGCTGTCCACAAATAACTGAGTGCATAACTGATAGGTGACAAAACAATTTGGTCTGTTTGGCAGATGGTGGTATCCATGCCTGCGTCAACATCGATAAATTGTAAAACATTGACAGTAACAGTGTCCTGACTGATACAACCATTATCTTCTACTCTGATCAAATACCGGGTTGTATCCCTCGGATAGACCAGTGGGCTGGTAGTATTTTTAAAAAGGATTCTGTTTTCATTGGGACCTGCAGTGGGCGTCCAGTTAATGATCCCCGAACCGATATTCGCAGAGAGTCGAAGGGTATCGATACTGCAAATCAGGGTGTCTTTAAAAGCAAGTGATAAAATCGGTTTATCTAAAATGGTGAGCGTTTTGGTCACCGAGTCAGCGCAACCAAAAGAATTCTTCACATATAACTTAACCTGCACTGTTCCGGAATTGGTATAGGTCCAGGCAGTATCTTTTGCAGAGGCTGTATCTAAAGTCGAAGAATTGTCACCAAAATTCCATCGTCGCTCAACTATGCTTCCATACTTATTGGTGGATACATCCTGAAAAGTATAGGGGTTCAGAAAACAATTGCCGGCGGCATTAAAATTCACCCGCAGATCGGGGTAAACTTTTACGATGGTTGTTGCAGAGTCTTTACAACCTCCGGATGTAGCAACTACCAGTTTAACGGTAAAAGTACCACTATCTCTTCCGCTATTTAGAAAGTCATAGGTAGGGGTAGGAGAGGAAGAGGTGTCGGAATTGATTCCGGCCACACCAAAGTCCCAGAAATAGGATGTTATGGAACTATTGCTGGATTCATTCTGGAAGCTCAGCGTTGTACCATTGCAGGTAATATAATTGGGTTTCAGTTCTGCTGCTGAAATCGAACACCCCGCTACCGTGATGTGTATTTCTTTTTTGGTGCTGCCAATTAAAACACCATTTCTGTATTCATTGGCACAAACAGCCACTACAAATTGACCCGTTACACCCGGTGCAGTGCCTCTGATGATACCTGTGTTGGGGTCGATGGTGACAGCAAGTCCTAACGGGCTGTTTCCGGGATAAGAAGGATTATAGGGCACTGATGCATAGGGTGGGGCGGTTGGGGGATTGGGGATAGGTGATCCGCTACCACCACCAATTGACCCACTACAAAAGCTATAAATAATCTGATCTCCGTCAGCATCAGTTGCACTAAAATCAAAAGTGAAAGGTGAATTGAAGCAGACAATAGCAGTATCTTTTTGAGCAAATACCGGACTGCTGTTTTTGGAATAATCTGTTCCGTTGATTACGCCGGGGATGGTATTTGTATAGCTTACACCAATATTACCTGAATTGCCCGATACATTCACTATACCTGTAATTCGACAGCATCTTTGAACTGTCAGTGAATAACCATCTGGATTGTCAGGCAAGTCGATTACCAAATCATATCGGAGTATCAAAAAACAAACGCGCGGGGGAGAATTTAGACAGGGGCTGAAACTATTTTTATCTAAGGTTTCTTCTGCACTTTTTGGAATGGTTTCAGTTCTTATCCGCTCCCCGGTGCGGCTATTGAAAACGCCAAGGAAAACCTGACCATCTCGTTGAGATGCAGTGGAGTTACAATCCATGTATTGACGAACAATTATTTGATAGCGGGAAGTAGAAGGAGTTGCTCCCGGACCCAGGTAACTGTATTGTATCCAGCCACCTTTCAAGTGGGCTGCCTCCGACGAAAAAGTGCCAAGGACCAGAAATAAAAAAAGCAGCCGAAATCTCATTTGGAACTTAAATTAGAAATTATAGCACTCGAATGCCTGTATGAAGATAACTACAATCACTTATTCGTTGCCTGCAAGCAGGCAATTAAGTCAGAATTTAACGCTTTTTCAAGTCCCTTCAAATGCGACAGACGTTTTTTAATCGCACTAATACATCCTGCAAAAATCTAATATGATTGAATGAAACGTTTCGGGAGTTTCCAGCATACTCATATGGCCTGCCTGTTCAATCTCAAACACCTTTGCATGTTGGGTGTTCTTTGCCTGTTCGTAAACATCCCGGGCCGGTATCAGTTCGTCTTTACTGCCGGTGAGAAATAAAACGGGACAAGTAACCGATTGCAGCACATGGATGCGATCGACACGCTGCATCATAGCTTCATAATAGCCAATGAGTGCTGTTGCAGAAAATTGACTGCCCGCTTCCAGTAGATTTTCTATCACTGCCGGATTCGATTGGCGAAACCCCTCAGCGAATAACCCGGGAATCGATAAGTTCAGAAAGGCAGATGCGCCCTCTCTTTTCATAAAATCAATCGCCTGCTTTCTTTTATTGCGGCGCACTTCAGTATCAGCATAAGCGGTTGAATGAACTAACCCCAACCCTTTTATCATGTCAGGAAAACTTTCTGCGATGGCCAGGGCAATATATCCTCCCATACTATGACCCAGTACAATGTATTGCTCTATTTGCTCCTTCTCCACCAAAGTATGAATGGCGGCTGCCAGGTCTTCAATGGAGGGATGAAAGTCTTTCCAGGCTGCTGACTGTCCAGAACCAGGTAAATCAGGAATCAAAACAGTCGCCACCTTTTCAAGATGGGGAATAAGATCATTGAATACGCTTCCATCCTCGCCAAAACCATGTAGTAAAAGAACGGCTGGTCCGCTTCCCGCCTGTCGATAGCACAACTCAACCCCACGGTATTCGACACGCTTTATAATCATTTTCTGGCGAGTCGTTTTTTCAGCCACTGCCAGGAGTGCCAGCTGAGAGCCAATACGGCCATGAAAGACATCAAATAGTAGATCCAGTCACCATACTTAACATATGGGGTTATACGATCATTCACGGGTACAGCATATTTGATCGCTCCGCTCGTAGCCCAGGGACGGGACTCCAATACATTTCCCTCAGTATCAATGATGGCTGATATACCGGTATTGGCAGAACGAACAATCCATTTGCCGGTTTCAATGGCCCGTAATCTAGCCATTTGCAGGTGTTGCCGGTGGCCCGGAGTATTTCCCCACCAACCATCGTTGGTGATAATGGTGAGTAGATTGGCCCCACGTTTTACATAACTTCCTGTATACTCCCCATAAATACTTTCGTAACAAATAATAGGGGCAGCGCGATAGGGGCTGCTATTGTTTTGTAATACAACAGGACTGGTAGAACTGCCGTATCCTCCCGTAGTGCCTCCAAACTGTTCAAATAGCGGTGATAGAAAGCGTAAAAAACTGGGCAGTGTTTCTACACCCGGCACTAATTTGCTTTTATAATAGAATTGTAGTGATTCATTCTGTTGTGCGAGCATGGCGGCATTCATGGCATCGTAATAATTGCCATTGCCATCTAGCCGGGCACTCACAGAAGTTTTTTCTTTACCATAGTTTACAAACAATTCTATACCGCTTAAGAGCGATACGTTGGGATGTTGGGCCAGCAGTGCGAAAACCGGCTGATAGTAATTATTACGAGCAGTATTTTCCTGCCAGTCGCCCGCACTGAGTGCTGTTTCCGGCCAAACGACCAGCCGCGTATTGCTATCAATCTGTTGTTCAGTTAAGGAAATCAATCGCTCAATTTGTTCGGCAATGGAATTCACTGAAAACTTCTGATAGGGATCGATGTTCGGCTGTATAATGACAATATTGCCGGGTGCCGGATTATCTAAGTTTTTGTCAATAGATGCATACCGATTATAAGATATAAGAAAGGCAGCCAGCAGTATGAGGGCAACGAGTGCAGGTTTTCTGTTGCTGATAGACTTTTTTTGAAGCAATGCCTGTAAGACATCGTATAGACAAATGTTGGTTAATAATACCAGTAGCGTGCCACCTCCAATACCACTAATTTCATACCATCTTACCCAGGCCGGGTGCATACAAAATACATTGCCCAAGTGCAGCCAGGGCCAGCTGATCTGCCAATTGAGGTGGATCAGTTCAAAGGTCATCCAGAAAAATATCAGTGCGCTGAAACCGGCTCTGCTACCGTATTGCCTTAAAAAATTTCTATACCCCAGCCAAGGTATACACATCAGTAAACTATTGGCAATTATCGCTGCAATGGTGCCGATATCTGTTGAATTCCAAATCCACCAAGTAGTGCCGGTATTCCAGATCAACATGGTTAGAAGAACCAGCAGAAACCAGTATATTTTTTTAATCGGCTCGTGTGCCAGCAACAGCAAAGGAATCCAAGCAACAAAGATCAACCACGTAAAAGAAGAATCGGGCCATGCCAATGCAAGCAGACAACCAGATAAAATACTCAGCAACCAACGAATAGAATTTTTCAAGCGAAATGATTCAGTTGTTACCATGAATAAGTTACAATTTATATCAATAAATGCCGTAAGACAGCAACTATTTTTTACTGTAATTCGGCGCTTCCTTTGTTATATCCACATCGTGTGCATGGCTTTCTTTCATACCCGCTGCCGTTATTTGTATGAAAGATGCTTTTTGCAGGGCCGCCATATTTTTTGCGCCACAATAGCCCATTCCGGCCCTGAGCCCACCTACATATTGATAAATAATTTCTGATAGGGCGCCCTTGTATGGAACCCTTCCCTCAATACCTTCTGGCACGAATTTTTTAATATCATCCTCTACGTCCTGGAAGTAGCGGTCACTGCTGCCCTGACTCATGGCCCCCATACTTCCCATACCCCTGTATTGTTTGAATTTCCGGCCATCGAAGATGATGGTTTCTCCGGGACTTTCTTCTACACCGGCAAATACGCTTCCCATCATCACAGCACCTGCGCCTGCAGCGAGTGCTTTCACCAGATCACCGGTATAACGAATACCGCCATCGGCAATAACCGGAATATTTTTCCCCTTTAATGCAGCAGCTGTTTCCATAATGGCAGTGAGCTGTGGCATGCCTGCACCAGCCACGATCCGGGTTGTGCAGATAGATCCGGGACCAATACCAACTTTAACACAGTCGGCTCCGGCATCGGCGAGTGCTTTGGCTCCAGCTGCAGTGGCTACATTGCCGGCAATGATGTTCAGTTGTTTGAAATTTTTTCTCAGTTGGCGGAGCGCACTGATTACCCCCAGCGTATGTCCATGTGCGCTATCCAGGGTAACAACATCAACACCCACCTGCTGCAAGGCTGATGCCCTGTCCATCAGATCGCGTGTAATGCCCAATGCTGCACCTACCAGCAAGCGCCCCAGTCCATCTTTACCTGCATTGGGAAAATTCCTCAATTGCAGAATATCGCGGTAGGTGATCAGTCCGATCAATTTTCCTTGTTTATTTACTACCGGTAGTTTTTCAATCTTATACTGGCGAAGAATTTTCTCTGCTTTTTTCAGGTCTGTTCCTTCCGGTGCTGTGATGAGGTTTTCTTTTGTCATCACCTCGGCAACTTTTCTTTTCCTGTCGTGCTCGAAGCGAAGGTCACGATTGGTAAGGATACCAACCAATTGATGGTGCTTATCTACCACGGGTATGCCGCCGATTTTATTTTCCTTCATCAGGTGAAGGGCATCCCCGATGGTTGCATCCACCAGCAGGGTTATCGGGTCTATGATCATACCACTTTCGCTTCTTTTCACTTTGCGCACCTGCTCAGCCTGCTTTTCAATACTCATATTTTTGTGCAAGATGCCGAGTCCGCCTTCCCGCGCAAGCGCAATGGCCAGGCCGGCTTCTGTCACGGTATCCATGGCTGCTGACAGCATAGGTATATTCAACTTGATGTCGCGGGTCAATTGGGTGCGGATGTCAACATCACGCGGCAGCACTTCGCTGTAGGCGGGTACCAGTAACACGTCATCGTAGGTGAGTCCTTGTCCCAGCATACGGGAGGAAGAGGAGCGGGCGGGGGTGGGATTGTTTCTTGTTGCCATGTGCAAAGATAGTTGCGCTGGTGAATTGTTGCCAAAACATTTTTTTTAGCGGCAGCAGGTAAATTATACCATGTAAGCGCCTGATAATTTGATATTTTTGGCCATTATTCCTCATTTCATGTCTTTGCAGCCCCCGGGTGAACATACACGTTACTTTACTTTTCAATTTGCTTTGCTGTGTTTGAGTAATTTACTTTTCTCTGCCAGTTTCAATATGATGATACCGGAGCTGCCTGCTTATCTGACTGCCATGGGTGGGGCAGAATACAAGGGATGGATCATTGCACTTTTTACCCTCATGGCGGGCATATCAAGGCCCTTCAGTGGTAAGTTGACCGATACGGTGGGGCGAGTTCCCGTTATGATTTTTGGGTCATTGGTTTGTGTGATTTGCAGTTTACTTTATCCGGTCTTACATACCATTGTCGGCTTCTTACTGCTGCGTTTTTTTCATGGCTTCTCAACCGGATTCAAGCCCACAGCTACTTCTGCCTATGGTGCTGATGTGGTACATGAATCCAGGCGGGGTGAAGCATTGGGAGCGCTCGCCATCGGCTACACCCTGGGTGCAACCATCGGACCGGTCATTGGCAGTTGGGTTGTATTTCATTTCTCATTCAATGCCATGTTCATTACCTCAGCCGTCATGGCACTTGGCTCTGTTCTGATTCTTTTTAATATAAGAGAAACCTTACCCGAGCCGCAGGCATTTCGATGGTCCTTGCTGAAAATTCCCAGAACAGAAATCATAGAGCCAACTGCATTGCGCCCTGCATTAATCCTTTTTCTGCTGAGTATTTCACTGGGTTCTTGTCTCACCCTGGTGCCAGATTACTCTGTTGAACTGGGTATGCGTAACAAGGGATTATTTTTTACTTGTTTTACCATTACCTCGCTTTTTATCAGGTTGGTAGCAGGAAAATCTTCCGATCGCTTCGGGCGGCAGGTAGTTCTATTTTTCTCGTCGCTGGCTTTACTGGTAAGCATGTTGATTTTAGCCATGGCACATTCTTACCTACTATTACTCATCGGTGCCGGTATTTTTGGAATGAGTTTGGGGATGAATTCGCCTACCGTTGCTGCCTGGGCAGTAGATCTTTGTGCGGTGGAGCACCGCGGAAAAGCTGTGGCTACCGTTTACATTGCTTTGGAAGCCGGTATTGGCGGGGGTGCCTTACTCAGTGCCTGGATTTATGATAATCAACCCAGTCATTTTTTATATGCCTTTTTATTGCCTGCTTTTTGTGCAGCTGTTTCCATGTTATTTCTGTATCAGTGGATAGGAAAAAAGAAAGCAGCCCACGCAGAAGCCGTACGGGAACTTTAGATAACTTTTTCGAATCTTTTGCCAGGCAAACATCGAACAGCCTGTTTCAGTTCCAGTTGAAGCAGTATGGCTGCGAGTCGACTGGTTTGCCATCCTGTGCTGATCATGAGTTCATCTATAGATATACCATTGGTCGGAGAAAGACAGCTTACAATATATGTTTCATCTGCTGAGAAATGTTCAAATAAACTTTGCTGATGTGCAGGGGTTGGTTTTGTTTCTTGCCAGCCCAGCCAATCCATCAATGCAGTTGGGCTGGTATATAAGATGGCCTTATTTTGTTTGATCAGTTGCAGACAGCCGGAGTGATTGCGATCATAAATCTTTCCCGGCACGGCAAATACATCGCGGTTATATTGGAAAGCCAGTTCTGCGGTAATCATACTGCCTCCTTTTACGGCGGTTTCTACTACCAAGGTGGCATCTGAAAGGCCAGCTACAATTCGGTTCCGTCTGGGAAATTGATGTTTTTCGGGGAGGGCACTACTATTGAATTCTGTCAGCAATCCACCGTGGGTGCACATTTCTGTCGCTAGGTGTTGGTGTTGCCAGGGATAGATGGTATTCAACCCATGCGCCAGCACGCCTATCGTGGGTACATTTTTTTGCATGGCTGATCGGTGCGCAATCGCATCTATGCCAAAAGCCAGTCCACTAATTATCGTAACATCCGCTCCTTTTAATTTTTCCATTAGTTCTTCCGTTACCTGCTTGCCATAACTGCTGCTGTTGCGGGTACCAATGATACTCAGCATCCGCGGATGATTCAGGCTGGCGCTACCTTTATAGAAGAGGAGTGCTGGGGGGTCATAACATTGTCTGAGCCGATGGGGGTAGTTGGGGTCGGTCAAGAAAAGTGGTGTGATGGCATGTTCATTGATCCATTGCCATTCTTTGGCTGCCTCCTCCAGTACCTGCTTATTTTTCATTTCCTTGCAGGCTGCTTCAGTCATCTGGGGAACACGCAGCCATTCTTTTCTTGAACTATTCAATGCGGCAGTTGCATTGCCAAAATGTTCGATGAGGTTTTTGATTCGTACCGGACCAAGGGTGGGAATCAGGGTTAACGCAATTCGATGCAGCCATTCATCTTCCATGCGCGAATATCCCTCGCACTAGCCAGCTACACAATGGTATTAATACCTAATCAGAGCGGGTCGATGCCAATGATCGTAAAGCTGGTTCTTCGGTTGAGGGCGCGGCCGGCTTCTGTTTTGTTGTCTGTAATCGGTTGACTGGATCCATATCCTTTCCAACGGAGTCGTGTTGCGGCGATCTTATTTTCTATGAGATAGTTTACAATCGACTTTGCCCTGTTTTCAGAGAGCAGCCGATTGTTTTCTGCTAAGCCGGTATTATCTGTATGGCCTCCTATTTCAACTCGGATGGAAGGATTTTCATTCATCAGGTTGATCAGTTTATCCAGTTCAATTTTTCCTGCTTCAGGCAGTGAAAAAGAATTGGATGCAAATTGAATGTTAGAGAAAGTGAGACTTGCATTCAAACGAATAGGTTGTAGTGAAATATCTTTTCGATAAATGCTATCAGGTAGTTGAGTAGATAGTTGAAATAATTCACTATAAAATAGATAGCCTTTTCTGTTGACTGTAAGTGTGTAATCGTTCCCTGCGGGAAGGGTGATGAAATAATTTGCCTGCTCATCGGTTTGCACCCGCATCCAGGTTTTCCGGTTGTTGTTGACAGTCAATTCAACAACGGAGGGAAGGGCTTTTCCTGTAAGCTGATCTTTGATTTTTCCCTTTAAATAAAATGTTTTGAAGGGCTGTAAATCTTTGCGCAGGGTAAATCGGTAGAGGTCCATTCCGCCCCTTGAATCACTGCGGTCACTGGAATAGTAAGCGGTAATGCCGTTGGCCGCAACTGCCATCATTCCTTCATTTTCGATGGTATTGATGGGATAACCAAGGTTTTGCGGCTTTCCCCATTTACCGTCGCTGTTCTTTCTGGCAATAAATAGATCGGAACCACCATATCCCGGCCATCCGGTGGAAGTAAAAAAGAGCGTTTGGTTATCGGCATGAATGAATGGGGCCATCTCGTCGCCGGGCGTATTGATGATTGGTCCCATATTCTCGGCTTCGCTCCATTTTCCATTGGCTAAGCGATTGGAGTAATAGAGATCGGATCCACCAAATCCACCGGGACGAGAACTGGTGAAGTAGAGTGTACTTTTATCCGGACTCAACGAGGGGGCTGTATCCCAAAATTCTGAGTTGATAGCAGGACCTAAATTTTCAGGTTCACTCCAGCCCTCCGGCGTTGCATAAGAAATATAGATATCAAAACTTCGATATCCCTGGTCGGGAAAAATGGCAGCGAAGAGCAGCCAATCCCCGTCTTGTGAAACACTGATGGCTCCTTTTTTAGGTTCCTCGTTCAGGTTGCCAGGAATCGTTCTCCAGCGCGTAAATCCGTTCCCGCGAAAAGCGGTTTCTATAAAATTTTCCCTTCCCCCTTCTCTTCTGGTAAAAACGAGCAGACTATCATTGATGGTAACCGTGGGATAATATTCTGAACTATTTGTGTTGACTGAATCGCCCAGGTTCTCAGGAGAAAAGGTATAAGTGGAATCAGGATGTTCTTTGGCATAATTCAATGCAAATTCGTAGCAGGACTTTCGGTACAATCCGCTGCGTTTGCTTTTGTCATTGAGGCGGGGAGTGGAAAGAAAACGGTTTACTGCCTGCAGTGCCGAAGCGAAATCTCCTTTGCCAGCCAGGTTGATGGAGTAAGGAAGGCCATAAGGAGCAAAATAATTGCTGTCTATCAAGCGGACTCTCTCATACCACAGGATGGAAGAATCATATTTCTTAAGCTGTCCATACACACCTGCCAATGATAGCAAGGCATCTGCAAAATTGCTATCGAGCTGTACACTTTTTTTTAAAAGTAGAATACCCAACTGATAACGCTCGTCTTCTAATTGACGAATGGCCTGTTCATAGAAGGTGATTGCTTTAGTATTCACTTTGTCGGGCTGGTAACCTTGAGCCCAGGATCTACTGAAAGAGAGGAACGAGAGCAAAAGAAAAAAATGCCTGCACATGACAGCAATTTCGCATAAAGCCTGTGAAACCTGTGTTAAAGGGTGTGGGATCAGAAGAAAATTATCAGGGGATGGCTGCAAATTTATGCACCTGCATACTCAGCTGCCAGTTCGGGTGATGTTGTATGAAATCAATGATTTCCGGTAATATTTTTTCCCGCTGGTCCCATTCTGGTTGCAAATAGAGCTGACAATCTTTTGGAACCTGTTGCTCCCATTCGGTTGCCCAGGTCAGATCGTGCCGGTTATAGGCAACTATTTTTAATTCATCTGCGTGGGTAATTACTTCCGGTAAAGGCGCTTTGAATTTCTTGGGGGAGAGACAAATCCAGTCGAAATGCCCGGAGAGGGGGGATGATCCGGATGTTTCCAGGTGCACGGTTTTTCCGATGGCGTGCAAGGCATCGGTTAGATCGTTCAGTTGGTGTAACAAAGGTTCTCCACCCGTGATGATAACAATTTTTGCCGGGTGGCCGGCTGCTTCCGCTGCAAGCGAACTTACGCTGCGTTTCGGATGTTGGGCAGCATCCCAGCTTTCTTTCACATCACACCAAAAGCAGCCTACATCGCATCCGGCCAGTCGAATAAAAAAGGCAGCTTTACCCTGGTGAAAACCTTCCCCTTGCAGGGAATAAAAGGTTTCCATTACTGGAAGTTCAGCAGTTGATACAGGAACCAAGTCAGTTGCGGTCGACATCTTAAGAGGAATGGTTTTGATAAGCCTGTAATGTATTTTTTAATAAGCCGGCAATGGTCATCAGTCCGACTCCACCCGGAACGGGTGTAATGGCTTCGCAGAGGGGGGCAACCTCATCATAAGCTACATCGCCTTTAATGCGGAAGCCTTTCTTCGCAGTAGCATCAGGTACCCTGGTAATACCAACATCTATGATGATGGCACCCTGTTTCACCATATCAGCTTTAACGAACTCGGGTTTACCGAGTGCAGCAACCAGTATATCCGCCTGTCGCGTGATGGCCGGCAGATCGGGGGTGTGGGAATGACAGATGGTTACTGTACAGTTACCATAGGGAATATTACTGCTCAGTAAGATGCTCATGGGACGGCCAACGATATTGCTACGCCCGATTACTACTGCATGCTTTCCTTTTGTTGATAATTGAAAATGCTCCAGCATGAGCAAGATTCCGAAGGGGGTGGCCGGAATAAAAGTCGGTAAGCCCTGTACAAGCTTACCTGCGCTAATGGGGTGAAAGCCATCTACATCCTTATCCGGATGGATAGCTTGTATGATCACCGATTCCCGGATATGTTTGGGTAGCGGCAGTTGCACCAGTATGCCATCAATGCCGCTATCGTTATTGAGTGTTGCAATTTTCTCCAATAGGTCATTTTCTGTTACTTCTGATGGAAGACGGATCAGGGTTGAGCGGAAACCGGTTTCTTCGCAGTTTTTTACTTTACTGGCCACATAGGTTTCACTGGCCCCGTCATTGCCAACCAGAACGGCGGCTAGGTGGGGAGGTCTTTTACCGGCATTGGTTATGCTGTCTGTAGCTTTTTTCAGTTGCTCCTTTATCGCCTGGGAGGCAATTTTTCCATCAAGTACAATCATGCTGCAAAATTATTCGAATTGGGGCGTCGCAACTATTTTTTGTCTTTCTTTTCGTGATTTAGCATTTTTTGCAATAAAACAGTTAATAAATAATTGATAATACATAAATAAAAATATAATTAGATATTGTTAATCAAACGTATATATAAAATTTATCAATATGTTAACGATATGCAGCATTTTGTATACATATAATGTAATTTTATAGTAATCATAAAAAATTCAATAAAAATTTTAACAATTGTTAATGATTTATTAATTTCAACCAGTAAAGCCTATACAAACCAGCTTTTCGACGCCATAAAAACCGGTAGTAAAATGTTGATTATTTGCGTAAAAGGAGGATTAAGGAAAAATAACATTCTGTATTTAAATTCACTATAAGTTAAAAATATTTATTATTCATTTTTAAACAACCAACAACATGAGAAAAATTGTACCAATGCTGGTTTTACTGCTGTTCTTCGGAGCGACAGTGAATGCCCAGACAGTTGCAGTTCAGGGAAAGGTTTCGGATGTTAGCGGCCCAGTGGCCAATGCTAACGTTCAGGAAAAAGGAACCAAAAACATCGTGCAGGCGGATGCCAATGGTGTTTTCAACATTCGTGTAAAGCAAGGGGCACGGCTGATCATTTCAGCAGTAGGCCATGACAACGCAGAATTTGCAGCGTCTTCCTCTTATATGAACGTGGAACTCAATGCGAAAGCAGATGAGCTCCAGGAAGTAATGGTGACTACCGCCTTTAACGTGAAAAAATCACAGCGGACCACCCCTTTTAGTTCACAGGTAATCAAAGCTGATCAGTTGAACGTAATTCGTCAACCGAACCTGAACAATGCCTTGGCAGGAAAAGTCGCCGGTGTTCAGTTCCGCGGACAAAGTGCTGCCAAGCTGAGCGACCAGGGCTTCCTTCGTATACGTGGAGGTGGATCGCTTTCTGATGTGGCCCCCATCTATGTAGTAGATGGTACGCTGACCAACTCATTTGATATCAATCCGGATGATGTGGAAGACGTTACCGTTTTGAAAGGTGCAAACGCTACTGCTCTTTTTGGTAGCCGTGCCGTAAATGGCGCTATCGTTGTAACAACCCGCAAAGGGGGTGGTAAAAAAGGCATTGGTATCGAGGTGAATCAGGGTCTTATGTTTGATAAGGCTGCTTTTCTTCCCAAATACCAAAATGAGTATGGTGGTGGTGATGGTGACTGGCTCACGTTTAACTATGTGGCAGGTATGCCGACCGAGTGGCAGGGTTTGAATGGCAAACGTTATCGTGATTTTACCGATGATGCCAGCTGGGGACCGAAAATTGACGGTGGTGAATACATTCCCTGGTATGCTTTCATTCCCGGACACAGCAGAACCGGACAAACGGCTTCATTTGTAGCACAACCCAATAACGTGCGTGATTTCTGGAATACCGGTATTACCAACAATACCAATGTTAGCTTTACCCAAAGCAATGGTGCCGGTCAAAACCTCCGGGTTTCTTATACCAACCAGTCAATACGTGGTTTGTTGCCGAATACCAAGTCACTGCGACATAACCTTTTTGCAACCTTTAATATGGACCTGGGTAAGTTGTTCACGGTGAATGCGAACATAACTTATACCAATCAGCGCATCAATGGTGAGTTCGGTGATGGATATGCCAACAACTCCTCTGGTAACTTTAACCAATGGTTCCACCGCGATCTGGATATTAATATTCTTCGCGACTTTTCAAATTTTAAAACGCCCATCGGTACCATTGCTTCCTGGAATTTCCGTCGGAACCCGGGTGCCTGGAGTGCTGCTGCACCCAGAAATAGTGTATATGGTGCTAACTACTGGTACAATCCATATACCTATTATGAGCAGCTCAATTATGCGCAATACCGCGATCGTATGTATGGAGACGTAGGCCTTACTTACAAAATTAATAGCCACCTGAAAGTACGTGGTACGATTCGTACCGATCAATTCAGTGGTAACGTAGAAAACATTACTCCGAATATTCTTGAGTTTACCGGTGTACAAACCGGTGAACTCGCCAGATACTCAACTAGTACTACTGCCAACAGAGAGTGGAACTTTGAAGGACTGGCAACGTATACCAATACATTTGGTGGTCTGGTTGTTTCTGTCAATGCAGGTGCTAACCGCTTGGCAATCCGTAACCGTGCTGTTTCAGCCAATACAAACAATGGGTTGAATGTACCTGAGTTGTATGCAATCAGTAACTCGAAAACAACTGCAACAGTTTCAAATTCACGCTCAGACCAACAAGCTAACTCTATCTTTGGTTTTGGTGATTTCGAGTACAAGAAGTTTTTAAGTCTTACATGGGCCGTAAGAAATGACTGGTTCTCTACTTTACCAGCCACCGACAATTCACTATTGTCACCCTCTATCGGTACATCTTTTGTATTCTCTGATTTTACAAAAAAAGCCACTCCCTGGTTGAGTTTCGGAAAGGTATTTGCCTCATGGGGTAAGAAGCCGGTGGCTTTGAATCCTTATGAGTTGAATCTGAACTACTCAGTTAACCCGCTTTTATGGGGAACCAACTTCCTGATGTCAACGCCTGATGTTGCTCCGGATGCCAATCTGCGTGGTTCACTGGTTACTACCTGGGAAGGTGGTCTGGACTTACGTTTTGCTAAAAACAAAATTGGTTTGACCATAACGTACTTCTTTGAAGATAACATCAAAGCTCCTCTGCAGGTTACATCCAGTGGTGTGAGTGGTTTTACAGCTCAGCGTATCAATGCTGCCTGGATTCAACGCCAGGGTATTGAAACAGAGTTAAGTGCCAGAATCATTGATAAGAAAGACTTCCAATGGCGCGCCAACGGTACCTTCTCTTACCTGCTTGATAATCCGGTGAAAGAATTAGCCCCCGGATTGTCTTCTATCGTTCTCTCAGGTGGATCTTTCGGTACACGTTTCGCACGCGCCTTCCATATTGCAGGTCAACAATGGGGTACTTTGAGAGGCGGTGGTATTCGCCGCAATGATGCAGGTCAACCATTGATCACCACGAATGGATTCAGTGGTGGACTGGGTTGGTACAGTGCCGGCGATGCCACAAAAGAATGGGGTTCAGTTGTACCCAAGATTACAGGCGGTCTGCAAAACTTCTTCTCTTACAAGCGCTTCAATATGGCTATATCTCTCGACTATCAATTCGGCGGTCAATTCTTCTCCCTGTCTGAACAGTGGGGTAACTTCTCCGGCTTGATGGAAAACACAGGTGGATTGAATGATAAAGGAAATCCTATCCGTAATTCAGTTGCCAGTGGTGGTGGTGTGCGTGTAACAGGTGTGCAGGCTTCCGATGGAAGAACACCGGTAGATGTATATGTTGAGGCATATGACTACTTCCACCAGTTCTACTATCAGCAAATTGCTGAACCCTTTGTACATAGTTTGAGTTGCGTAAAGGTGCGTGAAGTGAGCCTTGGTTATAATATCCCGGTTCAGAAGCTGGGTAAATTTGGCCAGGTGTTTCAGGGAGCCAATATTTCTCTGACTGCCCGCAATCCTTTCATTTTGTATAGAGAGACCAAGAATTTTGATCCGACAGAGATCAGCGGTCAGTTTGGTGAAGATGGCCAGATGCCCGGAACACGTTCAATTGGGTTTAACCTGAAAATGAATTTCTAATAACCCTTAAATGTATATACAATGAAAAGTATGAATATCAATAAAATCGTTATCGTGCTTGGGTTATCAGCTATGGCAGCAGTGGGCTGTAATAAACCTATAGATGATTTTGGAACGATTAACAGAAACCCAAATGCTACTACCGTTCCTATTACCTCTGCCTTGTTAACCAACGTACTGGCTAATGCCGGTAATAACGTCTGGGGTGGTGCCATCAACACTACAGCCGGATTATATTGTCAGTATATGGCTGAGACCCAGTACACGGATATTTCCCGCTATGCTACCCCCACCATTAACTGGGATGGTACTTATGCCGGCGATATGTATGACCTACAGAACATCATCAATACCAATACGGATCCTGGAACAAAAGCAACGGCAGCTCAATACGGTTCGAATGCCAACCAGATTGCCATAGCGCGCATCCTCAAAGCGTATTATTTCATGACATTGACAGATGCTTATGGAGATGTTCCTTTTTCTCAAGCTTTGAAAGGAGTGGGTACCATTCCTTATGACAAGCAGGAAACCATCTATCCGGCGTTGCTCACCGAACTCAAAGAAGCGGTGGCTCAATTTGACAACGGCGCAACGGTACAGGGCGATGTGATGTATTCCGGTAATACAACTAAATGGAGAAAATTGGCCAATTCACTCAGAGCTATTTTAGCACTTCGTATGTCTAAAATATTTCCGAGTACAGGTCAATTAGCTGCTACCGAATTCGCTGCAGCACTTACTGCTGGCGTGATAGATGCCAATGCAGACAATGCAAACATTCCTTATCCCGGAGGTAATTATCGTAATCCGATCTACAACTATTACGTAATTACGCAACGTTTCGACTATGCAGTTAGTAAAACCATCACCGACCAGTTGACCACATTGGGCGACCCACGCATCAATACTTTCGGCAATAACAGTAAGGGCTTCCCTTATGGTTTGACCCGGAGTGATGCGCTTGCATGGCAGACGACCAATCCTACATTTGCATTTTTGTTAGGGTTTACGGCCACACCTCAGACGCTGCCTTTGAGCCTTGTTTCTGCCGGTCAGGTATTTCTGGCAAGAGCAGAAGCTGCCAAAAGAGGCTGGACCACTGAGAATGCCGCAACTGTTTACGCTTCAGGCATTACTGCTGAAATGAACCGTTGGGGTATTTCGAATGCAGCTGCTATTAGTTCCTATCTGGCACAACCAGTTGTTGCCCTGGATGGATCTGCGGCAGACCTTCAGAAAATTGCTGAACAGCGTTGGCTGTCACACTTCCCCGATGGAAATCAGGGTTGGGCTGAGTGGCGCAGAACGGGCTTCCCGGCTCTTTCTCCCGCTCCCGGTCAAAGCAATCCCGTTCCTCGTCGGATTCCTTATGGACCCAATGAGCCTCAGCTGAACGCGACCAATTATGCTGCTGCTGCTGCACTCTACAGCAACAATTCTCAAAATGCTCGCATTTGGTGGGATAAGCAATAAATCAATTTCTACTAGTAAGGGCCGATGCTTGTCATCGGCCTTTTTTTTGCCCTTTTTTTGTGGAAAGGGTTAAACCTGAAGTTCTCGAATAGTTTTCAATGGTTTACTCTGTGACTGAAATCACACCTGCTTTTACAATGATTGATTCTATCGCTTCAATGAAACGATTGGCAGCAGCCATGGAAATGATTAGCTTTGTGCCAATATCAACTGCATGGAAACACAACCCGCCAACCAATTGAACATCGAAATTTCTGAAGAAGTGGCCGAAGGCAGCTATGCCAACCTTGCCATCATTACCCACAGTAATGCAGAATTTGTTATTGATTTCGTCAATATTATGCCCGGAACACCTAAAAGCAAGGTTAAATCCAGGGTAATCTTTACGCCCATGCATGCCAAGCGATTCATGAAGGCCTTGCAGGAAAATATCAGTCGGTTCGAGGCCAGCAATGGAATCGTAAAAGACCTCGAGCAGATTGAGATTCCAATGAATTTCGGGGGCTTGACGGGCCAGGCATAACCCACGATCAGATTATTCCTTCATCTGCAAAGCTGAAGTACCCTTCCTGACTTACGATGATGTGGTCAAGTACTTGTATGTCCATTAATGCTGCCGCCTGCTTGATTTTATGCGTAAGTTGTTCATCTGCCTTACTTGGCATCAGGTTGCCACTGGGGTGATTGTGACATAATACCAATGCAGTGGCATCTTGCTCCAAAGCCTTTTTCAGAATGATGCGCGGGTCGGCCACGGTACCGGTGAGTCCACCCTCACTGATGGTTTCCAATGAAATGATGCGGTTACCCCTGTTGAGATATACTACAGCAAACACTTCCCGCCTTCTGTTTTCCAGTTTTGCCTGCAGGTATTCGGCAACATCTTTACTGCTATGAATGATTACTTTAAAGTGCTCCGCAGCCTTCCTTCTGGCCCCCAATTCCATCGCCGCCACAATGGTAACTGATTTTGCTGCCCCGAGACCTTGAATCTTGCCATTCACCAGTTCCTGTGCACTCATCGCAGCCAAAGTAGCGAGGTCATTATGAGCATAGAGCAGCATATTTTTTGCTACATCCAAGGCTGAGTGATTTCGGGTTCCATGGTGAATCAAAATGGATAGTAACTCCGTAATGCTTAAACTGTGTGGTCCGAGGCGGATGAGTTTCTCCCGGGGCCGGTCTTCTGCTGCCCATTCTTTAATCGATAATTTTCGCATGTGAACAAATTGTAATTAAGTCAATATAATTATTCCTTCATGAATATCTATCTTCGCTCATATCCACGGTTTTATGAATCCTTCCGTTAAGATTTTTTCAGGTACCGGCTCACAAGCTTTAGCCGAAAAGATTGCACAACGCTTCGGCGCCACCCTGGGGAAAATCAATATCCAGCAATTCAGCGACGGCGAATGTCAGCCGATATTTCTGGAAAGCATCCGCGGTGATTATGTGTTCCTCGTGCAAAGCACCTGTTCGCCTACTGACAACCTGATGCAGCTGCTGTTGATGATCGATGCTGCCAAAAGGGCCAGTGCCTACCGGGTAGTCGCAGTTATTCCCTACTATGGGTATGCTCGTCAAGACAGAAAAGACAAACCGAGGGTAGCTATAGGAGCAAAACTCATTGCTACACTGCTGGAAGCGGCTGGCGCTGACCGGGTAATCACCATGGACCTGCATGCACCTCAAATTCAGGGCTTCTTCGATGTACCCGTAGACCACCTCGATAGTTCAGCCATCTTCATCCCTTATATTGATCAGTTAAGATTACCCAACCTCTCTTTTGCTGCCCCGGACGTAGGCAGCACCAACCGTGTGCGGGAAATCGCCAGTTACTTTAATGCCGAGATGGTGATTTGTGATAAGCATCGCAAACGCGCCAACGAAATCGCCAGCATGGTGGTAATCGGAGATGTAACTGACCGGGATGTAGTGTTGGTAGATGATATCTGCGATACCGGGGGCACACTCGCCAAAGCAGCCGGTCTGCTCAAGGAAAAAGGTGCCAGAAGTGTGCGGGCTATGATTACCCACCCGGTTTTGAGTGGCAAGGCCTATGAAAATATTGAAAACAGCGTCTTGGAGGAACTGGTGGTTTGTGATACCATCCCCCTTAAGAAGGAGTCCCCAAAAATAAAAGTGATTAGTGTGGCTGACCTGTTCTCCATAGCCATCCGGAATGCTTATGAAAATAAGAGCATAACCAGCCTTTTCATCCATTCTCAACTCAGGGGAAGGGATAAATAACCCTTTTTAGCTCGTTTTTTACCTGTTTTTACCTAACTTTGCCGTCCCAAAACCTGGCAGGGACGAATGCTGCCTGTGTTGGGGGATTATTCATTAACCAAATTTTTTTATGAAAACAATTACAATCGAAGGTCACCTGAGGACCGAGCATGGCAAAAAAGCCGCCCGCCAGATTCGCTCTCAGGAAAACGTGCCAGGTGTAATTTACGGGGGTGCGCAGGAGATCAGTTTTTTTGCTTCTGCCAAGGCTTTCAAGCCCTTGGTCTACACTGGTGAATTCCAAACGGCCGAAGTTACTGTAGACGGCAAAAAGTATCGTTGTATCCTGAAGGATCTGCAATTCGACAAAGTGAGTGATGCGCTCATTCACGTAGATTTACTTGAACTGGTGGATGACAAAAAAGTGGTAGCTACCATCCCGCTGAAATTCACCGGTACTTCCATCGGTGTGAGAGGTGGTGGAAAGCTGATTACTAAAATGAAATCACTGAAAATTAAAGCCCTTCCCAAAGACCTGAAGGAGTTTATTTCAGTAGATATCACCAATCTCGACCTGAATGGCAACATACGGGTAGAAGATGTGAAAGAAGACGGTATGGAAATACTCAATTCTCCTCGTATTCCCATTGCCTCTGTGGTACTTACCCGTCAGTTAAAACAGGAAGAAGCTACAGCCACAAAAGCACCGTCTGCTGCACCTGCAGCTGCAAAAGCTCCGGCACCTGCAAAAAAGTAATACCTTTCAAACATGCTTTATCTACTGCAGGTCATTTGACCTGCAGTTTTTTTTTGACCACCTGCTGTATACCCTGTTGACTTAAATAATGTATTTTAGTTCGTTCATATTTATTCCATGCAACGTTTTTTGATTGTAGGGCTCGGCAACCCGGGCCCCCAATACCAGCATACCAGGCACAACATCGGTTTCGATGTATTGGCAGCTTTTGTGCAAACACATGGTGGCACATTTGTGCTGGGAAGACTCGCAGAAATCGCTACGGTAAAAATCAAAGGAAGGGAATTCGTCTGTATTCGTCCCACCACATTCATGAATCTGAGCGGACAAGCCTTTCGCTATTGGATGGAAAAGGAAAATATTCCTGTAGAGCATACGCTCACCATCGTTGATGATCTGGCGCTGCCACTTAGTAAAATTCGTCTTCGTGGGTCTGGGTCAGATGCAGGGCATAACGGACTCAAAGACATACAACAAATGCTGGGTACCGATCAATATCCTAAACTTCGTTTTGGCATCGGTAATCAATTTCCTAAAGGCAGACAGGTCGATTTTGTGCTGGGAAGGTGGATGCCTGAAGAGGAGCCCATTGTGCAGGCAAAAATAAAATTCTGCTGTACGGTAATCGAATCTTTTGCAATGGCCGGACTTGCTTACACGATGAATATGGCTAATCGACTGGAATTCAATTCTCAAGACAGTAATTTGCCTCCGGTGAAATAGGCCTTATTTGTTGATATGTTCTACCCCCGGCGCTAAGTTTCCCACCACCTCCTTTTTACTGTTTCCCCCATACAATTTTTTAGTTTTCAGCTCGTTTTACACTGAAGGGGCATTTCATGCCCTGACTGATAAAATACATATGAAAATAATTTGTGTAGGCAGGAATTACGCGGCACATGCACGGGAACTGGGAAATGAAGTGCCGGAAGATCCGGTGATCTTTATGAAACCAGCGTCGGCATTATTGCGCGAGGGCGTAGATTTTCATTATCCTTCATTTACCCATGACCTGCATTATGAGGCAGAATTAGTGCTTCGGATAAGCAGGTCGGGCTCACATCTTTCAATAACTGAAGCGTTGGATTATGTTGATGCCATTACAGTAGGCATAGATTTTACAGCCCGCGATTTGCAAGCGGCATTAAAAGCAAAGGGACTTCCCTGGGAAAAGGCAAAGGCTTGGGATCAGGCTGCCGTTATCGGAAAATGGCAACCCATGCGGGCAGGTGACTTTCATTTTTCCATGAATAAAAATGGAGTAAAGGTTCAGCAGGGCGATACCTCCCATATGATATTTTCTTTTGACGTTTTACTGGCGCATATATCCGAATACTTTTCGCTGGAACCTGGTGATTTAATTTTTACTGGAACACCTGCTGGTGTTGGGCCCTGTGTGCCGGGAGATGAGTTAGAGGGCTTTTTTGACGATCAATCGGTTTTTATTTTAAAGATTCATGCATAACCACCCCCCAAACCGAATGTTGAACCTCACAACCTTGCTCGATGCTTATCAGATGATGGTCACAGCCCGCACCATGTCTGATACATTTGCGTCTCACAGGGATGATTGTGAATACCTGTTTGCCACTTCACGTGGCCATGAAGCAATACAAATAGCCACCGGTCTTCATTTACAATCCTGCGATTGGCTGAGTGCTTGTTTCAGAGATGATAGTCTGCTCTTATCACTTGGATTTACTCCATATGAGCTGATGTTACAATTGCTGGCAAAAAAGAATGACCCTTTTTCCGGTGGCAGAACCTATTATGCTCACCCAAGTAGCAAAGATCCCGGTAAACCTTCCATCATTCACCAAAGTAGTGCGGCTGGTATGCAGGCCATTCCCTCAACCGGATTGGCGCATGCTTTGCGCATTGCAGAGGAGACCGGCTCCATGAAATTGCGAAAAACCAAAGATGGCCAGTTGCCCATAGTTGTATGTTCTATGGGCGACCTGGCCCCTGCTGAGGGCGAATTGGCTGAAGCACTGCAGTTGGCTGCAGAGCAGCAATTGCCTGTCATTTATTTGGTACAAGACAATGGAAGAAATGTCAGGGTACAGGCGGAGGATAAAAGAAATAACGGATCACATGACTGGTCAGTCATTTGTAAGGGTATTGAGCAATTGCAATGTGATGGCAGCAATTTTGCAGAGAGTTTTTTAACTATGCAACGAGCTACTCAAATTGCCCGGATAGAAAGAAAGCCCGTATTGGTATATGCAACCCTTTCATTTACTGGCTATCAATCGTATGAGTTGAAGAAGGGTGGAGGGCGTTATCAATCAATGAATGAGCAGCGGCCACAGTTGGATCCTGTGTTGATTTTACGGAATGTATTATTGGAGTCGGGCATTTCTGAAGATGATATGCGGATGATTGAGCAAGCTGTGAAAAAGAGAGTTGAACATGATTTTTCGCGTGCCCTGCATTCTGAAGACCCGGATGCTACATCGGTGGAGGATCATATTTTTGCCCCCGCAACTATCCGGGAAGAAATGGGTACCCGTGTATCACCCCGTGCCAAACAAGTTAGTATTGATGAGGCAGCACTTCGTGCCATCGAGGAGTTGATGGCTGCCTATCCTGAGGCGGTTGTATATGGGCAGCAGGCTGCCAGTCGACTGGGTGGAACGATTGGTATGAATGAACGTTTGATTGAGAAGTTTGGAAAGGAGCGTGTATGCAATATTGGTGTTGACGAGGCTTATATCATCGGCTCTACTGCCGGCATGAGTGCGGCTGGAATGAAGCCCATCGTAGAAATTCAGTGTGCCGATTTTATCTATGCCGGACTCAATCAATTGGTGAATCAGCTGTCTCGTTCATGCTATCTCACCAATGGAAAGTTTCCGGTGCAAATGTTGTTACGGGTGCCGGTAGGTGCCTATGATGGTGGTGGACCTTATCGAAGTAGCAGTATTGAATCTACTTTGTTATCTATTAAGGGGGTTAAAGTAGTATATCCCTCTAATGCAGCCGATATGAAGGGATTAATGAAGGCTGCCTTTCTGGATCCCAATCCGGTGGTAATGCTCGAGCATAAAGCTTTGTCTGGCGCGACATCAAAAAAAATAGTCGCTGCCCAGTCCCCTGAGCCAGGTTCTGATTACATCATTCCCCTGGGTAAGGCAAGAACGGTGTTAGAAGCGGATCCTGATTTGCTGGAGCGTGGTATGACCATGGGTGTAATCACTTATGGTATGGGCGTACATTGGGCCATGCAGGTGGCTGAAAAAACACCGGGTCTGGTTGAGGTGCTTGATTTACGTACATTGTTCCCGCTGGATGAGGAAGCAGTATTTGAGCTGGTTCGTCGTCATGGTAAGGTGCTCATTGTAACGGAGGAGCCACAGAATAATTCATTTACGGAGGCGCTGGCACATCGTATTACGCGGGCCTGCTATTGTCATTTAGATGCACCGGTAGAAGTGGTGGGATCGCTCAATTTGCCGGCTGTACCCCTGCATCGTACGTTGGAGCAGGCTATGTTACCCGGTGTCAAGGGGTTAGGAACCCAATTGCATCAACTTTTGGCATTCTAAGCGGGCAGATTTTCCCGAATTCATTATCTTTGCAGCCCGTTTGGATGCAGCGTAGCATTCAAACTTAGTAAAGTAGGGCGAGGTAGCTCAGTTGGTTAGAGCACAGGATTCATAACCCTGAGGTCACGAGTTCAAATCTCGTTCTCGCTACATGAAAATCAAGGACTTACGTTAAATCGTGGGTCCTTTTTAGTTTCTGCGTGAGGTTTATTTGAAAATCAGCCATAATATTTTTTTTAAATATCTTAAATT
>CAYUXJ010000020.1:0-39194 GCA_964448845.1 uncultured Sediminibacterium sp.
TAAAAGGAAATGACATCCGTGCTAAAGACTAAAGACCTTTAGCTAAAGACCGGAACAGTCTTTGGTCTTTGGCAATTGATCTTTGCTATGATACACATTCAAGCCGCAAAGTCCACCTCCTGCGTCGGAGAGACTTTTCGGAGGAGCGTCTTCCGATTAAACTTTTTTACAGAACGGTGGTTATATTTGTTGAGTGAAAAATTGAACCTGTATGGCCAAACCAACCCGTGAACTGGTAGATGCTTTGAGAGCCACGGCTCTTCGATTAAAAAACGGCGCCCACTATGCCTGGGGGCACCATGGAAGTTGCAACTGTGGACATCTCTTGCAGGTAATCACCCGATTAGATGAAAAGGAAATTCTGACCTATGCCCATACAGCACCCGGCGAATGGACGGAACTGGCGGCAGAATACTGCGGCATTACACAGGCCCCGGTCAGTTTGTTGGTAAAGAAATTGATGGATGCGGGTCTCACCCCCACAGATATTCACCACCTGGAATACCTCACGGATCGGAAAATCTTAGACAGACTCCCCGGCGGATTCCGCTGGCTGCAAAGAAACAGGCGGGAAGATGTAGTTGTTTATATGGAGACTTTTGCAGATTTATTAGATGAGCAATTGCCTCCCCAGGCCCTGCAGGCATGGCTCGAGGAGCTCACCGCTCTGCCGGCGAATCAGGTCACGGCAGCGGCTGTCGCCGAAGTGCCGGTATCTGCATAATTCCCCGCTGCTTTTCCTGGTATCCGCACCCTGTGCATAACCCGCCTATTGCCTGTTGTGTTTTTAGGGTTTTAGATGTATATTTGCACCCTCTAAAAAGATGCCTGTGGCGACGAAATTTTCCCGTGAAACCTATCTATACTGGTATGAAGTGATGCAGCTCATCCGTCAGTTTGAACTGAAGGCGGAAGAGATGTACAAGATGGCCGGCAAAATCCGTGGATTCTTCCATGCCTATGTAGGTCAGGAAGCCATTGCAGCCGGTTGTATGACGGCCACCACCTCCGATGACCCCTTTATCACCGCCTATCGCGACCATGGTCTGGGATTGGCCAAGGGGATGTCAGCTAATTCCTGTATGGCAGAACTCTATGGTAAAGCTACCGGATGCAGCAAGGGTAAAGGTGGCAGTATGCACTTCTTCAGCAAGGAGCATCGGTTTTTCGGTGGCCATGGTATCGTTGGAGCACAAATTGGTACCGGTGCAGGTCTCGCATTTGCTGAAAAATATTTAGGTACCCAACATGTGGTACTCTGCTTTTTTGGTGACGGTGCGGCCCGTCAGGGTATGTTGCACGAGACATTCAACCTGGCCATGCTTTGGAAGTTGCCGGTGATTTTCATTTGTGAGAATAACCAGTATGCCATGGGTACCTCTATTGAAAGAACCTCGAACGTAATTGATATTTATAAGCTGGCAGATGCCTATGATATGCCTGCCGATAAAGTGGACGGTATGACACCTGAGAATGTGCATGAGCATGTTTCCCGGGCAGTAAAAAGAGCACGTGAAGGCGGAGGTCCTACCCTGCTGGAACTCAAAACCTACCGCTACAAGGGGCATTCCATTTCTGACCCCCAGAAATACCGCACCAAAGAAGAAGTGGAAGAATACCGCGAACAAGATCCACTGGTAAAAGTGCGCAATAAGATTCTGGAGAGCAACTATGCTTCTGCTGCCGACCTCGAACTGATCGACCAAAAAATAAACCTGATCGTAGAAGAAAGTGTTCGCTTTGCAGAGGAAAGTCCCTGGCCGGATGACTCCGAACTGCTGAAGGATGTTTATGTAGACGATAATTATCCATTCATCGTAGACTAATCACTGCGGCAACATAGAAACTGAAAACAACCCAACATGAGTACGAAAGCATTTCACGAAGAAGAAGGTATTGAAAAAGGTCTGCGCTTTTTGCAAACCAATCAGAATAAGATACTGGTAGGTATTTCTACCCTGGTATTGCTGATTGCAGGCTGGTATGGCTACAATGAATATGTAAAAAAACCTAATGAAGAGAAGGCTGCCGATGCCCTCTTCAAATCACAAGGCTATTTCACACTGGATTCTTCCCGCCTTGTGCTGAATGGCGACGGTCAAAGCAAGGGTGTATTGTATGTGATGCGTACTTTCAGTGGTACCAAAGCCGCTAACCTGGCTAAGTATTATGCCGGTATCAGCTACCTCCACCTGGGAGAATATGCGAATGCGGTAAAGTACCTGGAAGACTTCTCAACAAATGCCCCACAGATACAATTGCTGGCCTATGGTAACCTGGGTGATGCCTATGCAGAACTGAATAAAAAAGACCAGGCTGTAACTGCTTATCTAAAAGCAGCGCATCACTTTGAAAAAGACGAAAGCAACTCCTCCGAATACCTGTTCCGTGCGGCGCTCTTATCTGAAACCATGGGTAAGTCTTCCGAGGCACTGGAATTGTATAAGGAACTGAAAGAAAAGTATCCAAAAACGGAAAAAGGCTATCAGGCTGATAAATTTATCAATCGCTTGAGTGTTCAAAAAGACTAGTTGTCCACCATGGCCAGTACAGGAAATAATCTTTTACATAAAGGCATCCCCACACCGGAGGATGCCTTTATCATTTTGGTGAAGACAGAATGGAATGCCGTTACTGTAAATCAGCTGGAAAAGGGTGCAAAGAAAATTTTGCGTGCTGCCGGTTGCCGCCTGCGTACCCTCCTTGTGCCGGGCGCTGTTGAAATTCCCTTTGCCATCAAAAATCACTATACCTATTGTGCACAACCACCAGATGCTTACATCGCATTGGGATCGGTGATACAGGGAGACACCCCCCACTTCACCTATGTTTGTCAGTCCGTGACAGACGGCATCACACAACTGAACTTATCACTCGATGTACCTGTTATTTATGGTGTTCTTACCCTATTGAATGAGGAACAAGCCAGAGAAAGAACAGGCGGGAAGCATGGCCACAAGGGAGAGGAAGCTGCTATTACCGCACTAAAAATGATAGCTTTAAACCGCGAACTAAAAAAAGCCAGTAACCGCCGATGAAAGTACATGTATTCATACCTTGCTTCATCGATCAGTTGTATCCCACTGTTGGCATCAACATGGTAAAAGTATTGCAGAAGGCAGGCTGTGAGGTGATCTACAATCCGGCACAAACCTGTTGCGGTCAACCGGCTTTCAATGCAGGCTTCTGGGGTGAAGCAAAAGAAGTTTGTACTAAATTCATTATTGACTTTGAACAAGCTGAGTATATTGTTACCCCCAGCGCGAGCTGTGCCGGCTTTGTAAAAAATTATTTCAAATCTTTATTTGAGAACTCGGCCTATCAGCAACGCGCCAAAAAAACCTCAGAAAAAATTCATGAGTTCTCCTCCTTTCTAATCAACGTGCTCGCTGTCGACAACCTGGGTGCCGTTTTACATGGTAAAGCTACCTATCACGACAGCTGTGCCGCTTTGCGGGAATGTGGTATCAAGGAAGAACCACGTCGCTTATTGCAGCAGGTGGCGGGACTTGAACTGTTGGAGATGAATGACTCCAGCACCTGCTGTGGATTTGGCGGAACCTTCGCTGTAAAGTTTGAACCCATCAGTATTGCTATGGGAGAACAAAAATCGCGCAATGCCGCCGACACTGGTGCGGAATACATCATCAGCACAGACATGAGTTGCCTGATGCACCTTGATGGATACATGCGCAATCAACAGATGAATTTACAAGTGTTGCACCTTGCAGATGTACTAGCATCGGGTTGGGAATAATTCCAGGTTTGCATTTCATTATCATAATTCAATAAGGGTATGAATTACTGGCTCATCAAATCAGAACCTTTCAAGTACAGTTGGGAACAATTTGAAAAAGAAGGACAAACACTTTGGGACGGAGTCAGGAACTATGCAGCCCGCAATAATTTGCGCTCGATGAAAAAAGGTGACAAAGCATTTTGGTACCACAGCAATGAGGGATTGGAAATTGTCGGCATTGCAGAAATCATTCGGGAAGCCTATCCCGACCCAACTACCACCGATCCTGCCTGGGTGGTGGTCGATGTGCGCCCCTACAAAAAACTTAAAACACCTGTGACACTGGCTGCCATCAAACAAGAACCACTGCTCGCACAAATGGATCTGCTGCGGCTGAGCCGTTTGTCTGTAGCATCAGTAAAGCCGGCAGAGTGGACACTGATTTTAAAAATGGCGCAAACCAGTCGCTAAAAAAATCATTCCTCATGCAGGCTGCTTCCCGAAAAAAAATGGTGGTGCTTACCGGAGCCGGCATTAGTGCCGAAAGCGGTATCCGCACTTTCCGCGATGGCGATGGACTTTGGGAAGAATATGACATTTATGAGGTAGCCCACATTGATGCCTGGAAAAAGAATCCACAACTGGTTCTTCGGTTTTACAATGAAAGAAGGAAACAGGTGCTGGCTGCTCAACCCAATCGGGCACATGAGATACTCGCAGAAATGGAAAAGGATTTTGATATCACCGTCATCACACAAAATATAGATGATTTGCATGAACGGGCAGGCAGCAGTAAGGTATTACACCTACATGGAGAGATTCTGCGCATGCGAAGTGAAAAAGATCCTGCTGTCAACGCTGTCATCAAGCACGATATAGAGATGGGACAATTAGCAGCTGATGGAACCCAATTCAGACCCGATATCGTTTGGTTTGGCGAAGAAGTTCCCCTGCTGCTGCCGGCAATGGAATTGACTGCCCAGGCCGATATATTTGTTATCATAGGCACTTCCCTGCAAGTATACCCTGCGGCAGGTTTGGTGCGGCATGTGCCCGACGAAGTACCCATCTATGTGATCGATAAACAGCTGCCGGCACTCGCCGGTATCACAGGCATTACCTGCTTTGAGCAGCCTGCCACCATTGGTGTAGACATGCTAAGAGCAGCATTGGGAAAACTATAACATTACATTCCGTATTTTTCGGTCATGCAGCACCGTCCTCTTTTCATACGCCTGACCTGGATAACCATGTTCCTTATTCCTGCTGTTACAGGTCGAACACAGGAGTCGGACGCTTTTATACAATTAAAAAAATATTACTTTTCACTTCCGGCAAAGGTGATGGATACCAATTGGCTGATAACCCCCATCGATTCGGGCGGCATCAATTACCTGCTACCGATACGGCAGGCTGTGCAGCGTGAAAAAAACAGGGCGGTGATTGATACGGCAGCCCACTTTGACCTGCTGAATGATGCGCTTTGCAGACTCACCGACTTTACAAGCAGTCTCTGGTATGAAAAAAAATTATTGGGCACGCTGACGCGGGAAGAACAGACAAGCGTACAGCAACTGACAAAGCCTTTTCTCACCGCCACCCTTCTGGATGCAGGAAAGTTCATTTTTCAGCAAACAGCCGGCAGCCGAATAACCTTATTCAACGCCTCTTATCTGAAACCATATACCTACGCGCTGCTGGCAGGATGGCTCGATTCGCTTTTTCAGCAGGGATACCGCCATCTGGCTTTGGATCTGCTCAATCCGTTGCAGCAGCCACTGAGGGAAATAACCATCCAGGATGGCATTTTTACTGCCGAACCGGTGATTGCCGAGTTCATCCGCCTGGCCATCAACACAGGTTTCAAGGTCATCTCTTGTCAACCGGACTATAAAATCAGTTCTACACACGAACGAAAGAAACAACAGGCCATTCAATTGGGTGAATATTTCCGCAAAATGCCGGGTAGTGAAAAATTACTGGTGGTGACACAACCGGAAATGGTTGTTTTGAGTGAAGACAAAAAACCGGCATTACCCTTTTCGCTTTATCTCTCTACCTGGCTGGGAGAAAGCTGTGTCAACATCGATCAGTGTACCCTTACGCCCGGCAGTATAGATGCCATGGGTGCCTACCTATACGATTGGCTACAATACAATAAGCCCGCGGATAAACCGATTGTACCGCTGCAAAAGAATCAGCCTTTGCTCTGGAGCGACCCGAATTATACTGCATTGATATGGCATCCTGCGCCTGCCTATAGTAACCTGCGTCCGATTTGGATGCGTTTCAATGGTTTGAAAAAATCGATTGCCTTACCTGCCGCACATCAAAAATCGTGGTTGGTGCAAGCCTATTATTTGGAAGAAGTGCAGAAAAGAAGACCGGGCAGTTGTGTACCCGCCGATCAGACCTACCAACTGGCAGGTGATGGCAATTATTATCTCTACTTGCGTCCGGGCAAATACCGCATCATCTACCGGAATATGGATTACACTTTATTGACCTTCCGTGATATTGAGGTGAACCAGTAATTCACTACTTGCGATTACTTGAAAAAAAGATAGGCAATACAGATGGCAGCGATCACACCAATAAGATCGGCGAGCAGACCAGCCCAGATGGCATAGCGAACTTTTTTGATTCCCACGCTGCCAAAATAAAGGGCGATGATATAAAAAGTGCTGTCGGCACTTCCCTGAAAAATAGAAGCCAGGTTACCGAGAAAACTATCTACACCATAGTTCTTGAAAACATCCAGCATCAGTCCGCGGCCACCCCCGCCGCTGAAAGGGCGCATAATAGCAACAGGCAGTGAAGGCACAAATTCACTGTTGATACCCAGGTGCAGGAATACCCATGAAATACCTTGTATGATGGCATCCAGTCCGCCCGATTCCCTGAAAACACGAATACCCACAATGATACCCACGAGATAGGGAATGATTTTAATGATAACCTGCCAGCCTTGTTGGGCCCCTTCAATGAAGGCATCAAAAACATGTACTTTTCTTATCCAGCCACCGATGATAAAAGTACAGATGACAAGGAAGAGAATGAGATTACCCAAAACATTGCTGAATGTCTCTTTGGTCATGAGTCCGGCATGGGGGGCAACTTTCACAGAAGGAAGGTGATAAATAAAATAGGCAAACAGTAACACGCCGCCGATGAGTGAACTCAACCAGGCCATCATCACCCAATCGAAGCGCAGTCGCTGATAAATGGCCGTAACAACGATACTGGCGATGGTAGCTGTCACCGTTGCGAGCATTAAGGGCACGAATACACCTGTAGGATTCGTACTGTATGCACTTGCACGATAGGCAATGATAGAGAGTGGTATCAAAGTCAATCCACTCGTATGCAATACCAGAAACATGATTTGGGCATTGGAAGCCGTTTCTTTGTTGGGATTCAGGTGTTGCAAACTTTCCATGGCTTTTAAACCGAAAGGTGTTGCTGCATTATCGAGACCAAGCATGTTGGCACTAAAATTCATCACCATTTGTCCCATGGCAGGGTGGCGATCGGGCACTTCGGGAAATAAACGCTTCATGAAGGGATTCAACCAGCGGGCCAGCAGATTGATGGCACCTGCTTTTTCACCGATATTCATTATGCCCATAAAAAACACCATAACCCCGGTTAGCGGCAGGGCAATATCCATCACGGAAGACTTGGAAGCGTCGAAAATACCCTCAACAATCTTGCGAAAAATATCATAATCCTGAAAGACAATGAGTTTCACCAGTGCAATCAAGAGACCTATCAAAAAAAAGAAAATCCATACGTAGTTCAGTGCCATAATCCGATTTATGCTTTGAAAATAATAAATTCCCGCCAGAGAATGCGGTTCAACTGCTGAAAACCATCTTCCTTGCTGCTAAACCAGCTATATTTGCACCCTGAAAATGGGGCAGCTGCCCCGCAAAGCAAGCAACATGGCATTACAGGCAGGTATCGTAGGCTTACCCAACGTAGGAAAATCGACCCTTTTCAATGCGGTCAGCAATAGTGCAAAAGCACAGGCGAGCAATTATCGCTTTTGTACCATTGAACCCAATGTCGGTTTGGTGGATGTACCCGATGGGCGCCTGCAGGAACTGGCCAAACTGGTCAACCCCAAGCGCATCGTTCCGACACAACTGGAGATTGTAGACATAGCCGGACTGGTAAGGGGGGCGAGTAAGGGGGAAGGTCTGGGCAATAAGTTTCTGGGGAATATTCGCGAGGTAGATGCCATCATTCACGTGATCCGCTGCTTTGAAGATGAAAATGTTTTGCGCGAAGAAGGGAAGATCAATCCGGTAGGTGATAAAGAAATTATTGAGACTGAATTACAGTTGAAAGACCTCGAGAGCGTTGAAAAGAAATGGCAGCGTGTAGAGAAAATGGCACGGGTAGGTACCGATACCAAAGCCAAAGCCGAATTTGATATCCTGAATCGTTGTAAAACACATCTCGAACAGGGCAAGAATATTCATACACTGGGTTTAAGCAAAGAAGAAAAAATAGCCATCGCAGATCTTTTTTTACTCACAGACAAACCCGTGTTGTATGTTGCCAACGTAGATGAAGCCAGCATGCATACCGGTAATGTATTCTCCGAGGCATTGGGAAAAGCAGCTGCCGCAGAGGGTGCAGATATGATTGTGATGTGTAATAATATAGAAGCACAAATTGCAGAAATGGAGCAGGAAGATGACCGGAAAATGTTCATGGAGGAGTATGGCATGAAAGAGCCGGCACTTCATCGCCTCATACAATCAGCTTACCACCTATTGAACCTCGATACGTATTTCACTGCCGGTGAGCAGGAAGTGCGGGCGTGGACGATCAAGAAGGGTTGGAAGGCGCCACAAGCAGCCAGTGTGATACACACGGATTTTGAAAAAGGCTTTATCAAAGCGGAGGTGATTGCATTTGATGATTTCACTAAATATGGTAGCGAAGGTGCTTGTCGCGAAAATGGTAAATTGCGTATAGAAGGAAAGGAATATGTAGTGAAAGATGGTGATGTGATGCACTTTCGATTCAACGTCTAAAACCATGCCGATGAAAAAAATAGGTGTAGTAGCTGCCTTACTTATTTTGGCTTCCTGCGAAAATAATTCATCTTCTTCCGACATAGATGCGATGACACAGCCGATTCCGCAAGTGCAGAACATGGCTTATTCTGTCATTAATGTTTTTCCACACGACACCACAGCCTATACCCAGGGACTTCTCTTTCATAACAATGAGCTGTATGAAGGCACAGGTATGTATAAGGAAAGTAAGCTAAAGAAAGTAGAAGTCACCACCGGAAAAACTTTACAACAGGCGGCACTTGATCCGAAGTATTTTGGAGAAGGTATTACGATCCTCAACAATAAAATTTATCAGCTGACTTATCAGGAACACAAAGTTTTTGTGTACGACCTCCAATTCAAGCGGCTGCCGGAAGTATATGACTGGCCCTATGAAGGATGGGGTATTACCACCGATGGCTCCTCACTGATCATCAGCACCGGCGGCAATAGTCTTTACTTTGTCGATCCAAAAGAATTCAAAATCATTCGATCGGTAGGCGTTACTGATAACAACGGCTATGTAGAGAATATCAATGAGCTCGAATGGGTAGATGGATTTATCTACGCCAATAAATACCTGACTGATCAAATTCTGAAAATTAATCCGACCAACGGACAAGTAATAGGTCGTGCCGACCTGACGGGTATTATGGGGAAGAATAATATCTCTCCTGCCGTGCGCTCGGATGTATTAAATGGTATTGCCTACCACCCTGTTAAAAAAACATTTTTCATAACGGGGAAGTATTGGCCTGCACTCTTTGAAGTGCGTTTCCAATAAAATTTACTGCTTGCGCGACAAATAAATCAGTGAACTGGTTTTTCGCTTGTCAAAGCAGGCTGTCAGATTAGACATAGCACCCGCGATGATGCCAGCCAGCAAGCGTGTATGACCAGATTTATATTTTTCACTCAATAGCGAAACATAGAATGCATCGAGCCACATGGGCCGCAGTTGAGATATCTTAAAATGTTGACTTGCCAGCAATCGATTCATTGAGTCGGGAGAGAAATGATAGAGGTGACGGGGAACATCATAAGCTGCCCAATGAGTGCCATAATGGGCTGCATCTGTTGACTGATAATTCGGTACTGCAACAATCAGCCAACCATGGGGTCGCAACAGTCGATGGAACTGTTGTAAGTAACCAGACAAGTCATGTACATGTTCCAGCACATGCCAAAGGGTGATCACATCGAATGATGCTGCCGGCAATTGATAGAGTTCCTCTGCCGGCTGCAAGTGGAGGGCTGCTCTTTCCTTCGCCAAGCGACGGGCCCCCGGGTCGGGTTCCAGTGCCGTAACCTGCCAACCAGCGCGTAGCATAGCTTCCGCAAAGAAGCCTGTACCGGCCCCTACTTCCAATAAACTACCTTGTTGCAGTCCGGTCGTCTTCACCACCAGGCTGCGTTTTTGACGGAGGGTAAAATGACGCGCCCATTGGTAGAGGCGATTGACAATACCCTTGTTGGTATTGGTATGGGATATATAATTATCAGATGCGTAATAGGGACCGATGTGCGCTGCATCGGGCGCAGCTTCCGTACAACGAAATCCACAGGAACTGCACTCCAATAGTCGGAAGGATTCTCCGGAAACAGCATGATCGCTAACAGCAAACGTCGGAACAAGGGGCGAATGGCCACAACATATACAAGTCGGTAAAACAACACCTTCAGTCATAGAAACGCAAAAGTACGAAAGGAAAGTTTCTTACAGCATGTGTAAAATAAGGGCGAGGGTCGCAACGGAAGCGAGAAAAATGCTGTATATCCACCAGAAATCTTTTTTCTGCGCTGCATCGGTTTCCAGTTCATTGTTTCTGATCTCACTCAGTTTAGAACTGGCCTTATTAAAGAGTCCGACAACACCTTTAGGTGATTCCTCTTCATCGGGATATTGCTCTTCCACCTGGGTGGTAGTCTCCTCTTGTTTTCTGCTAAATATCCCTGCGATGGAAGCTTTTATTCTGCTAAAAAAACCGGGGCGGGGTGCTTCTTCCGTTTCTTCCTCCTCAGCAAACCTTTCGGGTAGTGAAAAGGCTTCTGTTGGGGTCGCTTCGGCACGTTTCCAGGGCCATTTCCGCTTCACCGGCTCAGTGGACGCTTCTTCCGCAGGTGGTGTAATGGGTAATGGCTGTTTACGAAGTGGTGACTTACGCATGTCGCGCACATTGCCTACTTCGGGTACCGGCGGGCGGGAATAAGGAATAGTGTTTTCTGTTTCTCTGTCAGGTGGATTCCATCCACGTTGTACCGGAGGCACTGGACGGTTCATCTTACCCCAGGCAGGAGCGGACTGAGTATCTTCTACCGGTGGTATTGGATTGGCAGCGGGGCGCGAGGGCTGCGGTGTATCGCCGGCAAATGGAGGGGTGGATTTAGGTCGCAGCGATGGTCGCTGGGGCATTTCAATGGGTAGTCCCGACAAGGCATCACTATCTCTTCTAAATGGGGCTGATTCATCCCGTTGCCTAATGGGTTGCTCTGCCGGCGTCTGATTCGGCGTAAGTAAAGGATTGGGGCGTCTGCCGGTGGTCGGTGAAGTTCGCAGTGGCGGTGGTTCGGGTCTCGGCCTGGGTGGCACTATTGGCTGAACTTGAAAAGAATTGGTTGACGATCCGGTGGAAGACGGGGCGGGACTATTTGTAGCTGGCTGTCCGGGCATGGGTACCCTATTCATTCGCTCACGGGCTTCCCGTAAATCACCAAAAACAGCATTCACCTGCTCCCTTCTTTGAGCAAGTTGTTGCCGAACCTTCGCTAATTCAGGGGACTCCTGATAAGTATTGATGCTACCATAATCCAATGAAGGATCTAGCTGACCGGGTGGCAATTTACTGGCAGTTGGGGGAGCCGTCACCGGAGTGGCAGTTCGTGCAGGTAGTTCGGCGTCGGGAATAGATGGATATGGAGCGGCAACTACTGGTTGCGTTGGAACCGGTGCGGCAGGCATGGGAGCAGCAACAAAAGCGGGTTCTTTCGCCACGACAGCAGTTTGCACGGGAACAGAGCTATTCTCCTGATCAAAATACAGGTTACCACTTAAGTCTTTTGTTAATGTGCCCAATCCCCGCAACCTGGCTCTTTTGTTTTCAACCAGCTCAGACATCACCTGTAATGAAAAGTTCAGCAACTCATTCGCAGCAGCTGCTGGCGTTATACCCATTTCTGCTGCTAAAAAGGGAAGTAACCCGGTATCGGGGGTAGCGGGCGGACCATCTTTAAAATGGAGAACAGGCTGTTTGGGGTCAAGGTTGCCTGTGCTGCTGTTCAGCCTTGCGGGCTGATAACTCACTGAAAAGCTTCCAAGGGAAGGGATATTCAGGCGGTTATTCAGTATCAGGTATTTATAAAGGAGCTGCTGCATCCTGCTGAAAGATAATGGATTTGCGTACACGAATATACAAAACGATTTTAAAATGGATGTTAAAGTCGTTTTGAAATCCCGGTAAAAGCCAGTTGCAGGCGATTGTTGAGCGTAAAGGTGGACTAATCATTTTGGACATACCTACGCGCAGATCATTGAAAGACAATCATTCGAACTGCAGGATTATTGTACTTTTATAGCCACCGAAAGCTTATGTACGAACACATCACCACCCTGCGGGTCAGGTATGCTGAAACCGATCAGATGAACATCGTCTATTATGGCAACTATGCACAATTTTTTGAGGTAGGACGCGCTGAATGTATCCGTGATCTTGGCTTTTCCTACAAGAATATGGAAGAATTGGGTGTGCACATGCCGGTCGTGGCACTACAAGTAAAATTTCTTCGTCCCGCCAGATACGATGACTTAATTACCATCAAAACAATGTTGCGGGAACTGCCGGAGAAATATGAAATCACCTTTCATCATGAGGTGTACAATGAAAGGAAGAAGTTGCTTACTACCGGACAAGTGACTTTAATGTTCATTGATAGCGTGGCCAACAAAAGAATTCGGATGCCAGAATTCCTCCGGGAAAAGCTAGTGCCCTTCTTTCCGAATCAAATCCTATGATGATCAGTCCGCCAATGTTGAATGGCCTTTTTAATATCTGTGCTAGATAATTTTTCCGATTGAGCTCTGCTCACCAGGGCTGGAAATTCCTCATCGGATGCAAAACGCAATGCGATGATCTGTGACATACGTAAACCGGTGGGTAAGGGTTTACCGGTCAAAATATAATGTCTCAAATTCTCCTCGGCACGAATCACCCTGTTCTGTGTTCCAAGTGGGAACATGCGGGCATAAAAAGCAAGGATGATCAGAATAACTGACAGGAAACAGATAAGCGAGGCAGAATAAAAATTACTGCAATCTGATTTTACGAGGTTCACGATTGAACCTATAAGTAGCGCAAGCAGCGCAGGTAACAGAACAAAGTGATACCCTGTTACATACCTTTTGTGGTTGGCAAAGTTTTGTGACATACAAATATTAAATGGATGAAAAAATTACTTATTTAATTCGTCGAGCAAGGTGAACATTTTAGTAACTATTGTACCAGCCGAGCCTTCGTAATTATTAATGAGGATAGCTAAAATTACATTTTTTCCTTCGGATGTGGTATGGTACCCCGCAAATGATTTAACACCCCCGATGGTTCCGCTTTTCAATGTCATATTGTTATAACGGGGGAAGGCCTGCAGATACTCATTAAACCACCATTGCTGGCTGGCATATTGTAATACCCTGACTAGGGCACCGGCGGTCACCCGGTTTTGTGGTGATAATCCGCTCCCATCCAGCATCCGCAGCGATCCCAATGCGATGCCGCGGTCTTTCCAATATGCACGAACCTTATTGAGGCCCTCATCGAGAGAACCGCTGCCGCCCTGTTGTTTGGCAATGGCACGTATAAACGCTTCCCCATATAAGTTCACACTTTTCTTCATGAACCAATAGTTCAGACTATCAAATGAAGGAGAATAATGATACATCAATGGCTGTAGGTCGGAATGAGCTGAGTCTTGTAGTCGCTGCTCCTCAATCGGAAGTCCTTGTGCACGAAACGTTTTTGTCATCTCCTGTGTCAGTTGCAAAGGAGGGTCGGGCAGCGAGCCGGAAATAATGAATCTATCTTCATCTCTTGGTATGGTTCCATCCACAAATGCCTGTTTACTTCTGGGAGCGAGATAAATATTCGCCCGGTCACCCGTTCCCTTTTCAGCTGCCGTGGCTTCAACCTTAAATTCGACACCCACAGGAAATGGTTTTGCGGTCACTACTGCTATCCGATCACCTATTCGTGCGCCGGAGCGCAAGATTAAATCATACTGATTTTCTCGCCAGTTCAGGTACTCGCTGCCGGCACCATAATAATTCCCGATATCATTCCAGGTATAACCTCCGGGCGTAGGTATACCCGACCAATTATTATTCAAAGGCAAAATTTGTCCGCGAATGCGTTGAATGCCGGATGCTTGCAGTGCCGACATCCACTGAGATAATTGTTGATCTGGTCGGGTAGAAATAAATCGTTGGCTGCCCAGCGCTGGGTCACCGGCTCCCTCTATGAACAGATTACCGTTTAATACACCCGCTTTGACTTCCCCGTCGGTAAGAAAAGCAGTTGAAAACCGAAAGGAGGGTCCAAGCAATTCAAATGCTGTTGCGCTGGTAATAATTTTCAGGCAACTGGCGGGGGGTAATCCGGTATGTGGATTCCAACTTACGAGTGTATCACCGGTATCGGCATCTATTACCAGCCAGCCCAGCATGCCATATCGCATTTGTGGGTCAGCCAACAAATCTGACGTAGCCCGCTTCAGCCGCTCCTGCAGCGTTTGTGCAGCGATGGCTGACGATATGAACAAAAGGACCAACAGTAGCGCACATCTTTTCATAAATGAAGTTACCTTGCGTTAAAATTAACGTACTTCAGCATGCCGGAAAAAGTTTTTGCCTCCATCATTACTATTGGCGATGAATTATTGATCGGACAGGTTATTGATACCAACAGTGCCTGGATAGCCGGTGAATTAAATCAAATTGGAATTCTGCTCAAACACCGCATAGCTGTAGGTGATCAGTCAGGAGACATTCGTGCAGCCCTTGATGCGGAAAGTAAACGTGCCTCTATCGTGATTCTCACGGGCGGATTGGGTCCGACAGCCGATGATATTACCAAACCGGTTTTGTGCGAATATTTTGGTGGGCAGCTGGTGACGCACGAGCCCACCCTCCGACATATAGAAATGATTTTTCAGCAGGTACTTAAGCGTCCGATGATCGAACGAAATATCCGCCAGGCGGATGTGCCGGATGTATGTACCGTTTTACTGAATGAGCGGGGAACTGCGCCTGGTATGCTTTTCAAGAAAGACGAAGTTTGGTATGTTTCACTCCCGGGCGTACCGCATGAAATGAAATGGCTGATGAAAGAAAAGGTGCTGCCTTTACTGCAGGATCATTTCGATACCGGGGTGATTTTACACCGCACTTTATTAACTGCCGGCGTCGGTGAATCATTTCTGGCTGAAATGATTGCTGATATTGAAAACAGTTTACCTGCTCACATCAAACTGGCTTATTTACCAAATTATGGCATGGTTCGACTGCGACTAAGTGGTTGGGGAACCGAAAAAGAAACATTGGAGAAAGATATATTTCATCATTTCAATTTACTCAAAGAAAGAGTTGCCAATTACTTAATCACCGATGAAGATATTCCACTCGAAAAAGCCGTCGGTCAACTACTAAAGAAAAATAATGCCACCGTCACAACGGCAGAAAGTTGTACCGGTGGCTATATTGCCCACCTGCTCACTTCCCATGCCGGTTCTTCGGCTTATTATAAAGGTTCTATCATTTGCTATGATAACCAGATCAAAACCAAACTGCTGGGGGTGACTGAATCGAGCCTACAGGAACATGGCGCTGTGAGTGCCTCCACTGTAGAACAAATGGCAGCGGCTGCCAGACTGCTCATGGAGGCAGACTATGCCATTGCTGTGAGCGGTATCATGGGTCCGGATGGGGCTACGGCTGAAAAGCCGGTCGGACTGGTATGGATGGCAGTGGCCACTGCCAGGGGGGTAAAAAGCCAGGAAATGCGGTTCCGTTTTGACCGAAAAAGGAACATCGAACTCACCGCTGCACATACCTTGCGATTGCTTCATGAAGCTATTGTGGACAACAAGTGAATATCCTTCGATGAATTACGTTTACATTTGGGTTTGAATTAGGGAAATTTGTAACTATAAGTTATTGATTTTTATAGCATCGTATCTCCTTATTCGGCTTGTATCATCCATAAAATGGATAGCAGTCAATAACAATACGATCATAATTAAACCACCGATTGCAAACTAACTATGGCGCTTGTTGATCTCATAATGCCCAAGTTGGGCGAAAGCATCATGGAAGCCACCATCCTGAAATGGCACAAACAGGTGGGTGATAAAGTATCACTGGATGAGACTGTTCTCGATATTGCTACAGATAAGGTAGACAGTGAGGTTCCCTCTACTGTTGCCGGAACGATGGCTGAGTTATTATATGCCGCGAATGATGTTGTTCCCATAGGTGCCGTGATTGCCCGCATTGAAACCGGCGGCGATGAAAAAGCAACTGTTATCTCTATTAGTTCATCTTCCGCGGCTGTAGTAGAAACAGCACCCGAACCACCCCCTCCTGCGCCTACACCTGAACCGGTGAAAGAAATAGTTGCAGCAACTGTACCTGCTGCACCGGAAGTACCCTATGTACCTTCACCGGTAGTGGTGGAAGAAAAACCTGCCGGCAAAACGGGGGTAAATCGGTTTTATTCTCCGCTCGTATTAAATATCGCACAGCGGGAAGGCATTTCGATGAGTGAACTGGAACAGATTCCGGGAACCGGCCTCGAATTCCGCGTGACGAAGAAAGATATTTTACAGTATGTAGCAGATAAGAAAGCTGGAAAAATCACTATACCCGTTGCAGCACCTGTAGCCGCTCCCCTTCCCACACCTGTGGAAAGCCTGTCTGCACCCCTGGCGGATGTATGGAGTGATGTTGCCGAGGATGCAACATTGGCTGCTGAACCTGCTATGGAAGAAACAAAAGCAGCCGAGTCGGTGGAACCTCCTACTGCCGATCTGATCGCTGTACAGTTACCCCCCACTGCGGTTGTGCGTGTACCGGAGGAAGTTATTGCTCCTCCTGTTATTCAGGCAGCTACGCTGGAAACAGCCGCGAAGCAACTACCTACAGCACCCATACAAACTGTTCCCACCAAAGATGGCAAATGGTCGGATCCCGCCAAAGTGATTGTTTCCGGCGCTACGGAAATTATGGAGATGGACCGCATGCGCAAACTGATTGCCAAGCATATGGTGAACAGTGTGCAAACAAGTCCGCATGTAACCAGTTTTACTGAAGCCGATGTTACCAATATGGTATTCTGGCGTCAGCGAATGAAAGATGAATTTGAAAAAAGAGAAGGCACCCGTCTCACTTTTACACCGCTCTTCATTGAGTGCATTGTAAATGTGATGAAGCGTTACCCCCTCATCAATAGTTCGATCAATGGTGAGCAAATTATTTTACGGAAGGACATCAACATAGGTATGGCCACTGCTCTACCTTCTGGCAATCTGATTGTGCCTGTCATCAAAGGGGCAGATCAGATGAACGTTGTTGGTTTAAGCAAAGCAGTCAATCAATTATCAGATGCTGCCCGCACCAACCAACTTAAACCGGATGATACTACCGGTGGCACATTCACCTTTACCAATGTTGGCGTATTCGGCAGCCTGATGGGCACCCCCATCATCAATCAGCCACAGGTAGCAATTTTGGCAGCAGGCGCTATCAAGAAACGCGCAGCGGTCATGGAAACAGCCGAAGGTGATGTGATAGCTGTTCGTCATATGATGTACTTATCACTCAGCTATGACCATCGTATCATTGATGGCAGCATGGGTGCCTCTTTCCTCTCAGATGTAGCACGTGAAATGGAAAATTGGGACGTGAACAAGCGCTGGTACCAATACCTCTAATGTTAAGCTGACGCTTCTTTTTCCAGCATAAGAAAGGCTTTGATAAAGCCTTCCAGTTCGCCGTCCATTACCGGGCCAACATTCCCTACTTCATAATCCGTGCGATGATCTTTAATCATTTTATAGGGATGGAAAACATAGCTGCGTATCTGACTTCCCCACTCAATTTTTTTCTTGCCTGCGTTGGTGGCATTCAACACTTCCTGGCGCTTGCGTAATTCTTCCTCATAGAGACGACTCTTCAACATCTTCATTGCCAGTTCGCGGTTTTCACCCTGCGTACGTGCCTGCTGACACTCCACAATGAAACCACTCGGTATGTGTTTCAGCCGGACTGCCGTTTCTACTTTGTTTACGTTTTGTCCGCCACTACCACCACTTCGGAAGAATGCCCATTCCAGGTCAGCAGGATTCACTTGAATTTCAATGGTATCATCAATGAGGGGATAAACAAAAACCGATGCGAAGGAAGTATGTCTGCGGGCATTGCTATCAAAGGGAGAAATTCGCACCAATCGGTGTACGCCGCTTTCTGCTTTTAAATAACCATACGAAAAATCCCCATCAAATTGCAGGGTGGCTGTTTTAATGCCTGCTCCCTCTCCTTCCTGATAATCCAGTTCTGTTACACGCCAGCCTTGCTTCTCGCCATACATCCGGTACATACGTAATAACATCTCCGCCCAATCCTGGCTTTCCGTTCCACCTGCACCTGCATTGATTTGCAAAATGGCAGGTAATTCGTCCTCCGGTTTATTGAGGGTGCTCTTTAGTTCAGCCTCTTCTACTACTAGCTGTGCTTGTGCAAAAGCTGTCTTCACTTCTTCTTCGGTGGCAGCTCCTTCTTTCCAGAAATCAAATAGTACGGCAAAGTCTTCGACTGCCGAATCTACCTGGCGGTAGAGTTTCAGCCAGTATTCATTGACCTGAATCTCCTTCATTACGGAAGTAGCGCGGGCATTGTCATCCCAGAATCCGGGTGAGAGTGAAAGCTGTCGGTCGGTATCTAATTTGTAGTTGCGGTTATCGACGTCAAAGAAACCTCCTCAGGACGAGAACGCGGTCCCTTAAAACTTTAAGTTGCTCTTGTGTCATAGGGTGCAAATATACAAATAAAAACCCCTGCAGTAGTTATTGCTAACTGATCTGCAGGGGTAAAGCTAGTTTCCTCGTAAGCCGGATTCTGTTTCTAAACCATCATTTATCTGGTCACTACATTACTGGAGTGATCTTGCTGCCTACCCTGGATCTCAGACGAGCAGTCTTCAGGCGATCCTATACATGGCATTACAGCACCTAAGGTTTACCCATGCCAATGGTTACCCGTTGGCATAGTGAGCTTTTACCTCACTTTTTCACCTTTTCCCTCTCCGCCCGCCAACGGCAGACGTGTTGGGTAGTTATTTTCTGTGGCACTATCTCTTTTCGCGCGGGGCGAAAGCCGGCTCTTCACCGGTAGGTTGCTCTGTGCTGTCCGGACTTTCCTTTCCGCCAAAGGCGGAACGATGGCTCGGGAATATAGCTGTACAAAGGTACGAAAAAGCCTACAAATGGCCGGATCAGTAGCGGAAATACACCCGGCTGGCTCCATCACCATATGCAGGTTCATATTGGTGTACTATCGATTTGATCTCCTTGCGGTGATTCAGTCTTTCATGTACTGCCTGTCGCAAAACCCCCGCTCCAACCCCATGAATGATCACCATAGAGTCGAGTCGATGGGCTATCGCAATATCTACCCAATGGTCTAACTCACTCAACTGAAGATGTAAAATTTCATCGGTTGACATATCACGCCAACGATCGGTAATTTTCTCAATGTGCAAATCAATCACAGACCTGGCAGGAGGAAGATTTTCTCTGATGCGACTCGCATCGTATACTTTATAGCCCTTGCGTTGTAAAGGCCCCAGGTCGGTATAGGGTTCGGGAACAAAGGCAGGATACGTATCGAACAAAGGAAAAAGGGCTGCCGGCTGATTTTGTTCCTTGAGTTCTTCCATCTTCTTGAAAATGCTTTTAGGCTTCCACTTTAATTGTACTTCATAGTGTGGAGCACGCTTTTTATCCGGCGGCTGCAAGGCAAAGTCAATCCAAAAAGACGGTGCATCGTTGACCCGCTCAAACGGGATATCGTGCAGGTAGAAGTCTTGAAAAGGCCCGATCTCACTTTGCAATATAAAATCATCTTGTCCCTGTGCAAGCTGCTTGTATTGAAAGGTAAAACGATGCGGTGTTTTGTTAACGAGGAAAATTTTCAAGTTATCGACCATTTCATCATCGAATTCATCAAAAACGAAACGGGGCCAGGCACTCAACCACATACCTTCTGCAGAAGGAAGACGATTGGGAATAGGCTTTTCTTTAGGAACCTGATCGATATAAACTTTCGGGGGCGCTTTTTCCTTTACCAGTTTTTTTTCGGTGAAGCGCTTGAAGTAGGGAAAATCAATCTGATCCATGTAGGCAGGGAATTTCACGCCACGCACCTCAATCATCACCATTTGATCGTTGATAATTTCAATTACTTTACCCGTCTCATTGCTGAGCAGAACAAGAATCTCATCACCGGGCTGGTACTTCATGGCACAAAGTTACGACAGCAATCGCTATTGTTTCTCCCCTTGCAATCGGCTGTGTCTGCGACCATAGAGAAAATAAATGGTCAAACCAATACCCATCCAAATAAAGAACCAGGTCCAGCTAATGGCAGGTATCTCTATCATCAGATATAGACAGGATAGTCCGCCCAGCACGGGTATCAGTGAATATTTTTTCAGAAAGGTTCTGACTGCTGCAAGTATGGCCAGCACAACGAATACCAGAAAGAGCATTTCCTGATACCCTTCATTGCTTAAATTCTTTACCGCACCCACGATACGGTCACGCATGAAGAAGAGCAGGATGGCCACTAAAAGCGGCAAAATGAGCTGTCCGTTGATGTAGGGTAATCGAAAAATACTTCGCCCACCGCTACCGGTAGAACGAGGCAAGGCGAGTACCCCAAAACACACCAGAACAAAAGCAAACAGTGTTCCGATGCTGGTCAAATCAGTCATCGTGCCACTCGATACAAACATGGCGGGTATGCCTACCAGTATGCCGGTAACAATGGTAGCAAATGAGGGTGTCTGAAATTTTTTATGTACGGTAGCAAATTTCTTCGGCAGCAATCCGTCGCGACTCATGCTCATCCAAATTCGAGGTTGTCCCAGCTGAAAAACCAGCAATACACTGGTGGTTGCGACCACGGCACTGACAGAGATGAGGTATCCTATCTTATACAATTTGAGTTGATCGAAAACAAAGGCCAGGGGATCATCTACTTTCAGTTGCTTATAAGACACCATGCCGGTCAGTACGAGGGCGATGAGCACGTACAGCACAGTGCAGATCAACAATGAATAGATCATACCACGCGGCAGATCACGTTGGGGATTCTTACATTCTTCAGCAGTGGTAGAGATGGCGTCAAAACCGATGTAAGCAAAAAAAACAGAGGAGACGCCCGACAATACACCGGTGATACCATTCGGCAGAAAGGGGTCCCAATTGCTGGCATCCACATAGAAGAAGCCGATCACGATGACCAGAACGATGACTGCAATCTTAAAGATCACCATTGCATTGGTTCCCTTTTTACTTTCCTGTATGCCCAGATAGGCAAGAAAAGTAATAACTGCCACAATCATGAAAGCAGGAATATTTAGAATACATTTCCAGCCGGCAATGACAGGCGCCTGGTTCATGGCTTCATAACCCATGCGAACATTTTTACTTAATGTATCCAGGGGTGTTCCTGCGGCCAGGGCGCGTGACGCTTCTTCAAATCCTTCGCGAGCGGCCGTAGCATTGGTAGCCAGCCAGGGTGGCAGGTGAATATGAAATCCTTCCAGGAGGTTATTAAAGTAGCCGCTCCAGCTGATGGCCACCACGATGTTGCCAATGGCATACTCCAAAATCAACGCCCAGCCAATGATCCAGGCAATGAGTTCACCAAATGAAACATAGGCATACGTATAAGCACTGCCTGCCACGGGTATGCGACTGGCAAATTCGGCATAGCAGAGAGCACTGAAGCCACAGGTAACAGCCGTTATAAAAAACAAGAAGACAATACCGGGTCCGCCGCTGTATGCTGCAGAGCCAATGGTAGAAAAAATGCCGGCACCAATCACGGCAGCAATGCCCATGAATGTAAGGTCACGTACGCCCAATTCCTTTTTCAGGGAAGGACCATGCGCGTCCGAGAATCCGGCAGCCGCATCGGCTTGCATTTTTTCGATGGATTTTTTTCTAAACAATGAAGATAACATAGCATATAACTTTACTGTACTGTCTGGCAGTGTGGGGTGAGATGGAAAGTTAATGAATTATTTGTACCCGCTGTCAATGCTCCCGCTGCAGCAGGTAACGTGCCAGTTCCAGCAGGGGCAGTTTACGATTGGAGAGCACCGCAATTGATTCCAGGTGCTGTAGCGATAACTGCCAATATTTTTCTTTCAATTCATTGGCCCAATCCTCTACTCCGCAGGAGCGGAATATATCAAGCACGCGGCCTACTTTATCGGAAGGATTCTGCTGCATGAGTTCGATTAATTCCCTCTTTTGTGTGGGACTGGCCACTTCCAAAGCATGCAGCAGCAGGAAGGTTTTTTTATTTTGGCGGATATCACCTCCTACTTCCTTACCAAATTTTTCCGGGTCGCCAAAGGCATCGAGGTAATCATCCTGAATTTGAAAGGCAATGCCGAGGTTTTTTCCAAAAGCATAAAGATGTTCACAGTTCCCCTCACTGGCTCCACCCAGGATAGCGCCCATTTGCAGACTGGCTGCCAGCAGCACAGATGTTTTGAGGGTAATCATGTGTATATAGGCATCGAGTTGCACCTCATTGGAACGTTCAAAATCAATGTCCAGTTGCTGGCCTTCACATACCTCGCGGGCGGTACGATTGAAAAGGGTGAGCAATGCAGGCAATTGGCGAGTGTGTACCCGGCTGAGGTGATCATACGCCTGAATCAGCATCACATCTCCGGCCAATAAGGCAGTATTGGTGCCGTATTTCATGTGAACAGTCTCATTGCCCCTGCGCAGGGCTGCTGCATCCATCATATCATCATGGATGAGGGTGAAATTATGAAACAGCTCGATGGCGGTGGCGGCTTGCCAGGCATCGTCGGTGATATCGCTAAAAAGTTCTTGTCCCATCAGGCACAGAACAGGACGAATGCGTTTGCCACCCCAGGATAGGAAGTATTCACCCGGTTCGTATAAGGTTGCTGGAGATGCAGGAAAATGACGTACTGCGAAAAAATCTCCGAATTCTTTAACGAGTTGTTGAAAGTTGTGCATGACACACCAAATATACAAAGCAAATCGGGTAGGAGAAATTAACGATTCCTTTCCGCTGCTATTTATTTATTTTGCTGGTAATAATCAAACCCGACACTATGAAACAGGTATGGATTGTTTTATTCACCTTATTACTGTCTGGGAGCTTGCGGGCGCAGACATCAATCGGTTCGAGTACAACTTCGGACCATGAATATGAACGTTCTCTGGGATTAAAAATATTCCCCGGTGCCATTTCCTATAAATGGAAATGGGATAAGGCCTCCAAGGCGGAAGCCCTGTTGTATATGTCTTCCGCAGGATTCCGCCTTACCGGCCTCTATGAAAAATATTTTCCACTTACACCGGAAGTGCCGGGATTGAATTGGTTCATTGGGGGCGGCGCCCACTGGGGTATCTGGAGTGATAATTGGAAAAACAAGTATCCTACCCGGGAATCGGGTATTGCCATTGGTGTAGATGGCATCATTGGATTGGATTACAAGGTCAGGAATGCTCCATTGAATATCAGTCTTGACTGGCAGCCGTCATTCAATGTTATCGGATATCAGTATTTTGAAGGGGGCTGGGGAGGTATTGGTATCCGCTATGTGTTGCGTTGATACTTATTCCGCCTGCTCATTCAACGAGAAAAGACTTTGTACAAATGCCTGCTTATCAAAAGGCAGCAGGTCTTCGATTTTCTCACCTACCCCGATGTATTTCACCGGAATTTTAAATTGATGTGAGATGGCGAGAACTACGCCACCGCGGGCTGTGCCATCGAGTTTGGTGATGGCCAAAGCAGTAACCTGGGTGGCGGCAGTAAACTGTCGAGCCTGCTCCAATGCATTTTGTCCGGTAGAGCCATCGAGTACCAGTAATACATCGTGGGGGGCACCGGGAATTACTTTGCCAATGGAGCGTTTTATTTTTGTCAGCTCATCCATCAGGTGTTGCTTATTGTGCAAGCGGCCGGCAGTATCAATGATGACAAGGTCTGATTTTTTTGCAAGGCCGCTGGCTACGGCATCATAGGCCACGGCGCTGGGGTCGGCACCGGTAGGTTGTTTCACGATGGGAACGCCAACCCTTTCGCTCCAGATGGTGAGTTGATCAACAGCGGCTGCGCGGAAGGTATCGGCGGCGCCCAGCAAAACCTGGTAGCCTGCTTGTTTATATTGATGTGATAGTTTGCCAATGGTGGTTGTTTTTCCTACACCGTTCACACCTACTACTAGTAATACATAGGGTTTTTTGTCGTCAGGCAGGGTGTAGCCGGGAGCTGCCTGGCCGGGGGTATCTACGAGCATAGAGCTTATAGATTCCTGGAGAATTTGATTTAGTTCGTTTGTATCGGTGTATTTATCGCGGCGAACACGTTTTTCCACTTCCTCCATGATGGCGAGGGTAGTATCGACCCCTACGTCTGCAGTGATCAGGGCTTCTTCCAGGCGGTTCAATACTTCCTCATCTACTTTTCCTTTTCCCAGTAGTACTTTGCCAATGCGGGCGAGGAAGCCCTCGCGGGTGGCCTGCAGACCCTGGTTCAGGGTTTCTTTTTCTTTTTTTCCGAAGAGTTTACCGAAAAAGCTCATGGGCAGTTAGATGAAGTGAGGTGGTTATAAAACATCAAAAGCCTTCCATGTGTAAGGAAAGCTTTTGCAAAAAGATAAATGACTCCTGCGATTATTTCTCAGCCAGGAAATCTTTGATTTTGTCTTTGTGTACGATGGCTTCCTTGAAGGTATAGGCGCCAGATTTAGGACTTCTTACAGACTTAATCACTTTTGTCCAGTTTTTTGCTTCGGCTGCTGCCTTCTGGTCTTTGGTTTTGATCGCCGTTTTAGCTGCTTTTGCCATGGTTATTTGATTTCCTTATGAACAGTAACTTTTTTCAATGTGGGGTTATACTTCTTGAGTTCGATGCGCTCAGGTGTATTCTTTTTGTTCTTGGTGGTAATGTAGCGACTCGTGCCGGGGAGGCCGGTTGTTTTGTGCTCGGTACATTCCAGAATCACCTGAACCCTGTTTCCTTTCTTTGCCATGCTGATGTAGATTGAGGGGTTAATTAGATTTTGGTGCCTTCTGCCCGCATATCCTTGATAACGGTAGCGAGGCCCTTTTTATTGATGGTTCTGAGGGCATCGGCAGACAATTTAAGGGTTACCCAGCGATCTTCCTCGGCGAAATATAAACGCTTTTTCTGCAGGTTTGGCAGGAAGCGGCGCTTGGTTTTGATGTTAGAATGGGAAACCGAATTACCACTGATGGGCTTTTTTCCGGTTACCTGACATACTCTGGCCATGACACTTGTTTTTTATTCCGAATTTTTCGGAGGGCAAAGGTAAGGAAATTTCAGGAAATAAAAGTGCTGTTTACTTGATTTTGTTGAAAATCATTCTCCTGCCACCCAATTATTGACATTTCCAGCTTGTGGAGTTCAAAGATACCCGTTTTTTACGGGTGGTGTTTACTACCGTCGGCAGTTGAGACACTAAACGGTTGCCCCAAACAAGTAGCCTACCCCGGCTGATAGTCCCATCGCAATGGAACCCCAGATCACGATTCGCAGGATGGCTTTGGGAATAGAAGAACCGCCGGTTTTGGCAGACAGGATACCCAGCAGCACTAGGGCAAGAATAGTAAACCCGTACAGGTAATATTCCATTCCTACAACGGGTGCCAGCAGCGTCACCGCGAGGGGCAGCAAACCGCCGGCAGTAAAAGCACCACCGGATGCCAATGCGGCCTGAATGGGTTTGGCCTGGCTGACTTCATTGATGCCCAATTCATCTCGTATATGGGTGCCGAGGGCATCGGCCTGGGTAAGTTCTCTTGCCACTTGTTTTGCTGTAGCAGGGGCGAGTCCTCTTTTTTCGTAGATCTGTGCCAAAATACTTTCCTCGGCTGTCGGGTCATCTGCTAATTCTTTTTTTTCTCTTTCGATATCAGCGGTTTCGATATCGGTTTGGGAACTGACGGAAACGTACTCTCCGGCTGCCATGGAGAGGGCACCTGCCACAAGACCTGCTATGGTAGCCAGCAGAATAGGTTCGCGGGTTGTACCCGCGGAAGCAACCCCAATGGCCAGACTTGCAATGGAAATGATGCCGTCGTTGGCACCCAAAACGGCTGCCCGCAGCCAGTTGCTGCGACGGATATAATGAACTTCCAGGTAGTTTTCAGGGGTCAGCATGGGATAGAGATTAATCCTTTCAAATGTATAGCATGTCAAGGACTCAAAGACAGCAAGATTTGAACATCTCCTTTTTGTACAGGTTGAACATAACTAATTCAACTGGATCAGCTGTAATACTCCATCCTGATCTCCTGCACCCGCTTGTCTTCCATGTATTCATCAAAGTTGGTGAGGCGATCGATGATGCCCTTGGGCGTAAGCTCTATGATACGGTTGGCAACAGTTTGAATGAAAGTATGGTCGTGAGAAGTGATTAAAACAACCCCGGGGAATGTCTGGCACCCTTCGTTGAAACTCTGGATACTCTCCAGATCGAGGTGATTGGTCGGCTGGTCGAGCATAACCAGATTAGGATTCTGTAACATCATCCGGCTGATCATACAGCGTACCTTCTCTCCCCCACTCAGCACATTGGTTTTCTTCTGCACATCATCACCACTGAACAACATCTTGCCCAAAAAGCCACGAATAAATGGCTCATCGGCATCACTCACGTGAGATGGTACATATTGACGGAGCCAGTCCATCAAACTCAACGGCTCCTGAAAAAATTCCTGGTTCTCGAGCGGCAGATATGCTTTGGTGATGGTTGTTCCCCACTCAAATTTGCCGGCATCGGCATTGGCCAATCCATTAATGATTTCAAAGAATTGAGTAACTGCCAGCGGATCGCGGCTCAGGAAAGCAATTTTATCCCCCTTATTGATACTGAAAGTAACCTTATCAAAAAGTACCCTATCGCTGGTGCGCTTACTCAGCTGCTCTACATTCAAGATCTGGTTGCCTACTTCCCGCAAGGGCTGAAAAATTATGCCGGGATATTTTCGGTTGGATGGCTGAATGTCTTCAATCACCAGTTTCTCGAGGGCTTTCTTGCGTGATGTTGCCTGTTTACTCTTGGAAGCATTGGCAGAGAACCGGGCAATAAAATCCAACAGTTCCTTCCGCTTTTCCTCATTCTTTTTATTCTTATCACTGATCTGTCGACTGATCAATTGGGAAGACTCATACCAGAAAGAATAGTTACCGGTAAATACTTTGATTTTGCTTCTGTCAACATCTGCCACATGGGTACAAACCGTATCGAGGAAGTGACGGTCGTGGCTCACCACCAACACAATGTTTTCATAGTCGGCAAGAAAATTCTCCAGCCACCCGATGGTTTCGATATCAAGTCCATTGGTCGGCTCATCCAACAACAGGATGTCTGGATTACCAAACAAAGCCTGCGCCAGCAAAACCCGCACCTTAAAGTTAGAGGGGATGTCTTTTAATAAACTCTGGTGAAGAGATTCAGCAACTCCGAGACTACTCAGAAGACTTCCGGCATTGCTTTCTGCTTCATACCCGCCCATTTCCCCAAATTCCGCCTCCAGTTCTCCCGCCTTCATGCCATCTTCCTCTGTAAAATCTTCTTTTGCATAGATAGCATCTTTCTCATGCATCACTTTCCAAAGGCGCTGGTGCCCCACTAGTACTGTATTTAAAACAGTCACTTCATCGAACTCAAAATGATTCTGCTTCAGCACAGCCATGCGCTCGCCCGGAGAGATCTCAACCGTTCCTTTATTGGGTTCAATTTCCCCACTCAGGATCTTGAGAAAAGTAGATTTTCCGGCACCATTGGCACCAATAACACCATAGCAATTGCCCTTGACAAAATTGATGTTGACCTCATCAAATAAGACGCGCTTACCAAAGGCCAGGGTAACATTTTTAACACTGATCATAACTGTCCGCTGATTTCGCGGCAAAAGTACGGCATAGCCACTGAATTCAAGGGGTTAATTCACTTCCATTCAGGAAATAACCCGAATTGGAAAAAGTTGCTAACTTCACCCATCCAATATCCAACAAATACCTATGTATTCTAAAAAAACCGATTCAAACAACTCCCGGCGCAGGTTCATTCAGCAGGTTTCGCTGGCCACCCTGGCCATTTGGGGTGCCCCGCTGCAACACCTGACCGGACAAGATGTAGCTGATTTGCAAGATGATGTCGTAATGCGCTTTGCCGTAGCCTCCGATATCCATTACGGACAACCCAATACGGCCTACCGCGAGATGACCCAAACCATGCTCCGGCAGCTCAACCGATTTCACAGTGATTTTCCACTCTCCTTCTGCGTTTTTAATGGTGACCTGATTCATGATGATCCATCCTTCCTAACACAAATCAAGAATGAATTTATGCAGCTCAGTATGGACTGGTTCGTGACGCGGGGGAACCATGATCAGGTGGGAAGCAAATTATGGATAGACACGTTCGGTTATCCACTCAACCACAGCGTTCAACTCCAGCAATCTGTTCTTATACTGGCAGATACCAGTAATGAGAAGGGTGCCTATCTCTCCCCTAACCTGGACTGGCTGAAGCAACAACTGGATAAGGCTGCAAAAGCCAAACATATTTTTCTGTTCCTGCATATTCCACAGGCCCCGTGGACAAAGAATTCTGTTGATACGCCGGCCTTTTTCGAACTGGTGCGCAAATATCCTAACATTCGGGCGGTTTTTCACGGTCACGAACACGACCAGGATGGCATCAAAAAGGAGTCGGCCATTCCCTATATGTTCGATGCACATGTCGGCGGTAATTGGGGCACCCCCTATCGGGGCTTTAGGGTGGTAGAGATACTTAAAAACAATAGTCTGCTTACTTACATGATGAACCCTTCCGAAAAAATCAATGTGGAAAAATGGAAGATCTATTCCTGACCCGGTGGTGCAGGTTCCCAGCTGCTAACAGCTTTTACGGGGGTCTCTAGTGAAACAAATTGTCTGGCGAGGTATTGGTAGTAACCGGTAATAGCAATCATGGCGGCATTATCCGTGCAATAAGCAAAAGCCGGAATGTGTGTACGCCAGCCAAGCTCTGCGCCCTTTGTTTGCAAGGCTTTGCGAAGACCACTGTTTGCACTCACGCCCCCTGCCATACAAACTTCTTTTACACCCGTTTGCTCCACGGCTTTTTGCAGGTTGCGCATGAGCATGGTTACAATGGTATGTTGCACCGATGCACAAAGGTCTGCCAGGTGTTGCTCAATAAACCCCGGTGATTGCTTTTGCAGGAAATACAGCACAGAGGTTTTCAATCCACTAAATGAAAAATCGAGACCGGGTACCCTGGGCTGGGCAAAGCTAAAAGCCAGCGGATTACCTTTTTGTGCATATTGATCTATCAGGGGACCACCCGGATATGGTAGTCCGAGCAGTTTAGCAATTTTGTCAAAAGCTTCACCGGCAGCATCATCTATGGTCTCACCGATGATCTCCAGTTCCAAGGGGGCTTTTGCTACTACCAACTGGGTGTGACCCCCACTAACGGTGAGGCAGAGGAAGGGGAAAGCCGGCGGCTGATCGCTTAATAGGTTCGCCAATACATGTGCCTGCATGTGGTGAACTGATAAGAGTGGCTTTTGTAATGCCAGTGCGAGTGATTTAGCAAATTGTGCGCCTACCAGCAAGCTGCCAATCAGTCCGGGTGCAGAAGTGAAGGCGATGGCATCTATTTGTTGTAATGCAGTGCGGGGCGACAGATCGGGGTACGCTTGTTGCAGGGCCTGGTGAACAACGGGAACAATATTTTGCAAGTGTGCCCTGCTGGCTAGTTCAGGCACGACGCCGCCATATTGTTCATGTATTGTTTGGTTGGCAATGAAGTTAGAAAGAATACGTCCATCCTGTGCAATGGCGGCTGCTGTTTCGTCGCAGGAAGATTCAATGGCCAAGATAGTAACAGACATGATGAAGCCGATTCAGGCACGAAGGTACAACAGTTGCAGCAGCTATTATTTTGTGCGGATGGCAACAACCGGATCCATCTTTGCAGCAATTGAAGCGGGGATGATGCCGGAGACAATACCCAATACGATGCAGATACCAAGTGCCAGCATGATAATATTCGGAGCAATGAAAATGGGGAAAGGCAGGAAGGTGCCGAGTATGAGGGTGAGTAACCATACCAATCCCAGACCTATGAGTCCACCAATGATGCAGAGGAAAGCGCTCTCCAATAAGAACTCAGTCAGTATGGTATGTTTTTTCGCTCCCAGGGCTTTCTTCAGTCCGATCTGGCTGGTACGTTCTCTAACGGTTACAAACATGATATTGGCTACTCCAAAGGCACCCACTATCAGGCTCAATATAGCTATGGCCCAACCACCCATTGATACCTGACCAAAGAAGCTGGATATCTGATCGGCAAAGATGGCAACGTCATTGCAGGTAAAATTATCTTCCTGTTTTGGACTCAGCCGGCGTACTTGCCGCATAATGCCTACCAATTCATCTTGCAGAGCTGCCGTAGCAATTCCCTTGCTGGCCTGCACCATAATATTCGGATCGTTATTATCAGGATTATACATACTCGCAAAATAGCGGTAAGGAGTGATAACTGAATGATCGAAATCCATGCCACCTACCATACTTTGCCCCTGCTTTTTGATAACACCCTCCACCTGTAGTTTTCTGCCGCTATATCCAATCAATTTACCAACTGCCTTTTCCGGCGATCCATAGAGTTCAACTGCCACTTCATAACCAATAACTGCTATAGGAGAACCCCGCTCAAAATCTGCCGCAGAAAGATACCGACCTTCAATGATGTCAATGGTTTGAATCTTATTGAAATCTTCCGAAACACCAAACAGATTGAGGTTACTCAATATATTGTCTTTATAATCGGCCGAAATTGATCTATTCACGACAAAAGAGGCGGCACCATATAACTGGCTGCGCTCCTGAATGAATTTCATTTCCTCATACTTCATAGCCGGCCGGTTCATATACTTCCACCAGGGATAGTCGGGACCACCGGAATAACTCCACTTATCTACGTAGATGGTATTGTTACCAATAGATTTCAAGTCGCTCTGCACCTTATGCTCCAGGCTATCAACAGTTGCCAAAACTCCGATGATGCAGAAAATACCAATGGTAATACCGAATAGAGAAAGAAAGGTGCGCAGTTTATTGGCCCAAAGCTCTTTTAGGGCGAGACTCAGACTAGTAGATAAGATGGTCAGCAACTTCATGATGGCACAAAAATAAGATAGCCGGCCGGGAGCGGCAGAAAAATTATGTAAACGGCAAAAATGCTGTTTAAGTCCCCTATGAATGGGAGGGCTAACTGCTACACAGGGTTAAAGAATTATAAAAAAATGTGATAAAGTGGAAAAAGAAAAAAGCAGAATACATCACGGCAACTGTTCCTGTAGTATTTTTGCCCGCAATAGTAAATAAGGAAAGTCATGGATTTTAAAAAAGCGTTTACCTCTTCCGTTGGCAAGAAACTGGTTATGGGTTTGACCGGTGTTTTTTTGATCTTGTTTTTGGTGGTGCATGCCGGCCTCAACGCCTGCATCTGGGCCAATGATGGTGGAGCTATGTTCAATAAGGCAGCCCATTTCATGGGAAGCAATGTAGTACCCCGCATTCTGGAGGTAGGACTTTTCGCAGGAATTTTCCTGCACATCATTCAGGGATATTTGCTGACACTGGAGAACCGTCGCAAACGTACTATTGACTATGCAGTAAATTATAGCAAGGGTAGTAAATGGTACAGCCGCAGTATGGCCATCCTGGGTACCATCTTGCTGATGTTCTTCATTTTGCACTGGAAACATTTCTGGGTTCCGTCCCGCATCACCGGCATCCCGGAGCAAGCCATACTCGCCAATGGAGTTGAAGTACATAATCTTTATGCCTTGATGCAAGATACCTTCCGCGAGGCCTGGGTGGTGATTGTATATGTTGTAAGCTGCATCGCCCTGGGTTATCACCTGGCACATGGGTTCCAGAGTGCCTTCAAGACAATTGGCGTACATAATAAAAGATACCACCAGTTGCTGTCTTCTGCAGGTCTGGGTTTTTCCATCTTTATCTCATTGATTTTTGCCCTGATGCCCATTAGCATGTACCTGGGCTGGATTAATTAAAACCAAGTTCCAAAAAATCATTTCCCAACTACTCCTACAAACCGATACCGTTATGATAGATGCTAAAATTCCGGCTGGACCGCTCGCGGAAAAGTGGACAGATTACAAAGGTCATTGCAAGCTGGTAAATCCTTCCAATAAACGAAAGCTGGAAGTGATTGTGGTGGGTACCGGACTCGCCGGCGCCTCTGCTGCTGCCTCCCTGGGTGAACTGGGCTATCAGGTAAAAGCATTCTGCTTTCAGGACTCTCCTCGCCGTGCCCACTCTATCGCAGCACAGGGTGGTATCAATGCGGCCAAAAATTATCAGAATGACGGAGACAGTATTTTCCGTCTCTTTTATGATACCATCAAAGGTGGTGACTACAGAGCGCGCGAAGCCAACGTACACCGTCTGGCAGAAGTGAGTGGTAACATCATCGACCAGTGTGTCGCACAAGGCGTACCCTTCGCCCGCGAATATGGTGGACTGCTCAGTAACCGATCATTTGGTGGAACGCAGGTACAAAGAACCTTCTATGCTGCCGGACAAACCGGTCAACAATTGCTGATTGGTGCGTATCAAGCGCTGGAAAGACAAGTGGCGCTCGGCACAGTGAAAATGCACAGCCGCCATGAAATGCTTGAACTGGTTATCATCGATGGTAAGGCACGCGGCATAATTGCCCGCAACTTAGTAACCGGGGAATTGGAGCGTCATTTTGCCCATGCCGTATTGCTTTGTACAGGTGGTTATGGCAACGTATTCTACCTCTCCACAAATGCCATGGGTAGTAATGTAACAGCTGCCTGGAAGGCTCACCGCAACGGCGCTTATTTTGCCAACCCCTGCTTTACACAAATACACCCCACCTGCATACCCGTTAGTGGCGACCACCAGAGTAAACTGACCCTGATGTCAGAATCGCTGAGGAATGATGGTCGTATCTGGGTGCCCGCACAAAAAAATGATACCCGCAAGCCCACTGATATTCCTGAAAACGAAAGAGATTATTACCTCGAAAGAAGATATCCTGCTTTCGGCAACCTCGTTCCACGTGATGTGGCTTCCCGCGCAGCGAAAGAAAGATGTGATGAAGGTTATGGCGTAGGAACCAGCAAGCAAGCTGTATATCTTGACTTCGCAGATGCCATCGTGCGCTATGGAAAAATGGAGATCAGCAAAGAAGGCAGAAGCAATGTTGCCCAAGATGAGATTGTAGCCCGCGGAAAAGAAGTGGTGAAAGAAAAGTATGGTAACCTCTTCGACATGTACGAAAAAATTACGGGTGAGAATCCTTATGAAGTGCCCATGCGCATCTACCCGGCCGTGCACTATACCATGGGTGGATTGTGGGTGGACTATGAACTGCAAACTAGCATTCCCGGTTTGTATGCACTGGGTGAAGCGAATTTTTCTGATCATGGCGCCAACCGTTTGGGTGCTTCTGCACTGATGCAGGGACTGGCAGATGGTTACTTTGTGGTTCCTTATACCCTGGGCAATAACCTGGCGGATGAAATCTATAATAAGCCGGTTGCTACCGATCACCCCGCGTTTGAAGCAGCTGAAAAGAAAGTACAGGATAGAATCAATATCCTCATGAGCATACAGGGAAAACAAACCGTGGAAAGCTTCCATAAGCGGTTGGGAAAAATCATCTGGAACCAATGTGGTATGGCCAGATCAGAAGAAGGACTGAAACAAGCCATTGCTGATGTGCAGGCATTGAAGAAAGAGTTCTGGAGCGATGTAAAAATACCGGGTGTTGTAAATGGCATGAATCCTGAATTGGATAAAGCCAACCGTGTAGCTGATTTCATTGAGTTAGGTGAATTGATGTGCATTGATGCCTTAAACAGAAATGAAAGTTGTGGTGGTCACTTCCGCGTAGAATACCAAACACCGGATGGAGAGGCACTCCGCGATGATGCCAACTACATGTATGTAGCTGCCTGGGAATACAAAGAGGAACACAACTGGCAACTACACAAAGAGTCGCTGGTATATGATGTGATTAAGCCAACACAGCGTAACTATAAATAACAGGCCTACCCTATTGAACACTTAAAATGATTCCCTGTGGAATCAGCGAGAAATATGGAACACTATCACATGAACTTAAACCTGAAAGTCTGGAGACAACCGAACACTAAAACTCCTGGTGCTTTCAAATTATATCGGGTGGAGAACATCTCCTCTGAAATGAGTTTTCTGGAAATGTTTGATGTGCTGAATGAGCAACTCATCCGCGATGGTGAAGACCCCATCACTTTCGACCATGATTGTCGCGAAGGTATCTGCGGTGCCTGCTCCATGTATATCAATGGTAAACCCCACGGACCCTGGTCGGCCAATACCACCTGTCAGCTGCACATGCGTGCTTTTCAGGATGGCGATACCATTGTAGTTGAACCCTGGCGCGCGAATTCATTCCCTGTTATCAAAGATCTGATGGTAGACAGAAGTGCTTTTGATCGCATCATTCAGGCAGGTGGATATATCAGTGTGAACACGGGTAATGCGGTAGATGGCAATGCCCTCCCCGTTCCCAAAGACCATGCTGATACTGCTTTTGCCGCTGCTATGTGTATTGGTTGTGGTGCCTGTGTAGCTGCCTGTAAAAACAGCAGTGCCATGCTATTCCTCAGTGCCAAAGTATCACATCTGGCCTTATTACCACAAGGTAACCCTGAAAGGAGTTCACGTGTGGTGAATATGGTGGCGCAGATGGACAAAGAAGGATTTGGTGCTTGCACCAATACAGGAGCTTGCGAAGCTGCTTGTCCTAAAGAGATATCGATTGCCAACATTGCCCGCCTGAACAAAGAATACCTGGGAGCAGTATTAACGGCAGAATAATTTCTGTACCATACATGTTGATCAGCTGCCCCAATGATGGGCAGCTTTTTTTTGCCTGTCGCAAACAGATGATAACAGAGATATTTACGTAACTTCCTTAAAAGAAATCGTATGCACGATTATAAGTCTTTGTTTTTGCTCAATCCCGATATTCATTTTCTGAATTTCGGCTCTTTCGGCGCCTGCCCCATTCCGATTTTTGAAAATTACCTCCACTGGCAGCGCCAACTCGAATGGGAGCCGGTACAAATGATCGCATTTGATGGCGTTGGCTTTCTGGCCGACAGCCGCGAACAATTAGCGAAGTACTTGGATATTCCTGATAAAGATGATCTGTTATATGTCACCAATCCCTCATTTGCCGTAAACCTCATCGCCAAGAATTTACTGCTCCAACCCGGGGATGAAATATTAACCACCGACATAGAGTATGGTGCCTGTGATCGAATTTGGGGACTGTATTGCAAGAAGGCAGGAGCTATTTACAAGCGACAACATATTCCCCTACCGGTGACTACGGCTGATGCATTTGTTGATGCTTTCTTTGCCGGATTAACGCCCCGAACAAAAGCTGTCTTCATCAGCCACATTACCAGTGCAACCGGATTAATTTTTCCGATAGAAAAAATCGTTGAGCGGGCGAGGGCGCTCGGACTAATCACCATAGTAGATGGGGCCCATGCGCCTGGCCATGTAGCCTTATCTATTCAACATTTAGATCCTGATTTTTATACCGGTGCCTGCCACAAATGGATGATGGCACCCAAGGGATGTAGTTTTTTATATGCCAAAAAAGGCAGACAGGAAATGCTCAGCGAACCATTGGTGGTGAGTTGGGGGTATGAGGCTATCAAGCCATCACACTCCACATTTCTCGATTACAATCAGATGATTGGTACCCGAGATTTTTCTGCCTTTTTAACGGTACCTGCCTGCATTGAATTTATGCATCAATACAACTGGAACGAGGTACGAAAGGAATGTCATCAAATGGTGTTGCACTATGCGCCTGCGTTTTACGACTGTCTGGGCACCACACCGATTAGTCCTTTAAATGACCAATGGATTGGGCAGATGGTAAGTGTACCCATACGAACTACTCAGCCGGAGGCTTTACAAAGATGTTTGTACCAGGAATATAAAATTGAAGTACCTCTTATGCGACAGGGGGAAGATGTCTACCTCCGTTATTCGATTCAGGCCTTTAATACCCGGGAGAATCTGGCGCATTTGCTGAGTGCCTTGACAACGCTCAAAAAGAAAGGGGAACTGATACAATAATTAAATTTGAGGGCATGCCCAACGATTATTTTCAGTTTCAGCAATTCAGGGTAGAGCAGGCACAGGCGGCGATGAAGGTAACAACGGATGCCTGCATATTTGGTGCCTGGATTGCTCGTTTACTGGCAGAAAAAAAAGGGCGACTGCTGGATGTGGGAACAGGTACCGGTCTACTCTCTTTGATGATAGCGCAAGAAACAGTTTTGCAGGTGGATGCGGTAGAAATTGATTCGGGGGCAGCTGCACAGGCGCAAAGTAATTTTCGAATATCCCCCTGGAATGAACGGTTATCCGTATGGCAGGGAGATATCAGGGAGTTTCGAAAGGAGCAACGGTATGATTACATCATTAGTAATCCCCCTTTCTATGAGCATGATTTAACTTCGGAAGATGAGCGAAGGAATGATGCCTTGCATAGCCGGCGTTTAAAGCTATATGAGTTGGTGGAGGTGTTGGGGGAATTGTTGAGGGAGGAAGGACAATGGGGGGTTGTGTTACCTACACATCGGGTCAGTGATTTGTTAGGGCTGGCTGCTGCGAAGGGATGGAAATGTCTGCAGCGACTGGAGGTATTCAATGAGGGGAAGGCAACGGCCTTCCGCAGTTGTTTGTGGCTGGGAAGAGAGGGAACAGCGTTACCAACAGAACAGTTACGAATCCGCCAATCAGGTATTTATACCTTAGAATTCCAACAATTATTAGGTAGTTTCTACCTGGCATTTCAGCCAATTGACCCATAGGCATATTCCTGTAGGTATTGATAGTCGCTGGTGAGTTGACCTTGTTGCAGAATAGTAGCTCTTTGGAGGGTATCGGAGCTACTACCGATCAGGTCACCCATTACATATTTCATCAACTGTTCTCCGAAGTAACGGCTGGCATCGCGGGGCAGTTCATTGGGGAGATTACCCACTGCCATCACATCGATGCTATTGGATAGGTAGGGTGCAGTTTTATTACCTGATAAACGATCGACACCATAAACAGGATCTTCTGATGTAGCGTCGCCCAGGTTGCAGGGTACGCTGCCGTTTTTATCATCGGTAATATCGGCAATGGTGAACATGCGGAATGCGGGCTGTCGCATTGTCTCCATAGAAAAAAGTCGAGGGATGGTTTCATCCCAATAAATGCCATTCATCAGGATATCGGCTGCAGCTGTGAAGGGTTCGAAGCGGCAATCGTATTCTTCGGCGTGTTCATGAAAATGTTGACGACGGTAGTTACTTTCTTTACGATGGCGATAGAGATCGGCTCCTTTCAGGTGCACATAAACAGGGTAGGAAAATGATTGGTGCAGAAATTCATCGGGTTCAACTTCCTGAATATCCATTAGGTTCATGATTTCGAGTATCCCATGTGCTACCCTACCGCTACCTGTGACAGCGACTTTCAGGGGTGGAAGTTTAAGTCCGAAATAAGTATGAATCAATTCCCGGTAGTCCTTGATATCGGAAACACGTCCGAGGTCGAACAATCCGGTTCTTTTACCATAGGCCATGATGCCGTTATGTGCGCCTACGATGCCGGCGAAAAAGCCAAAGCCAATGAGACGTTGGCCGTCGGGGTGTACGAGGCATTCGTAGTCGATGAGGGTAATCTTCTTTTGCACCATTGCCTGCATCAGTAACCGGTTATAGGGTTGTTCTTTTTTGGTATGAGAGAAGAATAGGTAGGTTTTGTCAGGAATCAGCTGGGAAACGGGTATTTCTTTGATGCCGAGCAAAATATTGCAGTCACTCAGGTCGGAAGAGAGGGTGAGACCGGCACGGCGGTATTCATCATCAGTGAAGCAGCGGTCGGGAGAAGGTTCAACAACGATGGTTACCTGGGGGTACTGTTGTTGCAGGTATTGGGCTTGGCTGGGAGTCAGTGCGACACGGTTGTCGGCCGGTATTTTTCCTTCGCGGATCAGTCCGATACGAGGCATTGTAGTAGATTTGCAGCACGAAGTTAGCCAAAAGCGGTGATGGAAGGAGGAGATAAAACAATGAACTATTTTCAATTATTCGATTTGGAGCAGGGATTTTTTCCCGATCAGGCGATGGTAAAGCGGAAGTATTATGAGTTAAGCCGACGTTTTCATCCTGATTTTTTTGTGCAGCAGGGGGAAGTGGCACGGGAGCAGGCGGAGGAAAGATTAAAGGAGGTGCATGCTGCCTACAATGTGTTATCGGATGCAGGAAAGACGATGGCGTATTTGCTAGAGTTGGAAACGGGCATGAGTGCGGAAGAGAAATATGCTTTATCACCCATTTTTTTGATGGAGATGATGGAATTGAACGAGGCGTTACAGGAAGCGAATTCAGCTGAGGAGCGGGCAGAGGTAACAGCACAAATCATAGATAAAAAAAGGGAATTGTATGAAGATATTAAGCCGGTTTTGGAAGCTTATCAGCCGGGTGTTGTTTCCCCGGAAGCGATGTTGCCGATAAAGGAATACTACTACCGGCAGAAATACCTACAACGATTGTTGGGACAGGCAGAATAATTTGCCTGAATTTAAAGTTGGGTTGTTTGGACATACCCTCTTGATTCCTTATTTTTGTCCTCCCCTGCCCGGGTGGCGGAATTGGTAGACGCAGCAGACTCAAAATCTGCCGTCCGCAAGGATGTATCGGTTCGACTCCGATCTCGGGCACAAAGGCCCCAACACGAAGTGTTGAGGGCTTTTTTGTTTGGCGCGGGGCTAGCTTGCTTGCCCTAGCAGCCAAAAAAAAGCCCGTAACGGCGAAGCCGTGGGGCCTTTGGGTAAGCCCCTCGCGAGATGCTTCGGAGCACTGCAAGTAACCCGATCTCATTATCAAGC
>CAYUXJ010000021.1:0-3574 GCA_964448845.1 uncultured Sediminibacterium sp.
CAACACACATCAGAGGTACAGTCAGCATCCAGTCAACATAACGGAAGAATACGGGAGATTCGCCTGTTTCCAGGTTGTATCCACGCATGTAATAATAGTGAATAGCAGCAATAAAAGTGATGAGGCCGGAAACCAGAACGGATGTCCGCCACTCTTTACTGGTGTTATTCACTTCCATGAAGAAGAAGGCAGCGGCCGCCATCATGGCCATAGTGCCTACGAAGAAAGTAAAGGCAACATAGTTGTCTTGTGGGATGGCTTTGAAAGTCGCATCAAGTAGTAGATTCATATATGTGGGGTTTGGTTAAAGCAATCATTATAAAAACCGCGCACTACCTATTTCAACGGCCTTATAAGAACATACAATTTAAGTAAAAGTTTAGAAAATGCTAAATTTTCAACAATAAGATTCAGAAGAATCGAAAAAATTAAACAAAACAGGTATCCAACTGACCCTGTCCGGCAAAATGCACCGCCAGCAAGCATTTCAAGCGACATTAATCATTTAATCTATTTTAAATTAACTAACTATATATTATTATTTTATAGCTTTCAAATAGAGGCAGACAATGAATAAAAACAAATAGAAATATATATTAGCTAATTATCAATTTTTTACAAATTCATGTAATAAGTAATTTAATTAAAAGAAAATAAAAGATTGTTAGCTGGACTAGCATTGAATGTCTTTGTCCTTATTATTTTCTTAACAGCTTCATCCTTAACATTTTATTGGTAACAGGCGGACTTCTTCCGGTATCTATATATATACATGGCCTAAACGGCCGGAAAAAGGAAGCTATTCATTATGTCATCGTTCCTCGGATTCATACAACTTTTATTGGTGCTGGTACCGACCGGCACAAAGAAGTCTGTGCCTGCACTAACCAAAAAAGAGCAGCCTGCAGTTATCCAAACGGTACGTATACAGGAAGCCCATAAAACAGACCTCAATTGGCTGCCTTTGCCCAAACTGCCCGCCAAATCGGTTGCGGCAACAAATGATGACAAGTTTCTACCTGTCTTTCCACCAACCACACAAACCAAAGCATATGTTACTTCAGTTGGAAATAAACAATTTCTTACCAGTAAACCATTCCGCACCGTAAAGCTGTTCATTTTGTTTTGTCGGTTGAAAACTGATTGTGTATTCGACTGCTGACACAATTCTTTTTTTCAACTTTTTAAAAATCAAAATCATGCAAAAGCAAATTCAATCCATGACACGCTATAGTATTGCTCTCTTGGCAACTGTAATCGTACTGGCATCCTGCCAAAAAGATCTCTCCGGAAATCTGCCAACACCCGACAATGGAAACGCAACCACTTCCGGTTCAACCATCGCTGTAGCCCTGAATAGTTCAGGATCATCCAGCAGCTCTTCGTCTGATTCAATCTATGTTGTACACAAATGCGAAAAAAATCAGAAACGTGATTCAATTGCATTCAATATGCTGCCTGGCAATATTCAAAGCTACCTGACAGCCAACTATGCAGGGTTCTCGCCGCTGAAAGCATTTGTTGTAAAAGATTCCTCAGGCACAGTAAAAGCTTATATCGCCATTATTCGCTTCAATGACAAGCCCGTAGCACTTGAATTCAAAGCAGATGGCACTTTTAAGAAAGTGCTGGAGCAAAGAGAAAAAGGAGACCTGAATGGAAATGGCTGGCATGCCGGGGGTCTGTTTGAAGATCGCGATGGTAAATGTAAAGATACCCTTGCGCTGAGTAGTCTGCCACAAAGCATCAAGGCTTACATGGTGGCTAATTATCCGGGAGATACCTTGGTGAAAGCTTTCAAAACGAAAGAAGGCGCCTTCCTGGTTATCTCAAAGAACAATGGCGCCTACGCTACCTTATTCAATAAGAATGGAGGTTTTGAAAAACGCCTTGCACTGCCTGCCCGCGATGGCGAGTTGGTGAACATAGCACAGTCTGCTCTGCCCGCTGCTGTACTGAACTTTTTATCAAGTACTTTCCCGAACTATGTTTTCAATAAAGCAGACGTGCTGAAAGTAAATGGCACTGTGATGGGATACCTGGTATTGATCAATGCCAATAATACCCGCTACGCTGTTGCCTTTGATGCCAATGGGAATTTCCTGGCAAAGAAAGTAATACATTAATGTTTGTGATTGGGGTGAAGAAAAACGGTCCGCTATGGCGGACCGTTTTTTATTATAGAACTTGTCATAATCAATTGCGGAACCCTTTAGTATAAAAACCCGATGCCCATGACCCAGGCTCCAACACATTTCAATGAAGCAGGCATCGAGGCGAGCTAAAAAAGAGTTCGTTTTAAAATAGCTTTTAACAATTTTTTGACAGCGCGTTTCTTTTTCCAGTATCTATATATAGGGCCAACGTGCCCCCAATTAAAACCAATAAAAAATCCATATCCAAAATGATTGGTTGGCGACAAATGTGTTCGGCCTACAATCGACTTTCAAACTGATAGCCGCTTCTGAAACAGTTTGAAAAAAGATAGCCGATGCATCTCCCCGACTCATCTCTTTTCTTCATTTTTAAAATCCAAACCATGAAAAACCAAATCAACAACCTAATCCAGACCAGCATCGCCATGATGGCATCGCTGATTGTTCTGAGTTCCTGTCAAAAAGAATTCACAGGAAGTATGCCCAATCCAAACATCGGTGATGGGGCACCGAAAACACCGGCATTTACTGCCATCCCCGTTTCGATTACTGGTTCGGGAGGATCTGCAACGGACTCTGTTTATGTTGTATACGACTGTGACAGAGATCTGCTGCGTGAACCAATCCCTCTTACTTTCCTACCCCAGGTAGTTCATGACTACCAAACTGATTTGTATGAGAATCACACACCGTTGATGGCATTTATCGTGTCTGACGCAGCAGGTAATATGAATGCTTACATCTCTATCTTGCGTTTTAACAATAAACCAGTAGCGCTTGAGTTCAGTGTTGACGGAACCTTCAAAAAAGTATTGGAACAAAGAGAGAAAGACGACCTTGACAACAATGGCTGGCATCCCGGTGGACTCTTTGATGAGCGCGATGGTGCCAACAGAGATAACATCGATCTGGCACTCTTACCAGATGAAATAAAGAATTACCTTACCGCCAACTATTCCGAGGACTCTCTCTTAAAAGCTTTTAAAACCAAGGAAGATGCTTATATAGTGCTGTCTAAAAACAATGGCGGTTACGCACACGTATTCAACAGCAGCCTGGAACCAGTTAAACACATGGGTTTATGTGGAGGCAGTTGTCAACTGGAGGATATGGAAAAATCTGCTCTGTCAGCAACGATTCTGAATACATTGTCGACTACTTTCCCCAACTATGTATTTAATAAAGCAGATCTTATGTTTGTCAATGGAGCAAGTATAGGTAACCTGGTATTGATTAATGCCAATAATACCCGGTATGCTGTTCGATTCAATACTATTGGCAACCTGATAGACATGAACGTACTCTTCTGATTTTTCATACCTGCTAAGAAAAACGGTCCGCCATGGCGGACCGTTTTCTATTACATACGATTAGTCTATAACCTATAAAGTTGACAGATCAATCACAAAGCGGTACTT